>DATKPV010000015.1:0-117903 GCA_035523915.1 Candidatus Aquilonibacter sp. | reverse complement strand
CGCCCGTCGTGCAATTGAACTCGATTGCGGAACCGAGAGAGTAGGCGAGACCGTTGCCTCTTACGGTTACGTTCCCGACCCCTATGTTGATGCCGGCCACCTGTGTATCGAATATGTGGTTCGTCATCACGGTCAGAGAGGCCGGGACCGGCGGGATACAGAACTCAAGTCGCGTCGACGGTGGGGCACTGATGGTTCTGGCGGAAGCGCATCGCTGGATAACGGGATAAACTGCACCCTCTGAATCATGGATGCTTCCTTCGCCAACCGGCGTTGACGCGGCGAAGGCGGGTGCCTAACATCTTGGAATGATCGGGCGGACGATCTCGCACTACCGGGTGGTGCAGAGGCTCGGAGGCGGGGGCATGGGGGTGGTCTACGAGGCGGAGGACACTGCGCTCGGCCGCCACGTGGCGCTGAAATTCCTTTCCGAGCACCTGGCCCACAGTTCCGTGGCGCTGGAGCGTTTTCGGCGCGAGGCGCGGGCGGCGTCGGCGCTGAACCATCCCAACATCTGCACCATCCACGAGATTGGGGAGCACGAGGGACGAGCCTTCATCGTGATGGAGCTGCTCGACGGCCTGGCGTTGCGCCACCGCATCGGGGGGCAGCCGCTGGAAACCGACGAGCTGCTGCGGATGGCGGTGGAAATCGCCGATGCGCTCGATGCCGCGCACACGGCCGGCATCATTCATCGTGACATCAAGCCGGGAAATATTTTCCTCACGCGGCGCGGCCACGCCAAAGTTCTCGATTTCGGGCTGGCGAAAGTGGTCGCACACGAGAGCGTGGGCGAGTCTGTGCCCACGCAAAGTGATGATCGCGGCGATTTGACGGGCGCGGGCAACGCGGTAGGCACGGTGGCGTATATGTCCCCAGAGCAGGCTCTGGGAAAACAACTGGATGCCCGCACCGATCTGTTCAGTTTCGGCGTGGTGCTCTACGAGATGGCGACGGGACGGGCGGCATTTTCGGGAACCACGTCGGCGGCGATTTTCGATGGCATCCTGCACGGCGCACCGGTTGCGCCGGTGCAACTGAATCCGCGGCTGCCGGCGGAGTTGGAACGCATCATCAACAAGGCGTTGGAGAAGGACCGCGAGCTGCGCTACCAGAGCGCGGCGGAAATGCGGGCCGATCTGCAGCGGCTCCGGCGTGACACGGTTTCCGGTCACGTGGTGAGCGCGGCTACAGATCCGGGCGCGGCGCCGGGATCGACCGCTCAGCGACGGCCTCCGTCGGGGCAAGCGACGGCTGCTCCGACAGCTCCCGTGCAACCGGTTGCGGCTCCCACGCTCTCATCGCCCATACACGCTCCGGGACAAACAAGCGGCCGGGCGAAGCGGCGGTTCGGGCGAGAAATCTTTGTCGCGGGTACGGTCTTGATCGTTTTGGTCGCGGGTGCGATTCACTACCGCCTACATCGAACCCCTGCCTTGACGGTGAAAGACACGGTTGTGCTTGCCGGATTTGCCAACTCAACCGGAGACGCGGTGTTTGATGACACGCTCAAGCAGGCCCTCAGCATCACACTGCTGCAATCGCCGTTCCTGAATATTCTGTCCGATGACCAGGTGACTGTGACACTCAAAGAGATGACGCGTCCGGCGGACACGTCGCTGACACCGGCTGTGGCGCGGGAGATTTGTCAGCGCTCGGGCAGCAGGGCTTACATCGCAGGCGCGATCGCGAGTCTGGGCACCGATTACGTGATCGGCCTCAAGGCCGTGAATTGCCAGAGCGGCGACATTCTCGCGCAACAGCAGGTGACCGCTTCTTCGAAAGAAAAGGTTCTTGGCGCACTGGGGGGCGCGGCGACGAGGTTGCGGCGCGCATTAGGCGAATCGCTGGCTACGGTGCAGAAGTTCGATGTGCCGCTGGAGCAAGCCACCACATCGTCGCTGGAGGCGCTCAAGGAATACAGCCTGCAATATAAAGCGATGCGCGAGAAGGGCTCGGCGGCCGCGTTGCCGCATGGTTTGCGGGCTATCGAACTGGATCCGAAGTTTGCTCTGGCCTATTGGGCGGTGGGAGGCAATTACGCCGATATCGCCGAGTATGGACGGGCCCGCGACTACTACGGCAAAGCATTCGAGTTTCGCGATCGCGCCAGCGAACGGGAATGGTTGCTGATCGCCGGTTACTACTATCTGGGCGTGACCGGAGAAGTGGATAAAGCCGCGCACATTTATCAGGAGTGGGTGGAGAGTTATCCGCGCGATTACATTGCCTATGGCAGCCTGGCCGTGGCGGAGTCGGAACTTGGCATGCACGAAAAAGCGCTGGAGGTGAACCGGGAGTTTCTGCGCCTCTCGCCCGATAACGTGATTGGTTATGTGAATCTGGGCGCGGCCCTGCTGGCGATGCAACGCATCGATGAAGCGCGGCAGGTGCTGATGGAGGCCGAAGCGAGAAAACTGGATGAGCTGAATATTCACATAAATTTGTACGCAGTGAGTTTTCTGGCCGGCGATGCGGCGGGAATGGCGCGGGAAGTCTCCTGGCTGCAGAGCCATCCGGAGTACCGCAGCCAAGGATTTGCGCTGGAAGCGGACACGGCGGCTTACGGCGGGCAGCTGAGCAAAGCGAGCCAGTTAACGGAGCAGGCGGTGGCTGCCGCTACGGCAGCGGCGAACAAAGAGAATGCCGCTATGTGGCAAGCAAGTGCTGCGCTGCGGGAAGCCGGTTACGGAAGGGCTCAGGATGCGGGGCGGACTGCGGAGGCCGCGCTCAAACTTGCGCCCCAAAGCCCGGCAGTGAGGATCGAAGCGACTCTGGCACTGGCTCTGAGCGGCGATGAAGCGCGCAGCGACGGACTGGTCAAGGATCTTTCTGCGAGCTTTCCTCTGGATACGCAGATGCAGTCGTTGTGGATACCGACCATCGAAGCTCAACTGGCTTTGGACAAGAAGGATGCAGCCGGGGCGGTGGAGCGATTGCAAGGGACAAAGGCAATGGAGTTGGCGCTGATTCCCTTCAGCGCCAACGGCTCCTGCGGGTATGCGGCGCATGTCCGCGGGCAGGCGTATCTGGCGATGGGACAGGGAGCTTCGGCTGCCGCCGAGTTCCAGAAGATTCTGGATCATAGCGGCCTGGTGGTGAACTGTTGGACCGGGGCGATGGCGCGGCTGGGATTGGCGCGAGCCGATGCGTTGCAAGCCAACAGCTTGCACGGCGCGGATGCCGAGGCAGCGCGAACACGGGCAATCGTGGCTTACAAGGATTTCTTCTCGTTGTGGAAAAATGCGGACCCGGACGTACCAGTCTTCGAGCAAGCCAAAGCGGAGTACGCGAAGCTGCAGTAGAGATCCCACCGAACTACACGCGCATCAGCTTTCAACGCCTAGCACTCTCTGGCAGCAGGGGAGGGTTGCCGGTTGCGAAGATTGTGCAAAGTGATGACAACGCGATGACAGACCGATGACAACCATCTGAGATGCGATCTCTAGGATTGCGGCTATCGCAGGCCGGGGGCTTTGTGGTTCTTCTCCGCACAACGATTCTGGTGCGGGTTCTCCCGCTCCGGCTTGCCTCCAAAGGAGGATGGTATGCCGCGTTCAATGCGTCGCTCAATCGGTCTCATGGCTTGCCTCGGGACTCTGCTCGTGGTGGGTGCGAGCACGGCCGTGGCGCAATATCAACTTACTAATCTGTCTTCTAACCAGGCAGGACAGGCGCACCACATCGATCCGCTGCTGGCGAATGGCTGGGGAATGGCACGGGGAGCGACCTCGGCGTGGTGGATTGCCGACAACACTTCGGGGTGGTCAACGCTTTACGACGAGCATGGGGTGGCGCAAGCGCTGCGGGTGTTGATTCCGACGACCGGCAACGGGCCGGATTCGCCGACCGGGATGAATGGGCCGGGAACGCCAACGGGAATGGTGTTTAACTCGTCGTCGAATTTCCAGGTGCAGGGATGGCCCGCGCTCTTCTTGTTTGACACGCTGGATGGAACCATCAGCGGGTGGACGTTCAAGTCGAATCCAAACCAGGCGATCATCGCGGTCGACAATGGCAAAGCGGGAGCGGTTTATACCGGGCTCGCGATCAGCAGCGGACAGAATATGATTTATGCGGCCAACATGGCGGCTGGCACGGTTGAAGTGTATGACGGGAACTTTAATCCCGTAAACCTGCCGGGTGCGTTCACCGATCCGAATATTCCGGCGGGCTTTGCGCCGTTCGGGATTCAGGACATCAACGGCGAGGTCTACGTTACCTATGCGGCGATAGACGAAAGCGGCGGCGGCTTCGTAGATAAATATACGGAGGCCGGCGTGCTGGTGAACGGGAAATCCCTGATCTCGGGAGCGCCACTGAACCAGCCTTGGGGCGTGGCGCTGGCGCCGAAAAATTTTGGCGCGCTGAGCAATACGATCCTGGTTTCGAACAACACCAACAACGGCACAATCAACGCATTTAACGAGCAAGGGATGTTTGTGGGGACGGTAAAAGATTCTTCCGGCAAGGCGATCGTGATCAATCAGCTATGGGCGATCGCTTTCGGCGGCGGAAACAGCACGAATGGGGCTCTCAATCATCTGTTCTTGACGGCGGGCCCGGCCAACAATGATGCGGGAACTTTTGGGGTGATTGTTCCGGTCAGCACAAAGTAGTTTGCGGTGATAGCAACAAAGAAGGCCGCCCTCAAGGGCGGCCTTTGTGTTTTTGAGCGAGGAGCGAAAGATTTGTGTTTTCCGGCGGCTGAAGCCCCGTCTTTAGCGGACTCGATCGGCTCGGCCGAAGCCGGACTTTCTCGAGACGGCTTAGGGAGGTGGCTTGTTGCGCGTTTTTTCGCTCCTTCCCCGAATAGAGCATAATGATGCGCGTGGTTCATGGAGGCCAGAAGATGCGTGATTGGCTGAGGCTGGCAGCGTTGCTTGGCATGGTCAGCGTGCCCGCGGCTGCGGCGCGAACTCCCAAGCCGCTGCAGATTTATTTCATCGACGTTGAAGGCGGGCAGTCTACGCTGGTGGTGAGTCCCGCGGGGCAGTCCTTGCTGATCGACACAGGATGGCCGGGCTTTGGGGGGCGAGATGCGAATCGCATCGTAGACGCGGCGCATCAGGCCGGCGTGAAGAGGTTGGATTACGTGCTGATCACGCACTATCACCGCGATCATGTGGGCGGGGTTCCGCAGCTGGCACAACGAATCAAGATCGGAACGTTTGTCGATCACGGGCCGAACATGGAGGATTCCGATGTTACCCGAGAGGATTTCGCGGCATACAACAAAGTAGTCGCCGGACATGCGCACATCATTTTGAGGCCGGGTGAGGGGCTGCCCATACGTGGTCTCGAGGTGCAGGCACTGGCCGCGGCAGGAAAGGTGATAAACGATCCGCTGCCGGGCGCGGGCGAGGCCAATTCCTATTGCGCGGCGGAGCCGCAGCCTCCGGACGATCCAAGCGAGAATGCGCGGTCGCTGGGGCTTTTGATTCAGTATGGCAAGTTCCGTTTTCTCGACCTGGGAGATCTCACGAAGAAAAAGGAGATCGCATTGGCATGCCCCAATGATCTGATCGGCACAGTGGATTTGTATTTGACCACGCATCACGGACTCGACGAGTCGAATGCGAAGGCCCTGGTGTGGGCGCTGCATCCACGAGTAGCGATCATGAATAATGGCGCGCACAAGGGAGGCAGTCCGGCGGCGTGGCAGATCGTGCACGATTCTCCGGGTCTGATAGACCTGTGGCAGCTCCACTACGCGGTGGAGGGCGGCAAGGATCACAACGTCTCCGAGGAAAAGATTGCCAATGTTGGGGAAGACGACACAGGGAAGTACATCAAGGTGACCGCTGAACGGGATGGTTCGTTCACGGTTACCAATGAGCGGAACGGGTTCAGCAAAACGTATTCGACGAAGAAGTAGAAGCCGGATAGCATGATCGTGATCGTGATGGGAGTAACCGGGACGGGAAAGACTACGGTGGGGCGCATGCTGGCCGAGCAACTGGGATGGGAGTTTATGGAGGGAGATGAATTTCATCCAGCGGCAAATGTGGAGAAGATGCGGCAGGGAATCCCGCTCAACGATGAAGACCGCCGGCCCTGGCTGGAGCGGTTGCGAGTCGAGATCGCCAAGCGGCAGGCCGAGAGAGGGAATGTAGTGGTGGCGTGCTCGGCTTTGAAGCGGAGCTATCGCGAGATGCTGGCAGCCGGGCCGGCAGTAAAGTTCGTATACTTGAAGGGCAGTGAAGAGTTGATTTCGCGACGGCTGCAAAACCGGCGGGGCCACTTTGCCGGCGAGCTGATTCTGGCGGGCCAGTTTGCGGACCTTGAAGAGCCGAGGGATGCCATAACCGTAGGCATTGAAGCGACGACGGTAGAGATTGTGAAACAGATTCGAGAAAGATTATCGGTGTAGAGCTGTGCGTCGACGTTTTTCGGGAACGTCATCTTGGAAAGACCGTCCGATGCTGGAATTGAGACCACCGTTGTTTCCCGCCTGATGTGGCGGCTGATGCCGTTTCTCTTTCTTCTTTACATCGTCGCTTACCTCGACCGGATCAATGTGAGTTTCGCCATCCTGCAGATGCGCGGAACTCTGCATCTGAGCGACCGGGTTTACGGGCGCGCGGCGGGAATGTTTTTCGCCGGCTATTTTCTCTTTCAGTTGCCGAGCAACCTGGTATTGGAGAAAACCGGGGTTCGCTGGTGGATTTCCGGGCTGATGGTCGTCTGGGGATTGGTCTCGTGCTCGATGATTTTCATTCGCGGGCCGGTCAGTTTTTATGCGTTGCGCTTCGCTCTGGGAGCGGCCGAAGCCGGATTCTTCCCGGGAATGATTCTTTACATGAAGCGCTGGTTTCCCGAGGGAGCGCGCGCTCGCGCGGTAGCGTGGTTCATGACGGCAAATCCGCTCGCCGGGCTGGTGGGTAGTCCTGTGTCAGGCGCGCTGCTGGGCGTGCATGGTGGCCTTCTGGCCGGATGGCAATGGCTGTTTCTGATGGAAGGGATTCCGGCCATCGGGCTGGGGCTGGCGGTGTATTGGATGCTTGCCGAAACACCGAGCCAGGCGAAGTGGCTGAGCGAGAAAGAGCGTGCTTGGCTGGTGGAAAAACTGGCGAGCGAGCAGCGCAAAAACGTCGTCGCCGAGCGCGAGGGTTTCTGGGGGGTGCTGATGAACGCCCAGATCTGGATGCTTTCGTTGCTGTATTTTGGGGTGGCGGCTTGCATGTACGGAGTGACGTTATGGCTGCCCAGTGCGATTCGCGACCTGGCAGGGCTCAGCTACCTCACAACGGGAATAGTAGCTGCGATTCCGTATGTGGTGACAGCGGTGGCGATGGTCTTGTGGGGAATGAACTCTGACCGGAGCGGCGAGCGCCGCTGGCACACCGCCGGAGCAGGGTTCATTGGAGCTGGGGCGCTGGTGGGAGCGGCTTACGGCAGTTCGCCTGCTGTGGCAATTGCAGGAATGAGCCTGGGTATGGTTGGCGCGGAGAGCATGACCGGGCCGTTCTGGGCGATGGCGACGTCCGGAATGAGCAGCCTGACTGCGGCGGCCGGGATCGCGGTCATCAATTCGATTGGAAATCTGGGAGGTTATTTTGGCCCTGACATCATTGGGTGGGCGAGTTCGGTGGGCGGAGGCTTTCGCGGCGGATTGTTGGCGATTGGGGCCGCGCTGGCGGTGAGCGGGGGAATTGCCGTGGCTGTGGGCAAAGGAGGCACATCATGAGCCGCCTCTCCGCGTTTGGCCTCTTCGCGGTCACGGGTATGGTGGTTTGCTATGCGTTGGAGCATCGCAGTTCATGGTTCGTCTTGGGCTTCGCTGTGGCCTGCGTTTTGGGGTCGGTCTATGGGTTCCTACAGGGTGCATGGCCGTTCGGTCTTGTGGAAGCGCTGTGGTCAATCGTGGCCGCGCGGCGGTGGTGGCTGGGCCGGCATCGAATTGCCCGCTGATCCTTTGCTCCTTTCCCTGCTTGGGCTTGCAGGCATTGTTTACAATAGAAGATTCGTCCGCCCGGTGAGACAGCAGCCTGCAAAAAGAGGACGAAAACCATCTTGGAACCGTCGAACCACAATTCCCACGCGTCCCCCTGCGTGTATTGGAGGGTGGAAGGCAGTCTGCTGGACCTGACTGTGGTCGAGCCGGTGGCGTTCTTTACCTGGAATGCCCAGACGTTTGCGGAGCGCTTCCGGAGGCGCGGGCTGATCTTCCTGCTGGCGGCCCTGCGTCCGTTTCTCTATTCGACCAACCGCAAATTTGCCACACGGGTGGTGCACACCGCGCTGCGCGGCGTCACTCGCGACCGCCTGGATCTGCTGGGCGAGGAATATTTCCAGTACAAGCTGAAGCCGCGATTGAAGGAAGCAGGCGTGGAAAGGGTGCGGGAACTGGCAGGCGGGGGAGCGGACGTAGTGCTGGTGAGCCAGGCTCTGGAACATGTGATGAAGCCCCTGGCGCGGCACCTGGGTGCGCAGCGGGTGGTAGCCAACCGGCTGGAGTTTCGCGATGGGGTGGCGACGGGCAGGTTGCTGGAGCCGGTAATCCGGCCGCGCGGGGTCTTCGCGCGAATTCGGGAAGGGCAGCCGGATGGCAGGCGCGCGCCCAAGACTTTGGCGCGCCATCTCGACATTTCTGTCGAAGAGTTGCGGACAGCGGCGGTTCCAGCCGAGCGAGTTGAACCACGCGCTCTCGGGCGGCCTTTGGTTCATTTTGGAGGACAACGGCAACTGCCCGGCTTGTCGGTGAGGAAATCGCTCAGCGGGCGGCATGTGATGCTGATCGGCGTGACCGGGTTCATCGGCAAGGTGTGGCTGGCGAATACGCTGATGGACTTGCCGGAGATCGGGCGGATTTATTTGCTGATCCGGCGGCAGAAGTCCAATCCGGCGGATCGGCGGCTGGAAAAAATGGTGGAGGAGTCGCCGGTGTTCGATCCACTGTTCGAGAAGTACGGCGCCCGCCTGGCGGATTTTCTGCGGGCCAAAGTGGAAGTAGTGGAAGGCGATGTAACGCACCCAGGGCTCGGGCTATCACCCGAGGTGGCACGGCGCTTGCAACGGAATTTGGACCTGGTGATCAACAGTTCGGGGCTGACCGACTTCAATCCCGATCTACGGGATGCGCTGGCGACCAATACGGACGCAGCCGTGAACGTGGTCGAGTTTGTGCGAGGCGCCGATCACGCCGGGCTGCTGCACCTTTCGACCTGCTATGTCGCGGGTGAGAGCGATGGAAGGGTGGGGGAGAAGCTGGTTCCGAACTACAGCCCTCGCCGGCTCCCCGGCTTCGATGCCGAGGAGGAGTGGCAGGCGCTGCATGAACTGATCGGGCAGGCGGAAATGCAGGCCGAGAGCGCGGAGGTGAGCGCGGGATTGAAACTGCAGGCGCTGGCCAAGGAACATGCCGCCAAAGGCCTGCAGGGAGTGGCGCTGGAGAATCAGGTGCGCAAGAACCGCGTGCGCTGGCTGAAGACTTATTTGACGGAGGCGGGGACGCGGCGGGCCAAGGAACTGGGCTGGCCCAATACCTACACCCTCACCAAGAGCCTGGCGGAATCGCTGATTGCCAAGCGCGGCGCGGGGCTACCCATCGCCGTGGTACGGCCGGCGATTGTGGAGACGTCAATGGCTAAGCCCTTCGTGGGCTGGAATGAAGGCATCAACACATCGGCTTCGCTTTCGTATCTGCTGGGAACGTATTTCCGGCAGCTGCCATCGAATGAGAGCAAGCGGCTGGATATCATCCCGGTCGATGCCGTCTGCGCCGGGATGACTTTGATTGGCGCAGCCATCGTGGAGCGGCGTCATGAACCGCTCTATCAGCTGGCGACTTCGGTGACGAATCCCTGCGACATGGGGAGGTCGATCGAGTTGACGTCACTGGCGCACCGCAAGCACTATCGCGCGCAAGAGGGGCTGGAGTCGTGGCTGCGGCTGCGCTTCGATGCCATTCCGGTTTCGAAAGAACGGTACCAGCGGATGTCGGCGCCGGCGCAAAAGGCGATCGTCAAATCGATTCAGCGGATCATGTCCCCGCTGCCACTGAGAAAGACTCCTCTGGCGAAAACCGAACGCAACCTGGAGCGGGTAGAAAAGCTGATCGAACTGTTTGAGCCGTTTATCCTGCTGAACGAACACGATTTTGCGGCGGACAATGTGGAAAAGTTGTCGCACGCGCTGGTGGAGGACGAACGCGCAGATTTTGCCTATAACACGCAAGGGCTCGACTGGTGGGATTACTGGATTAACGTGCACATTCCGGCGCTGCGGCGGTGGACGTATCCTCTAATCGAGGGCCGTCCCCTGGAAGCACGTCCGCCGCGGAGTTTGGCGAATGGGGAAGTGGTGAGGACGGGGACCTAAATCCCACTCTAGCTGCAAGGGCGCGGCCTGCACGGGCACCCATCGAGTAGGATGCTGCCTGGCATCATGGTAGGAGAAACGGAATTTCTGAATGGCGATTTTCCTGACAGGAGCGACGGGATATATCGGGGCGCATGTGGCGGCGAATCTGCTGCGCGACCACGGCACCGCGCTGAATGTGCTGGTCCGGGCGCGCGACGGGCACGAGGCGGAGGAGCGTTTGTGGCAGGCGATGCAGCTGCATCTGGATTTTCTGCCTTTCTATGAGTACCTGCAGACACGGGTGAGAATATTCCGCGGCGACCTGACCGAACCGGGGTTCGGATTGTCGCGCGACGACTACGACCGGCTGGTCCACACCACCGATTCGGTGATTCATTGTGCGGCCTCGCTGAACCGGAAATCGGAAAAGAGCTGCCTGAACGTGAACCTGCGCGGGACGCTGGAAGTTCTGACGCTGGCGCGGCAGGCCGAGCACTATCACGGCCTGCGTCGCTTCAGCCAGGTCAGCACGGTGGCGGTTGCCGGCAAGCGGCACAACGAGGTCGTGACTGAAGACCGGGCGATCGATTGGAATCGGTCCGATTACGATCCTTATGCGCGCACCAAGAAATTCTGCGAACACATGATGCGGGTGCTGCTGCCGGAGACGCCGAAGACGGTGTTTCGTCCCAGCATCGTGTTGGGCGACAGCCGGCATCCCGAGACAACGCAATTCGATATGGTAAAGGCCTTCGTGTTTCTTGCCGGGCTGCCGGTGCTGCCCTTTCGCCCCGCAGACCGGATCGATATCGTTAATGTGGACTTTGTAGCGGATGCAATCTCGACGCTGCATCAGAAAGACCAGCCGCGATACGACACTTATCATCTTTCATCGGGGCTGGGTTCGCAGACCTTTCGCGAGATCACGAAAGCGCTGGCGGCGGCGCAGCACAAGCGGGCCCCGATGTTCGCGCCCTTTACCGAGCGGCCGTTTGCCGGGTCGGTGAACTTTCTTGCCAATCGCAAGGGGACGGTAGGATACGGCGCATCGCTGATGAAAGTGTTCATGCCGTATCTGGTGTGGAACACAGTCTTCGACAATAGCCGCGTGACCGCAGAGCTGGGTAAAAGACCGGTGCCGTTCTCCGAATACTGTTATCCATTGTTGAAATTCAGCCGCGAGAATGATTTCGAGTACAAATACCAGCGCTGGCCGGCGGCGGCGGGAGGGTCAGCGGGGGGGTCGGCGGCATGATGGATTTCATTTTGGAGGCGTGGGTGAGCGCCTCGATTGAGAGGGCCAAAGCTGGGTGGATGCTGGGCGCGGGCAAGCGCTGGCAGCCGGGCGAGAAGCTGAAGCTGCTGTTCGCGGGATACAACGGCACCCGCAACATGGGATCGGATGTGCGGGTGGAAGAGATGCTGCGGCAGATCCGCCACATTCTGGGGGCGGAACGGGTGGAGTTCAGCGTGATGAGCCAGAACTTCGATTTCTCGCGCGGATACTTCGAGGGTACCAAGCAAGTGCACCTGCCGGATATTTTTCCTCCATTTCTGGCCAACGAAGTACCGCGGCACGACGGTGTGGTGGCCTGCGAAGGGTCGATGTTCAAAAGCAAGTTCGCCAACGCGCTGACCACGATGATGATCGGGTCGCTGGGCATTGCCGCGGCGCAAAACAAGTTGTCGGTGGGCTATGGCGCCGAAGCGGGACACATGGATCCCCTCGTGGCCAAAATGTGCGGTCGCTATTGCCGGAATTCCTTCATCATCACCCGCAATGAGGAATCGCGCGGCGTGTTGCGCGACCTGGGCGTGCCGACCGAGTTAGGAACGGACACGGCGTGGACGTTCGAGCCGCGTCCACCCGAATTTGGCCAGAGTGTGCTGCGGCAAGTGGGATGGGATGGGCGTCCTCCGGTGCTGGTCGTGTGCCCGATCAATCCGTTCGAGTGGCCGGTGAAAGCTTCGGTGGCGAAATACGCGGTCCACAGTCTGACGGGAGCTTACAAAGAAAGTCATTACCGCACTGTGTATTTTCACCATGCAGGGCCGGCGGCGGAGCGGGCCTATCAGAACTATGTCACGGCGATTGCCAATGCGCTGGATGCGTTCCGCAAAAGGAAAAGCGTCTTTGTCGTTCTGGTGGCGACGGAACGTCTCGATGCGCGGCCCGCTAACAAGATTTCGGGGAAACTGGGCGGCGTGCCTGTGCTGACTTCCGATCAATACAATATGTACGAACTGGTGAGCATCTTGCGCGCATGCCACATGATGGTTTCCTCGCGCTATCACGGAATCGTGACGTCGATGCCGGGATTGGTGCCGTCCGCCGGAATCACCATGGACGAGCGGATCCGCAATCTGATGCGCGAGCGCGGCCACGAACGCCTGCTGATGAACGTTGACGATGCTGACCTCGAGAGCAAGCTGCTGACTGCATTGGAGACCCTGAGCTCCGAAGGCGAGGCGATTGCGTCAGGGATTGCGCGGACGGTGGTGAAGAATCTGAAAGTGATGGCGCGCATGGGCGTGTATTTTGAAGAAGAAGTGCGGAGAAGGTATCCCGAGTTTCCCACGCGAACGGGTGAGTGGAGCTGGGAAGATTACCTGCCTCCGCTGAATGGTTGTCTGCGGGAACTGGTGGCGGCGTATAGCTGAGTACCGAGGTGCTGCTGACGGTGCAGAGCGATCAATCACACCCTGTGTTTCTCTGTGTCGTCTGTGGTTGAGTGACAAAAACACAGAGGGCACAGAGGATCACAGAGGAAGGCAATCGCAGGGTAGAGCACAGCTTCCCAGAGTTTCATTTGTTTCCTGAATCCATCATGCCATTCGTGGGTGAGATTTTCTCGCAATTAAACGCGGCTGCGGACACGCGCATTCTCGCGGAAATTCGCGACGGCCAGATTACTGGCGCGTCCGGAAACGAATTGCTCGAGATGGTTCGCAAGGCGCGCACGTTTCTTGCCTCCAGGGGGTTGAAGAAGGGCGACCGGTGCGGGTTGCTGGCCGCCAATAGCATCCGCTGGGTAGCGATGGACCTGGCAATCATGGCCGAGGGCCTGATCGCGGTGCCACTGTATTGCCGGCAGGCTTCCGCGGACCTGGTGGCGATGATGAAGGATTGCACACCGTCCCTGGTGTGCTGCGGGGATGCGCCGTTGCGCGATGCCATCGTGAAGGAATGGCCCGGGGCTCCGCCGCGGTTCCTGTTCGACGAGATCTTTGCCGGCGTTGAGGGCGTACAACTCGACCGCGCGCAGGTGGGAATCGACTCGCCGGTGACGATCATCTACACCTCGGGGACTTCGGGCGAGGCCAAGGGTGTGGTTTTGACTTCCGCCAACGTAGGTTTCATGCTGGAGCGCACCTCGGAGCGTTTGAGCCAGTTGATGGGGGAAGCGGCAGGGCAGGACCGCATCTTTCATTATTTGCCGTTCACTTTTGCTGCTTCCTGGATCGCGCTGCTGACGTTCCTGAAGCGGCGCAGTCTGGTTACGCTGAACATGGATTTAAGCAAGATCGCGAATGACATGCGGGCTGTGGCTCCGGATTATTTCCTGAATGTGCCGCAACTGCTCGAGCGCATGCGGCGCGCCGTGGATGGTCAGCTCTGGCAGACCGGGGGAATGCCTTTAGCGGTTTATTCGAAGGCGAAGGCCGCGTGGGCACGCCAGCAGGAGGACCAGCCGAAATCGGGGGATAAATTTTGGTTGTGGCTGGCGAAGACGCTGGTGTTTCCCACGATCCGCAAGAAAATGATCGGCGAGAATCTGAAGGCGCTGATCTGCGGATCGGCGCCGTTGAATCCGGAGACACAACTCTGGTTCATGATGCTGGGAATCGAGGTCTTACAGGTCTATGGGCTGACGGAAACAACGGCGATCTGTACCATGGATGATCCCGGCCATGTGGAGGTGGGACGGGTGGGGCCCGCGATTGACGGGATGGAGATGCGTCTGGGAGAGGACGACGAGATCGTGGTGCGCGGTCCGAATATTTTTGCCGGATACTGGAACCGGCCGGAGCAAACCGCCCAGGCGTTGCGCGGCGGCTGGTTTCATACGGGTGACCAGGGCGAGGTGAATGCTGCGGGGAATTGGCGAATCGCCGGGCGGATCAAGAACCTGATTGTGCTAGGTTCAGGGCATAAGATCGCACCAGAGCCTATCGAAGATGCGATCCTCAAAGGCTTGCCGGGGGCGCAGCAGGTAGTCGTGGTAGGGAACGGGCGCGGCTATTTAGCGGCGATTGTAACCGGGGATGTAACCCAGGAACGCGTGCAGGCCGCGCTCGATGCGGAAAATTCCCTTTTACCGCACTATAAGCAGGTGCGGAGTTTCGTGGTGCGGTGCGAAGTGTTTTCCGTTGAGAACGGGATGCTGACGGTGAATGGGAAACTGAAGCGAGATGCGATTGCTGCCGCGCTGAAGGGTGAGATTGAGGAGATGTACCGGCCGGTGAAGACGGCATGAACTCTTTCAAGGGCCAGGCCTTGTCCTGGTACACGAAAGACGGCGTCATTGAACTGGCGCTGCATCGGCAACCCTGCAACGAGCTGGGTTCGTTGTCGCTGGAGGAACTAGAACGGTTTGCGGTTGCTCTTGAAGCGCTGCAGGATGAGGCACATGCGCTTGTCATCTGCAGTGAGTTGAAGTCGGGGTTCTGCGCCGGCGCGGATTTGCGCGAGCTCTACGAGCGATCGCGGGGGATCGAGAAGGCGGCTGCCCTGCACGGAGTCCGCGAATTTCTGGAGCGAATTCACCGCGTACTGAACCTTATTGACGCCGCGCCTCAAATCACCATTGCGGCAGTGCACGGAGTCACCTTTGGCGGAGGGTTTGAGCTAGCGCTGGCGTGTGACTTGATCATCGCCGATAAGATGGCGCGCTTCTGCTTTCCGGAATTGCGGCTGGGGTTGATTCCCGGTTTTGGCGGAATTCCGCGACTGAAGCGGGATGTGGGCAATGCAGTGGTCCGGGATCTGATTTTGACGGGACGCAGTTTCAATGCCATCAAGGCGCAACAAGTTGGACTGGTGAGCCAGGTTGTGGGTGAGGGCGAAGCCCTGCGCGCGGCGCGGGCCACCGCGGCGCAACTTGGAAAATTCGATCGGGCGACGGCTATCGCGGCAAAGAGGTTCATCAAGCCCATCCCGCACGAAGAGTTGCGGCGGGAGATCGATTTGTTTTGCGAGCTGTTTGCACAGCCTGCCGTTGAGGCTGGACTCAGGAAGTTTGTAGAAAGCACGGAAGCGCAGCCCTATTTGCCGTGAAAGCAGTGCAAAGTTGCCGGTTGTCAGTGGTCGTGGACGCTGAGGAGACGAAAGCGAGTTCAGCACCGGTTCCGAATGACGGTTTAGAGTCGTCCATATGAGAACTGCAGAACATACGCTCGATGAAATCCTGAGCCTTGCCGCGGCGCACTTCAAGGTGCCGAAGGAAAAGCTTTCTCCAGACAACGATTTTTTCAAAACGCTCGGCATCGACAGCCTGCAGACCCTTGATTTGCTGACCAAGCTGGAGAATCACTTTCATGTGGAGTTGCCCGACTACGAACTGCAGGGAGTGTCGGATTTTCGCACCCTCGCAGGAAAGATTCAGGCGCGGTTGTAGCCGGGTGGGGCAGCAACGACATCGAGGCTCGGAGAAAGGGCGAGGAGATCATCGCTAGAGATCGCGGTTTGACAGTTCTGATCGACCTTGGACGGGTAACCAACTGACCAACAAGGATCCTCTACGATTCCACGTCTCTGTGGTGAAATAGCTTTTTGATGCTCGATCTCCGAACATACAGCTGTCTGGGCGCCGCCTTGCGCGATGCGCTGGACCGCTTTGCCGGCGAAACCTGCCTGATCGAAGCCGACCGCGACCGCGAGAAAACCAGGCTTACCTACTCCGACTTCAAAGAAATTGCCACGCCTCTGGCGCGAGCGTTGCAGGATGCCGATTTCGATCCGGGAGACCGTGGCGCCATCATCATGACGAATCAGTCGAAATGGCTGATTTCTGCATATGCGATTTTCTACTGTGGGGGAGTACTGGTCCCGCTCGATTACAAGCTGACCGCGGCCGAGCATTTGCAACTGCTGGCCCACTCGAAAGCCAAGATTCTGATCGTGGAATATCACCTATGGCGGGCGATCATGCAGTCTCCAGCATTTCAGAGTATCGCGACGAAGGTGGTTTTGGTTACGGAAGCTCCGGCGGGCGCCGACCTGGCAGGAGGATTCCGCTGGGAGGATTTCAAACGAAAGGGTGCGCCCGACTTCACCATGCGGCAGCGCGAAGATGTGGCCTGCATTGTGTACTCCTCGGGAACAGGCGGCCGCCCAAAAGGCTGCGTGCTGACACATGACAATTACCTGGAGCAATGCCGTTCTCTGACGGCGTGGTATCCCTTCTGGCCGGGAGTGCGGTATTTGAGCATTCTGCCGACGAACCACGCCATCGATTTCATGGTGGGATTCATCGGACCATTCGTGTGCGGGGCCTGCGTGGTTCATCTGCGGACGCTGCGTCCGGAGTTTGTACGCGACGCTTTTGTGCGCTACAAAATTACCTACGTGTCGCTGGTGCCGATGATCGTCAAGAATCTGGAACGCGGGCTGCGGGCCAAGATAGACGAACTGCCTTCGTGGAAGCGGGCGATTGTGAATCAACTCATTTTCGTCAACCGGATGCTGACCAGGCGAGAACCACGCGTGAAGCTCAGCCGGGCTCTGCTTCCCCAAGTGCATCGCGCGTTCGGAGGCGAACTGCTGGCGCTGATCACTGGTGGTGCATTCCTGGAGCCTTCCACCATGCAATTCTTCTACGACTTGGGAATTCCCGTAGTGAACGGCTACGGGCTCACAGAGGCTGGCACCGCCTTGACGCTGAATGACCTGAAACCGTTCCGCGCCGATACAGTGGGCAAGCCGTTGCCGGGAGTCGATCTGCGAATTCTGAATCCTGATGCAGAGGGCATCGGCGAAGTGGCCGCCTGCTGCAAGACGGTGATGTCGCACTATCTGGATGATCCGGAATTGACTGTGGCCACCATCGTGGATGGGTGGCTATTGACGGGCGATTTGGGACGGTTCGACGGCGCCGGGCACCTGCAGCTTTTTGGACGCAAGAAGAACATGATCGTGACCGAGGGCGGAAAAAATATTTATCCCGAGGATGTGGAGAATGTTTTCGATGGGTTGCCGGTCAAGGAATATTGCATTTTCGCCGCGAATTATTTGTGGCCGCGCAACAAGTTGGGCAAGGAGCAGCTGGTAATGGTGCTGCGGCTGGAACAGAATCAGCAATTTGACGGCACTCTGCTGGAAGAGCTTAACACGCGCAACCGGCGTCTTCCCGATTTCAAACGCGTAGGTGGATATTTGATCTGGGGAAAAGATTTTCCCCGAACCGCGTCGATGAAAGTGAAGCGCCAGGAATTGGGAGAAGAGATTGGTAAGACGGCCGCGCGCGCAGCTGTGGTGGAGTTTTGACGATCCTTTGCAGAAGCATGCCAGCCCGGCCAATGGTTTGGTCGATGCGTAGCGGGTCCCCGGATCTTTTCCGGGCCATTCAGGAACAATCTTCGTGGGACAATCCTATCTTGCAATTGTGAATCCGGCGGCGGGCGGAGGGAGAAGCCGCAAACTGCTTGGTCCGGCCCTCGCGCGTTTGCGAGCGGGCGGAGTCCCTGTTGATATCGTGGAGACGGAAGCACCGGGCGACGCGACCAAAATTGCGCGCGAGGCCTATGCGCGGGCGGTACGGAAGTTCATCGCCGTCGGCGGCGATGGAACATCGTATGAAATTATCAATGGGCTATACCCCGAGGCGATCGGAGGCGAGCGGCCCGTGCTCGCATTCCTGCCCGTGGGGACGGGAAATTCTTTTCTCCGGGATTTCAGTGACCGCGGCGTGGACTATGCCATCGAATCGTTGCTTGCGGGACGAAGCCGGCCGAGCGATGTGCTGCGGCTGCAGCACCGGGGAGGAGTGATCTATTCCATCAACCTGCTGAGCATGGGGTTTGCGGCAGACGTCGCTACCTTGCGGGCGAGGCGTTTCAGCGGTTGGGGAGAGTTGGGATATGTGATTTCGATCTTCCTGACATTGGCCCGGTTTCAACGGCGGCCATTTCCCGTCCGCCTGGAAGATCGAAGCGAGTTTGACCGCCGTCCGTGCCTGTTCTTGAGCTTCAACAACAGTAAGTACACGGGCGGGACCATGATGATTGCGCCCAAGGCCGAAATCAACAGCGGAATGATCGAATATGTCCGCTGGGGACCGATCGGACGGCTGGGGCTGATCCGCAACCTGCCGGGACTCTACGACGGGACGCACATCGAACATCCTCTGGCGGAGCGCCAAGGAACGCAGCGGGTGGATTTCGACCTGGATGCGCCGGTGAATGTAATGGTCGATGGGGAAGTGCTGACTCTTCACTGCGAGGCCATGGATGTGCTGCCCGCAGCGCTGGACGTGGTAGCTTGAGCGCAGAGTCTGTTCGCGAGGAGCGCGTGATATAAGAATGAAACATGTCCGAAGAACGCCGTAAGCGGCAACTGGAGCGCTCGGGAGTGGCGGAAGCCGAACCGGGGTCACGAAAGATTCTGATTTGGGGAGGAATCCTTTTGCTGCTGGGAGCGTCTTATGCTGCGGGCTGGTATCACAAGAATCATCGTTACGATTTCCTGGGCCGATGCATGGCTTCCAAACAGGTGAAAATGTACGGCGCGTACTGGTGCCCGCATTGCGCCGAGCAAAAAGAAATCCTCGGCAAGTCTTATCGCTTTGTGTATGTGGAGTGTGGGGTCCCGGGCTCGCACGCCGAGTCGGAGGGGTGCAAGGCGCTGGGAGTGAAAGAGTTTCCAACGTGGCGATTTCCCGGCGGCGGGCTGGCGCCGGGTGTGTTTTCTGTTGAAGAGCTCGGCAACCGAAGCGGGTGTAGCCTGCGGTGAATGAGGTCGCGAATCCTCGCCACGCGGTTGAGGTTAGGCCTGAACCGCGGAGCCGGGTTTTCTTCGCGGTGATTGTGGTCGTGGCGGCGGCGGGAATCGGCGTCTCCGGGGTAGCGCTGCAGCGGCATTACGCGAAGTCGAAGACTTCGTTTTGCGAATTGGGCCAGAAGTTCGATTGCGATATCGTCAACCGTAGCGATTATTCGAGTCTGATGGGGATTCCGGTTGCCGGCATCGGGGTTGCGGGATACGGAGTTTTGCTTGTACTTTCATGGCGATGCCGATCGCGTGGAGAAGCGCCAGCGTGGCTGCTGGCAACGGCAGCGGCCGGTTTGGCATTTGCTCTCTATCTCACTTATGTCGAGGCTTACATTCTAACTACGTGGTGCATTTTGTGTTTGAGTTCGCTGGCTTTGATAGTGATGATCACGGTGCTGGCAACCATCGCGCAGCTACGGTGGCGCGAGGCTCACCGATGATCCGATTTGTGAGCTCCGGCCTTCGTTTCTGATTTCCTGATGGAAGACTCCCAGCAAATAGAGAAGCAATCATCGGCGTTTGCCGCCATGTCTGGCGCTCGCGCGATTCGTGGCGCCGAGGCCGTGGGTGATCTGCGGTTGCATGAATTTCGCAGCCGGATCTTCTCCAATACCCGTTTCCTTAGAGTATGGTTGCCACCGGGTTACGAGGAACCACAGAACGGAGGCCGGCGTTATCCGGTTTTTTACCTGAATGACGGGCAGAATCTGTTTGAGCCTTCGACTTCCTACACCGGTGTCGAGTGGCAAGCCGATGAGGCGGCGGACCGGCTGATCGGCGAGGCGATGATTGCCTCAATGATCCTTGTCGGCATCGATAATGCGGGCAAGGATCGCATTCGCGAATACATGCCGCACCGCTCGTTGCAACCCATGATGATGCGCGTGCAGGGACGGCACTATCCCGATTTTCTGATTAAGGAAGTGATGCCCTTTGTGTGCCGTAATTATCGAATCGCCTCCGGTCCTGAGAATACCGGCTTGGGTGGTTCGTCGCTGGGAGCGTTGATTGCGCTTTACACGATCATGGCGCGGCCGGGAGTCATCGGCAGGTTGTTGCTGGAAAGCCCGTCTCTGTGGGCGTCGCATCGGCAATTGATCAAAGACAGCCGCGCCGTCGGGGTCTGGCCCGAGCGTGTGTTCCTAGCTGTGGGAACGGCGGAGGCCGAAAGCCCTGAGAAGAGCCGCACGGTGGTCGATGACGTGCGCGAACTGGCAGGGATTTTGCGCCGCGCCGGGCTGGGGGAGAAGCGGTTGCGGCTCGTGATCGAGGAGGGCGCCGGGCACAACGAGTCGGCGTGGGCCGGAAGATTTGCAGGAGCATTGCAGTTCCTCTTCGGAAAATAAGCCGGACTCAGATTGTCACCGCGCGTTGCCTCGCTGGTTCGCCGAGTTGAGATATCAAGTACAGGATCAACAGCATCACCGGAACGCTGAGTTGCACGTGTGTCCAGCGGGCGAGTGGACCGAGCAGCGGCAGCGCGTAGGCCAGATAGAGAAGAATTTTCAGCCACTGACCCATGCTGTTCTCGGAGTGCGAAGCGCACCAATCTGAAAGCAGGAGGAAGGCCGGGGCCAGGGTCACGAGATCATAGACGGTCAGGTGCGGGGCAACCAGCACCGTAGCGAGCAGAAGAGCAGAGTAGCGCAAAGGAAGGGAAGCGCCCCTGCTCCAGCAGCGGGTTGCCAATGCTAGGACGAGGAGTGCAGTAACAAGATAAGCTCCGGTGGCGATGCTGGGCCACGGCAACAGCATGGTCCAAAAGGTGCGAAGGCAGTGAGTTTGGTAGGGCTTGGGTTCCAGCAGTGGAAACGATTCCGGCAAACGGGAAAGCGCCAGAATCCATTGGCGCAACGGGCCTACGCCATAGTAAGCCCATGCGGCCACAAGTTGAGCGCAAGCGGAGAGCAGAGCTCCCAGAACCACGCGCCAATGGCGCGTGCCAACGAAAATGATTGCAGCTGCGATGCCCAGTTGCGGTTTGAAGATGAGGCATCCGGCGGCGAGGCCGGCCAGAAATTCCCGGTTGTTCTTCAAGGCGAAGAAGGCCAGCGTGAAAAGTGCCAGCGCGAGGGCGGATGTTTGTCCCCACAGGATGAGATGCCAGAAGGCGGGATAGGCGAGGGCGAGAATCAGAACGGTTCGGCCTTCATTGCGCAGGCTGGGGCAGGAGCGCCAGAGCGCATAGATGCACAGGCCATAGATTGCTGTGGTGGTGCACAGCCACAAAATCAACGCCCACTCGTAGGAGAGCCTGGCCAACGGGGCAAAGAGAATCGAGACTTGTGGCGGATAAAGAGGCAGGTAGCGAATTCCGGCCGCCGCAGGGACGCGTTGCGCGGCCACGGCCGCCTGCGCCTGCATGTCGTAGAGATCACCGCCGCGATGGGCGAGCGCGAGCGAGCCAAGTGTGTAGAAGTGAAGAAAGTCCGTGCCTTTGAGATTACCGGCGCGATCGCGCAGGCCCGGCGAGGAGATGTTCCAGAGATAAAAAGCCCAGAGGCACACGGCAAGAACAAGCCCATGCGCGCGCACACGGCTAGGGGTGAGCCATGAGCCTGGATGATCGGGACAGGCAGTCAGAAGATTCCACCTCAGTTCACGGGATAAGGCTCAAGCTCCGGTGGAGAATCGTCGCCGTACATCAGCCAAGCATGTCGATCACGGAAGTAGCGTAACAGTTCCATGTTCCGTTCCCTTCCCATGTCACGGGCCCAGACAATCCGTGATCGGTCAATATCGGGAGCGTTGTAGATCCAATCGCGATCCACATTGTGATCCGGCCCATAGCGTACGATGACAAGATGTGCCCCCGGTATGGAGTCCAGATGCTCGATCACGCTTACGCGATCCAGATTGCCCTGTGGCCAGCGCGGTTCAAGAGGGGCATGAACCGCAATGCCGATGCCGCGCAGAAAAAGCATGGCAATACAGACTGCCGGAACGCTGCGGACGAGGAACCGCCCCGTGGCGGCGCCATTGTGGCGCCACAGGCGCAGATGGCGAGCGCATTGGATCAGCACGAGATAGAGGAGCCCGGTGGCAGGAGCGACGTAGTGAGGGAAGGTCCATGTTTCCACTAACCACCCCAGGCAAAAGATGAAACCCGCAATAAGCGCTAAGCGCATGCGACGGTCGCGGATGATCCAGGGGAACGCGATCAGGGGCAATGTGAATGCCGGGCCTATATAAAAGCGCCAGAGCTCGAAAATCTTGTGGGCGGTTCGGCGTGTAAAGCCAACCAGAGTGCGGGCTTCGTCGAACTGCCGGACTTCCCATCCGGCATAGTAGTCACGCATAACCGCGTGATGGTACTGGGGGACTGCGCGCTTTGAGAAAAAGAGAAAGTAGGGAACCACCGCATAGGTCTCGCGGTTGACGGCGTAGGTCATGCGAAATGGGCTCCCTGTGACCCGCCAGTAGTAGTAGCCGGTCGCTACGGCTGCGACGATGAGAATGCAGGTCGCGGGCAGCACGACCCGCCGGAACAAGAGCCGCAGGGGAGGTAGCTTGCTCCCCTTCTGCCATACGAGAAGACCGACCGAGACCGCGATGCTGAACACCAAGCCTTCGTAGGGCCGGCTGTTCGCCATGATGACGAGGCCCAGAGCCAGCAAAACTGCTTCACGGACACGGGCATGCTTGCGGAGACGAGGAATTGCGCCGAGTACCAGGGTTCCCCCCGCCGCTGCCAGAGCTGGACACCAGTAGCTGTTCATCCAATAACTGAAGGTCGCGAAACGCAGGACCGAAAGAATTCCGCCGAACAGGGCCCATCCGGGAGGGAACCAGGCCTGGAGCATCCAGCAGAGCGTGGCGCAAAGGGTCGCAGTGATAAGCCACACCCCGATCCAGGGATGGCCGCCGAGAACGATTCCCGCCGCCAACACAAGCCCCTGCCCGGGCGGATACATCGACATATAGGTCGGGTGCTGGATGATCTGAAAGCTTTCGAAATGAATCCACATCGGATGAGTAGGATTCGTCAGACGGCCCGAAACAAATGTATTCGCGGCCAGAAGGTAGCTGTATTCGTCATTCCAGTTGGGAAGGGGGATTCCAAATAACGGAATCAGGATGGCGCGAATGCCAAGAGCGACGGCGGCGACAAACAGTATCGCCAGACGGCGATTGCGCGCGATTCGCTGGAAGCGCTTCTCCACGGCATCAAACAGGGGAGCGCGGTCCTGCGCACGGCTCCGCACCGAGAGCGACACCGCAGCCAGAACCATGATTGCCTCCGTGATGGTCAGCAACCATGGGGCAAGATGTCGGTAAAGTTCATTCATGCGGAAACGGACCGTGAGAAGAGGCGTCTTTCGTGTCGGTTGCAGGCTGGCTAGTCGCCCGCAGCTTCCTTTACGCCGACCCCTTCAAACAGGCCGTCAACGATCTCGATCATTTCGTCATCTACCGTGCGATTCTTGGCGATGGCTTCCTTCAGCGGGATAGAGACGATCTTATTGTTGCGAAGCGCGGCCATACGTCCGAATTCTCCACGATGAACCATGTCGATCGCGCCCAGTCCATAACGAGTGGCCAGCACCCGGTCGAAAGCGCTCGGCGAGCCGCCACGCTGAATATGCCCGAGAACGACGGCGCGGGTTTCATAGCCGGTGCGCTTCTCAATCTCACGCGCAAGAACGTTGGCAACTCCGCCCAGTTTTGCGTGACCGAACTCATCTTTGCCCATATCCTGCAAAACCGGAGAGCCCTTGCCCTCCTCAGCGAACTTGGCACCCTCAGCCACCACCACGATGGAAAAATAACGGCCGCGTTCGTGGCGCTGACGGATCGATTCGGCTACTTTATCGACATCGAAAGGACGCTCAGGAATAAGAATCACGTCGGCGCCCCCGGCGATGCCGCTATACATGGCAATCCAGCCTGCGTCGCGTCCCATCACCTCGACGACCATCACGCGGTTATGCGCTTCCGCCGTGGTGTGGACGCGGTCGATGGCTTCGCAGACTACGTTGCAGGCGGTATCGAAGCCGAAGGTATAGTCGGTACCGCCCAGATCATTGTCGATGGTCTTGGGTACGCCGATGACTTTGGCGCCGCTCTCATAGAGCTTTTGTGCGACGGAAAGCGTGTCGTCCCCCCCGATGGCGATCAGCGCATCGATATTGTTTTTTTTCAGTGAGGCCAGGCAGCGGTCAACCCCGTCGGGCCGCTTGGAGGGATTGGTGCGGGAGGTGCGCAGGATTGTTCCCCCGCGAGGCAGAATGCCGCTTACGGTATCAAGGTCCAGGGGCATGTGCATGTCTTCCAGGACTCCGCGCCACCCTTCGAGAAAACCAAGCAACTCATCGCTATAAGTAAAAATGCCTTTACGCACCACGGCGCGGATAACGGCATTCAGCCCGGGACAATCGCCTCCACCGGTCAACATGCCAATTTTCATCGTGTGCTCCTGTGCTTGAGTTTTTGGCGAACTTCACGGAATGCACTCCGAGCGAGGACTGGATTTGCCGGCTCTAACCCAGGCGCGGGACGCGCGATCACTCAGAAAATCTAGATTATCACTTTCCGGCAGACGTGCCCAAATCTGGTTGCATCACGATCGGCACGAAGGTCGAGGCCGGCTTATCTGGAGACCGGTGTGTTTCATACGCTCGCGTAGCCCGGGTTGCCGCTACATCAGTTCGATAAAACCGCCGGGGAGGGCTACCTGCCTGCTAGCGGCGAAAAGCGGAATCGCCTTGTCGGGAAGCGTATTTGTCTTCGGCCGTTCTGACCGAAACAACGCGCAGACGGTTGCTTTCGGGATCGACGTAGCATTTCACCGTCGCCAACCGGCCCTCATAGCCCTTCAAGGCATCGGCGTTGCTGACGGCCCACTCGGTATCGATGTCGGTCAGGAAGGCCTTGCCGTCATCGGCAACCCTTCCCACCACCGTAAGGGTTTTGGCGGCAGACGCTGCGGATCTCGGGTTTCCGGCTTTGAGGCTTACTGGCCGGGCGTCGGCCGGTTTGGCTGGACTCTGAGCCAAAGCGACGCACGAGGCGAAAATACCAACGGAAAGCACCGCGAAGAGTTCTCTCAATTCACACCTCCACAGCGAGAGCCAGCATCGACAGCCATCTTTATGGATTCCTTATGCCAGCGCAAATTCAAAATTCTGATGGAAGCGATTCAAAAGGCACACACGCGTGCTGATTTCGCGGGTGGCATGGATGGCAATAGACGAAGCGTGGTCCTGCGATACACTTCCTGGATGCGTGTTCTGGGCATCGACTGCGGTGGCGAGTATACGGGCTATGGTGTGGTCGAGATGAATGGGCACGAAAAGCTCTGCTGCCTGGCTTGTGGCGCTATCAAACTTTCGCCCCGGGACCCGCTGCCGCGCCGTTTGTCCCGCATCTTCGGAGAATTGGGTGCGATTATCGCAGAGCATCGCCCCGAACAGGTCGCGATTGAAGACGTGTTCTATGCACTCAATGTGAAATCGGCGCTGAAACTCGGGCAAATCCGCGGAGTCGCGATGCTGGCCGCGGCAGCCGCAGGCCTTGAAGTGGCCGAATACTCGCCGCTTACGATCAAATCGTCGGTGGTGGGATACGGGCGGGCGGAGAAGCAGCAGGTGCAGCATATGGTGTCGCGCTTGCTGCGACTGGCCGAGCCGCCTGAACCGATGGATGTCTCGGACGCGCTGGCGGTTGCCATCTGCCACCTGCACACAGCAGGGACGCAGCAAAGACAACGAGGCTTGGCCGCGGGAGCTGCGCGGCAGTCTGGCGCGCTCTGGGGAAGGTGATCTCTCTACGGCAAAGTCTGGCATAATTCTCTCAGCATGGGGGCCTGGCGAGTTTTCGGTGCCGGATTACTGTTCATCGCCGCAGGTGCTCTGCAACTTCACTCGCAGCAATCGGGCAGCGAGAACGCGGCCACCGTCAGTTTCGCGCTGGATTTTCCCGCCTCCCAGCCTAGCCATTACTCGATCTCCATCCGACAGGACGGACACGGAACCTACGAAAGCTCCGCCAAACCATCGGCGGATTCCACCGACCAACTCTACGAGTCCGCGTTTCAAATATCGACTGCGACCTGCGACCGCATCTTCGCCTGGGCCAGGCAGACACACTACTTTGCCGGCAATCTCGACTCCGGAAATCACAAGCTGGCTTTTACCGGAAAGAAAACACTGAGTTACGAAGACGGCGCCAAAAAGTACAGCGCTAGTTTCAACTATTCGAGCGTGTCGCCGGTTCAGCAGTTGACGGCCCTGTTTCAGGGCATGGGCGCCACTCTGGAATACGGCCGCACGCTTTCCTATTCCCACCGTTACCAGAAGCTGGCGCTCGACGAGGAATTGCAGCGCATGGAAACTCAGGCCAGAAACCACGAACTAACCGAGATCGAGGCGCTAAATCCTGTTCTGCAGGAGATTTTTGACGATCCTTCCGTCATGAACGTGGTGCGGGCGCGGGCGCAACGTCTGCTGGAGATGGGAAAAGCGGAAGCGACGGCCAGACGCTAACTGAAGTGCTCAATCCTCAGTGCCGATGTTACCTCTAAGTTGGATCTTGCCTAGCCCACGATTGGGCGAATTATTGACAACTCCCGGCATGGAATCGTGTTCTAATGAGTTGGTTCGAGCTTTGGGGGGTGCCTATGTGCAAAGCACGCTTCAGCTTCCCGCTCCTAACTGTCCTCACATTGGCCCTTTCTGCGTTGCCCGCCTTGGCCGGTTCACAGGCCCGCATCGTCCGGTTGAGCGACGTCCAGGGGACCGCGCAAATCGACAAGAATACTGGATTGGGCTTCGAGAACGCATTTCTCAACCTGCCAATTACGCAGGGCACACAGCTACGCACGAAAGACAATGGCCGCGTCGAAGTAGAGTTCGAAGATGGCAGTACGATGCGGCTGACTCCAAACACCAGCGTCCAGTTCAGCACGCTGGGAGTGAACGACGCGGGCCAGCGGATTTCTGTGGTGAACCTGGTCGAGGGGAAAGCTTACGTCAACTGGCTGGGGAGGAGCGGAGATCGGTTCACTCTTAAGTTCTCCCAGGAAAAGATTGACCTAAATCAGGCGGCGCATTTTCGGGTATCGGCTTCGCCCAGCCTGGCAGAAGTGGCCAGTTTCAAGAATGACATCGAAGTCGCTGGGCCTTCCGGCGCGGTGAAAGTGGATAAGAAAAAAATGGTCAGTTTCGCCGTGGATGACGGCGACCGGGCCACGGTGGCCAGGAATTTTGAGAAAGATCCGTACGACGAATGGGACAAGCAGGCCCTCGAGTACCACGAACAATATTCCAAGAACGACTCGACACCATACGGGTACGGCTACAGCGATCTGAACTACTACGGCGCCTATAACAACATTCCGGGCTACGGCATGCTCTGGCAGCCGTACTTTACCGGTGTCGGATGGGATCCGTTCATGGACGGCGCCTGGGCGTGGTACCCGGGGCTGGGATACATGTTTGTATCCGCATATCCCTGGGGCTGGATGCCTTACTACTATGGCAGCTGGATTTACGCCCCGGGCTTCGGTTGGGGATGGCAACCGGGCGCTTGGGGAGGATGGAATGGCGTTCCGCGTTTTGCTGGCAGCCCACCAGTGCACTTTCATGCACCGGTCATTCCTTCGAGCGGTGTGCGGACGGTGGTTGTTGGACATGGCGGACCGGTATTGACGCAGACCGCTTTGACGCGGACGGTGGTCAATCGCGGTTCGGCAGGGTTAGGCATTCCACGAGGATCGCTGGGCAATCTGCACCAGCTAAACAGCCAGGTGGCGAAGCATGGTTTCGTGGAAGTCCGCTCCACTCCGCAGTTTTCGGCGACCTCACATACCGGATACGGGTTCGGAGCAGGACATCCGGTCGCAGGTGAATACAGCGAACCGCACCCAAGCATGGGTGGGGGTGGGATGGTGCACGCTGGCGGAGCTCCCGCGGGACACGCATCCGGAGGAAGCGTTCATCGCTGAGGAATCTTTTCCATCCGTTATGCCAGGATGCGATTGGGGCGGCTGAAAAGGCCGCCCTGATTTTTTCGAGGATTCATTAGCAGGGGATGGATTAGCGGAAGAGAACCCCGGCATAGCCGACTACGAGTTGGCGGTCGCCCGAGACGTCACCTGAGGTTGCATACTTCACCAGCTTGGCACAGGTTGCTCCCAGCTCTCGCGCGGCGGTGATGGTCACGATGGCCGGCCCGAAACCACACATGCTGACATCCTGCTGCGTGACCACTTCGTGCAACCCGCGTGCGTCCAGAGCGAGTATACGTTCCAGTGCTTTGCCATCTTTTACGCGAGTAACGGCATCCGACTCGTAATGGTTCATATCGCTGGAGGCAATCATCAGGGCCGGCTGCGTGCTGGCCGCAATCACGCTGGCGAGCGCCAGGCCGATCTGCTCCAAAGGTTCAAACATTTGCGTCCCCAGCGCAATGGGTACGAATCGAAGCCTGGACTGTCGAAGCTGCAAGAACGGCAGCTCCACTTCAATGGCATGCTCGGCGCGGTGTGCGACGGAGTCTTCGTGAAGTAGCGGGCATGATTGCTTCAGGGCTGTGGCGAGTGCGCCGTCAATTGGAATACGCCCCAGCGGGGTTTCCCACTCGCCTTCACTCATGATGGCAAAGGCGCGTCCCATTCCGGTGTGGTTGGGACATAGCACGATGCACTGCTCCGGAATCTCGATCTGGGCAAAGACTGCGCCTGCAACATGGCCTGAATAAATGTATCCGGCGTGCGGCACGATGCAGCCCAAGGCGCGGGCCGGCGCTTGTGCGGAGAGGCGGGCCGTGTAGCTCAAGACGTCCGAGCGCAAGTCAGAGGGGTCGCGGGGATAGAAGCGTCCGGCAACGGCAGGATAGCGGAGTGTGGTGGCAGCCATAGGCCCTCCGATCAGGCAGGGCTGACAACTAATGCTACGACCGGCTCGCAGCGTGACGCAAGGCGCGGAACAAGGCGGCGTTTTCTTCCAGGCTTAAGGTTTCCGCGCGGGCCGTGGGCTTGACTCTTGCTTCGGCCAATGCCGCCCGCAGGAGCCGTTCTTCATAATTCGATTTGAGATTGTTCCACAGCGTCTTGCGCTTCTGTCCGAAAGAAAGCCTGAGAAAATCCACGAAGCCATCGCCCGAGACACCCAGTTCTTCCTGGCGGGGCCGGAGCGTGAGCCGAAGCAGCGTCGAGTGCACCTTTGGCGGCGGTGCGAATGCTCCCGGCGGCAGGGTGAAGAGCTTTTCCACGGAGGCATTGAGTTGCGCGGTGGCCGAGAGCAGACCATAGTCGCGAGTTCCAGGGGCGGCAGCAACGCGGTCGGCCACCTCACGCTGCACGAGAATAACGATGCTCTCGAAGTACTTCGCGTAATCGAATAGTCGCAGCAGAATGTCGGAAGTTATGTAATAGGGAATATTGCCTACCACTTTCACAGGAGCGGGTTTGAATTCTAAGCCCGGCTGGCCCAAGCCCGGCTTGGGTCCAAAAAGGGAATCGAAGTCGATGGAGAGAATGTCGGCCTCGATAATCTCCACGTTGCGCGCCATGGCGAATTTCAGCCGAAGTTGCGCTGCCAGCACGCGATCCACTTCGACCGCAATAAGACGGCGAACGCGGCTGGCCAGAAGGGAGGTGAGAACGCCGCGCCCGGGTCCGATTTCCAGAACCGTGCTTTGCGAAACGTCGCCCAGCGCGTCAACAATCTCTAAGGCATAATTCTCGCTGACCAGGAAATGCTGTCCCAGCTTGGGCTTATGTTTGGGACGGCGAGTGGATACGACCTTGGGCACGTTGACCCTCGTTTCTTAGCGCATTAGACTGAAACCTAAGCCCGATGAGCGGGCCGCGAGCGTCTGGGCCCGCAATACATATCCATCATAGCGTGCGCCCGCAGAATGCGGGCAGTCCGGAGGATTTGCATTCATGCATATCGCATTTGTCGCTTCTGAAGGTGTGCCGTTCTCCAAGACCGGAGGCCTGGCCGACGTGGTGGGCGCGCTGCCTCGCGCTCTGGCCGCGCTCGGCCATCAGGTGAGCGTTTTTCTGCCGCGCTACAAGCAAACCAAGCTGGTTGATCCGGTCACGGTGGTACGCAGCATCACCATTCCCTTCGACGACAAGTACCGTTTCGCTTCGGTGGTAACCGCGGGAGGCCACTCCGGTGTGCGTTTTTATTTTGTCGAATACCCCGAGTTTTTTGAGCGCGATGCGCTTTACGGAACGCCTGCGGGAGACTATCCGGACAACGCCGAGCGCTTCGCCTTGTTCTCGCGGGCGGTTCTGGAGGCTGCAAAAATCGTGGGCGCGCCGCAGATTTTTCACTGCCATGACTGGCAGTCTGCTCTGGTACCGGTGCTGCTGCGCACGGTGTACGCCGAAGACCCTGCCTTTCGCGATGCGGGTACGGTTTTCACCATTCACAATATGGGCTACCAGGGCTTGTTCCCGCCCGATACTCTGCCGCTGCTGATGCTGCCGTGGGATTTGTTCACCATGTCGAAGATGGAATTCTTTGGCCAGGTGAACTTTCTCAAAGGCGCTCTGACCTATTCGGACTACATCACCACCGTCAGCAAAAAATACAGCCAGGAGATTCAGACAGCGGAATACGGGTTTGGACTGGAAGGCGTGCTGCACGGCCGGGCCTCGACCGTGACCGGCATTCTCAACGGTGTGGACTACGACGAGTGGAGCCCGCATATGGACAAGTTCATCGTCGCCAAGTACTCGCCGCAGGATTTGTCGGGTAAGGCCCAATGCAAGCAGGACCTGCTGACCACATTTGGCGTCGCCAATGCGGACGCGAAATTGCCGGTGATCGGTATCGTTTCCCGCTTCGCAGCGCAAAAAGGCTTCGATTTGATTGCTCAGATCATGGATCGGTTGGCGCGCGAAGAGATGATCGTGGTCGCTCTCGGTGCGGGGGATAAGACTTATGAAGAGTTGTTCCTCCGGCTCAACAAGCAGTTTCCCAACAAGATCGCGGTGAAGGTTGCCTACGACAACGCGATCGCGCACAAGATCGAAGCCGGGGCCGACATGTTCCTGATGCCCTCGAAATACGAGCCCTGCGGACTGAACCAGATTTACAGCCTCAAGTACGGCACCGTGCCGATCGTGCGCGCCACGGGCGGCCTCGACGACACGATCGAGCCGTGGGACGCGCGCTCGGGCAGAGGAACTGGTTTCAAGTTCGTGGAATACAACGGAGAGGCCTTGTTGGCCACGATCAAGCAAGCGCTCCAGGCGTTCCGCGACCAGACTTCATGGCAGGCGCTTATGCGCAACGGCATGAACAAGGACTTTTCTTGGGCTGCCTCTGCGCGCGAGTACGGCAAGATTTACGAGCGGGTGCGCCAAATGCGAGGAGCGCCTTTGACTCCGGATAAAGCCCTGGCTGGCGTGCCTGCCTGAAAGGCTTCTCAATGTGGTCTGCGAAAGACTAACAGGCTATATCCTAACGTGACCCCGAGCGCGCCGTAGGTCGCGGCATTTACTGGCGCCAAGATGAAAAAGATGCCGACAGCTGGAGGATCGAGCGTCATCCGGACCACATACATCGGACACAGTGACAACAGGAGCAAGGGATCCAGATTCCAGGTGTGCGGCGTAGAGAAGGCGCCTGCCGCCAAGAGGTAGAAAATTGCCGCAAAAAGGGCCAGCATCTTCAGGGGCAACGAGAATAAAGATTCATCGTCGCGCTCCCTTCTGCAGATCCGGGCGATCCAGGAACGAGGCAAAAGTGCGACCACAGCGCTGAAACCGCCAAGAAGGCCGAGCGCGGCCGTGAAAAAAAACCAGTCCCTCTGGGCCGGCAAATCCTCGCCCCGCATGAGCGCATAAATAGTGCCAGTCCCAAGCGATACCGCTCCGCACACAAAGAACAGAATGCGGGCTGACACGCTCAGAATGCGCCTGCTCATGGGCGCATTCTATCAGCGGAGCGCCTTCAGTAGTGCGATTGCATTCGACGGTTCTTCGCCGCAACTTGGGCTGTTAAAATTCGCAGTATGGCCGCGGCTCTCTCCAACCCGGCTTTCCCGCGCACCATCTTCCACGTCGACATGGACGCCTTTTTTGTCTCCGTGGAGGAACTCTACGATCCTTCCTTAAAAGGCAAGCCGGTGGTGGTGGGCGGGCAGCGAAATGAGCGCGGGGTAGTCTCTGCGGCCTCTTACGCGGCACGCAAGTTCGGAGTGCACTCCGCCATGCCGCTCCGCACCGCAGCGAAACTGTGCCCTCAGGCCATCTTTGTCGACGGACATCCCGAGCGTTATCGCGAATGCTCCGAGAAGGTGTTTGTTGTGCTGACTTCGTTTTCACCTCTGGTCGAAATGGCCTCAATCGACGAGGCCTATCTCGATATGACGGGAACCTTTCGGCTGCACGGGCCTCCGCTGAAGGCTGCGAACACTTTGCATGAGCGGATGAAAACGCAGACCCAGCTGAATTGCTCCGTGGGTATCGGCTCATCGCGGCTCATCGCCAAGGTTTCTTCGGCGCAGGCTAAGCCCAACGGAGCGCTGTGGATTGTGCCGGGCGAAGAGGCCAGGTTTCTCGCGCCTCTTGATGTGCGCGAAATTCCAGGCGTCGGCAAGGTGATGGAAAAGAATCTGCACGATCTTGGCATCCGGAAGGTTGGCGATCTGGCAAAACTGGATGAAGGAGAGTTGGAAGAACGCTTTGGCAAATGGGGACTGGCGCTCGCCGGGAAAGCGCGCGGCGAGGATGCCGGTGGATGGTTCGATAACGAAGTCGGCGCCGAAGTTGAAGCCAAGTCGATCAGCCATGAACACACTTACAACGACGACACGGCTGATCGGAATCAATTGGAGGCCACGCTGATGCGATTGTCGGAGATGGTGGGGCGTCGTTTGCGCGAAGGCGATTTTTACGCGCGAACTATTCAGCTCAAGCTGCGCTACAAGGATTTCACGACGATCACGCGCGCCCACACACTTCCTGTTCCCACACAGCTTGACACGGAAATCTTCGACCAGATCCGCACGTTATTCCGCAGGAACTGGAAACCGGGACAGCAGGTTCGCCTGCTGGGCGTGCACGCCGGATCGTTGACCGGCGCAAAACCGGATCAGTTGAATCTGCTCGAAGGCGGCCGCGAGCGGCGCTGGAAAGATGCTCTGGCGGCCGCAGACCGCTTGCGCGATAGATTCGGAGAATCGAGCGTCAAGCTCGCTGCAGGGATGAAAGGCACCTTCCGCGAGCGCACGCACGAGAACCCGGCTGGCTTGCCGGGGAAGGGAAAGCCAACACGAGAACAGTAGCTGCCGAGTCTGCGCGCTACTGCATCTGCACCACCGGCAATTCCACAAAGCTCGCCTCTCCCTGCTCGTGATAAATCCGCTGGGTGGCCTTGCGATAGTCGCCCGGTTTCGCCCAGAAAATGTTGGGCACGAAGGTTTGCGGATTCCGGTCATACAGCGGAAACCAGCTCGACTGAATCTGCACCATGATGCGGTGTCCCGGCAGGAAGACATGGTTTGCCGTGGGCAAAGTGAATTTGTAGAGCAGGGGTTTATCCGGGGTAATTGCCTTTGGCGATTCCAGGCTTTCGCGATAACGTCCGCGGAAAATGTCAGCTGAAATCATGAGCTGATAGCCGCCCATCTGCTCGTCTCCGGCGACTTCGTCCGGGTACAGGTCGATCAGTTTGACCACCCAGTCAGAATCAGTCCCGCTGGTGGAGGCGATCAGGTCTGCCACCGGCTGACCGCTGATCTTCAGTGGTTCGGTCAGAACGTCGGACGTGAAGGCTACAACATCGGGGCGGCCGGAGGCTTCACCCTGATCGTCCACCAGCCACTCGGGCCAGGTGAACCGGCCGGTGTATCCGACCGGCTGAATGGGCCGGGCGCGGAATGGCACGGGCTTGGCAGGATCGGAGACGTATTCTTCAAACGGCTTGTCTCCTGTCGCGGGCGCGTCGAAGCTCAGCTTCAGCCCAGCTTTCAGATACAGTGGTTTGTCCTCGATGGTGCAGCCACTCGGGCAGCCGGCAGGCCATGTTGAAAGGCGCTCCCACTTGTTGGCGCCGGTCTCGAATGCGTTCACGGGCGCGATATCGGCCTTGGGTGCGCCGTCTTTGAGGTATTGATCGAGAAACGGCTTCAGAATCTTCATGCGGAAGTACAAGCCGGTATCGCTGTTAAAGTTGATTGCGCCCAGCCGGCTGCCGTTGCCGATTTCCTGCCCGTGATGCCAGGGACCCATCACGAGAAACAGCTTGTCTTTATTCTCCTCTCGAGCCTTTAGAGCTTTGTAAACCGCAGGCGCGCCGTAGATATCTTCCTGATCCCAGAGGCTGTCGACCAGCATGGTTGGAATTTTCAGCGGCTGCGCGGCCAGGATTTTGTCCATAGCTTGCTCCTGCCACCACGCGTCATAGCTGGGATGCGCCAGCAACTTGCGCCAAAACCCCAGCTGCTCCATGCCGTGACTGCGGCCAAGGTCGCCGGCATTCACCGCATCCATGTACAGGTCATAATCGTCGAATTGGCCGCTCCACCAGGGATCCTCGTTGCTGCGGGTCGCCTCCTGCTCGTAGATGTAAGGCATGTTTTGTTCGCGGAATGCGCCGTTGTGGAACCAGTCGTCGCCGATCCAGCCATCGACCATGGGATTCATCGGCACGGCCACCTTAAGCGCTGGATGCGGATTCACCATGGCCATCAGCGTGGTAAAGCCGTCGTAGGAAATGCCAAGAACCCCGACTTTTCCATTGCTCTCAGGAACATTCTTTACCAGCCAATCGATCGTGTCATAAGTGTCGGTGGAGTTGTCGACCTGCGTGGGATTCAGAGGACCGCGCAAAGGGCGCGTCATGACGTAGTCGCCTTCGGAGCCGTACTTGCCGCGCACGTCTTGAATCACGCGGATGTACCCGCCATCGAGAATTACATCCGTGGCATTGTCGTACCCGTACAAGATTGGACCGAGGTGCGGGCTGGCGGCATGACTGACTTGTTCGCTGGCGTTGTAGGGCGTGCGCGTCAGCAGCATGGGAGCCTTCGTCGCCCCTTTAGGGATCACGATGACCGTGTGCAGTCTCACACCATCACGCATGGGGATCATCACGTCGCGCTTGACGTATTCGAAGCCGCTGGTAACGGGAGAAAAGGTCCCCGGCATTTCGCTGGGCAGGCTTTCAGCGGACGAAGCTTGCGCGAAGGCGGACGGACACCAGATGGTGCATAATCCAACAATTAAAGCCGCGATGACCGAAGAACCCGTGCGCGCTCGCCGGGCGAGCCCGCTAAGACTGCAATTGATTCTCTTTCCCATGGAAGCTCCTTGTGCCAGAGAGAGTGTACTGATCGGAAGACCCTGCGACAACCCGCATGAAAGGTTGATTCTTGGCGGTGCCGGGCACTAAGATTCCTCTTCGCTTTTTCATGCCCGTTTCAGGAGCCTCCATCATGCGCAAGTTTCTCCTGGGGATTCTTGCTTTCACGTTAGTCTCCTCCTTTGGTTATGCCGCGGCACAGAGCGATCCTCCGCTGTTGCTGCGCGATCCCACCGTCAGCAGCACGCAAATTGTCTTCAACTATGGAGGCGATCTGTGGATCGTGGATCGCAACGGCGGAGACGCACGCCGCCTGACTTCGGCGGTGGGCGATGAAACCGATCCACACTTCTCGCCCGATGGAACCATGATCGCTTTCACGGGCGAATATGACGGCAGCCGCGATGTATTCGTTGTTCCCGCAGCCGGTGGCGTGCCCAAACGCCTCACCTATCATCCGGCGGATGAGATCGTCCTCGGCTGGACGCCTGACGGCAATAAAATTCTCTTCATGTCCTGGGGCAACAGTTTCCGGCATTTCGAATTCCAGCTGTACACTGTGCCCGTCGATGGCGGCTTTCCCACGGAGATTCCTATTCCCATCGGCGCCGAGGCGTCGTTTTCGCCTGATGGTACTCACTTGGCGTACGTTCCTCACATTCAATGGCAGGCGGCCTGGAAACGCTACCATGGCGGCCAGACCACGCCCATCTGGATTGCCGACCTGAAAGATTCCAGCGTCATCAAGGTTCCGCGCGATAACTCCAACGATCACTACCCGATGTGGGTGGGCGACAAGATTTACTTCCTTTCCGACCGCGACGGCCCCGTGAGCCTGTTCGTCTACGACACGAATAGCAAACAGGTTTCCGAGGCGCTGCACAGCGACGGCCTCGATTTCAAGACGGCGTCCGCGGGACCAGACGCGATCGTGATCGAGCAGTTTGGAGCCATCAAGCTCTACGATTTGAATACGCATCAAACGAAGACAATTCACATTCACGTGGCTGGCGATTTGGACGCAGTACGCCCGCATTTCGCCAAGGTTAACCCGAAGCGAATCCAGAATTTCGGCATTTCTCCGACCGGCGCTCGCGCTCTGTTCGAAGCGTGGGGGGAAATCTTCACCGTGCCTACCGACAAAGGAGATATCCGCAACCTGACGCACAGTCCCGCGGTCGCGGATCGCGATCCTGCCTGGTCGCCCGACGGCAAGTCGATCGCATATTTTTCTGATGAATCGGGCGAATACGAACTGTGTATTCGCGACCAGGGCGGCATGGGCGAGGTGCGGCACATCAACCTGGGAAATCCGCCTTCGTTTTTCTACAAACCGGCCTGGTCGCCGGACAGCAAGAAAATTGCATACTCCGACAAGCGCCTGAATCTCTGGTATATCGACCTGGAGAATCCGAAGCCCAAGCTCGTCGATACCGACTATTTCGGGGGATTCGGTCCTACGGTTCTTGGCCAAACCTGGGCGCCCGACAGCAAATGGATTGCCTACGCCAAGCAGCTTCCCAGCGGACAACACGCAGTATTTGTTTACTCGCTGGAGCAGGAAAAGTTTTTTCAGATGACGGACGGGATGAGCGATGCGCTTTATCCCGCTTTCGACAAGAACGGGAAATATCTCTACTTCACTGCATCCACGGACGTGGCACTTTCCACGGCCGGTCTGGACATGACCAGTGATAACCGTCCCGTCACGCGCAGCGTGTATGTGGCCGTATTGAGTAAAGATGAGAAATCGCCGCTGGCTCCGGAGAGCGACGAGGAAAAACCGAAGGAAGAGAATAAAGGAGACCAGGACACGGATAAAAACGCTAAGGCCGACAAAGACAAAGATAAAAAAGAAGAGCCCGTTGCGGTGAAAATCGACTTCGAAGGAATCGGCCAACGTATTCTTGCTCTGCCGATCCCCGCCAAGAACTATGTCAATCTGTTAACCGGCAAGTCGGGAATCCTGTTTCTCTCGGAAGGACCGACAGTCATTACCGACGAAGAGGGCGACAATCTTCCGCAGACCATTCAGAAGTTCGATTTGAGCAAGCGCAAAGTCGACAAATTCCTGGACGATGTGAATGACTACGCGGTCTCCTTTGACGGGGGGAAGATCCTCTATCGCAAAGGCGAATCGTGGGCGACGGCCTCTGCCGATGAACCGCCTGCTCCCGGCGGTCCGCCAAAACCTGGGATCGGACCGCTGAAGCTCGACGGCTGGCAAGTCTACGTGGAGCCTCGCCCCATGTGGAAGCAAATCTATGACGAGACATGGCGGATTGAGCGCGATTTCTTCTACGATCCGCACTACCACGGCCTCGATCTGGAAAAGGCCAAGAAGAAGTACGAGCCCTATCTCGCCGGAATCGCTTCGCGAAGTGAGCTTACGTATCTCTTTAATGAGTGTCTCGGGGAGCTGACGGTTGGCCACATGTTCGTAGGAGGCGGGGAACATCCCGAGCCGAAGAAAGTGCCCGGCGGGCTGCTGGGCGCCGACTATAGCCTGGAGAATGACCGCTACCGCGTCGCCAAGGTGTACGACGGCGAAAACTGGAATCCTGACCTGCAGGCTCCTCTGACACAGCCCGGAGTGAACGTGAAGGCAGGGGACTACATCCTTGCGGTGAACGGACGCGAACTGCATTCCGGTGACAATATCTACAGTTTCTTTGAAGAAACGGCCGGAAAGCAGGTGGTGCTGAAGGTTGGGCCCGATCCGGCGGGGAAAGACTCGCGGGAAGTTACGGTCGTCCCAGTGGGCAGCGAAGAAGGCCTGAGGCATCTGGACTGGACCGAAAGCAACCGGCGCAAAGTCGACCAGGCCACGGGAGGCCGAGTCGCCTACGTCTATGTGCCGAACACCGCCGGCGAGGGCTACACAAGCTTCAACCGCTACTTTTTTTCGCAGGTTGGGAAAGAGGCAGCGATTATCGACGAGCGCTTCAACGAAGGCGGCCAGCTCGCTGATTACATCATTGATTATCTAAAGCGCCCGATCATGAGCAAGGTCGTAACCCGCGAGGGGCACGACTGGTCCAGTCCGTCGGAGGCAATTTACGGCCCTAAGGTGATGATCATCAACGAAATGTCAGGTTCCGGAGGCGACGCGCTGCCCTGGTATTTCCGCAAGGCTGGGATCGGCCCGCTGATTGGCAAGCGAACCTGGGGCGGACTGGTCGGTATTGGCGGCTATCCCGAATTGATCGATGGTGGCCGCGTCACAGCACCTCGCGCCGCCATTTATGGCCTGAAGGGCGAATGGGAAGTGGAGAATCATGGCGTGGCGCCCGACTACGATGTCGATCTCGATCCGGCAGCGTGGCGCGAGGGCCATGATGCGCAACTGGACAAGGCGATTGAGGTCGTGATGCAGGAATTGAAAGAACATCCGCTGCCGGAATACAAGCGGCCGCTGTATCCGAACTATCACCAGCACGATGGCTTGGGGGCAGATACGAAGTAGAGCGGCTATTGAGATTGGCGACTAAATGCGAAGGCTGGGTATCCCGGAATTGACTTCCGGATCCCAGCCATCGCTTACTGCAACTTGTGGTTAAGGTTAGCCTAGTTGGTAGTGCTCGCGTTAGCCGCGGTAGTCGGTGCATTCGCGGCGTTGGCCGCGCCGTAGCGTTCCAGACGGGGATAGAACGGAGTGACCTCAAACGGCATCTTGTCGCGGGCCGAGGTAATGGCGACGGGGGCCGTCTTTACCATTTCCGCCATGTCGTTCCACGGATTGATCTTCACACGCCCGCCGAGGGGCAAGGCTGCGATCTGATCCAGCTTGTTCATGTCGAGCGCGGGGCCGAGCGACATCAGACTCGACAGTCGCGTTACCGTGCCATTATCAGTCAGAGGGTTGCCCAGGTGTGTGGTCAGCAAAGCGCTGAGCTGCGGAGCCCGCGCCTGCAGTGCCTTCAAGAAGAGTCCGACGCTGTCAAGTTTTTGCGCGTAGGGCGAATTTTTGAGAAGTTCGATCGCTTTCTTGTCGGCGGCCGCTTCCTCTTCGGGAATGTGTTTAAAGCCGAGATTGCTGTAGGTGGCGTCGTCGGAAAACAACATGCGGTCGTTGAAGGCATACTTGCTGCCGAGGTTGTGGCCGAGGACAATGTGTGCCAGTTCATGAGCCAGGACGGCGGCCAGACTGGCCTCGTCGGGCAACACGTCGATTAGTCCGCGGCTGATGATGATGGTGTTGCCCACGCTGAAGGTTTCCAGCGGAGCCGTGAGCAGAACGCGAGTGCGGACCGGCCGCGGCAAATCGATGTTGTTGGTGACTTCGAGATTGTTAACCACTGTCTGCAGAATGTGGTCAACATCGCCCTCTGGCGCGAGCAGGCCAGCGCGGGTAAGCCGTTCGATTACGTTATCTTCCGCCTGTTGCTGCCACTCCCGCTCGGCCTGCAGCGGTGAAGCGTCCTGCGCCGAAGCGCTCTCGTCCTTCACGCTATCGACGCGGATTTGGGTCAGTTCGTCGGCATTGTCGTTTTTCTTCAAGTCGTAGCCCCAGATGCGGGTCTGCGCCTTGAATGCCAGCTTGTTCTTCACGCCCGCGCTGAAGTCGCCTTCTTCGCTGTAGATGTAAGACGGTACCCAGTAGCCGGGAATCAGGTTCAACCGCCAGCTATCCATGTGGAAGAAGTAGGAGTTGTGCGGGGCGGGAGCGTAGGTTCCATTCAGCCGCACGATATTCCAGCCCTGGTCTTCCACCCAGATGCGGCCGAGAAAGCGGCCCTTGCCCGAGTTTTTCTTGGGAGTGACATCGAACACGAGGCAACGCACATCCCCCAGGAATTCACGGCGCACATAACGGAAGTCATAATGCTGGCGATCGAAATCGTTGCGGTCGGCGTAGACCATCCAGGAAAAGCCCAGGGGCTGATACTGCACTTTGAAGAGTTTCTCAAAGCCGCCCAGCAGGCGGGTCTGCATGTTCTTATCCTGTTCCTTCAGATAGTCCTTGCGGTCAACGGTTTCGCCCATGTCCATGCGGCCCAGAAAATAGTGGTCGCCGCTGGGCACCGGACCGAGCTGCGGGTCGGCGGTGAGATTCTGAAGATAGGTCTCAACCACGGGAGTGCGGTCGGAAAGCGCCTTGATCAGTCCGTGCTCGCGCTCGATGAAACGGTCCACCACCTGGTCCATGGTGGTCGGCTGGGGCAGCGACGAAACCGGAGGAGCCGGGGCGGTCGAGGCATGAGCCTGCGACGCCGAATCCGGTTGGGGCGCTGGCGTGGCCACCGAGGCATCCGCTTGGGTTGACGGCTGTGAAGTGGATGGCTGCTGTGCGACGGCGCCCAACGATACCAGCAGCGTCGCCGTAAGAAAACAATTCCTAGTACGCATGACTCTCTTCTCCAAGAAACCAGTTGTCACTTCCCAGCTTTCAGTACCCGGTCAATTCGCTTGCCAGATACTGTCCAAGATTTGTAACCAGGCTTCGTATCTCCCAGCGTTTCCTAACCGCATCCACCGGCAACTGGGCACTGCTTTAATACGCGAGCTGAAAGACCACATGCACAATCGCGGTTGAATCCACCGGCTGCCCGTTTCGCAATGCCGGTTTGAAGCGCATCTTGTTAGCGGCGGTGATAGCCGCCTCATCCAGGCCATGGCCCAGACCGCGAACCACGCGGTTCACATGCAGGGTTCCGTTGGCGCTGAAACTCACCTCTAGGAGCACTTCGCCCTCCAGTTTCAGGTTGCGAGCTTCCTCCGTGTAAGCCGGGTTGGGCTTGAACGTGATCTCCACTGGAGTAGTCGTTGGGCCCGAGCCGGCTTGTATCTTGGGGCCGCCATGCACCACCTGCTCGGAGCCGAAACCGCCTGTTGCAACTCCGCTGCCACGTCCGTTGCTGCGGCCGTCGCCGTTGCCACCGGTTGCGATTCCATTTCCGAAATCGGCGCTGGCCACCGTTCCTTTGATTCCTTTGGCTCCCCCCGACCCGTTACCTTGTCCCGGCCCGGCCGGCATATCGAACGAGCCGGTCTGCGCGGCATAGAGCTTCGCGCCTTGTTTTCCGGTTCCTTGCAGTCCGTTGGGATCCCCGAATCCGCCGGTTTGCACTTTCTGTACGGCTGTATTCACCGTGGGAGCAACGGAGCTACCCTGGAAGTCGCCGACGTGCAGCAACTGAGGACGGGCGCCGCCGGCGGTTATCTTCAATTGCGGTGCCGCAAACTGGTTCATCACCACTTTGGGAGCTTCTACCTTTTCGGGAGCAGCGTGGCGAACCTCACGCGGAACAATGAGTTTTGGCTGCTCGAATACGGGAATTTTTACGGCTGGCAACAGCTTTGCCTTGACAGGCGTACGCTTAATCGGCGCGGGCTCGGGCCTCATCGCCGGCAGCGGGATCAATTCCGTAATGCGATACTGCTTGAGCTGGAGATGCTCCGGCAGCAGCAATCCGATATTGATGATGATCAGGATGATCACCACGACAAACGTGTAGCCGGTGATGACCGCCCGGCGATCGATCTTCCGCTCGGGCAGAATACCCAGCTGAAACCCGCGTTGCTGCATAGCCATGGATTCGTTCTCTCCAAAGGGGACCCCGGCCGAGGGAGGGGACCGGGATTGGAAGCTTCACGATACGGGAGATAGGACAGGGGGTAAACGTGTCCACGGCTCTTGACCTAAGGTAACGCGATGAAAATCAATCTCGGAATTAGTTCCGAATCGGCTGCACAGCCAGCCTTACCGCAGTCTTGCTTCGGTGCGATGCCGGGAAAACCAGGAGAAAACCGGAATGCCAGCCAGAATAACCAGTGTTCCATACAGAGAATTGGGCCAATTCTCCCGGAAAGTGTAGTAGAGCAGGATGGCAGCGACGGCAACAAACGCGGCGGGAACCAGAGGATATCCCAGAACACGGTAGGGGCGAACGGCCGCTGGATCGCGCCGGCGAAAGACGAAAATTGTGCTGCCGGCGATCATATAGAATAACCACTCGGCGAAAATTGTGAGGGAAAACAATTGCCGAAAACTCCCTCCCAACAGCAGAAGCGCAATCGATAACGCCGCCTGCACCGCGATCGCCACGGCAGGCGTGTGAAACCGCGGGTGAACCTCGGCGAGAGCGTGAAAAAAGTAGCCATCCCGTGCTACCGCAAAAGGGACGCGTGCGCCGCTCATGATCGAACCATTCAGAGTTACCAGCATGGAAACCGCCATGCCGAAGGAAACGATCTTGGCGGCGAGAATGCCGCCTCCCATCCCCCCGAAGACGGCGGCCACTGCGTCGGACGCGGGCCGGGGAGATCCCGCGATGGCGCTTGCCGGCAGAACATACTGCACCGCGGCGTTCATCAAAATGTATAAAGCTCCCACTGTGGCCACGCCAACGATGAGCGCAACCGGTATGTTACGCTCAGGCCGCTTCACTTCCCCTGCTACCATGTTGAGATCGTTCCATCCGTCATAGGCCCAGAGGGCCGCCACTAAAGCCGCCATGAAGCCGGCAATTCCGCCCTTAGCCCCAGCGTAGCGTCCGGCAAAGTGTGCCCAGGTGCCAGAGGCGGCGCCGAAGCACACGGCGACGATGCCAAGAATGATGACGACCTTCAGGATCGTGAATACAAGCTGGAATTCTCCTGCTTTCTTGACTCCGAGATAGTTGAGGAACGAGATTAAGATCGCTGCCGCAATCGCAATGATCTGGCCCCAGGTGATGGCGAAAGGAAAGGAGAGTGCGTCGTGCGGGAGAAAGGAGAAGATGGGAAATGTACCCAAGATCCGCACCAGTCCCGTGGTGACCGTGGCGATCGTGCCGGGCTTGGCGACGATGAACCAGGTCCAGGCATAAAGAAATCCGGCCAACGGACCGTAGGCGTCGCGCACATACACATACTCACCGCCGGCCTGCGGTTTCATGGCGCCTAACTCGGCGTAGGTGAGGGCTCCAAAGAATGAGAGCGCGCCGCCGACCAGCCACGCCAGGTAAACCAGGCCGGCCGAGCCAACCGCTTGCATCATCTCTGCGGGAACGAGAAATATTCCGCTGCCAATGATGGTTCCCACCACAACCGATGTAGCCTGGCTCACCCCAAGATCGCGAGAAAGCTCAGGATGGTCACGGCCCAGTGAAAGTGAAACGTCGCTCATGGTTCTCTTTGCATTCTCGGCACGCGCCGGTCTGCGCAGTTTAGCTGGTTGCCTTTCCAGCGGACGTCGCCATGCTGCCCGCGTATCCCACGACAAACGTCACCGCCGTGCCGATCATGACCCACCATGTCCAGGGCACGTGGGTCCACCGCCATAGGTACAATTCCGCTGCAAATCCGCAAGCCATCCCTAACATTGCTCCGGATTGATTGGCGCGCCGCGTGAGAACGCCGAGCAGGAACACTCCCAGCAGGGCGCCATACGCTACCGAGGCGATCTGCAAACCCACCTCGACGACACGTCCGGCTTTACGCAACGCTACGATGGCGAGCGCAAACAACACTGCCGCCCAAATGACCGTCGAGAGCCGCGACAGGAGCATGCGTTGCTGTTCGTCGACCTCCGGCCGGAAACGAAGATAGAAATCCATGATCGAACTGGAAGACAACGAATTGAGTGCTGCGCTCAGGTTCGACATGGCAGCTGCCAGGATGGCGGCAATCAGCAGGCCGGAGATTCCGTGCGGCAACTGATTGACGATAAACCTGGGATAGATGTAGTCGGACTTGCCGAAACTAGCCGAGGGCGTTCGATAAAACGCCCAAAGCATTACACCAAGAAGCAGGAAGAGGGCAAACTGAAGAAAAATCGCTACGCCGCTGGAAATCAGCGCGGTCACGGATTGCTTTTCATTACGCGCTGCGAGAAGCCGTTGCACGATCAGTTGATCGGTCCCGTGACTGGCGACGGTAAAAAAAGTTCCGCCAATCACTCCAGCCCAGAAGGTGTAGGGCAAAGTGAAGCTTGTCCGGAAGTCGAACACCCGCAACTTGCCGGCAGTGGCCGCCGCATCGTGAATTGCCGACCAACCGCCGGGCACCAGATGCGCGATGGTGAAAACTCCCACGAGCGTCCCGGCGATATAGATGGCGGTCTGCACTACGTCCGTCCAGATCACCGCCGCCAGGCCGCCCTCGAAGGTATAGATCAGGGTCAAGGCGGTAATAATGGCGATGGAGGCGACCTGCCCCGTCCCCAATGCGATGCCGACAACGATGGAAACGGCGTAAACGCGTACTCCCTCGGCGGCGGCTCGCGTCAGTAGAAACAGGCCTGCGGTCAGCGACCGCAATCGGCGCCCAAAGCGCCGTTCGATCAGCTGATAGGCGGTATACAGATCGCCGCGAAAGTAGTGGGGCAGCAGCAGAAAACTGATGATCACCCGCCCGAGTACGTACCCCATGACCACCTGCAGAAACGTCAGATTGGTGTCATAAGCCAGGCCGGGAATGCTCACGATGGTCAGCGTGCTGGTTTCGGCGGCCACGATCGAGAGAGCAATGGCCCACCAGGGTATATCGCGTCCCGCGAGGAAGTAGTCGCGCAGTGAGCGATGGCGCTTGCGAAACCGCAGGCCGAACAAAGTAATCGCCACCAGGTACAGGGCAACAATCGCCAGGTCCAGTTTGTTCAGGCCCATGTGTCAGCATTATGGCGGTTGCATCGCTTTCCCGCGAGTGAAACTCTGTGAACCTGCCGTTCAGACTGCCAACCATCAGTTTTTCCGCAGGAACGCCGGCAAGCAACTGCTGATCACTGGCAAGCCGATGTTCAGACCTGATAGAACTAACCGGTGTCTTACTGCCTGGGAATCGATGGCGGAGGGAGCAAAACGACCTGTGCTGTGGGAGACGCCACGAAGCTGTTGGCGACCGTCGTGGCAGGGCCAAGCAACATCATTCGCGTAGGAGAAACCCGCGCACGGGAATCGCTACATCAGGCGGTGCGGGAGGCGTGCGCAGCCGCGGGAATTACAACGGAAGAATTGGAAAACACCTGTATTGGCGCGGCTGGTGCGGGAAGGTCAGAGGCATCAAGCTTGCTCCGGAAAATCCTGGCGGAGATTGTTCCCGGTCAGATCAGAGTTGTCGCCGACACCGAAATAGCGCTCGAAGCCGCCTTCGGCCAGGGCCCAGGTGTGATCGTGATTGCCGGCACTGGATCGATTGCCTATGGACGTGATGAGAACGGGAAGACAGCACGCGCCGGCGGATGGGGCTTCGCCATTTCCGACGAAGGCTCAGCCCACTGGACCGGGCGCTTGGCCGTGGCTGCAATTCTGCGCGCTACCGACATGACAGGCGGAGCAGCTGAGGATGTTCTGCGGCAGGACTTTGTCGCCGCTCTGTGCCGACCCTGGGGGGTAAGCTCGGTTGCGGACCTGGCCCGCGCCGCCAACTCGATACCCCCTCCTGACTTCGCCGCGCTGTTTCCTGCCGTTGCCGCCAGCAAAGACGTGCTTGCGCTGGAGCTTCAATCGAGCGCGGGTAAAGAACTTGCGCGTCTTGCTGCCATCGTGACGCGCCGGCTGTTTGTCCCGTATTCAGTCACGAACGTCCCGGTAGCCATGGTGGGAGGCGTCTTTCGTCACTCGATCCGGGCAAAGTCGGACTTCTACAATGAACTTCGAAACCTCGACCCACGCGCGGAGATTAATCCACAGATCGTTGAGCCATTTTACGGCGCCCTCGAGATAGCTCGTAGGGCCGCAACGTAGCGGTGGACTTCAAGCATGGCTTCGAACCACATCCGACTCAAGGAGAGGGCTGCGGGCTCAGGAACGCAACCGGATTTGTTTCTGCAAGAGGTTGCCCCTGGCGCCGGGGCGCAGGCCGCGCCGGATCAAGAGTCCGCGGCGGATGTCCGGTCGCTCACCGAAGAGCAGGTTCTGGCTTTGCTCGAGCGCCGCGATCTTACGACGCACACCTTAGAACAATTCAGCCAAAACGCCCCCGCGATGAAATCGCGAAAAGTGTGTCTTGCCCTCGCCTCACATCCACACGTACCACGACATATGGCGCTGCGCTTGTTGCGCCAGTTCTACACTTTCGATCTGATGCGGTTCGCGTTGCAGCCTGCCGCTGCCGCCGATTTGAAGCGGGTAGCCGATGAATTGCTGGTCGCGCGCCTCGCCTCCATCACGCTGGGAGAACGGCTTACCCTGGCGCGTCGCGCCTCAGAGATGGTGGCTGCGGCCCTGTTGCTCGATAAAGAATCGCGCGTCTCGCACACTGCGTTGGAAAATGCGCGACTCACCGAGGCGGCTGTGGTCAAGGCTCTAATGCGCCCGAATGCCGCGGCGGCGCTGGTCGACGCGGTGTGCCATCATGCCAAATGGTCGCTCCGCCGGGAGATTCGCGTGGCCTTGCTGCGAAACCGGCACACATCCCTGGCCCGAGCTCTGGAATTTGCCCGTGGAATTTCATCCCCACAGTTGCGCGACATTCTGCACACGTCGCGCTTACCCGAAAGCGTCAAAAGCTGTTTGCGGAAAGAAATGGAAGGTAAGCGGTGACACTCGAACCCTGCGCGCAGGGAGTTCAGCGCGATACCGCCGTGACGTCTGGAACGAAATCCGCCGGGAGCCCGGTCTACTTCCGAAAGTGGTGATGAATCGCTTCGGCCTGCGGCCGCGTCACAACTGCCGACAAGGCCGCGGCATCCGCTTGCCTGATGGCTTGCAGGCTTCCGAAATGCTCCAGCAATCGCCGGGTTGTGCTCTCTCCGACCCCGGGGATTTCGAGCAGTTCCGTTGACCGGTCGCGCATCTGTCGCCGCTTGCGGTGGAAAGTCACTGCGAAGCGATGGGCTTCGTCGCGAATCTGCTGAATGAGGTGCAGCACAGGGGAATGATGATCCAGCGCAATCGGATCTTTCTCCTGGCCGTAGACGTAGAGAATTTCTTCGCGCTTGGCAATCGCGGCCAACGGCTGATTGATGATCTCCAGCGACTCCAGGGCCTCGGCGGCGGCATGAAGTTGGCCCAAACCGCCATCAATCAGGATCAGGCTGGGCATTTTCTTTTTTTCCTGCTGCACGCGCTTGTAACGCCGCGCCACCACCTCGCGCATCGAGGCGAAGTCGTCGACGCCAACGACGGTGCGGATGAGGAATTTGCGGTAGTCCGATGTCTTCATCTTGCCTTCTTCCCAGACCACCATGGAAGCAACGGTTTCCGCACCTTGAATATGCGAGATGTCGAAGCATTCGATACGTTTGGGAAGTTCGGGCAAGCCAAGCGCTTCCTGCAGTTCTTCCTGAATCTTCCGGGTATTCGGCTTAAGCACGCGGAAGCGCTGATCGTACGACTGCTTTGCGTTCGTCCCGGCAAGATCGATGAGGGCGCGCTTGTCGCCGCGCTGGGGAACGAGAATGTGGACGCGAGCGCGGCTTTCACCGCCGTGCTGCTCGGATAGCAGGTCCTCGAGAGCTTCCCGGTCTTCGAAATCAACCGGCACGCAGAGATTGCGCGGCACATAGGGCTGGCCGATGTAAAGCTGCTTGAGGAGGGCGGAGAAGAATTCGCCGGGATGAAAACTCGCCTTGTCGTTCTGAGGCTCGCGTTCTTCGCGAGCAGAAGGACCTATGGAGTCGTCGCCGTCGGCAATGCTCCCGGGGCGATGCACAGATCCTTCGCTTGGCTCAGGACGAACGTTGGCGGGTCGATCGGAGTGCGCAGGTTCGGGCAGCGCAAACTCCGGCAGATCTTCCCAGAAGAACTCGCGCCGGTCCACTACACGGCCGCCGCGCATGTGAAACAAATTCACCGCCAGCATTCCGTTTTCATAGTGATAGCCGAACACGTCCGCGTCGTCTCCTTCGGCGGCGGCAATGCGCTGGCGCTCCTGCAACTGCTCGACCGTAGAAATCAAGTCACGGTAACGGGCCGCGCGTTCGTATTCCTGCGCTTCGGCTGCCTGCTCCATGCGCCCGCGCAACGACTTACTCAAGTCCGTTGGGCGGCCTTCGAGGAATAGTTTTACGTCGCGCACTGCCTCCTGGTAAATCTCTGGCGTGGTTAAGTCTTTCACGCACGGCCCAAGGCAGCGCTTGATGTAGTACTGCAAACAAGGACGCGGATGAAAACGCGTCAGGTCAACTTTGCATGACGGAATCAAAAAATTGCGATGAATGAGATCGACAATACGGTAGGCAAGATTCGCCGGAAAATAAGGCCCGTAGTAGGCGCTGCCGTCTTTCCGCAGCCGGCGGGTAACATACACACGGGGCCAGCGCTCGGAGAGTGTCAATTTCACGTAAGGATAAGTCTTATCGTCGCGCAGCAAAATGTTGAAGCGGGGCTTGCGCTGTTTGATGAGATTATTCTCCAGCGCGAGTGCCTCCTTGTTGTTGGCGACCACGATGTAATCCACATCGGTTGCCTCGCGGACCAGCGTGCCCGTCTTGGCGTCCTCCCATCGGCCCTCATGAAAGTAGCTGGCGACGCGGCTGCGCAGGTTCTTCGCCTTGCCTACGTAAATCACCTCCCCTTCGGCGTTCTTGTACAGGTACACGCCGGGTTCGGCAGGGATGGTGCGGATTTTTTCCTGAAGGTCCATGGCAGGGCTGTGTGTCTCATTTTATTCGATGGAGAAGATTCACATGACGCTACAAGGCGTGAAGGGCGCGGCCCGCAGCGGTGGTGCCTTGGACCATATAAAATTTCCATTCCCCATGTTGGCTTTGCGCTGTCGCAAGGCAGCGACGGCTTACCGTGGTTTGTCAGTTTACTGTCGCAAGCCGTTGAAAACGTATATACTTAGTTCGGGTGTTTCCCTTACGGGAAACTGGCATGTCCCGTGCACAAGTGGAGGGCGAGCAGTAAGCATTAGGACTCCCAGGCCTTAGATCGCAAACCGATCGCGCTGGCAGCGCGAACAAAAGATTCGGAGAAGGAGCCTCAACCCTATGACCCGCACTTCGTTAACAATTCTTCTGGCAGCGAGCATGGCCGCGACCGTGGGCTGCACCACCAAGAATTATGTAAAGCAGCAAACCACGCCGCTGATCAACAAGACCAACGAACTGGATGACCTGACGGCCAAGAACAGCCGTGAGATCAAAGACGTCGACGCGCGCGCCCAGGCTGGGATCGCCGCGGTCAATTCCAAGACCGCCGAGGCGGACGAAAAAGCGCAGTCTGCCGGGCAGACAGCAGCTTCGGCACAGACAGTGGCCGACGCGGCCAATACACGCGTAGGTATCCTGACCAACACCGTCGCGAATCTGGATAACTATCACGCGGTGGCTGAAACTTCCGTGAAGTTCGGTTTCGATAAAGATTACCTGACGTCCAAAGCAAAACAGGCCCTCGACCAGCTGGCCGGCAGCATCGCAAGCACAAAGGGCTACATCATCACCTTGGAAGGTGGAACGGATTCGGTTGGTTCGGAGGACTACAACTACGACCTGAGTCAGCGCCGGGCGAATTCTGTGATTCAGTACCTGGCCTCGAAGTTCAGTGTGCCCGCACACAAGATCTACGTGATCGGGCTGGGCAAGGACAAGCCGCTGGAATCCAACAAGACCGCCGCCGGCCGCGCCGATAACCGCCGCGTGGATGTCCGCCTGATGACCAACACGGTAGGCGAAACACAGCCCGCAGCTCCGACGGCCACGGGACAAAATAACCCGTCGTCAATGTAACGATTTTTCTCCTCCTCCCCGGAGGACTTCGCCAACCAGGCCGCTCAGCACCTCCCCCATGAGCGGCCTGTTTTTTTCTTTGGCGTATTGTGAACGGCTACAGAGTGCCGGTAGTAAAATGGGAGCTATGCGCCGCAGCATTTTTGCCTTGACGACGTGGGTAATCGCCACAGCCCTGACTGCCGCGGCGTGGGGCCAACAAGGAAGCGGCGCCACTCCCGCATCAGCCAAGGCTCCGCAGTCGAGTTCGCCGTCCTCCAGTTCTCAGGCGAATTCTGGTTCCAGCCGGTCGCCAGCCTCGAAAACGGCACCGCCCAACGGAAGCCCGGACCTGGCAAATAATCCACCGGTCGACTCGCTTTCCAGAGACACTACATTTCCCGGAGACCGTCCGCAAAATACGACGGCGGCCAAGCCTACAACTCCTGACCTCACACCCCCACGATCAGATAGCGTCTCGGTAAACGATCTGGGCAATAGCGTTGGCCAGAGCTCCAGCAAGTCTACGGAAGTGGACCTGAGCCCGCCTGCCGATGATGCCAAAATGCACCCGCAGAGCGCCGCCGCGGTGTCCGGCGCGGAGGCCGAGACTTCCGGAGTGAGCGAGTTTCGGGTCTGGGACCCGCATAAGGCGGCCAAGGATGTGGAAGTGGGAGATTTTTACTTTAAGCGCGGGAACTACCGCGCTGCCGAGGATCGTTATCGTGAGGCTCTGGAGTACAAGAACAATGATGCGGACGCAACCATTCGTCTGGCCATCTGCCTGGAGAAACTGCGACTGCCGGATGATGCGCGAGCCGAGTATGAAAGCTACCTGAGAATTCTTCCTTACGGTCCAAAGGCGCGAGAAGCGCACAAAGCACTTGATCGGCTGGCCGAAGCAGGAGCAAAAGCGAACGCAAAATAGTCCTGGATGTTCTCAGGGCTTCACTCGCCATCCCCCCGGCCATGTTCGCCGGATACATACCCTCAATTCACTCGTTGCCGCTTGCGGCGTCGCAAAAAAATCTTACTGTCGGATCCTTCTCCGAGGACAAGACCGGCAGGCCACGCGGGGCCCGAGCGAACCCGGCCAATCAAGCCTTTCTCGCGAACGAGAGCCTCGAAGGCATCAAGACAGGCATGGATCATTTGCGTCCGCAGCCTCCCAGTGAAGTCGCCGTCAATGATCAGAAGCGCCGTGCCATGCATGAGCGACCACAGCGAAAGCATGAGCCGGGTATACTCGCGAGGCGTGCCACCCAGTCGTTCCGCCAGGCGGTTCCGGAAAAAATTGAACGAGGGCCACGGCTCATGCAACGAAGGCGGGCGGGCAACGCCGTCGAAGAGCACGCCGTAAGCATGGGGATGCCGCAGAGCGAATTGAAGATAGCGCTCACAGGCGTGGCGGAGAGTGTGCGAGCCCCGGATGGCGGAAAAAAGTTCGTCGCGCGTTTTCAGGCGCAAGGCACGAAGAATGTCTTCCCGGTCCCGATAGCGCTCATAGATTGTTGGGGTCGTGGTGCAGGCCGCCTTGGCGACTGCCCTCATGGTCAGGGCCTTTTCGCCGCCCCGTCCCCACAGGCGGCAGGCGGCATCGAGAATTCGCTGTTCAAGTTCAGGATCTGCTTGTCTGGGCACCAGCCGCGCCTCCACAACCCAAAGATGACTACGGGGCCCGAATAACTTGAACGATGTCAAACTAACAATGTACAATATGCTGCCGAGCGTACAACCTTGATTCTATGAAGCGTTGTCCGGCCGGAGCCATCCCAAGTTGCGCCGCAGCCTTCCCCCAAAATGCGGTGGCTCCGGGGACACGCCCCTTTGGCGATTCCTGTCAGAATAAGGAGCGCAGATGTTAACCGATGAACCCGGAAAGCAGGCGGGCATCGCGCGGCTGATCTCCGATCTTCGGGCTGCCAAGGTGGAATTGTTAAGCGCGCAGTGCGCTGCTGATCGTCTCCGTCTGCAATATTCCTTGCAGGAGATCGTTTCATTCGGAGAGCGGCAGACCCTCAAGGGCGCTATCGCCTCTGCTGCGGCATTGTGCCGTTTTTTCTCCTCTATCGAAGATGTGCTGAAGCAGTCCGGGCCGAAAGAGTAGTCCCACAGTTCCTTTTTCCGGCATTCTTGGCGTGAAAACTCGTCCGAACGTGAATGTCAGGCTATTTCTCCGCTCGGATAAACTCGCCGGTCGAGGCATTAACCGCCACGGTCAGCTTTGCCGTTTCTCGGTTAGCGCCGTAGCTGACATGCCATACCAGCTGGTTGGTGTTGTGATTCCAGTCGCAGACATAATTGACAATTGTTTTGGGATCCTCCTGCAGCAACTTGTCGCCTCCGTGTTTCTGCGCCGTGGCAAATGCCTCGTCGGAATCGATCTTGAGGAATGCGGCGTCGAAGGTCTGCGTAGAAGCGTTGCTGGGATTGTAATTGTCTTCCGTGCCTGGTGAGATTCCGCGCGATGGAGCGTCGGAAGCATTGCTGCCCGACCAGGTATAGGGCTTGGCCGCACGTTGCGAAGCGGAGGCGAATTCGATCCGCCAGATCGCCCACTTGCCATCCTGCCCATTACCCTCGCTGGTCGCCGTGGACTCGATGCGGAACGGCTTGGCATCCGCCGCCCAACCGCGAGCCGCGATGTAGGCTTTGTAGAAGGCGGAGCGGCCGGTGAGAAGCTCTGGAGCCTTTGGTTCAGGCTTGGCTGACTCTGCGGGCTTCGCCGGCTGCGAGTTGCATCCCGTGAGTAGTATTGGAATCAGTAGGGCGAACGCGGCAGACGCGGTTCGCGAACTTCCGCCAAATATCCTGTAAATCCCGGTGCGGTCCCGCTTCTTCATGGCGACCTTCCTGCCTGTCGGTTGGAATGGTTTTAACGCTCGCGCAACATTCTACCCGAACGTCAATCTCAGGCGAGAAGTGGCGGGAAGGATTCCTGCGGCGGAGTAATTCTGCTGCAAAACTGCCGGCCGGCTGGGGATACAGGTTAAAAAAGCCGGCCAATGGCCGGCTCTCTGTGCATTGCTACCACTCGCTTGGAGCTACGGTTCCCGCATCCCCGAAGGCACTCCAGCTTTGCGCGCCTGCTCTTGCAAATCCTCAAGCGACTTCTTGGCGTCGTCCAGGGCCTTCTGCTTATCGGCGATCTTCTGCTTGTAGTCTGCGTCTTGTTTGTCCCACTGGACCTGGTTGCGCAGGCGATTGCCGGCATCGGCATACATGGCAGCCGCCCGGAGCTTGTACTCGCCCTGCAAGACATCCAGTTCACGGGTCATCAGATCGATCTGGTCCTTCTGCGCCGCGATCTTCTTCTGCCATTCCTTCCAGTCCGACTCTTTCTTGGCTGGATCTTCTTCCGGTGAACCGGCGCTCTTTTCCGCGCCGGAATTGTCGCCGGCCTGTGGTGCATTCCCCGATGGCTGCGGTCCGACGACCGAAAGCGTGTCATCCTTGGGAATGTTGTCGTTGTCGTAGACCTTGGGCCGCTCTTTGGCAGGGGCTGTGTCTTTGCGCACCTTGCGTGCATACGCGCCCAGGTCCGTTTGATCCGGAGTTGAGGGCTGCGGTTGGGTTTGCGCCGTGGCGGCAGAAACTCCCAGAACGGCAGATAATGCGATTGCGAACCCCAGGTATGTCAGGCGCTTCATAGGTCCACCCTTCTTTTTGTCGTTTCGGCCGATTCGCACCGTAACGCAGATCTGGCCGTGGATCTCGTCCTTACAAAATTCGTACTGTGTTGGCCCGCGACCCCACCGCAACGGTGGTATGTTTCTCTGCCAGAAATCCTCCGATCTGGCGATCCAGCCGGGCCGCTTCACCGGCGATATCGGCAGCCAACTGCTGCGCCAACTCCGGATCACGGTTGCGGGCCAGTTGTTGGGCGTATCCCGAAATCGTCGTCAGAGAAGTGCGCAGCTCGAGCGCCATCTCTGCGGAGATTTCACCATGTAACTCCTGTTGACGCCGCAGCGTCTCGCGCTCGCTGAGATCCGTGATCAAACATGCGGCGCCGGCCAGGCTGCCATCCACTGCCGGGACGGGAGAAACTGTCACTGCGACGCGCCGTAGTTTACCTCCGGGCGTGGTATAGTCGCCTTCGATCTGACGCCGCTTGCGTTCTTCCCGCAACACAGAGCGAATCTCCTCGGCGAGTTGGCCGGGCAAGGATGAGGGATGCTCGGAACCGACGACCGAGGCATCCGGTGGGCACACCAGGGCGCCGCGAAAGACTTCTTCCACACTCATTCCCGACGGCGAGGCAAAGCCAAGGATCTCTTTGGCAGCGGGGTTGGCGTGCTTCACCAATCCGTTAAGGCCAAACACCAGAACTCCGGAAGAAAGATTGCTTAGCACCGCCTGGCTGAAGTTCTCGGTGGTGCGGGCGCGGCGCTGCTCCGTCTGGGTTTGTACTTGCAATTCGTGCTTTTGCTGTTTGAGTTGCTGGATGACGGTGTTGTAGAGATGCAGAGGCAGGGCATCGAGAGAAGCCGGAGTTTCCGCTCCCAGGTCGGATTCTTGCGCGATGGTGCGGCGCAGACGGCGGATCACCCAGGCGGCAAACAGGTACGCGCTCGCCGCCAGAATTAGTACGAGGCCGGCGCGCAAGACAACGGGATTGGCCAGCAGACTCACCACAACCCCCCGTACCACCTTAGGAATTGCTGGCCGAAAAACAGCGCCAACATTGCCATGCTCCCGAGGAAAACTCCGAAAGGCATCTGGTAAAAGCGATAGACCATTTGCGCCGATTGCCATCCCCGGCGCCGCGCGGCTGGGGCGTCGGCCAGACTCCGCATGAAGCGGTGCGTCCGTTTGATCCAGACGACGAGCACGGTGGTCAGACCGAATAGCGACCCTGCGATCGAGGCGGCGAAGATGGTAAGAATCGTCAGCTTGATTCCGAGAAACGCGCCTACCATCGCCATAAGTTTGACGTCGCCGAAGCCCATGCCTTCCATCCCGCGCCAGCGCAAATAGATCGCGCCCACGCCGTAGAGGAACGATGCGCCGATCGCAGCGCCCAGCAGGGAATCCAGAAGCGAAAATAAATGAGTGGAGAAATCTGCGCTGAAGGGCAAATTCAGAAATCCGGGAAGAAACTGCGAAGCCAAATCATGGACCGGAACCACCAGACTGAAAAGGACGCCCAGTGCGAGACCGGGGAGGGTGAGCGCATTCGGCAGCAGCTTGGTCTCGGCGTCGGTAAAAATCAACCCCAGCAGAAGAAAGCCGAAGACGCAGTATTTCAGCATCGCGACCGTGAGTCCGAAGTAAACGTAGCACGCCAGGAACAGGCCGCCGGTCAGCAATTCGACAAGCAGATAGCGGGGAGATATCCTGGCTTTACAATAGCGGCAGCGGCCGCGCAGGATCAACCAGCTCAGCACCGGCAGGTTGTCATAGAAGGCGATCAGATGCTTACACTTCGGGCAGGCAGAACGCGGCTTCACCACCGACAACCCCAGCGGCAAGCGATAAATACACACGTTCAGAAAGCTGCCGAATGACAGCCCCAGAAAAAAAATCGCCGATGCGAAAACCGGATCCACTTGTTTTGAGACGCTCTTCCGCTTCGCATACCCTCACGCGCGCCGGGCACACGTTTGCTTAGAGAACGCCTATTCCTTGATCTTGAGTGGATTATAAGGGGACGAAACCGGCTCGCACTAAGGTACTGAAGTCACTGGCCAAATGGCCGATCGCTCTGGTGCAAATCCCCGCCCGGCGATCTTTTGCCAGCTCTAGGGACGACTGCGTTCTAATCGCGGTTGCGACAGGGCCCAGAGCGCTGCCCGGGGCCCCGCCATCCGTGTTCAGCCTACTTTGCCTGGAGAGTCCCGATGTAGGCGACCAGGTTCGCAACTCGTTGCTGCACTTGCGCTTCATGCCCCTGGCTGATGCTGGAGAACAGCGGTCCCCAGACCGGCATGTCCTGACTCCCATGAGATGGCAAAGTGGCTTGCCCACGAATGACCGCAGCCACATGAGCTGCCGGATACTTACCATCGTTCTTTTGAGCCAGCGTTGTCAGATCCGCGGGAGGCATTTTCAGTGCCGAGGCGGCCGGACCGTTGCCTTTGCCGTCAGCTCCGTGACAAACGGCGCAGTAGTCCTTGAACATCTCCTGGCCCGAAGTGGCGGACGTTCGCGCGATAGGAACGTGCTTCACGGTTACGGGCGCTTTCTGTTCGTCCTGGCCACCTGCGAAGATGCAAAACATTGCGACGATTACGGCCAGGCAGCCAATCTTGATGGAACGCATAGCTTCCTCCTGATCTCGATCAATGCGGGACTGCCACAACGCGACAGTTTAAGCTCACCCTCAAGCGCCGACTGTGACCCCGATCACAAGAATCTGTGATGCATCATCCTGATCCAAGCGCGCTTAGGGCGAAGAAAAACGCAACACTGGCCCGTCCAGAATTCTGGCGTCGGGATCGGTGGCGGGGAGCCACCCGAGCCAACGCGTCCACTCTCGCGGAACGAGGCGAGTTTCAGGCGCCGGATGGTCCAGCCATCCTTCAGGCGTCTCCTCTCTGACGGCTACGCAGAAACCCGTGGCGGATTCTAACGCTTCAACCGAAAGCAACTTCCACTCATAGAGACTGGCCTGCAAGCCCTCAGTGATCGACTCGCCCGGCAGCAGGCAGAAAATCCAATCGTAAGAGGCAAAACGAAGATAGTGATTTACAGGACGATTGGCTGACGGCACAATCCGTGCCCCATATTCTCTTGCCACACGCTCAGTCGCGTCGCGGGAGTGGTGATCGACAACCAGAATTTCGTCACAGGGCAGGAGCATTTCCAGCGCCCGTCCCAGACGCAGAGCGTCGTTCTCCGTTTGTAACAGAACCGTGAACCCAGGCATGGCGCTTGGAGGGATTAAAGAGAGAAGTGTACGCGAAACGGATTCGCTTAGTCCGCCGAGCGAACAAAATGGGCGGAAAACATTTCCGCCCATTTTGGGCGTCGGCCGACAGGAGTGTGAGCCTATTGCGAGTCGCTCAATTTTGGCCGATTCGCATTGGGATTCGGCGCCTGCACGACAGTGACCGGAGCCTGCAAGGTGAAGTTCAACACGGTTTCAGGGGGGAGATCGATCTGCTGGCTCTTGCTCGCGGCCTGCACACCGCCGCCAACCCCAGCGCCGGCGGCGCTTCCAATCGCCGCGCCTTTGCCTCCACCAAAAATTCCTCCCAACACCGCACCGACTACGGCCCCGGCTCCCACCTTCTCCGCGGTATTCTTGCCGCGGGAACTGCCTTCCTTGCGATACTGATCGGTCTGAATGTTATAGGTCTGCCCGCTGGCAGTAATGCTGTTGAGCTGCAACACGACCAGCGACTGCCCGGCGAACTTTCCGGCGCTCTGCAGCTGCGCGATGTGCCCCGTGACGTCACTGCCCGCCGGGATGACTTGCTCTCCGTTTACCGCAAGTGGCGTATTCAGCGTGGCATGGAACGTTTGTCCAGCTTCGTTCTTTTCACTGTTAATGCCATCGACAAGCCGCACCGTTAGTTGGGTTCCCTGGTCGATCGTGATTTTCTTAGGCGCCGGAGGGGGCGGTGGTGGCGCCGGTGCTGGAACGGAAACCGGCGCGGGCGCCGGCGCGGGCTCCGCTGATTGAGTATCCTCTGCTACAGGAGGCTCTAAATTTTCCGTTGTGGTCGCAGGAGAAGCAGATTCACCCTCGGAGGACTTGGCGGCCTGAGAAGTATGCCGCGCCTTTTTGCCAGGTTTAGGTTTCTCCGCTGTCTTCGCCGGTGGCGCGGCTTCTTCCGCTGTCTGCGAAGGCTCGGCGGCTGGGGGTGGTGCGGAGGAGGCCACTTCGATATCGTTCACGACCTCCTTTACCCCCGCCACTGACGCGGCTTGCTTCGCGGCTGCGTCCCGCTGTGCGTCGTTGTCTACCGTTCCCGATAGAGTCACCACACCACCGTTGGACTGAATCGTTAGTTGCTTGCTGGCGAGGCCGGAGTCCTGGCTGAACTTGCCCTGAATCACACTGGAGATTTTGGCGTCATCTGGCTTGCGCGAGCAACCCATTCCTGCACCCAGGATTGCAATCAGAATAACGATAAGAGGCGGGAGGATCTTCTTCATAATGCGGCTCCTCGGTTATTTTTCTGCAGACCACACCCCAACTTACAGTTTAGATGCTGCCGGGAGGTTTGTGTATGTATTTGCTGAACCTCAGGTCGCAACCAAACGGCGCTGGGGTCCGGAGCGGACGGCGCGAAGAGGAAGCTTGCCGGAACTGCCCCTGAGTACCCGGTGCAGCCGGTGGTTATGCGGGAGTTTGAAAACTCTTAATGGATAAACTTGTAGTCTACGATGGATGCGGCGAGTCCGGCGTCGGGAGCCGTTTCTTCGGTTTCTTTGTCGTTCGTGCGAATCATCCGGCCCTGGCAAAGAACGTTGCTGTTCTTGCGGCCAGAGATTTCCTCGGGCATCTCGAACACCATCTCGATGAGAGCGTTCACCGGCAGTGGCTGCGGCCCGCGGAACAGAACCCCGGTCTGGCTGATATTGTCGATCGTACCTTCGTACCAGGTGCTGGTATTGTTCACCCGGTAACGAAGCGGCAAGTCCAGCTTCAGGCGCCGCGCTCTTGGCACCCAGCTGGGCCGCTTCTGACGCGCGTGACTGCGCCGCGGTCCGGTCTCCGGCTTGGCGTGCTCCACGCGCTCGGTGCGGCGCATGGTCGTCCAGTCGTACTTGTACTCGGCGGCACACAGAAGACAAACCTGGTAATAGTCGCCGTCAGCGCCACGCCGCGGCCAGGAAAATTCGTGAGAACAACGACCAAGCATGAGAACGTCCATGATTTTCTGCGGCATGATGGTTACTACCGGATGCAGAAGGACATCCGAGAGTCGCCCCATCATCTCCCGAATTACCAGCCTTGGATAGGTTACCTTCGTGTTAGTCGTCCACTTGCTGGCGAGGCAAGTCTTTTCATTGCAGGCGTTTAGCCTGTGGATGTTTTCGGCGAGGCAGGGCCTTTGGTGACCAGTGACCTGCCTCGCCAGAAAAGGCGTGTATGATCGCCCAATGGCGGAACCCTTGGCCGACAACCTGTCTGCCTTCATTCTGGCGGGCGGCCGAAGCTCTCGCATGGGAAGCGACAAAGCCTTCCTCGATTTTGAAGGTCGCACCCTGCTGGCGCGGGCTTTAGCCCTGGCGCGTTCGGTTAGCCCTGAAGTGCAGATCGTCGGCGATGCAGCAAAGTTCGCCTCCTTTGCTCCTGTGGTCGAGGATATCTTCCGGGGTTGCGGACCGCTCGGCGGAATCCACGCCGCGTTGCATGCTTCCGAGACAGAACTCAATCTCATCCTTGCGGTGGATATGCCGTTTCTTTCGTTCGCACTGCTGCAATTTCTGATGACCCGCGCACGCAACACAGATCACGCCCTGGCCACAGTGCCCTACACGAATGCCGGATGGCAACCGTTATGCGCTGTCTATCGCAAAGAATTTGCCGTCCCCGCAGAATCCGCCCTGAGCTGTGCGAGGTGCAAAATCGACCCGCTATTTGAGGAGGTTTCGGTGCGTGCTATTGACGAAGATGAACTCGCGGAGGCAGGTTTTTCGCCGCGAGTCTTCTGCAACTTGAACACACCGGACGATGTAAGCTGTGCGGCCAAACCGAAAAGCGGGAAACAGGGATCAGATTCCTGAAGTCATGGCAGACGCCACAATCCATCCCTACATTGAGTTTCGCGAGGTCTCAAAGGCCTTTGGCGACAAAGCCGTCCTCGACCATGTGAGCTTCGACGTGCTGCCAGGCGAAACTGTTTGTATTCTGGGACGCAGCGGCGTGGGGAAATCGGTCTCTTTGCATCACATCATGGGTTTTCTCAAGCCCGACGCCGGACGCGTCATTGTTGCCGGCGAGGACATCACGGACTACAACGAAGAGCAACTGGAGTTGATCCGCAAGAAAGTGACCATGGTCTTTCAGAACGGGGCGCTCTTTGACTCTCTATCGGTTGGGGAAAATGTAGCCTTCCCGTTGCGCGAAGGTCGCGACCTGAGCGAGGAACAGATTTATCAGATCGTCGACGGTTTGCTCGAAATGGTGGGCGTGCAGGAAATGCGCGATCTGCTGCCTTCCGATCTCTCTACCGGAATGAAACGATCGGTGGCGATTGCCCGCGCGCTGGCAGCACGGCCGGAGTGCGTGCTCTACGATGAACCAACCACCATGGTCGATCCTCTGATGGCCCAGCTGCTCGGCGATCTGATCAAGCGGTTGAAAGCGCAATTGAAGCTGACCAGCATCGTGGTCACCCACGACATGCGGCTGGCGCAGAAGCTGGCCGACCGCGTCGTGTTTTTGTACCAGGGTCGGGCCATCTTCTTCGGTACCTATGCCGATCTGGAGAAGTGCCCTGAGCCCATCGTGCAGGAGTTTCTCGAACTCGACGAGTTGAAGATCGAGGCGTAAATCGGTTTCAGTCGGGTTGGCCGATCACCTGTTCGTAACCCGAGCAAGTATGGACGGGTAAACGCGGATATTTTGCAAACCGCGAATCAGCAAACGACAGCTGGCACTGGATGAATGTCGACCCCCGATCAGAGCTGATGCGTGACGCGTGGGTACACGTTCCACACAGCCCGGGACCGGCAGGCCGTTTCGGTTCAGATTGTGGGCTGGACGTGGACATGCACGTTCGACGGCTAAAATCCCTGCCCCACCAGCTCCTCCACAGTTAACGAACTCTCGGAAGAGTCGCCTTTCATCATTTTCTCGACGTATTTGGCGATCAGATCGGCTTCCAGATTTACCGGGTCGCCCGGTTTGAGCGAGTTGAGATTGGTCACTTCGACGGTATGCGGGATGATGGCGATCGTGCAGCGTTCCTCCTGCAGCGTGGCCACGGTGAAGCTGATGCCCTCGATACAGATCGAGCCCTTGTAGACGGTGTACTTTTCCACGTCCCGGGGCAGCGCGATGTGCAGCCACCAGTTCTCAGAATTGCCGATACGCTCGAAGTCGATCAGCTTGCCCACGCCATCGACGTGGCCTTGCACGATATGGCCGCCAAATCGCCCGTCGGCCTTCATGGGCAATTCCAGGTTAACCAGGGCGCCTTCGTGAATACGGGAGAATGATGTGCGCACCCAGGTTTCGGGCGCGAGATCGGCGCAGAACGATTCCGGCGTAATATCGAGGGCGGTCAGACAAACTCCGCTGACGGAGACGCTATCGCCGGGTTTCAGCTCTCTTGGGGAGTTCTTCGCCGCGATGGTGATGCGGCGGTTTTCCCCGCGCTCCTGGATACGGGCGATGCGTCCCACTTCTTCGACAATGCCGGTGAACATGAATGACCTCCTGGTGAGAACGGGATATTCTACCCCCGGCGGCGTGTGTCATTCGGTCACTACACCCGCATTTTATTCTCCGTACGGATCGCGGAGATAGCCCTCGACGGCGAAGTCTTCGCCGAAACGGTGCAGGTGCACATGCGTGAGACGAGCGGCTTCGCTTATGTGGCCAACGCCCACGGCGCCGGCAAAGGGGATGGAGCCCGTTACGCCGAGAATGATGGGAGCGTAATACAGGAAAACCTTGTCCACGACTTGAGATGCAAGCGCGCTCGCATTCACGCTCGAACCACCCTCGATCATAACGGTCGTGATCTCGAGTTCGCCCAGCCGGCGCAGGACTGCAAGGATGTCAAGTTTCCCATCCGGGCCCGGCGGTACTGACTCAAGGCGGATTCCTCGTTCCTCCAATTGCGTTTTCTTTTTGGCCTCGGCGGAAGAAAAAAAGACGAGAACATCGTGTCGTCCCGGAGCGCTGCTTTGCACGAGGCACGAGTCGACGGGCAGACGCAGATGCGAGTCGAGAATCACGCGCAGCAATGGACGTCGCCGTGGAAGGCCGCTGCGATCGGTGAGCAGGGGATTGTCGCCGAGAACCGTGCCGATACCAGCAAGAATCGCGTCGTGCTGATGGCGTAGTTGCTGCACGTGAGCGCGGGCCGCTTCGCCGGTGATCCAGCGCCCGGAATGCGGGGTGTGCAACGCCGCGCTCGGCGCCTCAGTCGGAGGGGTGATCTTGCCGTCTAGGGTCATCGCCGATTTCAGGGTGACCAGCGGCACGCCGTGCCGGATGTAGCGGGCGAAGGCTTCATTCAAGCGGCGGGCCTGCTCTTCCAGCCGCCCTACTTCCACGTGCACGTCTGCGGCACGCAGCTTCTCGAAGCCGCGTCCGCGGACCTTCGGATTGGGATCGGGCATGCACGCCACAACGCGTCGAATGCCCGCGGCAATTACGGCATCCGCGCAAGGCGGAGTGCGACCCTCATGGGAGCAAGGCTCAAGGTTAATGTAAAGAGTGGCGCCTCGTGCGTTTGAGCCGGCTTGCTCGATGGCCTTTACTTCGGCATGCTTGAGCCCATCATAGGTGTAGGCCCCCGTGCCGACGACCTCGCCCCGTGTGTCGACGAGAATCGCACCCACGTATGGATTGGGCGAGGCCAGACCGATGCTTTGGCGGGCTAGATTGAGCGCCGCCTGCAGAAACTGCTCGTCGTTGTGAGCGCCTGGCAATCCGTTTCACCACGCAGGATAGAGCGGCTTTCCGCGACACTGCTTAGGAAAATGGTATGAAGCGATAAACCAGGCCGATGGAAATCCGCACATTGTTGCTTTGGCTGCTCGAACTGGTGCCGGCGATTCCGCCCAGGTGATAGTAAAGCCAGTCGGCTTGAATCACGCGGACCGAGAAGGCTCTGGTGACTCTTGCATCAACTCCGCCGCCCAACATGGCCGAGAAGCCGTTCGAGGCGACCGAAGCCGTCACGCCGGCAGAGGTTGCCGAGGCACTGGCACGCGCTCCTCCCAGCAACGCGTGGACAAACGGATTCACCCGTGCGGCGGCATTCAAAGAAACCAGCGGCCCACCGGTGAAAGTGTAAAAATGATTGGAAATGCCGCTGATGGTTGCGTAACTGCCCCCCAGATCGCCCACAACTCCCAGATGTTTCTTGAAATTGTATGCGACGGAAACATTCCAGCCGTTGAAGCCTTGACCGCTGGCGGTCACGCCGTCGCTGGTGCTGCTGCCGAAGTGCACATATTGATAGCCGCCAAACAACTCTGCTCTTGCGAAGTCTTGTGCCGCCACGGGCAATGACGACAGCGCCAGAAGGAAAATCAGCAACGCTTTCAACATGCGCTCTCCTGAATGCAAGTTTCGAGTTCGCGTTTCCCCGTTCAGCGTGGGAAAGTGTCACTCATTCGAAAAGCGAATCCACAAATTCCTTGGGATCGAACGGCAGCAAGTCGCCCGCTTTCTCACCCACTCCGACAAAGCGAACAGGCAAGCCTAATTCACGCGAGATAGCTACGACTACACCGCCCTTCGCGGTGCCATCGAGTTTGGTGAGGACGATGCCAGTTACGCCCGCCGACTGCGTGAACAGCCGGGCCTGCTGCAGGCCATTCTGTCCGGTGGTAGCGTCCATGACCAGAAGCGTTTCGTGGGGCGCACCGGGAATAATGCGCTGCGCGGTGCGGCGCATTTTCTCCAGTTCCGACATCAGGCTGGTCTTTGTGTGCAGACGCCCAGCCGTGTCGACGATGACATAGTCAGTTTTGCGTGCGCTGGCGGCCTGCAACGCATCGAATAAAACCGCTGCTGGGTCGCCGCCGGGCCTGGTACGGATCACCTCTGTGCCCGTCCGTTGTCCCCAGATTTCCAATTGATCGATGGCCGCCGCGCGAAACGTGTCGGCCGCACACAGAAGAACTGTTTTGCCCTGAGTGCGGAACGCCTGTGAGAGCTTCCCGATGGTCGTGGTCTTGCCCGTGCCGTTCACGCCAACCACAATTATCACCTCGGGTGTGCTCTCGACTTTCTCTACAGGACGCGTATTGGCGGAGTTCAGGATGGCCAGCAACTCTTCTTTCAGAAGCCGCTTGAGCTCGCCGACATCCTTGATCTGTTTGCGGTCCGCTTTTTCGCGAAGCTTCGCGAGGACTTCGCCCGCGGTGGTTGCGCCCAGGTCGGCTCCAATCAGCGTAGCTTCCAGATCGTCGAGTGTCCCACGATCGATTTCCTTTCCGATGGAAACAACTTCTTCAATGCGCTCGGCAAGATTCTCCCGCGTACGGGAGACCGCCTGCTTCATGCGCTCGAGAAGGCCGGCCTTTTTTTCTTCTTCGAGACTGCCGAACAGAGTTTGAATCATAAAAGTGACCGCATGTCGATTATAGCGGCACTGGAAGGACGGGCAGAGGGGACTGGGTGACAGGAAGCCAGCCTAGACGCGGCTTCTTTCGAGGTCTGCCAACTCTGCTGTGGTGGCGGGTGGCGCAACCGGAGCGACGGCTGCGGTGGCGGGAACACTCGCATTGCCTTCCACAGCCACCGGCCGCCTCACCACCACGAGGCGCTGAATCCGAATTTCGCCGCGTTCATACACCGCCAGAAGCGCAGCCACCGCCTCGGGATCGAGCCGCTTACCGGCGAGGTTCTGGATAATCTGCAGCGCCTGCTCCGGAGTGTGCGCCTGCTGGTAGGGGCGATTCGTGGTAAGGGCGTCGAAGGTGTCGGCGACGGCGATCACCCGCGGCAGCAGAGGAATTTGGTCCCCTCTGAGACCGTAAGGATAACCGCGTCCGTCGAGCGCTTCGTGGTGAAGTTCGATGCCTGGCAGCATTTCTGCCAGCTGCTTTACCGGACGCAGAATGTTAGCGCCCTTGGTGGTATGGGTCTTCATGACTTCAAATTCTTCCGCAGTCAGGGCGCCGGGTTTCTTGAGTACCCGGTCCTCGATGCCGATCTTGCCCACATCGTGCAGCTGCGCGGAAATCTGCAGGATTTCCAGGAAATCGGGAGACAGCTTCATCTCTTTGGCGATTTGCAACGAATATCGCGTGACGCGATCGGAGTGGCCGCGCGTATAAGGATCCTTTTCGTCAACCGCGCCGGCCAGCATCTGAATCGAACCGAGGAACAGTGCCCGATTCTCCTCGGCAGCCCGCTTCAAGTCTTCTACGAAGTGTTCGAGTTCCTGGGACATGGTATTGAAGGTTGCCGCCAGTTCGCCAATCTCGGTTCGGCTGCGCAAGTGAACCCGTTGCGAGAAATCCCCACGCGCCAGGGCGCGGCTGGAGGCGGTGAGAGTTTCGAGAGGATTGGTAATGAGGCGCGCCGCGAACGTGCTTACACCAATACTGAGCAGCACGGCCAGAAGGGCCAACAGGCGCGCGTTGCGCTGCATCTCGTAGACATCGCGGTATGCTTCGCGGGTTGGCTTTTGCACCACCACCGCCCAGTCGAATGCGGTAACCGGGCTGTACGTGCCCAGCATCTCCACGTTTTCCTTCCCTTCGCGAACAACGAATTCGCTAGTGGCCGCGAGCTGGACCTTATTGCCTTGATCCACGAAATTGCGCACGATCTCGATGTTCTTCATGTCCTGCCCGGTGGCGTATTGCGGCGTCCCGGCAGCGACCAGTCGGCCCTGTGCGTCAACCACGTAAGGAATCAGCCCTCCACCGCCGAGTTCCTGCAGCCGGCGAATGAGGAACTGCAGATCGACGACCGCACCCACCATTCCGAGAAACCGCCCGCCGTAGCTCACAGGATTGCTGACCAGCACAACCGTGCGTTGCGCCTCGCCGCTGCCCACCGTCAAGGCCTGGCCGTTGTAGGCCCGGCCGTCGCGGGCGGCGGCAAAGGCCCCTTCCAGTTCGACCTGCAGAAAGGCGTCCGGCACAATACGGCCGGCGGAAATTCCTTTGCCGTCAGAATTGAGCAAGGTGGCGTAGGCAAGTTCATCCGAGGAGGAAACGAAATTTTCCAGCAACGCCCGCAGTTCGGGGGCTTCAATATTCCTGTTGCCAATGTCACCCCCGCTCGAGACCTGAACCGCCGACGATAGGTTGGCCAGCATCAGGCGCAGGGAGCGCTCATGTTGTGAGAGATCATCCGCCAGCGAACGGGCAACTGCGTTCTGCAGCAACTTTTCATTGGTCTGGAGCCCTTCCCGGTTTGTCTTCTCCACCTGCGCCGAGTAGAAGTACATGGGAAGGGTGCTGATAACCAGCAAGACACCCAGAATGAGGTAGAGAATCGGGATGCGCGCCGGGTTCGGTGGCGGGGACGACAAGCCGCTCTCCTGGCTCGTCGGCGATGGACTCGTAGAAGTGGCGGCCGGTATCACGGTATCCCTAAAATTTTAGAGTGATTGAAGGGTTCGATGGAGGGAAACCGGCCGGACTCGCATTACCAAAGTGCCGCGCAGAATGCCCGTGTGGATGCAGTTTGGCAAGAAAAGGTACCCCATGGGGATAGCGCGAGACAGGACCAGAAGGTAGCGGAGGTGCCAGCTGAAAACTAAGGTGCGTTACCTCAGTTTGGCGGGACTGCGGATGGGACCGAACCGGTCCTTGTGAAGGACGCGAGCCCAGCCAAGAGTTGGCTAGTCGCGAGGGAAGGAACAACGGGCTTGAGGGCGCGGAGCGTGCAAACCACACTCCTGCTTGGCGAAGCCGGGCCAGCGTCCGGCGCGGGGGTTTTCTCCTGGCGTGACCGGACGCGTGCAATGGGTGCAGCCGATGCTGGGGTAGTTGAGGTCGTAAAGAGGATTGTAAGGAAGTTGACGCGCGCGAATGCGCTGCCAGACCATCTCATGCGTCCACTCGGCCAGCGGATTGATCTTCACTCGGGAAAATTGTTCGTCCCATTCGATCTTTGCGGCATGTGCGCGGGCCGGTGTCTGCTCGCGGCGGATGGAGGTGATCCAGGCCTGAAGCTCAGCCAGCTTTCGCTGCAAAGGCTCGACTTTTCTGATGAGACAGCACAAGTCCGGGTTGCGCTTCCAGAGTTCGGCGCCGCACATCTCCGCTTGCGCCTCAGGGGTTACGGCGGCATGAACGCGCTCCACGGAAAGTCCATAACGCTGCTCGATCTGCTCGAGCAGGCGATAGGTTTCGGCGAAGAGGAAGGAGGTATCAAGAAGAAAAATGCGGGCATTAGGCCAGACGTGCGCTGCGATGTCGATCAGGACCACGCCTTCTGCGCCGAAGGCCGTCGCGATGGCCACCTGGTGTCCGTAGGTCTCGAAGGCCCACCGCAGGACCTGCTCTGCGGTCCAGATTTCGGCCTGATGCTGAATTTGCGGGAGAGAGGCCTTGCGGTTTGGCGAGGCGATATCGGTTTCGGGCACTAATGTCACTCCAAGGCGTCGGGGGACTTGGGCTTAGGCTTCGAACGAAGGGCTCATGGAAACGCTGATGCGATCCGAAGAAAGCGGCGTTCGCACGGTTGCGGGCCAGGCCCGGCGCGCATCCCGGTAGACAAAGCCGATGTTCATCGCGCCAAGATTCCGATAAACGGCCTCGGTGTCTTCCTGTCGAGCCGCTTTTTCCAGAGCGCGAAGCTGGTGGGCAAACTCGGCAACATCGAACGCCGCGGTGGTGATCGCCTGAATTTTGTCCAGGCCGGTCGGCTGAAGTGTTTCAGTGGCGTCGTCGACCAGAGCTTCGGCGACTTTTTCCTCCGGCTTCATCTGCGTGATCTCCACGCGTACATCCTTGTCCGGCCGCAGTCCGGAGAGCTCGATCAGGTCGCGGGCTAGTTTCTGGATAAGAACAGGCTCTCCCATGTCCAAAACGAAGATTCCGCCACGATGGGCCAGAGTGCCAGCCTGGATCAGCAAAGTCACGGCCTCAGGGATGGTCATTAAAAACCTCTGGGCTTCAGGATGTGTGACCGTCACCGGCCCACCATTAAGAATCTGCTGCTGAAAGATGGGAACCACGCTGCCACGGCTTCCTAACACATTGCCGAATCGTACACAGCAGAAGCGCGTGAAGTGACGATCGGCTTGCGCCTGGACGATCATCTCGCCCACCCGCTTGGAAGCGCCCATCACACAGGTGGGGTTGACTGCCTTGTCGGTGGAAACCTGGATGAACCACGCGACCCCGCAGGCGGTGGACTGCTCCACCAGATTGCGCGTGCCTGTGACGTTGTTGGCGATGGCTTCGCAGGGATTGATTTCCATGAGGTGAACATGCTTGTGGGCAGCGGCGTGAAAGACAACTTCGGGATGAAAGTCTTCAAACGCCTGGCGCAACCGCTCGGGAAAACGCAGATCAGCCACCAGGGGGACACATCGGTTGCAGCCGCGCTTCTGCAGTTCCAGGTAGGTGTCGTTCAGGCCGTTTTCATCTTTGTCGAGCAGTAGAAGGCGGCTGGGGCCCAGGTGTGCCAGTTGCAGGGCGAGTTCCGAACCAATGGAGCCTCCTGCGCCCGTCACCAGGATGCATTTGCCGCCATAGATGCGCTGAAGCTCCGTCTCACTGGCCGAGCCTTCAATCGAATCGCGGCCCAGCAGGTCTTTCATCGCCACATTGCGGAAGCTGGCAATGCTGGTTCGGCCGCCGAGAATCTGTTCCAAAGTTGGCACCATCTTTACCCCGACTCCCATCAGTTCGCCCGTCGCCCAGATCTGGCGCAGCAACATGCGTGGCGGTCGTGCGATGCACAGAATCACGTGTTGGACTCTGTACTGCTCGATTGCCTGGCTGAGGAAGGCGACCGGGCCGAGCGTGCGTAATCCGGCGATGACTTTGTTCCGCTTTTTCGGATCGTCGTCGAGAAAGGCCACGGGACGCAGATCGATGCGGGAGCGCAATTCTTTGGCCGTGAGAACTCCCGCCCGGCCTGCGCCGATCAGCAGCACTGGCGCCGCATTCCGCCGGTTGAGAGCCCGCATGGTGATGCCTTCATAGAGAAGTCGGCGGATGATTCTTGCGCCCAGCCCGCCGGCAAGCAACAGGAGGTAAGAGATCAGAATCACGCCAATGGGAACTTGCAACCACCGAAGCGATGGAGGCGCAAACAGGTGCAACCCTGCCAGTGAGGCCGGGACAAGAGCACAGTTGCGCACGAATACCAATGCATCGTGCAGGCCGAGATAGCGCCAGATCATGCGGTAAGTCCCCAGCACCGTGTTCAGGAGCACGTGCCCCAGCATCACCGCCGGGAGGAGCGCCCATAGCTGCAGGGCGCCAGTCGGGGAGACCTTGTCGTTGAAAACCGCCTGATAGGCCAGATAAAACGAGGCGCCTGCAACCAGACTGTCAATGATTTTTTGGTTCAGAGCGGAATAGGGATCGAACGATGGTTTGCGCATGGAGTGAAAGATGTTCTCCTTGCCGAACTGAGAGATGGTTGTGCTTGCGACGCGGTCAAGGGATTGCGAACTACGTCTGCGCCCGCCGATTCTGCGAAACAAGTACGGGGGCCGCGCGCTTCGGCACCGGCAGGAAGAGCACGGTGGCGAGCAGCACCACCAAGTCGGAGAAGAAATTGCGCCTTTGCTGGTAGTTCAGAGAGAGGCGCAACTTGTCCGGGAGAATTTGCGACAGATATTGCTCCTCCATGCATTCGGGCGAAAGCAGGGCCTCCTCGTGCCGGTAGGCCAGGCTGGCGGGATCGGTAATGCCGGGAGGTTCGCGCAGCAGGACGGCGAACTCCTCGCGATAGGCCTCGACGAAGCGGCGAACCTCCGGACGGATGCCTACCAGCTGCATGTCGCCCTTTAGCACATTCCAGAGTTGGGGCAGTTCATCAAGCTTGTACTTCCGCAAAACGCGTCCGGCCCGGGTGATGCGAGGGTCTGCCGGCGCGGTCAGAAGGCCGGCCCGGTCGGCGTCACACACCATGCTGCGGAACTTCAACAGACGAAAGGTTCGCAGGCCCTGTCCTACCCTCGGCTGAGCGTAGAATACCGGCCCGCCATCATCCCGTTTGATCGCCAGCGCCGCCACGGCGAAGACTGGCGAAAAGATCAGCAGGCCGGTGGCGGCGGCCACTACGTTGAACATCCGGTGCATAATCACCTCTGCTCAAAAGCTGGCTGAATGTGGTTAGGAGTAAGCGTTTTGTGGCAAATGCGCGGCACTGGATTGCTGCAGCCGCTTCTGCGCTTTACCCGCGGCCGCTGTTACCTCAAGTACAGCTTCGATGACATCCCCTACATCCTGGTCGCTCATCCGCGGACAGCAAGGCAGGGAAAGCATGCGCTCATACTGCGCATAAGCGACGGGAAAGTCTTGCGGCGAATAGCCGTACTTCTCGCGATAGTAGGTAAGCAGGTGCACGGGCATGAAGTGAACCGAGGTCCCGATTTTGCGACGGTGGAGTTCGGCGATAAGGGTATCGCGCGAGAGCCCGGCGGGTGCGGGGTTCAGACGAAGCACGTAAAGATGCCACGCATGGGTGGCCCACGCCTTCTCGGGCGGCGTCTGCAGTTCCGCCATGCCGGAGAAGGCGCGATTGTATCGGCCGGCGATCTCACAGCGCCGTCGATGAAAACGCGGAAGCTTGGCTAACTGATGGAGACCGATTGCCGCCTGCAGATCGGTCATGTTGTATTTGAAGCCCGGGCTTAGCACGTCGTAGCGCCATGACCCTTCGGCGCTGTAACGCCTCCAGGCGTCGCGGCTCATGCCATGAAGGCTCCAGATGCGGGCGCGGTTGATCAGTTCCGCGTCTCCCGTCAGCATGCCGCCCTCGGCAGTCGTAAGATTTTTGGTTGCGTAAAAGGAGAAGGCCGTCAGTCTGGGGATTGCCGAATCCGTTCCAACCGAGCCCACCATGCGTCCCTTATAGCGAGCGGGCAGGGCGTGGGCAGCGTCTTCAATCACCGCCAGCTCGAATTCCGAGGCCAGACCGAGCAGTTCGTCCATATCGCAGGGATGTCCATAGAGGTGTACCGGGATGATGGCTTTGATCGTTCCCGGTTCTGCGGCCCCAGTGCGTTTTGCCTTCCGGAGAGCCTCGTACACGCGCTGGGGGTCGAGATTCAACGTTTCAGGGTCGATGTCCACGAGAATGGGCTGCGCCCCGACCTGCTCGATCACGTGAACCGTGGAACAGAAGGTCATCGGCGTCGTGATGACCGCGTCCCCCGGACCGATATTCAGCGCTGCCAGGGCAACGTGCAGCGCAGCCGTACAGGAATTCACCGCCAGCGCAGCCGGAGCATCCACCGCGCGAGCGAATTCCTGCTCGAAGCGCTTTACCTTCGGGCCGGTAGTGATCCAGTCGGAGCGAAGCGTGTCCACCACTTCGGAGATCTCTTCCTCGCCGATCAACGGAGGAGAAAATGGCAGAAAAATTTTCCGCACAGGGATGCCCGGGATTTCTAAACTGCAATTCTCAGGATTTTTTCGCCAGCACGAGGAAACGCGGACCGAGAAAGCAGCGGCCGCGCGAAAGCCAGTGCATGAGTTGGGAGAGCCAGCTGTAGGTGCGGCAGAACATTTCGCGCACCATCGACTCCTGCCGGTTTCCGGGAAGGGGAATCATGGCCAGTACCCGGAAGCCACAGTGTTCGAGAAGCTGGGTCACAGCTTTCGGCGTGTAGTAGAAGAGATGGTCGCTGCTTTCGAGCAGCGGCACCCGGCGATCGGATAAGAACCGGCGCGGCGTCCCGGAGCGGCGCCAGATGCGGCTTGCCGCCCAGGGCAACTCGAGCGCGAGTAGACCTTCAGAGCTCAGAATTCGACGAAACTCTCCCAATTCCACTTGCGGCCGGGGGAAGTAGTAAAAGGCGTCGAGCACCGTAACGACATCAAACCCATTCGGCCCGAAATTCGCCGAGTGCACATCTCCGGTATGAACTTGAAGACATTTTTCGACCGCGGCCTGGGCCTTGACGGGGGAAAGTTCGACTCCGCGGCGCTGCCAGTGCGACTCCGCGAAGAATCGCGCCAGAAAAAACCCGCTGGCGCAGCCCACGTCGAGGATGCGGCCGTGCGTTCTTCTGCGCTGGATTTGGCGAGCCACCCGTCGCAACACCCGCTCGCGATTTTTCTCAAACCTGCGATGCAGGTCATTCAAGAGTGCGGGGTTTTCATTTTGAAAGCGGGCGGCGACGGAGGATGGAAAAGGCTGCGGGACTAGAAAGCTCGCGCCGCATGACCGGCATTGATCGAGGCGCCTGCCTTGGTCGTGGAACAGAGTGCGGGTTTGGGGGCTCAAGCACAGCGGGCAGCGTCCAGCCACCCCTGCCAAGGCCAGATGTTTCGCTTCCGCGGCATGGTTTTCTCTGGCCGCACCATTTGCAACCACCGCGATGGTGTCGGAATCGAGCGCTGGAGCCGTTGCGATCCTGTCTGGAACGCCAGTCATTTGTAGACCACCACCCGCTCCCCGAGAATGCTGCGCAGGACTCCAAGCAGGAACCCGAGGTTGGCGAGGCAGAAAGCGAAAGGATAGCCAAAAATGCGCGCGCATGAGCGCTCGCGCGAACGGCGCCAGCCGATCAGAGCGGCAAGATAGAAGATAAGCTGCAAGACAAAGAGCGGCATCAGCCGCCCGCCGCAAGCCAGCCCTGCGCTGAGCAGGAAGGTTCCAGCCAGGAAGAACGGAGTCATCCAGCGCAGGAATTTGTGCGAAAGCAATCCCCAGGCGGTTCCGGGCAAGCGCAGGGGGTTGAGCACTCGGGGACGGCTAAGGATACCGCTCCAGTTGCGCGCGGTCATGCGAACCCGGGTGCGAAACTCGCCCTGGATCGAATGCGGCATTTCGTCGCAGACGATCGCCCGCTCGTCCTGCAGGATACGGAAGCCCTGCAGGCGGACATCGAGGGGAACGACGCAATCATCGCCGAATTGGGGCGGGATAGGCCGGAACAGCCGGTGCCGGATGGCGAAAGCGGCTCCGCTGGCCGTCGCCAGAATTCCGAGGTCGGATTCCATCCGCCGCAGCCAAAGTTCGAATCGCCAGTAGGCGTTCTGACTTCTGGAAACAGCCGAGTCGAAGCGGCCAAAGTGCACGACCGGCGCCACCAGCCCAATGCGCGGGTCGGCAAAGTCTTCGGCGAGTTGCTCGAGCAAGTCAGGACGCGTGCGCGTGCCTGCGTCGGTGAACAGAAGAATTTCTCCGCGCGCCTGTTCGGCGGCGAGGTTCTGCGCGCCGCTTTTTCCCCCGCGGCCCACGGTGCGCACAAGCCGGATGCAACGATGACGCTGGCCCCAGGCCTCGACGATCGAGTCGGTAGCGTCGGTCGAACCGTCGGAGGCCACCACAATTTCCCGCTTCCCCTCCGGATAGCGCAGCGCCAGGCAATCGGCGAGTTTCGCGCCGATTTGCGCCTCCTCGTTGCGTACGGCAACGATGACAGAGATAGCGGGGATGACAGCGCAGGCGCTGTGCAATGGTCTTCGTATTAGAGTTCTCAGTGCCCACAACAGCGCCGGGTAGCCTGCCCAGGTGTAAGCCAGCAGAAACATCAAGGTTGCGAGAAGCGCATATTGCCAGTTCACGGGCGGCTTCCTCCCTGCAACGATGCAGCTGCATCGTTTCTTTGACTGGGGTGGAATTCGACGCCCGGCCGCGGAAAGAAGTAGTTCCGCAAGGCGTACTCCAGACCCTTCCTGCCCTCGTCGAACATCGCCCGGTTGCACAGCCTTCCGGTTGCATGATGAGCGTCGTGAAAAACCCGCAAGCTCCGCTCATGGACGATTTGCAACCCCAGGCGTCGGCAGATTTCCGCCACCGAGAACTCTTCCGCATAGAGAAAGAAGCCGTCGTCGATGCAGCCTCCGGCCTCGAAATACGAGCGGCTGAATATCAGAAATGAGCCGTGCGGAGCGTAGATATGGCTGCAGTCGCCGTGTTCGGATGGTCTCCGCCCCGCCTGCCGCAGCCGCCGCACGAAAGGGGAAAGCAGCTGCTTGCACCACATCAGGGAATAGTGGGACAGCCAGAAACGGTACCACCGGAGCTGCCACTCCGAAGGCCGGCGGCGCAGAAACGGATTACTGTCTATTCCCGTTTGCGAGGAAATAATCGTCGGGGCAAGAACGGCCGCGCTGGCAGGGTCCCGCTGCAAAAGCCTTGTGAAAAACTTCGGATCGTTGAAGGTGATGTCGTGGTTGCTGACGACGACCCAATCCGGCCTGTGCCTGCGCCGGAGGTAGTTTTGCAAGGCCCAGTTGGCGCCGCCGAAATATCCCCGATTGCTGGTCGATTCGAGCAGTTCCACATTGGGGTAACTGCTCACCGAGGAGCGAAGCTCTTCTGCCGAGCCGTCGCCTGAGTTGTTGTCCACCACCAGGAAGTGCACGCGTGTGAATCCTTCCAGCCGAGCTGCGCTGCGTAGAAACTTCTCCGTCGCCGAAGCGGCTCTGTAATTCACGGGAATGACGAGAACGTCAGGCATATAGCGTTGTGGGTTGAGCAGAGCTGTTCTTTCGGCGCAAGACAGTCCACGCCACGGTCCAGGCAAAGACGGTGCTGTTGAAGCCGAAGACGCACATCAGAGGGCTGAAGAGGGCCGTCGCGTAGTATGCAGCTAGGGTCAGCAGGGGCCCGTTCTCGAGGGAGTGGCGGGCGTAGGCGCGTCCGCTCGAATATCCCCAGAGGCCGCAGAGCAGAAGCGCGCCGGGAAGCGTGAAATCCTCCACCAGCCCGCGAAACATGGTGAAGACGTTGGTGGTTTCCGAGTCGACCGTGCGCGCCTGGTCGGTGTACGTGCCCAGCGTTCGCTGGTGGATGTGGAGCAGGTCGAAAGCTCCGGGGAAAGAACTCGCTCCCCAAGTTGCTGGAGTGCGCTCCGCGCTGGTGAACCAGGAGGCAAAGGCGGCCGGCGACCCAAATACGTAGTTGCGGGCCTGCGCCCCGTTGAACTCCAAAGCCAGATCTCGAACATCGTCGGTCCTGGCCGCGCCGCGAAACATGTTGACGGCAGCAAAGAGCAGCAGCAGGCCGCAGCCCAGCGCCGCCAGCGAGAGCGCGGTTCTTTTTCGCAGCAGGCGAACGGCGCCGCCCGAGCGTGCCGTGCGAACCGACCAGCTTCCTCCCAGCCAGCAGGCCAAGCCGATCAGGAAGGCGATCCGTCCGCCGGAGAGAAAGGTGATCAACAGGCACGGCAAGAGCGAGAGCAACCCGAGGAATTTTTCCCACCCGTGTTCCGACATTGCAAACCAGATGCCGCCCAGCAGAGCCGGAGGATAGGCCCAGATCGCGGCCAGGCGAAGCGGCCAGGGATCGATGAACTCGTCATAGCGCAAAAAGGTCCAGCGCGCCGCCATCTCGATCAAAGAAGCAACGTTGAGAGGCTGCCCGAACAGGTGCAAGGTCAGGTACACAAAGCTGGCACAGCCCGCCAGAGCCACTAGGAGGAGAAGCCAACAAGCTCGCCCAAGGCGCCGATGCTGATGATCGGCAAAAGCTGCGGGCGGATCCCCCGGCGCTGGTTCCGCTGCTGTGCCTTCCCCCAGAACGCATCCCAGCTGGGCGGAAACGATCAACGCCAGCAAAGCCCAGATGCCCAACGCGGCTAAAGGACGGTCCATCGCAAGCATCGAGGCGGGCAGATAGCTGGACCAAATCAAGCCGAGGAACGCGCTCGGGGCCAGCCAGCTTCCGCTTCGCCAGCGGAAACAGAGGCTGAGAGCTGCCAATAGAGCTGCCGGCAGCCATGCCGAACCAAACGAAGGCAGAGAATCCGCGGTCAGCATCAGCCGGAGGTCTCCATTGCCGGCGATGCGGGCAGGCAGCCGGGTCGGTCCTGGAGAAGCTGGGCGCAGGCGGAGACCAATGCCAGATAAACCAGCGCGCCCAGCACAAAGACATAGACGGCAGCGATCATGCCGAAGCGTGGCACCAGAAGGTAGTTTCCTAGGAACTCGCACACGATGACCGCCAGCATCCCCGCCAGCATGGTTCGCGTGCGCTCGAGAATTTCGAGCGGCTTGTGCGCCAGCAGCGCCGTCTGCCACAAAAAGCCTCCCAGCATCAGCAGGGGAAGCAGCCAGCGCGACGCAGCGGCGTCTCCCGAGATCAGAGTGGTCAGCGGACGGGCAAACGCGATGCCGGCGGCTTCTACGGGAATGAACAAGAGCGCCTGCATCCAGATAGCCTGAGCAAGAGTGCGGCGTGCTCCGGCGTAATCGCCCAGATTCCAGGAGCGCATGATGCGGGGATGCGCGGCCAGTGTTACCGGGAAGGCGAAGAAAGAAAAGGCCCGCACCGCCAGCTCGTACAAAGATGCGTATACTCCCGCCTGGGCGTACCCGGCGTACCGCTCGATCATCGAACGTCCAATCAGCGGCAGCGCCTGACAGAGCATCAGCCAGGCTCCGACCGCCCATCCAAAGCGCCATAATTGGGCGAGGATTTTCTTGGCTCCAGCTTGGAGCAGGAGTAGACCCTGGCCTCGCCGCCGTCCATACCCGGCGATGACCCTCCGGGGATCGTGTCCTATCGCTAGGGGCAACGCGTAGCCGCAGGCCAGCCCCGCGAGCATGAGGGCAAGCGATTTCTTTCCCGTCAGCAGGATCAGCGCCAGCGGAAGCATGAAGCCCGCCCCGGCGCGCAGCATCTCGCTGACCGCCACCTGGCGCGGCAGGAGTCGGGCTTGCAGCCCACTCAAACGAACCGAGTAGATCAATTGGAGAGCACAATAGAGTTCGGCAATCAGCCAGAAGACGGCAGGGTAATGAAGAATGCGCAAGACCGGCACCAGCAACAGGGCAAGTCCCAGAACTGCCCAAGCTGTCCCGCCGCGGACAGCCTGATAGAAGCCGGGTGCTCCCGGATCCTGGGCGCGCGCGGGCGGATGAAAGCGCAAAATGCCTTGCTGCAACCATCCCGCCCCGGCCGCGGCCGGGGCCATCAGGACCGGCAGCAGCAGGGAAAGCCGGCCATATTCCTCGATGCCCAGCACCCGGACAAACACCGGAACAGAAACCAGCGCAAAGAATCCGGGAATGATCTTGCTTGCCAGGTAAGCAAACGAGTCGTGCAGGAGCTCATGGCACGAGGCGTTGCCGGCGGCGATGCTTCGCCGCCTGGCAACCGATTCGTAGAGCCACCCTGGCCGTGCAGCGGTAACGGGTCGGACGCTGTCCTGGAGTGGGAGGCTACTTTGTGGCGCAGTCATAGCGGGGATTGAGTGGCTCAGGAGTGTGGTGCTTCTCTGCCAGGTGTAGCCGGAGCAGGCCCTCGGTCTTGGCCAGCCAACGGCTCCCCGGGCGCAACCCCTTGGCCGCCCGCAGCGCTTGCTGGCTGAAACGATTGGCCAGCAACGCCAGCACAGGATGAAAGGCCACGCTCTGCCGCACTGGCCGAGCCTCATATCCCATACGCAGCTTGAACTCATCGACGCTGGAGGGGGCGTCGAGCGATTGCATGCCATAGAAGACGCCTCGGGTCGCGGGCCGCCCGACCAGGTTTCGCGTGACCGTGAAGCTGAGGGCATTGTTCACGTGCTCACGCAGGTAGCCGCTGTGGCACTGCTGATACAGCAGGTAAAACCAGTTGTCCAGCTGGAAGACCACCAGAGTTGCGGCCAGCCGGCCCTGCACCATCGCGCCCCAAACTTCAAATCCAGGCAACTCGGCGGCCGCAAGGTAGCGGCGCCGCCAGTCACGCTGCGATTCCTGCACCCGGCGTCCCTGGCGGGCCAGGGTGTCGAGCCGCAGCTCCCAGCCTTCCTCCACATAGCGGGCGAACGAGATGGGAGTGACCTCACACTGGCGCAGGCCGCGGCGCACATTTTTTCGCGCCCACGAGCGCAAGCTTTCCAGGCCATAGTCATCCGCCTGGTAGATGACGTGATAGCTCGGATTGCCGCCCGGCCCGCCCGCTGGAAGCGAATAACGCAGCGCGGCCACGCGCGCCCCGGCCATCAACTCTCGCAGCTCTTCGGCCGGCGGCTGGATCAGCCAATGATAAGGAAAGGCCTGACAGACTCCGAAGCCGGCGCTGTGCCAGTAGCTGCTCGGGCTGCGCAGCACGGTCTGGCCCTGGCGGCGCAACCATTCCGAATAGATCTCAACGTTCATGGCGAAGAGGCGTGATCTTCAGCTCGAAGCTGACCGAATTCCAGATAGCTGTCAGGCGCCGGCCCACATCAGTTTGAGGTCTTCGACTTCCCGGGCAGGGGCGCTCCACTTGACTTTGGGCAGGATGATCTCGCGCTTGATGCGGGCTTTGTACCTGAGGATCGTGCCCATCATGCTGCCCACCAGCTCGTTCGACAGCAGATGCGGTTGCAGGCCGAGATCGAGCAGCTTGGTGTGCGCCGGATTGTAGTGGTGCTGCTCCTGCTCCACCCGGGGATTTTCCAGATGCTCGATTTCCACGGGAAGTCCGAGCTTGCGTCCCTGGTTTGCCACCAGTTCCGCCAGTTGGAGCACGGTGAAGGTTTCGGTGAACTGGTTGAACACGCGGTATTCCCCCGGTTGTGCCGGATGCAGGACGGCCAGTTCGACGCAACGCAGGGTGTCGCGCAGATTCAGAAAACCCCGGCGCTGCCCGCCCTGGCCGTACACGGTCAGCGGCAGCCCGGCCACCGCTTGCACGCAAAAACGGTTGAGCGCTGTGCCGAACACATCGTCATAGTGAAAGCTGGTGGCCAGGCGCTCGCCCATGCCGGTTTCCTCGGTTTCGACACCGTAAACCACGCCCTGATGCAGGTCGGTGGCCGCCATCTTCCAGGCGCGGCAGGCGAAGCGGAGGTTGTGGCTGTCGTGGACTTTCGAAAGGTGATAAAACGAGCCGGGCTGGCAGGGAAAAGGCAGGATGTCGCTGCGGCCCTTGTGCCGCACTTCAAGAAAGCCTTCCTCGATGTCGATGTTGGGCGTGCCGTACTCTCCCATGGTGCCCAGTTTCACCAGGTGGCAGGCCAGATCGAGTTTTTTCATGGCCCACAGCACGTTCAGTGTGCCGGTCACGTTGTTGACCTGGGTGAAGACACAGCGGTTGTGGTCGATCATGGAATAGGGCGCCGAAGGCTGCTCGCCGTAGTGCACGATGGCCTCGGGCCGGAAACTCGCCAGCATGCCCTCGACTACGCCGTAGTTGCGCAAGTCGCCTACAAACAGCTCGATCTCCCGCCCGGTGCGTTCGCGCCAGGCCTCGACCCGGTCGTGCAGGGTATGAATCGGGATCAGAGGCTCGACATTCAGCTCCAGCTCCCAGCGGCGCTTGGCGAAGTTGTCGGCCACCGCCAGCGTATGTCCGGCGCGCGACAGATACATGGCTGTGGGCCAGCCCAGGTATCCGTCGCCGCCCAAAACTAGAATCTTCATTGCCCGGTTTCCTCCCCGAAAAAATTGGAAGTCGCTTGATCTGGGTTCGAAATGCTGCAAAAGGTTTTCGGTTCCGTTGCAGATAGCCCAGGATTGAAACGTCAGCGTTTCAGTGCGTCGTCGCAGGATGGAGGTCCATTGGCATGATTTCCGCCATTCCGGTTCTCATTTCCGTGCTCCCAGCGCAGCCACCAGCGGTGGGTCATGGCCTGAAGGCGCGAACCGTCGGGCGCCGCCCAGGGCATATGGGCCTCGATGGTCCCGAGCACCTCCCGCGCCAGAATCTTTTGCGGGTCCTCGGCCTCGACTTCCTCCCAGCGGGCACGAGCCAACACGGCCAGCGCCGAGAAACTGAAAGTGAGAAAGGTGCCCAGCTCGACGATGGCGGCCCGCGGGGGAAATGACTTCTTCTCCGGGACGTTCGGCGGGTCGAGCACCTTCACGCTGGGGATTTCCTTGGCCTCGGCCACTTTCGCCATCTCGTACTCCTGCGTCAGGGTTTCGAACACCGCCTCCTCGACGCGGGTCTGGCGGTAAAGATCGGCATAGGGTACGCCGAGAAGCGGGAGCTTACGAAGCGAGGGATAAAGATCACCGCCGTCCGGGTGGGTGGCGTCGCCCGCCACCTCCTGCTGCTGTTCCTTTCCTCCCAGCTGCGCCAGCTGGCTCTCGAGTTCGCTGATGCGTGCGACCAGCGCGCGCACCCGCACGTTCTGATCGGAATAAATCTGCTTGAGCCCTTCCAGTTCGGATTGCGCCGCGATCAGCTGGCCCTCGACCGTGGCGGCTGCTCCTACCATGACGCGCCCCTGCTCCTTGAGATCGACCGTGGCATTTTGGCTGGCGAAGCGGCCGAAATCCTTTTCCGCCTGCTCCAGGTCGCTCCGCACTTGGGCCAGCCGGCCTTCGAGGAAGATGCGCTCCCGCCGCGCCGAGGATGTGCTGAGCTGGCTGACCACCCCGTTCAGCTCCGTTATATATTCTTGCGCGATGGCGGCGGCGCGTTGCGGATCGCGGTCGGTCACCGAGATGGTGATGATTCCGTTTTTGCGATCTTCAAAAATCGCCGTGTTTGCCGCCAGGGTCTGGCGGGCGTTTTGCCAAAGGCGTTGGTGGTACACCCGGCGCAAATCGAACTTGCCGATAATGCCGTCCTCGACGGTGCGGCTGCCCAGAATCCCGATGAACAGATCGCCCGAACTTTTCAGCCCGAGCATTCCGCCCGCCAGGCTGCCCAGAGCGCCATTCATTCTGCCGGCCAGAGAGGCAGCCATGGCCAGCCCGGAAACCGATTGGTCGTCGGGCGGCATCAGGCGCGCAGTCGATTGGTAACGTTTGGGCAGCGACAAGGCAAGCACGGTACAGGCGAGCAGGCCGCCGGCAGAGGCGCGAAACAAAAACCGCCGCTCACACCACAGCACGCGCAGCCGGGCGATGGTTCGTGCATGAACCGAGTCCGGGCGCCGCCGTTCGGCAGCTTCGGCCAGGCCATGCTCTTCCACGATGCCGTGGGATTGCTCTTGAATCGGCGCCATGAGAACTACTGGGCAGTCCGCTTGTGCGAAGGCCTAGTTCCGTTTCGGCTTTCGTCCCGGCCAGAATGTGAGCTGTACGGCTGCGGTCAGATCCGACTGCGCTCCGGCGGCGAGAAGCGGGAAATGCCAGCGCTCCTGCTGCACGAAGGCGGCGAGGCTGGTTGTGCGACCAAGCGCAATTTCGGCGCGGACGCTGAAATCGCGCAGGCTGCCACCCTCGAGAAAGCCACGATCCACGCTATTGTGGCGGTAGGCGAACCCGACATCGCTGTACGGGGAGAAGTGATAGGTGAGCCAGCCTTGCTCGCCCCGGCCGCGGCGGCCTACCCAGCTGCCGATCAAATTTCCGTCATTGGTGTATCCGGAGCGGTAGCGGTCGTCCCAGTAAAATGCTCCCGGGCCGTAGTGCGCGGGAACATTCAAATCGGTAGTAACGCCTTCCAGACGCAGATCGAGGTTTGTCAGCCTGGGCAGCCGCGGGAAGTAGACGCCAGGATTGATGGCCGGGCGGGTTGAGCCGATGGGGGAGTATTCATCGATGACCATGGAGTCGGCATACACCTCAGCCCAGTTGCGCAACCTCGGAACCCGGTAGCGGAAATCGAATTCCGAAAGCCGCTTGGCCGGATTGTTGGCGATGCCCACCCGGTGCGAGTAAAACGTGCGCAGAAAATTTCCCCAGGTGAAGGGATTGCCCGGCCCGCCGAACTGGGCGGTGAAGCCCATGCCGAACTCGAGATTTGCCGTGGGATGGAAGCTGAACTTGCTGCCGTGCAGAAACGGTTGCGAAGCCAGTTCCGGTCCATAGAGCTGCGGAGAAAACTCCCAGGTCTGGCCGGAGAAGCGGCCAAGAAAGAATTCCGATCGCACCGGCCCCAGCAGACGAGACAGCAGGGGAATCTCGTAGGGAGTCACGGCGTCGATGCGCAGCATGGCCATGGGCGCGGCGTTATCGCTGAACAGCAACGGCCCGCCCGCACCAGGGCTGAGCCACAAGCTCTGCCGGCCCAACGAGACCTGCACGCCGTGGAATGTGACCGCGGCCGCGCTCTGGAGCAGCCGCAAACGGTCAGTGCCGGGCGTGGCATCGGAAGCTACAGGAGAAACCGAGTCTACGGCCGCGGTCGCCGAAAGAACCGGCGCCGCGTCGGAAGCGACGGCCGGAGCGCGCTGATATTCTCCCTGCACGAACAGAGAAAACGCTCCGGCCTCGGCGTGCGCCGTGACGCCGGTGATGGCATTGAAGCCTTCGCCGTAGGGTCGCCCGTAATCATTGATGATCGTCTGCCCAAAGTGGTAACCGTCGCGCAGAGGGGTTCCGCTGATTGAAGTGGCGCGCGTGTAAATCGAATCCACACCTGCACTGCCGCTGCTGGCCCCATCCAGGCGCAAGGCTTCTTCCCGGAATTCGTCGGCCAGCGCGGTCAGCGTCCTGTCTGCGCCCGCGTCAGCGCCGGCATCGTCGTCCATGGGCTCTTCCGCCTCTTCGACCAGGCGGGCGCATTGCATGCGGGTCCAGGGACGAAGGCCGACATAGGCATCCCGAATAATGCCGAGCGCGATGAGGCGGTCGAACGCGGGATAGACCCAGCTGTCGGGGGGGACGTAGGGCGAGCCCATGTTCTCGCGCGATCGTGGGGGTTTGTCGGCAGTTTCACTCTCCGGCATCAATCGGCCCCACGCGGCGCCGCCAAGATCGCGGTCATGATGCGCCCGGTATACCTGCCGCGCCAGATACCATCCAAGGACGCTGCCGACTAGGGCATCGGAGGGGAAGTGCTGCCTGCCAGTGACCCGGGTCAAAGTCACGGTCGAGGCCAACCCATAGGCCAGCGTCTGGCTCAACCAGCCCGGATACTCGTGCGCCCACGCACTGGCCACCGACCAGGCCACGGCGGCATGTTCCGAGGGAAACGAACTGCCGCCCGCAAAAAAAGAGCCATGCCCTGTTTCCTGGCCGGGACGTTCTCTCTGGGTTACCAGCTTCATCGCGTAGGCCGCGGCCATGCTGTCGATTGCGGCTTCGCCGCTCAGCAAGCCGGCTTCTGACAGCCGGTCATTGCCCCGGAAATGTCCCAGCAGAAGCGACCCCGCGCCTGCCCCGCCCAAGGAATAGAGAGCGTAATCGGAGATCTTCTGGCTGCTGCGTGCGCGGCTCGCGGGGACCTGTTTTGCCAGCCAACTGTCGCTGGCCACCAAAGCCGCGGTGACGCCCGCTGTCGGCACTAGCCAGTGCAAATCCTCAAAGCGCCAGCGTCCCGGAGTGGTCCAGAATTGCTTCTGGTCGCAGACGACGTGTTTGGCAAAGGGAGACATGAGGCGATTTTCCGGATCTTCTCCGGGCGGCAGATCATAGCTGGAAGCGGGACGGCTCACGGCAGGTCGTGTCCAGATGGCAGAATCGGCCTCCGGGACGGCTGGCCCTCCGGCTTGTGCTTTGGCTCCTGCGCCAACTGCGATAGTCGCGATGACCAGCCAGCCGCAATGGCCCAGACCGCGCATGCCCGCCGCATTCAGAAGCTGCGCGCCACCTGGATGGCCACCCCCACTGCATACACCATCTGGGCGGACTCGAGCGTGGTCTTCCACTTGGTGGTGCCGCTGAAGGCTCTCTCCGGAACCATCACCAGGTCTCCCGGCTGGAGGGCGTCGTGCAGCACGCCTCCACTCAGAAGGCCGCCTGAGCCGCCAGCGACAAAGCCGTCCGCGCGAATTACGAAAACAGCCTTGCGGTTGGCCATGTTGGTCGGTCCGCCGGCCTGCGCCAGATACCAGCCCGCGCTCTTGCCCGGCTTGTAGGCCACGGCGGTGGGGTTATAGACCGCGCCCTCCACCATCACGAAGTTCGGTTTCTTGGGGACGTACAGCGTATCGCCCGCGCGGACCTCGATGTCGGCCGGAGTGTTCTGCCAGCGGCGGATGTCCTTGCCGATACGGATGGCCAGGCGTCCGCTGGGCGGCGAGCTCTGCAACTTCTCCAGGGTGGCGTGCCACTGGTCGACCGCAGCCTCCTTGGCGGTTTTCTCGGTGTCGTCACTGGCCGGGATCAGCGACAGATTGCTGCCGTCCATCTGCACCTGCTTGAGCAGGAGGTCGCGGTTGGCCTGCTCCAGTTCGCGCACCTGCACCCGCTCGAGGATCACGCCATAGGGATAGGCGTCAGCGCGGAAGCCGCCGGCGCGCTGCAGAATCGAGCTGAGCCGCTCCCCCTCCTGGATGCCGTAGGTTCCCGGATGGACGACTTCGCCGCCGACCGCGATGGTTGCACCCATGTCGCGCCATCCGGCCAGCTGGCGGATGGTGAGCACATCGCCGTCCCGCAGCCGCGCATCGCTGTCGGGCTCTCCGGCCAGGGCCCTTGCCAGCGGAACCGTGGTGTGTTCGCCGACCAGGTTGCTGCCCTGCTCGACCTCATAGCGGGTCAGGTCGGCGCTTTCGGTGTAAGCTCCCCGTTTCAGACCTCCGGCCAGACGGACCAGATCCGCGGCGGTCATGTTCTCGCCCAGCGGATACTTGCCCGGCTGCGCCACCTCGCCCTCGATCTTGACCGTGGGCGGGTCGGCCTTTCCCAGGTTCCGGTGGATGAAGACCCGGTCCATGGGCCGAAGCAAGATGTTGTCGGCGGGGTTGCCGGCCAGCGCCTGTCTCAAGTTGACGCTGATTACGTGCAGCCTGCCGTCCGGGGTGCGGTGAAACAGCTGCGCGTCCGAGAGCAGGGCATCGGGCGTCGGACCTCCGGCCAGATAAATGGCATCGCGCAGGGTCGTCTGGCCGTTGGTGAGGTGGTCGCCCGGATGCAGCACCTCACCGCTCACCGTAACCAGCGGTGGCGGCTCGAAATCGAAGCGCCCAAAGATGCGCACTGTGTCGAAAGGTTTCAGCGTGACTTCGGTCCGCCCGGCCATGGCGTCTGCCAGATTGAAAGCCAGCACGCTGGGAGCAAAATCGGGCGGGTTCAGGCGGATGATTTCGGCATGACCCAGCGCCGGTTCGGGTAGGACCTCCTGGTAGGAGTGCACCAGATCGGTGAAGCGCATGCCTTCGCGGTAGGCGTACTTGCCGGGATGGAACACGTGGCCTTCCAGGTACACCGTTTTCTCGCTGAAGGGCAGGATGGGCGATATCCGAATGGTGTCGCCATCCTCGACTGAAAAGTCCGCCAGCGTGCGGTTCGCCGCCTGCTGGTCGTTGCCTTCGGGCAGATCGACCTGCAGCATGGTGCGGTTTTCATGCGCGACCACGCGCTCAATCTCGATATGGCGCAGCGTGCCTGAGGTCAACACCCCGCCCGCAATTTCCAGAACCTGCGCCATCCCGGTTTCGCCGTTCAATTCGTAAATCGCCGGACGCCGCACCATGCCCTCGACCGTGACCTCCGGCCCCAGTGGAGGCACCTGGATGGTGTCGCCCGCCTGCAGTCGCAGCCCGTCCTCCCGCACACCGTGCAACAAGAGATCGTAGACATCGATGGTTTCGAGCAACTGGTTTCCCCGCAGGTGTCGTAGCACGCGCAGCGATCCCCGAGCGGTCGGGCCGCCGGCCAGATAGAGTGCGTTCAATGGCGTGGAAAGCGCGCTCACCTCGTAGGCGCCGGGACGGACCACATCCCCGACCACGTAGACCCGCACCGTGCGCAGCCGGCCCAGGGAGACGTCAGCTTCCGCCTGGCGATACTGGCTGCGCAGCGCGTTCTCCACCAGTTGCTGCACTTCGGCCAGCGTTTTCCCGGCCACCTCTACGCCACCGGTCTCGGGAAGCGACACCATCCCTTGCCGGTCCACCACCCGCTGCAAGTGGCCGGAGACGCTGCCCCAGATTTCGATGTTGAGTCCGTCGCCCGGTCCGACCACGTAATCGGGGCCGGCCGGGGTGTCCATGGGAAGCTGATTGAAGTTGCCGGTGCCGTTGCGGAACACATCTATGCCGAATCTCTCGAGAACCGGCGGACGCTGTGAAACCTGCTGGTAGAGGTCGTAGAGCGATGGCACGTCAGCATAAGGGTTGGGCTGGTGCCGGATGGTCGGCTCAGCATAGTCTGGCTGTCTGGCGCGGCTCCACGCTGCACTCGATGGCCAACGAAAACGCGGCTCGGTCTCCATCGCTCCGAAGGATTGCCGCCCCCACCCCGACGACGCCCAGGGCGAAGCGTCGGCGTCCGGTGAAGGGACAGACCCATAGATGCTTGCCCCGGAATTGGCGTATCCCCGGTTGCGATTGGAGTTTGTGCCCGCGGGCTCGGCCATGCTGGCGCTCAATAATCCCGGCAGCCCTGATGGGCTCACCCGCGGCAGCGTTTCCGCATCGGAAGGCAGAACGTCTGGAGAATAGAGCTCAGGCTCCGGAGCCTGAGCAAAATTTTGGGGTGGGCGGTTGTCGGGTGCAGCCTCAGGAGCGCCGTTGTCCGGCCCGGCCGGGACCGGCCAGGGTTCCATTGTCCAAGGCTCGCTGGGCCATGGTTGGGTGAACCCTGGCTCGCTGGACGATGGTTCGCCGGGGCCGGGCATTGTCTGCTGAGTTGCGCTTGGCGGAAATCCACCCGGCACGGGAGTACGCTGCGGAACGGTTTCGTGGGTTGACCAGTATTGTGCTTCCTGACTTTGAGGGGGCGACTGCTGACCTTCACTGGTTCCCTGGGGCAACTCGCGCGTGCCGACGATTCTTCGTTCCGGAGCTTGCGACAATTCCTCTGGGTTCGGCTTGGCGCGGACGTACATACGGGACTCGATCTCGCGGGTGGCCAGCACGCGAACGTTGTTGTCCTCGCGCAGCAGCTCGAATAGTGCTTCGTCGGTGAGATCGGCGGGATCGAGCAGCCGCCCCTGTTCGTAAGCCTTCCGCACCAGCGCCTTCTTGACTGCCAGGAGTAGTCCAGGCTCGCGCAACAGGATCTGCTGGATGCTTTTTGCGGAAAGCGAAACCAATTCATCGGCAGCCTGCTGGGCGCGCCTTTCGCTTTCCCGCGCCTGCTGCCGGCCTTCCCCCTCGTCTTGCACCCGCTGAACCTCTGTCTGGGCCCGGGCAACCCCGCTGAAAAACAGGAGCAGAAACAGCACAGCAGGGAGCCGCTTGCGATGACAGAGCGTCGCCATCTCTCGCTGCGCCAACCGCTCGCTTGTTATCAACATGGTTCCACGTCCGCCTCGTCGATTTCCACGGCCACCGAGCGCATCAGCATTTCAATAGAGACCACCAGCCGCGCCCCTTCTTTGCGCCGCAGCAGAATGCCTTCGAGGCCGGCGACCGGGCCGCTGCGCACGCGCACCCGGCGCCCCGCCTGCAGGTAGGGGTGAGGTTCCATGTGCACTCGCGCCGTAATTCCCTGACGCAGAGTGTCGATCTCTTCCTGGGGCAGGGGAGCAGGCTTGCCCTGAAAGCTGACCAGGTGCACCACCCTGGGAATTTGCAGAACCCGCAGCCGGTTTTCCAGAGCTAGCTGCACAAACACGTAGCCGGGAAAAAGCGCCAGTTCGACTTCCTTCTTGCGGTCTTTCCAGCGGTGAATGGCGCGGTAGAGAGGGAGAAAGCTGGGCAGTTGGCGTTGCTGCAATTGTTCGGCGACGCGCTTCTCATGACGCACGCAGGTATACACCGCATACCACTTCAGCAACGCCGTCTCCTCTGGCGCCGGCACGGTTGCCGCAAGCGGATATTCACACTCCAGGTTTTTCAAGCTTTCGGTTTTCCTTTCGCGAGATACAGCTTCGCCACCTCACTTACAGAGTTCAGAAGGAACTCTGCGACATGATCACCTCCCGGTGATTTCCCGAGCCGCTGGTTGGTTACAACCTTGGCCCCGCGTCCGCCACCCCGCCACTAGTCGATCAGACGCGCACTGCTCCGACCAGCATGGGTGCGTCGCGTAACGCGCTGAGAATGCCGGCTTCGGAGCTTTCCACCGGCTTGCTGCGGATATCAACGACCGCCCAATAGAACAGTCCCCGGTTCTGCTCTGGCGCCAGCGCCAGAATCTTCATCCGCGGGTAGCGTCCCAGAAGAAATCCCCGTTCGCCCGGTTGCCGCTCCGGCTCATCCAGTGCGACGATGAGCACGTCGGGCTGTACCTGATCCACAATCTCCGCCAGGTTTGTCGAGTCGCCCACATCTCCTACAATCTCTATATCGGGTTGATCGGCAATTGTGGCCATTACCATCTCCCGCATCAGACGCGGCCGGTTAGCGACCAGAACTCGCACGCGTTTCACCGGAGATCTCCTCGCAGCCGTAGTATCGGCGCTGGCCGAAAAAGCGCAAGGCTCAAAAGAGACCCAGTCGCATGACTCATTCCCGGCGAGATGCAGGCCCACAGCCGGGTTCTTGGCGGGAGCCAATCGGGGGACTAATCAAGGTCTAAATCCTCTGGCGCAATCGGGTCATTGCGATCGATGGCCCATTTCGGAACGGAATTACCGGGGAAGCGCCATTCTGAGAACGACAATAAAGAAAACCCCGCCATCCCCTTGTGAGTGCTTACTGCCCTGATGTATTCAAAGCTTGATGCAAATCGGAAGAAGCCGGGAGCAAGACCAGAGGTGATGACCGGTTGTCGGCTTGCAACATTACTTCTGAACTGATCGGCTCGCAATACGGAAATTTTCGTTTGGAGTAGACGTCGATGTCCTCTGAGGTGCTCGTCTTCTTGCTTTGTGAGAACCGCTTGCTTCGCGAAGCGCTGGTTAGAATCCTTTCCCAGCGCAGCGATCTGTTAGTGGTGGGCAACTGCGCCCACTCGCCGGCCGTTCTCGATGAACTGTGTGCGGCCAAGCCGCAAGTGGTGCTGATGGATTCTCTCGGGCTGGCGGTATCAGAGCCGCGTCTCTTGCGGAGGATTCAGGAACAGCGGCCCAACGCCCGCGTTCTCATGGTCGGGATGGATGCCCGGGAGGACGACTTTCTGCATGCAGTGCGGGAAGGCGCTGCCGGCTATGTTTTGCGCGATGCTTCCGCCGCGGAAGTCGTGGCCGCCATCCGCTCGGTAGGTGCGGGCGAGGCGGTTTGCCCGCCCCGCTTTTCGGCGACACTCTTTCGCTGGGCCGCTCAGCGGCTTGCCATTCGGCAGAATCTGCAGAAGCTCTCGCATTCCGGCTTGAGCCGTCGGGAGCAGCAACTGGTTGAACTGATTTGCTGGGGATTTACCAATAAGGAGATTGCATCCCGGCTGAATCTCTCCGAGCATACGGTGAAAAATCACATCCACCGCATTCTGCACAAGACGGGGGCCTCGGATCGCACGGCGATTGTGAGCCGCTATCACACCCAAATGCTCCACCTGGGAGGCGAGTCGCCGTTAGTCTCCTGAATCCTCCGGTTTGCGTTCTTCTGCGGGTAACCGCTTGACGGGAACCTTGGCCGCTTGTTGCCAGACGCCAGACAGTCCCCAAGTCTCAAACTACTCTTCGCTCAGGGTAAAGCTCGGCGTCGGGTCGGACGTTAGTCATCGAGATGGGGCGGACGATGACCTCGCGGCAGCGGCAGAACGAATCGCGCCAGCGATAGATGTCTTCCCGGCGAATGCGCGCTCTCATCTTGCGCATCCGCTGTCGCTGCTCCGCCGGCGACATTTCGCAGGCGCTCCGGATCGCCTCCGCCACCGCACGGGTGTGATAGGGATTGACCAGCAATGCGCCCTGGTGAAGCTGGAAGGCGCTGCCGGCAAATTCGCTGAGGATAAGCACTCCATCATTGTTCACCCGCGAGGTGCAGTATTCCTTCGAGACCAGATTCATGCCGTCCTTTAGAGGAGTGATCAAGGCGATGTCGGCGGCCCGATAGTATGCCAGAAGTTCCGGCCGATCCAACGAACGGTGAACGTAATGCACCGGCACCCATCCTGGGTCGCCATATTGTCCATTGATCTGGCTCACCAACCGCTCGATCTCCGCCTTTAGCTCGCAGTATTTCGGAATCTCCTCCCGGCTCGGGACCACGATCTGCACGAGAGTGATCTTCCGATGCAGGTCCGGATAAAACTGCAGCAGGTGCCGGAACGCCTCCAGCCTTTCCGGAATGCCTTTGGTGTAGTCGAGGCGATCCACGCCCAGGATGATGCGAGAGTCACCCACTCCGCGGGTGATTTCGGCAGCCCTCGCACCAACTTCTTCGTTCGCCGCGCCATGGGCAAACTCCTCAAAATCGATGCTGATGGGGAACGCTCCTACAAATGTAGTGCGGCCGGGTTCCTCGACGATCAGGTGCTCGCCGTGGCTGGAGACCTCGGCGGCCTTGACAAAGTGGCGGAGGCAGGCGATGAAGTTCTTTCGGTCGCGCAGAGTCTGGAACCCGAGCACGTCGAAATCCAGCAGCGCCGTGAGAATCTCCTCTCGCCAAGGGAGCTTCTCGAAGATGTCGGGACTGGGAAACGGAATATGGTGAAAGTAGGCGACGGTTTCATTCACCGATAATTGCCGCAGCCGGGCTGCGACCGACATCAAGTGATAGTCATGAACCCAGATCAAGTCTCCTGGCTGCGCTTCGGCCGCTGCTTTTTCGGCGAAGCGGCAATTGACCGCGAGGTGCGTATCCCAGTACGTGGGATCGAAATTGCACCGCGATTGCAGATCGTGAAACAGAGGCCAGAGTACCTCATTCGAAAAGCCGCAATAGAAGCGGGCTCTTTCTTCGGCGCTCATGAAGATTGGCTTCAAGGCAAAATTGCTCTGATGGGAATGGTCCTCAAGAATGCGCTCAATCTCCGGCGAAGCTTCCGTACCGGTCCACCCAATCCAGACCCCGGCGCAATCGTTGAGCAAAGGCCGGAGAGCCGTAACCAATCCACCCGAACTCGGTTCTACTTGGAATCCATCGGCGGTTCGCTCGATCGTGACCGGCAGACGGTTGGAAACCACCACCATCCTGTGCGGGGTGCTCATGATGCACCTCCGCATGCCGCCGACCAACCTTCAAGAAAGGCCGCTACTCCCGCCGGTGGCTGAATCCAAACATCAGCTAGAGTTGGACGCGCTTTCTTGCCCACCAGAACGCTCAGGCCGCGGCCGCGCAGCGCTGCGAACGCATCCTCATCAGTTTGATCGTCTCCCAGGTAGGCGATAGCCGGATGACGGCCCATTTCAGCCAGGATGGTCCGCACAGCTCCTCCCTTGCTTATTCCCGAGACGCGTATTTCCATGCCTCCATCAAAGTTCGAAAGCTCCAATCCCTCCCGGCTAGACAGCATTGACCACACTCTTCTGGCTTTGCGGGCAACCTGCTGAGCTGAACCCTCCCGTCCGCGCCAGTGAATCGCCGTTGCCGCCGGCTTAATCTCAAGAAAATCGGAGAGCCCTTCTTCGCGGAGCAATTCGTTGGCCTCGGAGATTCGGCGTGCTGTCTCCTGATCAATGTCTTTTAATTCGTAGTGACCGTCACCGTGCAACCGCGACAATCCATGGCAGCCCCAGACTTCGATCTCCCCCAGGTCCAGAAGCATGGCAACCTCAGCGGCGCGGCGGCCCGAGACGAGCACCACACGGCTATTGGTGGTCTTGCGAATGTTGTCCAGCAAAGCTGGGATGCCGGGATAAGGAGTTGCCTGCAGGCGATCAGCGCTAAAGGGAGCTAGCGTGCCGTCATAATCCAGAATAAGAGCGCGTTCTTGCGCCAGGGAAACCTCTTCATAAAAAGCCGAAATCCTTTGCTGAGTCTGTTCAGCAACATCCGGTGTTTCAAGGTGTGACATTTGATTCTCCTCCCGTTGCGTGCGGTTAGAGCAAAACTTCCAGGTAGAGTTAGCTACTCAACTCTGCTGGATTAGGAGTACGAAGTGAACGCAAAAGAGAAGACCTTCTAGCAGATACGGGCGCAGTTGAGGACAACAAGGTCCGGCGCAGGCAAGGGTGAGTAGTCGCGCCCGGAGACTGTCGCCAGGCGGCCGATAGAGACATCCAGGCGAGTGGAAACCGCGCTGCCGGCCAGTGCCAAAACCGCGAACAGCAAGTTTGCCAGTTGCACGGCTCTCAAGGCAGTTGGCTGCAGGTCTACCGCAGGAGAGATGAAGATGGCTATCACACTCAGCAACAAAAGGATCACCACGCCGAGTTTGAAGCGGTTTTTCACTAAATATAACTTTATCATACAGTTAGATCGAGTTCAAGGGTTGAAAATTGGCGCGCGCTGCCGCGCCTGTCACGGTTTGTGCTGATCGGTGTGACCTTGCTGAAGATCTTGATGTCTGCTCTTTGCCCGCTGTTGCCGTGACTTATATTTAGCCTTGCGATTTCAACTAGCCATCTGTGTGAGCCTCGCCAGATGGAAGCGACTTGTCATCCGTTTTCCAGCGCCCCGGGCGCATGCCGGTGCTTCGACAGAATTCTGCACTTCACTGGCACTACACTGATTTTCAATTCACAGATCGGCTACGTCAGCACGAACATTCACCCACAAAATTCGCATGCTCCAGAGCGACCGAGTATATACTTTAGACTAGCTAAGTGCGGCGTATTTTGGGGCTTTTTGGTCTGGCCCCCAGCCAGGCGAATCATGCACAACCGGAATCAGGGGGTTGATCCTCAGGATCGACCGAACTCGACCAACCAACCCGGTGTGGCTGCTCCCGCCAAGGGTGAGAGCTCCGCTTCTAACGCCCCGTCTGACCCTGAGGCAACGATCATCGACTTTCCTCAAGTCCCCTCCGACGCCGATGCCACCATCGTCGACATCGAAGCTACGCAGGTCGATACGACTCCGCCTCCCCGTTCCGCCGGCCGCTCGCCAGTTCGTTTTCAGGCAAGCGTCCCCGTGTTGCAGCCGGGCGATGTGCTGGGCGGACGTTACGAAATCCTGCAACTGCTGGGGGAAGGCGGAATGGGAGCGGTCTACAAGGCCATGGATCGTGAGCTTGATCGTCCGGTGGCGCTAAAGCTCATCCGCCCGGAATTGGCCGCCAATCCTTCGATTCTGGCCCGTTTCAAACAGGAACTGCTGCTCGCCCATCAGGTTACGCATAAGAATGTCATCCGCATTTACGACCTGGGCGATGCCGACGGCGTCAAGTTCATTACCATGGAGTTTGTCGAGGGCCAGGATCTGCGCACCCTCATCCAGGAAAAGACGAAATTTTCTCCGGAAGAAGCCGTCGAGATCATTCAACAGGTCTGCCGCGCTCTGGAGGCCGCGCACGGTGTGGGCGTAATCCATCGCGACCTGAAGCCGCAAAATATCATGCGCGACAAAACCAGCCGGATCTTGGTGATGGATTTCGGACTGGCGCGCACTCTCGGAAGCGACGGCATGACCCAGACCGGTGCGCTGGTTGGGACGATGGAATATATGTCGCCCGAACAGGCTCTGGCCAAGGATCTCGACCAACGCTCCGATCTTTTCACGGTTGGCTTGATCTTTTACGAGCTGCTGGTGGGCGTGACGCCCTTCAAGGCGGAAAGCGCTGTGGCCAGCCTGATCAAGCGAAACTCCGAACGAGCGATTCCGGTTGCCGATAAGGACCCGACGATTCCGAGCGCTCTCAGTAATATCGTCAGTAAGTGCCTGGAGCGCGATCCCAACCTGCGCTATCAAACTGCCACGGAATTGTTGCGTGATCTCGACCTTTGGCAGGGTAATCAGGCGGCGGCGACATTGGGATTTCAACCGGCAGTTGAACCCTGGGGGCGCACGATTCCCTGGCCGATGGTGACCGGCATTGCGACTGTTCTGCTTCTGTCCGTGGTGGCCTATGTGTTTCGCGGACCACTGTTTTCCCATTCGGCAAAGAAGCCGCCATCCGGTCCTGCTGTATCGTTGGCGATCCTGCCCTTCCGCAACGCTTCCGGCGATCCCTCGATGGATTGGCTCGGGCCGAGTCTCGCCGACATGCTGAGCACGGATGTGGGGCAGTCGGCGCGTTTGCATACCGTCTCGCAAGACCGGCTACATCAGGTTCTCTCCGATCTGCGGGTCGCGCCTAACGCCTCTCTGGAGCCGACCACGCTGCAACGCGTCGCCGAGTTCAGCAGCGCTGACACTTTGGTCTCGGGGCAGTATGCGAGGTTCGGCGGGCAGATCCGAATCGACGCTGTTTTGCAGGACCTTAAGCATGATCGCAGCGTCCCCATCAAGATTGAGGCGGTCGACGAAAAGGATATTCCCGGCGCGGTAGATCGTCTTGCCACTGCCGTTCGCAACAACCTCGCCTTCTCTTCTGACGTAATCAAAGAGCTCAAGGCCAGTTCGTTCCAGCCGAGTTCCCACTCAGCCCCGGCCCTGCGGGATTACAACCAGGGCATTCAGTTCCTTCGAGACGGCAAGGATCTTGAAGCAGTCCAGGCTCTGCAATCTGCAACGAAGGAAGATCCGAATTTTGCCCTCGCTTTTGCCCGTCTGGCCGAAGCGGATTCTGGCCTCGGATATGACGGCGATGCTGAGCAGACTTCCCGCAAAGCGGTTGACCTCAGCCAGCAGTTGCCCGACGCCGAGAAGTACCTGATTGCAGCAATGCATGCTCGAGTGATGAAGGACAACCAGAAGGCGATCGAAGCCTATCAGAATCTCGCCAAGAGCATGCCGGATAACTCCGATGTAGAGTCAGCCCTGGCGAGTCTGTATACGGAAACAGGCAACTACAATCTGGCCCGCGCCCAATTGACCAAACTTCTGGCAGCGGATCCCAAGAACGTCAAAGCGTTGTGGCAGGAGGGCGTGGTTGAAGTGGTGAGCGGCAACCCGCAAGCTGCCCTCGAACCGTTGAACCAGGGGCTCTCTCTTGCGGTGCAGGTGGACGCTCCTGAATTGAAGGCGCTGATCCTGCAATCGATGGGCATTTCGTATCGGCTACTGAACAAGCCGGATGAGGCCATGCGTAACTACCAGGAGGCGATGGCGATCAACCAGAAACTGGGTCTCAAGCGAGCCCTTGCCAGTAATCTGGCGGAAATGGCCATCCTGCAGAACACTCAGGGAAAAGTCGATGCCGCGCTCGCCGACTACAAACAGGCCCTTCAACTGCAGCGCGATATCGGCATGAAGAAGGAAGTCGGAGACACTCTGATCGATATGGGTGTGGTCTATCAGGCCAAAGGCGATTACGACAAAGCGCTGGAGAATTACAAAGAGTCATTGCAGATCCAGCGTGATGCCGGTGACGAGAATTATCAGGCTTTGTGCCTGAACAACATTGGCGGGGTCTATCTCGGCAAGGGTGATACTGACAATGCTTTGATCTACCTGCAGCAGGCCCTGCAACTGCGTGAGAAGCTCAAGGTTCCCGCTGGGGTCGCAGAGACGTTATCGGCTCTCGGCCAGGTTTATATCGGTACCGGTCAGTTTGATCAGGCGCTCACCACTTCCATGCGAGCCTTGGATCTCTGGCGCCAGGCGGGCGACGCCCGCGGAGCGGCCGACGAGTCTCACGACCTAGGTTTGGTTTTTCAATATCAAGGTCGCTTTGGCGCGGCGGTGTACGCTTTGCAAGATGCCGTCAAAGGCTACCGGGCCCTGGGCGACCGCAGCGCCGATATGGTGGGACTTCTCAATGATCTTGCGGACGCCTTGGCGCTATCGGGGCAGGCCGCCGAATCCGAGCCGCTGCTGCATGAAGCGCGAACCATGGCTCAGGAGCTCAAGAACGAAAGCATGGACGCCGAATTGCTTAGTACGCAAGGTGATGCTGAGCGCTATGCCGGCGATTCCAAAGCAGCAGCGGGATCGTATGAACAGGCCTTACGCGCCGCTCTGCATAGTAAAGATCCGGTTGAAATCCTGCTTTGCAGATTGCACCTCGCGGAAATGAAGCTGAACCCGGCAGGTGCAAATTCTGCTAGCCGGGACATTCGCAGTCTGGTGCAGGAAGCAGATAGCCGCAGCCTGAAATACCTGTCGCTGCAAAGCTCCATCGACGAAGCGGAAGCCATGATGCAAGCGAAACGATATACGGAAGCGCGACAGGAACTGCAAAACGACTTGGGCAAGAGTGAAAGGCTCGGATCACGCTACCAGAGCATGCGGATTCACTATCTGCTGGCTACCGCGCTCCGCTTGGGTGGAGAGGCATCCGATGCTCCTGCACAATATCGATTGGCGCTGGCTCAAATGGACGACATGCGCAAGGATCCCGGAGCAGAGAAGCTGCTGGAGCGCGCAGATCTGAAATCCATGTTCGCCGATGCTTCCCGTTTCGCGGTCAGCACGAATTGAGGCCCTTCTCGCCGGCATAAAAAAGGGGAGCCAGACATCGGCTCTCCCTTTTCGCGAAACCCACCCGCTTGGTCTATTTCGTTACCAATGTAGGCCACTTCGCCGTGTTGTTTTGTAATTTGGGGTCAGAGTTTGCTTCGCTGACCACGGCGCTGTTGGTAATGGTGGTATTCGGCTTGGCGGTCACATTTACCGTGATCTGCACCACCGCTGCGGTTGGGTTCTTGGGCGTCCACGCAGCCAGCGCACCTATGCTGCAGGAACCCGCAGCTCCGCCACAGGAGTTCTTTGGAGGCGTGATGGAGCACGACGGATTGCCGCCGCCGAAGCTACAAGATTCGATCGCGTATCCAGAGCTTACAAAGGTCGTGCCTGACGGCAAGGTGTCCGTGATCGTAACCTCGTCGGCCGTGCTGGGTCCGTTATTCCACACGGTAAGGTAGTAAGTGAGGCTGGTTCCGGTCTCCACCTTTAGATTCGCCAGCATTATGACGCCGAGATCCGCCGATCCCACTACCTGATAGGTAATGCTTGCCGGACCAGAGGAGTTCCCAGCCGCATCGGTGGCGCTTGCCATGAAGGTGTGCGTCCCCACCGTCGACGTGTCCAGCGGGATGGGAGTTGTTACTACAGTTTGCTGATTTCCGCCAAAGTTCTGCGGTCCGCATACCGCGATTCCAGAAAAGAAATTGGGGACCGTCGGGCTGGACGGATCCGTACAGGTCACCATCGCGGTCAGAGCCGAACTCTGGGCATAAAAGCCGCCGGGGGAACTCAGCGAGATCGACGGTGTATTGGGTTTGGTGGTGTCTATGTTGAAAGGCACGGTCTTGAAACTCGCCACATTCGGGCCCGGCGTGCCGGGCGTTATGTCCAGCGTTTGCGGATAAACCAACTCTTCGAACGAATCACAGTCCACCGAGAAGTAATGGGCGTCATACGCGCCTTCGGCAAGCGGAGCAGCCGTCCCGTTGTTGTCGTAATTGGTGATGAACCCATTTACGCTGAACGTCTGCGGATTCTGCGTTGACCACGGTGTGGCCGGAGGTGTGCCCAGGGCCGGACAAGGCGTGGAGTTGTTCAAACTCTGCTCACCCGGTAGCGGATAAGTTGTGTCGAGCACGGTACCGTGAGGCTCAGCTCCCACGACCACAAAAGCACCCTGGGCCGCGTGGAAATTATTTGGATCCGGGTTAGGTGTGGCTGGCGGCATGCTGGTAAACGATGCCGGCACGTTGGTGGAGTTACTCCAAAGAGCAATCGAAGGCGTGGTCTGCCACTCTGGCTCGCAGCAGAAAAACACGTAAGTGGAGTTCGTAGTGGTGGCCGTGCCCCCTCCTCTCGGAGTGGGGTCCTCGAGCGTCGTGAGGATATTTTCCGGACAAGCCTGTCCCGCCAGCGGGCTGTCGCTGGGATACGTGCATTCAGCCCCGGGAACCAATGTGTCAGGTGCCATGGCGAAGCCAGGGGCGTAACCCCGCGGTATCGTAAGCACTCCGTTCGTGATCCCAGGTTGATTTTCATTGAGGTCAACCTCCTGATCGAAGAGCACGTTTCTGGCGCTGGAAACCGGACAATTGGCACCGGAGGCAATCGGATTCGCAGATGTCGTACAGGTGTATGTATTCACTGCGCACACAGTCTGCCCGGCAGCGATCAGACATGGAGCGTCTGCCATCGCGGTGCCTTGAACTATGCTGGCCCAATCGGTCGGGCTTATTCCCTGACTGCCCACGTACGGCGTCGTTCCCAGTTGGACCGTGAGAGGATCGCCGTTATTCGCGACACTATAATCAAAGCCGAACTGCCAATTTTCGCCGGAAGTGTTGTTGATGACAAAGTTCTGAGTCAAGCTGCCGGGATTGTTCTGATTGATTGGCTGACCTTGCTGGGTTGGCGCAAACAACCAACTCTGAATGTCCTGATCAACGTTTCCCTCGCCGGTCGCTCCGGTGAACCCGACATACCCAAACCCGGTGCCGTTGTTACTGGTCAGACCCAGCGTAGCTACATCGAATGGGACACCACCAGGAAACAAGTCTGTGCCGTCAAGGGTCACGTCGAGGCTGCCCGGGCACGGGCTCGCGCCGCCCTCGCCGCAACCGGTTGTCGTCGCCGGTGAGTACTTGATCATCACGGTGTGGATATTGCCGTCTGCAAGAGTGATCGGCAAATTTGCGTTGTCCGCAATTTGGCAACTTCCCGGCAAGGGAGGATTTTCTACGCTGTTGGCGCCGGTTCCGCAGCTGTCAATTTCTACATGATTGTTGTTCGGGTCGCCGATGGTAGGGTTTTGATAAATGTCGAACGCAATCGCCACGCTGTTCGTAATGCCGCCCGTTGCGCCGGTGCAAGAGCCGTCGGGAGCATCACCGAATCCCAGGCTGCAACCATCAGATCCGTTATCCGGGTCCAGGGCGCTTGTCCCCGCAGACGAGTTCTGGATGAGAAAGGCAAAACCGTCAGCCGGGTCGCCGCCCGTTGCCCCGCTTAACTGAAAAGTAAAGGTCGTCGAAAAGCCGGCACTCAGGGGCTGGGGCGAATTGAACCAGGCCGATCCGGACGTGTAGTTGGAATTCGGCGTCAGTCGCAGCACATTCATGACCCCTTGCGGAGGCGGATTCGGGACCACGGGTGGTGCGGCTGGAGGATAGAAGCCCGGGTAGCCTGAGCCTGCAGGCGAGCTGTTCAGCGTGAGGCAGTTTTGATTTGAGCTGAAATCCGGGACGTAATTCGGAGCGGCCGGGCATGGCGTCTGCCCCAGCGCACCAGTAGCCGCCGTCACAACCAGCAGAACTCCAAGGGCGCACAGTAAGATGGCCCGCGTCATCGATGTTTTCATGAATCCTCTCTTCTGTGACTGCATTCCGTGCAACCAGCTTGATTCTGAATTCCGCTAAGTCGCCTTATTCCCACGACTCCACATCGGATATCGAGTAGTTGAGGGGGCCTGGTACGTTCGTCAAACGCCTGGGGGCTTGATCTACAGGGAACTGGCCGGTCCTCCCGGGGGGAAGGAGAACTTCGCACGCGGATCTCTCAAAGCACGCAACCGCACATCCGTGCCTATCGAGGCCGCCCTGACCGTTAAGAACATAACCCAGGCAACGGGAAAGTCAAGAGAGTTTTGGGGTTAGGCCCAAGAAAACCTGCAAGGGCCGAGGAAAGTTGCAGATTCTTGCAACCTGGCCGAAGGCGACGTGCTGGAGAGCGGGAATTCGTTCAACCGGCGATGGCCTGGACTGCTCGCGGCCATCGCCGCTGAGCTATGCCACGGCTTTGGGTGAAGCGTCCCCGCGGAAGGATGTGAGCGCGCTCCCTTCATCCTTGTGAATATCGAAGACGGCAGACAACCGGGTCATTTGAAGCAAGTCATGCACTCGCTTGTTCAGGCTCGCGAGCTTCAGTTCGCCGCCTTTGTTTCGAATCGTCGTGTGCGTCTTAACCAATTCGCCCAACCCGGAACTATCCACGTAGCTTACTTCGCTCAAATTGAGAACAATTCTCCGGTTGCCTTTGTCGGCCAAATCGCGGACGATCTCCCGAAGCATTACATTGCCCTCGCCCAGAGTGATCCTCCCGCTCACATCCAGCACCAGAACATCTCCAACCTGGCGAGTGTTGGTTTTCATCGGAGCGGGTGTCTTGCGGCCTTCCATACTCAAGCCCAGTTGATCAAGTATCGAGCAGGCGAGAGTTGCAACTTCCTGCGACTCCGTGTTCACGACGATCAATGAGCGCCCTTCCTTCAGAACCTCGCGGAAAAACGCGATCTCCTCTGCGACCTTTTCATCGGACGTCGGCAGCGGGGCGAGGTGGTCGTGACTGACAGCCGATGCCATGGCGGCACCGGTGCCAGCACCGGCCAATCCCAGTAGAGCCGCGGCGCCGAAGCCCAGCGCGAACACCGTTCCAATACCGGGAAGAAGCAGTGACGCGGCCACAACCCCCGCCGCCATGCCGGCCGATCCTCCTACAAAACCGCCCACCGAAGCCCCGAATTCTTTGGCGACAGCCTTGGCTTCGGTTTCGGAACGAGTCAAAAAAACGATCGACTGTTCCGGCACTCCTCGACTGCGCAATTCCTTGACCGCTTCTTCAGCACGATCGCGCGACGAAAAAACCCCAATTGCAGTTTCCATATCTGCTCCCCATCCCACGTTTGTTCACAACATCTGCGCTGGCTGCACGGGATTTGCCCACCCGCGCCCCGCAGAAACCGTTTTTCTGGCGCAACTTTGCACTGCAGCCTCAGTTTTGTCAAGGGAAAAACCGCTGCTCCCTCAGTCCTCGTCGGCCAGAAATTGCTTATTTGGGAGCTTTTACAGCGGGTTTGAGATCGTCAGCCGCTTTCTGTATGCCGTTTACTGAACCCGACTCCAAATAATAGAGCGTTGGATCGCTTTCTCGTTTGGCGATGAAACCAGCGCCCGACCTGGAGATCGAAACCTGCTCAACCCGCTTCCCGTCATTTGAGGAGACGACGAGTTCCATGGACGGTTGACCGAAGCCGGAGTCGACAAATTTGCTGGCCTCCAAGTCGCGCAGGTCAGAAAGCAGCATTTCTACCCCGTCGGCGTCCATCTTCTTTCCGTTCGACCACCAGTCTTCGCCGCTCCTGATCAGGAAGTAGGCCTTCGATCCATTGTGGATTTCGATCTTCGTCGGCTCGTTATAGCCAAAGTCAAACACCTTTTTGTTGCGAAAATCTTCGAGGCTTTTATCGACTGCCTGTCCCAGGCTGGAATCCACTTTGTAGGTTCCGCCGACCACGCTGGATTTTGCGTAATATGTGTCTTTGTCTTTATAAACCTGAAGTTCCTGGGTTCCCGACTGGTCCGTTACTTTTGCAGTTGCCACAGGCGCGGCATGAGCCGCTGCTGCCGCTATCTCCTTGGAGCCTTGCTGCGGGGCACTGAGGTCCATGCGTGCATCGGCCAGCTTCCCAAGCAGTTCGCCGACCTGGACACTGTCGGCCCGTAGCGGTTTCGGCTTCAAAATCTGCCATCCATCTTTGGTCCGCCCAAACTCAATCTCCTGATTCTTTCGGATCAGCTGCAACTGGTTGATTTTGTCGGCGTTCTCCGTAATCAAACGCTTATCGCGCAGGTCATTCACGCTCTTGTCGATGCTGGTCTTGTTATAGGTGGCCATCGTGAAGATGCGGGGATCCCCAGCAACCATGGCGTAAACCGCGCCGCCGGTTGGGGTCTCATCGCCCAGCAAGAGTTGGTGCGTCTTGTTGTCTTTTGCAGTGACGTCAACTTCGAGGGTGGGATTATCCAGGCCAAACCGCGCCAGATCGGAATTCTTGTTTTCAACGACGCGCTCGGAGGTCAAGGACGACAGCGAAGATAGCATGTCCAAAACGCTGCTCTGATCGGCGTTGAACGGTTTGGGTTCCTGGATCTGCCAGGAACCGGAATCACCTTTCGCCAGCACAATGGGCTCTGCATCTTTATTCTTCATTTCGACCTTCGTAATCGACGACTGGTCGAGCTTGAGAATGGCTGGCGGTGCGTCGGCCGAAGCTTTTACTGTTTCCTCAGAACCCTTGCGGTGCCCCGACCAATAAAGCGTGCCTGCGAGCACCAGCAGCACGAAAGTGGCGACGATCAGGCTACGCAGCTTCATACATTTCTTAGAACCAGAAGTTCCGAATCGAGCGATGAACTTGTTATCTTCGTTTCCACCAGACGCCGATGCCGGCGACAATCACGATCCCCGGCAACAGGAACTGGCTGGTGGCGCGCAACCAACCCAACTGTGCGCGCGTCATGGTGATGCGCCGGTCTTCCGGAGGTTTGGGACGGATCGAAATCAGGTCTTCATCCGATGCCAACCAATTGATCGTGTTCAGCGCCAGGTCGTCGTTGCCGTTGAAATCGATAAAACGGTTGGCCACCCACGATGAGCTCCCTACCACGACGAACCGCCCCTGTGAATTCTCCTTGCCCGTCTCATAGGTACCCGCCGCCGCGATGGTCAACGGCCCTTTGATGTTCTTGGGATCGTTAATATTGACTGCAGGCGAACTCAGATTGCTGGTAGCCAGGCTGCTGTCGGAAGAATCGAACAACTTCTGCACGCTGGTCTTGTCGGTGCTCTTGATCTCCATCGAACGCGACAGAGGGAAGCCCGTGGCCAAGCCCCTCATCTCGCTCACGATGGGCTGCGAAGAATAGCTGGTGACCAGTGCGACCTGAGGGCCCAATCCCGCAATCTGTCCGATAGGATTCAGATCCAGAATCAGGTCTTTCTGCAGGGTCACGCCCCAGTTCTGCAACAAACTCGCCAGCGCGTCGTTGTCGGCGATTCCCTCATGCCCTAATTTCAAGGGAGGGTCCAGCAGGAACAGCGCGCGGCCTCCACCTTCAACGTATTTCTTGATGGCGTCGACTTCCGGTTGCTCGTAGTTCCGCGTCGGGCCGGCGATCACCAGAGTCGTGCAATCACTCGGAACCTCGGCTTTCTGCAGCAAGTCGATGCTTTTGCTCTCGTAATCGTCCTTGCTGAGGCTGTCCTTGAATTGCGAAAGGCCTTCGCGGTCGCTGTCGCTGAGTTGATGTTCGCCGCTTCCGCCGGCAAAACAGACGGTGCGCGTGGTGGTTTTCAAGTCGCGAATGAAGGCGCCCGTGATCCCCTCCTCCGTCATGCTCTTGGCTTCTTCGCTCCTCGCACCGATTTGCACGACCGCAGTACCCAATTCCCTGATGCCGGCCGCTCGCGCCGCCTGCGGGTCTTTATCGGGATCGACATACTTCACGTGCACCTTGGGGGATAGGTTCGCATACTCATCCAGCAGGTCCTTGCCGTCGTGGAAGCGCGTGCTCTGGTTGAAGTAGGTGACGGTGGCGTCTTGCTTGAGGCCCTTGACGATCTTCGCCGTCTGTTCGGAAAGCGTGTAGCGCTTATTGGAGGTTGCGTCGTACGACTTCGGATAACGATCGGCCAGAACGTTCGCGATCGTGACCGCGCTGACCACGATCAGAATGTAGATGGTCGCGTAAGCTGCGTATTTTGTTTGTCGTGCCTTCAACCAACGGCTGGCCATTTAGGATCTCCAGCGAAGCGATTCCATGGAACGCGCGGTAAAGAAAAGTCCAAGAAAAATCAGAGTGATAAAGTAAACCGCGTCTTTTGAGTTGATCACGCCCCTGACAAACGAATCGAAATGCGTCGTCACCGAGGTGTAGGAAAGTACCTGCGCCCAGGTAGAACTCTCAAATCCACTGACCCAGCCGAAAACATAAAGCAGGAGACACGCCCCGAACGTGGCCGCTCCTGCGATGATTTGATTTTTTGTCAGCGTGGAAATGAATGTGCCGATGGCAAGCAGCGCGCCCGCTTGTAACAAAAGCCCGAGATAGCCCACCGCCAGCGGTTTCCAGTCCGGGTTCCCGTACTTGAACAGAAAGGCAAAATTCAAGGCGGTGAACAGGAGCAGGGAAGAGTAGAGGATCAGCGCGGCCAGCCATTTTCCCGCGATGATTTCCAGATCGCGCACCGGCGAGGTCGCCAAAAGCTCAATGGTTCCGGTGCGCTTTTCTTCCGCGAAAAGCCGCATGGTGATCAGCGGAATCATGAATAATCCGATTACGCTGACATTCATCAACAGCGGCCGGATAATGTCCTCGTTCACATTCATCGGGAAGCCCTGGCCGCGCATTTGCATCTCGATGCCTTCGACCAGGAACACCGTGACCGCAGTCCAGAAGAAGTAACCGAAGATCAGAGCAAACATGGTCAGCAGAAGATAGGCAACCGGCGAAACAAAATAGCTGCCGAGCTCTTTCCGGCAGATGATCCAGGCATTTCTCATGAGTGGGACTCCTGCAGAACCGGTTCAGGCTGGCGAGTTTCAGAAGACGATTCACTTCCCGTGAGCTGCAGAAAGATTTCCTCCAGGCTCATGGCGGCGGGACGAAGTTCATTCAGGTCCCAGCCGCATTCCACCACCGCGCGAGCTAGATCGCCCCGTACCAGCCGTCCTTTTTCGCTCTCGACTTCGAAGAGGGCGCGGGTGTCAAGCTGCTCCTTGCACACAACGCGGCTTACGCCTGTGACTTGCTCAAGTTTGTGCTGCACGATGGATACTTCGAGATTTCCGTTGCGTCCCGCGATTTCCAGGACAACCGACTCTGCGCCGCGCGCCCGGGCTTGCAGGTTGCGAACCGAATCGGTGGCCACCAGCTTTCCTTTATTAATGATGATCACCTGTTCGCAGGTCTGCTCGACTTCCGGCAGAATGTGTGTGCTGAGAATGATGGTGTGTTCGCCGGCAAGGTCCTTGATCAGGTCGCGTGTTTCATTGATCTGTTTGGGATCCAGGCCGGCGGTAGGCTCATCCAGAATCAGAACGTCGGGATTGTGAATAATCGCCTGCGCCAGCCCGACCCGTTGGCGGTAGCCTTTGGAAAGCTTCCCCAGAAGCTTTTTCTTGACGTCGGCAATTGCGCATCGCTGGCAGACATAGTCGATCCGCTTTTGCAATTCGCTTCCAGAGAGTCCCTTGAGCTTGCCCACAAATTCCAGGTATTCGGATGTCTCCATCTCCGGATAAATCGGAGGCATTTCGGGCAAATAGCCGATGCGCTTCTTGACCTCCAGAGGCTGCTCGAGCACATCGAAACCCGCCACGCTGGCCGTTCCACTCGAGGGCGGCAGAAAGCACGTCAGCATGCGCATGGTTGTCGTCTTGCCCGCGCCGTTGGGCCCGAGAAAGCCCACGATCTGGCCCTTGGCCACTTCGAATGAGATTCCATCGACGGCGATGGAGTGGGCATAGCGTTTGGTAAGATTCTTGGCTGAGATCATAAGTAGTCGTTGTCACCGGTAAGAATGCTCAGCCGTCGGGCTGAGACGCGCACGGCGCAAGTGACCGATATTAAATGAAGAAACCTATTGAACAAAGAAACCGCGGACTCCAACCTGTTCAAGGCCAGTACAGCTCAAGCCGCTCTCCCCGCAATCACCGCCGTTTTGGTTGGCGGGCGAATAAACCCCAAAGTTGATCAGATTCCTGTTGGGTACGTTCCAGTTGTATCGTAGCACGATACTCCAGCCCTTTTCCAACCGTCTGGTAGACTCCCAAATTTCCCTGAGCGAAATCGAGATCAGACTTGCCCGATGAACCGACCAGCCCTCCTGAACCATTCTGAAACGCCGCAGGCTGCTTAATTCTTAAACCATTGTGGCTCCGCAGCGGGAAGAACATCTTTGTCCCGCGCAATCCATACATAGAGCGTCGGCAGCAAGAAGATGCTCATGGCAAGATTGGCGATCAACCCGCCAACGATTACGATAGCGAACGGGCGCTGCGAATCGGACCCGATGCCGTGTGACAAGGCAGCCGGAAGCAGCCCCAGGGTCGCCACCAGCATGGTCATCATGATGGGCCGCAGTCGAAGAACGGCGCCCTCTACGGCAGCGTCCTCAACCGAGTCGCCGCGCGACCGGCGCTGGTTGATGTATTCAAGCATTATCACGCCGGTCTGCACTGAAACGCCAAAGAGCGCGAGGAACCCGACTTCAGAGGAGACACTGAAGTTGGTATGAGTGATCAGGAGGACCAGCAAGCCTCCGATGCTTGCCATCGCGACCGTCGCCAAAATCAAGATTGCCCACTTCAATGACTTGTACATCGAATACAGGATGATGAAGATCAGGAGCACAGTGACCGGGACGATGATGGCCATGCGTTTGTCAGCCCGGACCTCGCTCTGGTATTCCCCTTCCCATCCGATGTGATAGCCGCGCGGGAGTTTTACTTGCGCATCCACATCGTGGATGGCCTGGCGCACTGCATCGCCAAGGGCCCGGTCGCGAACGCTGTATTTGATGGCAACGTAGCGCTGGTTGTTTTCGCGGTAGATCTCCGAACCTTCGTCCGATTCGTGAATATCGCAAAGTTGCGCCAGCGAGACCCGTTCGCCTGTGGACGACAGTAAACGGATGTTTGCAATGGCTTCTTGGGTATCTCTGTAGGGGGGCAGGTAGCGGAGGGTTAGGTTATAGACTTCTTCGCCGCGCAACACTTGTGTGAGTGCGGTTCCGCCGACCGCCGTCTGAATTGCATCCTGAACATCGGATATGTTGACTCCCCAGCGGGCAGCCTTCGCGCGATCCACGGTTAAATCCAGATCCGGCTGGCCGGTCACCTGCAGGACGCCGAGGTCGCTAGTGCCCGGTACTCGGCCCATCACGGCGGCGACCCGATCGGCCTGGTCCTCGAGTGTATGCAGGTCGCTGCCATAGATTTTGGTGGCGAGTTCACCCTTGACGCCGCTAACCGCTTCCTCCATATTGTCCTCGATCGGTTGTGAGAAACCCCAGATGACGCCCGGGAACTTTTGCTGCAACTCAAGGTTCATTGAAGCGATGAGGCTGTCCTTGTTGCCGTGAAAGATGGGGCGCCACTCTCCCCTGGGCTTGAGCCCGACGAAGTACTCGATGTTAAAGAAGCCAGTGTGGTCGGTTCCGTCGTCGGGCCGGCCAGCCTGGCTGGTGCACTCCGTCGTTTCCGGAAAGGAGCACAGCAGGCGGCGCGCCTCATTCGCCATCCCGATGCTCTGAGCGGGGCCAACACTCTGTTCGAGTTCGCCGCGCACCCAGAGCGAACCTTCGTCGAGATGGGGAAGGAATTCGGATCCAATTACGCCACTGGCGGCGAGAAACACGCCAAGGCTGAGACTGGCGACACCCACACCGATCGTAAGGCCGTGGTGACGAATGGCCCAGCGGACGCCGTTCCGGTAATGATTGCGGAGGAACTCCATGAATGGGTTTTTCCACTCCTTCGCACCCTTGTTAAAGAAGAAGGTGGAAAGGACCGGGGCGAGAACGACGGAAAAAAGGAGCGCGCCGAGCAGCGCAAACGCTACGGTCCACGCCATAGGATGAAAGAGGCGGCCTTCGACGGATTGCAGGGTGAAGATGGGCAGGTAGGCGGTGATGATGATTGCAATGGCGTAGAAGACTGGCCTCTGCACTTCGTGCGCGGCGTCGCTGATGCGCAACTGGATCGAACGTCCGGTTTCTTCTTTGCGGGCGAGATGGCGAACAATGTTCTCCACCATTACCACCGCTCCGTCGACCACCATGCCGAAGTCGAGTGCGCCCAAAGAAAGCAGATTGGCGGGAATCTGTTTCAGGTCAAGACAAATGGCGGCGAAGAGCAGTGAGAAAGGAATGGTGACGGCCACGATTAGCGCGCCGCGCGCGTTGCCAAGGAAGAGAAACAGGACAACCACAACGAGAATGATGCCTTCGCCCAAGTTGTGCAACACGGTATGCGTGGTGAAGTGCAGAAGATCGCTGCGGTCGATGAACGGAACGACCGTCACTCCCTTGGGGAGAATCTGGCTGTTCAGTTGCTTCACCATATCTTGGACGCCGTCGAGCGTAGGCTGGGCGTTGGCGCCCTTCTGGAGGGCGACGATGCCCGAGACGACATCGTCGTTGTCGATGAGATGTCCGTTCTTATCGTGGTAGGTATCGCCGAACTGACCCAGGCGAATCATCGGCCCCTGCTCGACGAGGCCCAGATCCTTCACGCGGATTGGCGTCCCGCCCTTCATCGTGACGACCGTGCTGCCAATGTCCTGAATGTCGCGGACCAGGCCCACTTCGCGCACGTTGACCTGCTGCTCACCCTGCTCGATGAAACTGCCGCCCCCGTTGACGTTGTTGCTGCTCAGGGCCTGTTCCACCTGCGCGAGGCTAAGCCCGTAGTCGATGAGTTTGTCGGGGTCAAGGCGAACCTGGTACTCGCGCGTCGGCCCGCCAAACGGGTTAATGTCTACGACGCCCGGGACGGACTTGAGGTGTTTTTCTACCACCCAGGTTTCGAGCGACTTCAGATTCATTACGTCGTACTCAGGGTTTGTGCTGTGCAAGGTATAGAAATAGATCTGGCCGACCGGGCTCCAATCTGTGCCCATTTGCGGCGCTACGCCAGCAGGCAGGCTGACCTGAGAAAGCCGTTCGAGAACGCGTTCGCGGTTCTCGAAGTCGGTTGTATCCTCGCCGAAGACCATCTCCACCGTGGAAAGCCCGAAAATCGACCAGGAGCGGACATGAGCCACTCCTGGAATGCCGTTCATCACGGTTTCAATGGGAATAGTGACCTGCTGTTCAACCTGCTCCGCTGAAATACCCGGCCACTGCGCGATTACGTCTACATAGTTATTCGCCACGTCAGGGTAGGCTTCTACCGGCAGGCGGTGGAACGATACGATGCCCCAGGCAAAGAGCAGGATTCCTATCGCCAACACCAGAAATTTGTTCTGGAGCGCAAAATCGACGAGTCTACGGATCATTGCGCCTCCGCCGTAGCCTCAAGTTCGAGAACGCGAGCTACCACCTGTTGGCCAGGTTGGACACCCGAAAGAATCTCCTGCATGTTTCCAGGCAGCATGTCGCCCGTGATCACTTCGAGACGCCTAAACTGGTTGCCCCCTGCAGGTTCGAAGACCCAGTCGCGATCGTGCAGGTGCAACACGGCAGTAGCGGGTACAATGGCGTGCGCTGTCTTGGTGCGGCTGAGCAGAGTGGCCGTTACATACATGCCGAGTCGGAAGGTGCCCGGATTGGGGACCTCGATACGAACTTTGGCGGTGCGGATGGTGGGATCAAGCACCGGGCTAATATCGCTGACGCGCCCGGTAAAGACTTGGTCCGGATAGGCGGTGAGCCTTATGCGTGCTTCCTGTCCGAGCCTGATCTTGGGAAGGTCGTTCTCGTACACGTCGCAAATGATCCAGACCACCGATAGGTCGGCGATCGTGAAGGCCGTCGATGACCCGGAGTAGGTTACGCCGGCTGCAGCGGCGTTCGTCACATTCTGCGCTACGATGACGCCGGGGATGGGCGCGTATACATTCACGATGCTGCTTGGGTGGTTCTTGTCCACACCCAGTGTCTTCAACTGCTGCTCCGCGGCGGTCAGGTCGGTCTTTGCGTCGTCTTCCCCATCCTGGGCCTGTTCCAGCATCGCTTGAGAGATGGCACCGTGGGAGAAGAGATCCCTTGCGCGCACATACGCCTTATTGGCCATGAGTTCGTCGTTGACCGCCTTTAGGTATGTGTCGAACGCGATGGTGACATCCGGGCTTTGTACTTTGAGAAGCAATTGGCCCCTATGCACGTTGTCGTCGAGGCGGGCTCGAATGTCGACCACGCGGCCACTGGCCAGTGAGATGACCGGGATTTCGCGGTTGATGTCGGGAAAGACCGAGCCGGTGACTTCGAGCTTGTTGGGTGTTTCGACCCGGCCGGCTATTACCAGGGGATACTCCTGGGGCTTCTGAACTCTGACGATTGCAGGGTTGCCGGTTTCGATCGCCGGAGAGGGTTGAACCTCGCCGCTCGCCGGATCGAATTTCTTTCCGCAACCCGCTAGCACCAGGTATCCGAGAAGACAGCAGACAGTTTTCAAAAGAGCGGCGTTCATCACGGGATCACCTCGCGGCCCACGGCAAGATTCAATTGCGCGGCGGCCGTTAGATACGAACCAATCAGTTGTACGTAGGCCAACTGCACCTGGCGGTAATCACTCTGCGCATTTAGAAAGTCCATCAGCGAAGCGCCGCCATGCATGTAAGAGTAGGTCACAGTGTCGCGAACCCGCAGCGCCTGTTCGTTGTATTGCGCCCTGTACGGCTTGAGCAGCTCAGTCTCGCTCTCGACCTGGGCGTACGCCGTATCCACATCCGAGAACACTTGCGCGCGCAGCGCTTCGCTCGCTTGCAGGCTGCGGTCGATATCGATCTGTGTCCGTTTCTTCTCGCCCTGGTTACGGTCAAAGATGCGCAGGGGGATGCTCACGCTGCCGCCCAGGGTTTGCACTCCGACGGGGTTCGAGTTGTTGACGGATGAATTCCACGTGTACCAGACTCCAAAGGTGGGATCGGTTGATCCATCGGCTTCCGCAAGCTTGTGATTGGTCTTCGATTGCTGAATCGTCTCAAGCGCGGCTTGCAGGTCCGGGCGGTTGGCCAGGGCGATCTGGCGGAACTCAGCGAGTGGTTGAAGCGCCTCGGAGAAATCGTACGAGCCCGTGACGTCGAACCGCGCAATCGGCGTCTGGTCGTTCAACAATTGCAACAGTTGAATCTTCGCCGTGCGCAGGTTAACGATGGCCGTCTGTAGCTCGGCTTCATATTGAATGCGCAGCAGCTCGATGCGGTCCAAATCGATCCGTGCCAAGTCGCCCGCCTTCACCCGGTCCCGGCTGATGGCGATGATCTTGTCGTAATAGGCAAGATCGTCCTGCGCCAGCTTGACGACCGTCTTGGCTTCGAGAGTCTGGACGAACGACGCGCGCAGAGTGAACTCAAGAGTACGCTTGAGATCTTCGTGCTGATCGCTTGCGATGCGCGTGCCTTGCTGTGCGCTCAGGAGCCTTAACTCGCGCTTGTGGTCGCGCTCGTGCAAATAACTAATGCCAGGTTCGACAAACGTTCCTTGCAATGGTTGCCAGTGGCCGCTGTTAGGAGCGATTTCTGTCCCATCCACAGTTGTGCTGAACTGCGGGTTGGGTCGCAAGTGCGCCGTGATTTCTTCGGCGCGGGCCTCGTCGACGCTGTCGGCGTCGGCCTTCAATGCGGGACTGCTGGTCTCGAATTTTGCCTTGACCTGATCCCAGGTGTAGCTTGTTTGGGCGCTGGTAGGCGGAGGGTCGAAGACCGTGAACAATGCACATAAGCACAATCCGGCCAAAACGTGTCTCGTCATACAAGTTCAACATTCATGGTTTGATCAAAATTCGGCCGTTGCGACCCCCGACAAACACTCGGGGTCCTGTCCGGCTTGGTGAATCGCAGGCGTATCCGTCTGACTAGGGCTCGACCGATCGCACCCGGTAAACAACAACAGCAATCCCAGCATTGCGGTCCCAGAACCGCGCAGAGAATCTTGGCGCACCTTCATAATTCGTATCTTTCTCGATCAAAATGCGACGTTGAACACTTCGAGGGCGTCGCCGGGAAGTCCACAATCGCGCGGCAGCGCGGCAGAAAAAGATTCAGGAAAGGCGCGAAAGAGGAGGAGCGCGGGGGGAACTGGGCCTGACTACGAACGAGCCAAGACTCGGCTCGACATTTAGGGCGGGCTCGCGGGCTAGGCAAGAATCGTACGGCTGTGACTGATCTCCGCGGTGTGCCAAGTCGCGACTCCGCTGTGTCGGGAGTCCTGGGGCCGGAAAATCCAGCGGCGAACGAGGATTCTCCGCTTGCCTCGTGCTTCCCGAACCTGGGGAAGGAAAATCCTCTACCCGAGCCTGGCGAAACCGGCCTCGGCCATCGTTCAGCCAGACGTGCAGGCGTTTGTGGGTGAAAGCCTGCTCAACCACGATGTCAACCGTCCCGTCGTGGTTGACGTCCACAGCCGATATGGCAAGCGCCCGTTCGCTCGATTCGAAGATGAGATCGCTGTTGTCGCGCCCGGTAAAGTGAAGCTCGATGATCCGAACGCTGGTTCCAGGCCGACCTCGTTCGCAAAGACTCAGCACAGCGCCATCGGGGTTGTGATCACCGTCGAAATCGGCGGCCGCGACGGTCTGTGCGAACGGCGCGGTAAAATCTCGAGGGCATGCCTGGCTTGGCTTGCTTAGTGCGCCTTTCAATCCATCTTGCGCCAGCATCGGCAAAGCTGCCGGAAGCAGCGCGGCGACCAAGCCAATCCTAAGCAAAACGGGTCTGAACTTCATTTCAGTCTTCGACTATAAATGCCAGATCGCGGCACCGCAAGGGCTGTCGTTTCACCCATTCTGCTCGAGCCGCCCCGGCCAGCCTCCACTGATCATGTGTACTGAGCCGGCATTTGAATAGGGGGCAGAACAAAGAGAATGGATGACGCCGGTCAAAATTCTTTGAGAATCGCCATCGTAAACGTTTACAATTCATTGGGGCCGCTGGTCGGATTTCGGTGGGATGGGCGGTTGTCGGACTCAATTGGGGAACTGCTCGCAGAAGCGCCCTGTTTCGGGGATAAGTGTGCCGTCCTTTATGTAGCGCAAACAGCCATCCCCCATATTTTTCTTGAAATGAGCATGCATTAACGTGAATAGCCGGGTCACTCTGTTCGATCTCGCCGATGCGCTCGGAATTTCCATAGGCACGGTGCACCGCGCCTTGCACGACCATGCAGGCGTCAGTCCGATTACCAAAACCAAGGTGCTGCAAATGGCCAAGAGTCTGGGATACCGCCCAAACCTCGCGGCCCGATATCTATCCTCCAGGAAAAACTTCCGCGTCTCGGTGATCACTCTGCAAGGGACTACTTCTTTCTGGGACGAGATACGCGCCGGCATCAGCGAGGAAGCGCGTGCAACGCTCATTGAAGACATAGATCTTGATTTCCGGACGCACCCACGGCTCGGCGAGGGCGACGAGGAAGCCTTTGAAGCCGCGCTGAAAGCGGAGGCAGACGGCATCATTGTGTTCCCCAGCCGAATGCACAAACTGCGCCCCTGGATCCGCCGCGCTTCGCGCCTTCATATTCCCGTGATTTGCGTTGTCACCGATGCACCCAGCACCAGCCGTCTGGCGGTTGTCTCGATCGATGCTCTGGCCAGCGGTTCACTCGCCGCCGACTTGATGGGCCGCTTCCTCCGCGGCCGGGGAAAACTCGCGGTGACTCTCAGCGATCTCGCCATCACCGAGCATGCCGAGAAGTATGCAGCATTCGAAAAAACCATCCGCTCGGTCTATCCGCGAATGGAGGTGCTGAAACCGATTGAGGAGCACGACCTGGAATTTGAGGCTTACAAAAAATCGCGCAAGCTCTTCGCGGCGCATCCCGATCTTGCCGGAATCTACGTCACAACGGAAGCCTCGATGCCGGTCATCAAGGCTGCCCAGGACCTCAAGATCCTGGACAAACTGACCATTATCGCCACCGACCTGTTTCCGGCCATTGTGGAAGAGATTCGATCTGGTGCGGTAGCCGCCACCATTTATCAGCGCCCTCGCACGCAGGGACGAATGGCCTTTCGCGTGTTGCGGGAATTCCTCACCGAAGGGCAATGTTCCTCGTACCAGGTGACCCTCGCTCCTCACCTCGTGATGCGGGGTAACCTTGAATTCTTTCTGTCCCGGCAGGCCGGAGAAACCATAGCCGACAAGGCCATTGAATTGCGAACCGCGGCTGCAGATCTGGGAGAGCGCTTCGCGTAACGATTCTTCACCCAGCGCCGAGCCAAAGGTGTATCTAACGTTCTTTCATTCTTTGCGGAGGAAGCCAGATCAAACTCGTTGGCATCGATGTCGGAACGGGCGGTACCCGCGCGCTGGTCATTGAACCCTCGGGCAGGATCGTCGCCTCGGCCTCAGTCGCACACCGGCCGTTCTCAACTCCTCAGCCGGGATGGGCCGAGCAGGATCCCCACGATTGGTGGGCCGCTTGCGGCGCCGCCGTGCGGAGCGCTTCCCGGCAAGCGGGCTTCAAAAAGGGCGAAGTCGCATGCGTGGGATTCTCGGGACAAATGCACGGCGCCGTCCTTCTGGATGCGGCGGATCAGGTGATCCGCCCGGCCATCATCTGGTGCGATCAGAGGACCGATCAGCAGGTCCGTGAGTTGGCCGATTCCGTTGGAGCCGAGTGGCTGATCCGCGAGACCTGCAATCCCCCACTCACCAATTTCACCTTGACCAAGCTCCTTTGGGTGCGGGAGCACGAGGAACAGAACTGGAAACGTTTCCGGCACCTGCTCTTGCCGAAGGACTACGTGCGCTTCCGGCTTACCGGCGAGCGCACGATGGATGTGGCCGACGCTTCCGGTACGCTGCTCCTTGACGTTGCCAATCGTCGATGGTCGTCTGAGGTTCTGAGCCGCACCGGACTCCCACACGAATCTCTGCCGCCACTCTGCGAGTCTCCCGATGTGTGCGGCCATGTCTCCCGGGAAGGGGCCGAAGCGACCGGATTGGAAGCGGGTACTCCAGTGGTGGCGGGCGCGGGAGATCAATCCGCGGGGGCGGTTGGCATGGGCATCGCCAGACCGGGTGTAGTCAGCGCAACGATCGGGACCTCCGGCGTAGTTTTCGCGGCCACCGAGCGTCCAGCGCTTGACCTGCGCGGAAGAATCCACACCTTCTGCCATGCCATCCCGGGACGCTGGCACGTCATGGGAGTCACGCAAGCGGCGGGACTTTCGTTGCAGTGGTTTGCCAATCAACTCGCCAAAGACTTGCAGAACGATCCCGACCGCTACGCCCGTCTGAGCGAAGAAGCCAGTGCTGTGCCTGCCGGGGCCGAAGGCCTGTATTGGTTGCCTTATCTAATGGGAGAGCGGACCCCCCATGTCGATCCTCACGCGCGTGGGGCTCTTCTGGGCCTGACAGCCTCCCACACCCGGGCTCACGTCACGCGTGCGATTCTCGAAGGAGTCGCCTTCAGTCTGAAGGATTCATTCTCTATATTTAACGAACTGGGTCTGCCCGTCGAGCGCATTCGGCTCGGCGGAGGAGGCGCCCGTTCCCCGCTTTGGCGGCAGATTCAGGCGGACGTGTATCAGCACGAAGTGGAAACGGTGGAAGCCGAAGAGGGAGCGGCCTATGGCGCGGCGATACTAGCTGGCGTGGGCGCCGGGCTATGGCCATCGGTCGACGAAGCTTGTGATGCCGTCGTTCGTGTGGCGCAGCGCATCGTTCCCCATCCGTCCGACTCCGCCGTCATGCAGCGGAACTATCTTATCTATCGCAAGATTTATCCTGCTCTGCGGGATTTGCTTGAAACGCCGGCGCCTGTTCCATCGGTCGTCGGCGCATGAGGCTTTGCGGTAGTCGCCCGGCTCAGCGAACACCCAGCAAAATGTCGACTGTCATCTGGTCGAGCAATTCATAGGGCAAGCGCCTTTTCAGGATGACGTCTTTGTCGAACTGGTGCGCCGAAAGGGAAGCGGAGTTTTCCCGCAAGAGATTCTGTGAACTGCTGCCGTTCGCCGAAACTTGCTTCAGAATTTCCTGAATCTCCGGGTCAGCGTTCCAGTGTTCGGCTTTTTCCTTGAGGATCAGGTAGGTTCTCATGCAGCCGCGGGCGAAATCTTTCACACCACCATAATCCTCGGTCCGGTAGGCATGAGCGTCGAAATGACGCGGGCCATCGTAGCCAACATCCTCGAGGAATTTCACCAGCCAAAACGCAGCCTTCGGATTGGCCGACCCAAAGCGCAAATCCTGGTCATAGCGCCCGGGCATCTGGTCGTTGAGATCGATGTGAAAAAGCTTTCCGGCATCCCACGCCTGCGCCACGCTATGCATAAAATTCAAACCGGCCATCTGTTCGTGTGCGACCTCGGGATTTACTCCCACCATCTCGGGATGATCGAGCGTAGGAATGAATCCCAGATAGTGCCCGGTGGTGGCCATATAGATATCTCCGCGAGGCTCGTTGGGCTTGGCTTCCAGGGCGAACCTGTAGCCGTATCCCGATGCGAGGTTGTATTCGCAGAGGTAATTGATGGCTTCGCGCAGACGCTTAAGGGCGTCGTCGGCGCGGCGGCAGGCATCGGTCTCAACCCCCTCCCGTCCTCCCCAGAGCACGAAAATCTTCGCGCCCAGTTCGGCGCCCAGGTCCATCGCGCGCATTGTTTTCTGCAAGGCATAAGCGCGAACATCCGGATCGTTGGAGGTGAAAGCGCCGTCACGAAAAACCGGATGAAAGAATAACGATACTGTTGCCATCGGCACCACAATGCCGTGTTCGCAGCAGGCTTTCCTGAAATCACTGACGATACGATCGCGCTCGGCTGGACTGGCGTCAATCGGAACCAGGTCGTTGTCGTGCAGGTTCACGCCCCAAGCCCCGATTTCAGCCAGCATGGCCACGATCTGGATCGGAGGCATGGAAGGCCGCACCGCATCGCCGAAGGGATCGCGTCCGCGATTACCCAGCGTCCACAGTCCGAAGGAAAATTTGTGCTCCGGTTTGGGCTCGTAACGACCGTTTCGGGTGCTCATAGCCTCCCCCTCATTTCGGTCCCGGCGGATTCAGCGCCGGTGGGGCACTGGAAATCTTCCCGAGCAAGCTGTCCTCGGCTTTCTGGTGCAGCTCCTGCGCTTCGTGCAGTTCGTTTTTCGCGGCCACGGAGTCTCCAAGTGCCTGATACAACCGGCCCATCTGATAATGGGCATCCGGCTGCTCCGGGGCGAGCGCAATGGCGCGCAGCAACGCAGCCTTCGCGCTCCTATAGTTTTTCTGCTCCATGTAGATAGCGCCGAGATCGGTCTCTACAACGCGCAGGCTGCCGTTGATCTTTTCGGCTCGGGTGAGATAGGTAACGGCTGAGTCAGGACGGTTATTCTTCCATTCGATATCCCCGAGATATGCCAACGCCTGGGCATGTGCCGGATCGGCCTCTAATTCGGAATGGAATTCCTTCATTGCCCGGTCGTACTGCTGGGTCTTCCAATACAGATAGCCCAACCCGAAGTGAACGTTGGGCAGGCGTGGGGAGATTCGGGCGGCAGCTTCGAATTCGGGAATCGCTTCTTCTGTTCTGCCCAAGCCATCGAGCGCCTCGCCAATGAGGATGTGGGCTTCGGCCGAATCAGGATTCTGTTGGATCAGTTGCCGGAATTGTTCCAGAGCGCAGGGGTAGTTCCTCGCCCACAAGCAGCTTTGCGCCAGGATTTGGTGCAGCTCAGTGTTTTCCGGTTCGGCCTTGGCTAATGGCGCAAGCCATTTGGCGGCAAGCGCAAACTTTCTCGCGCCGTAATAGCTCATGCCCAGCAGCGTCTCGATCTGGGTGTTGCCCGGATCCGCTGCCAATGCGGTGCGCAGAGGCTCGACCGCCGCGGGGAAGCGGCCCTGCTTAAACTCAGCAAGCCCAAGATTCAACTCAACGCCTGGAAGGCTGGGATTCAGGGCCAGCGCCTTGCGGTAAGCCGACGCGGCCTCCCCATACTCCTGCTCCTTGGAAAGCACGACTCCAAGACTGGCAAACGCGCCCGCGTCGTTGGGATTCTGCGCGACAACGGCTTGCCAGGCTTGCGCCGCTTCCGGCAACTTCCCCCGGCGTTCGAACTCAATGGCTGTTGCCGGGGTCTGACCCTGCAACGCAGAGACCGCAAGAAGGACAACCGCAACGGCAGCGATGCTGGGCGCAGGGTGCGTCATCGCGGCTTACCCGTAGAGAATGCCTCCGAAGTTTAACAACAACGAACCCTTCAATCAGAAGAAGAACAACCTCCGCGAGAAAAACCCGCCCGCACCAGATTTGATGCGAGCGGGAAATTGTCGGTCGAGACCACCGGTCAGAAGATCAATTTCGCCCCCAACTGAAAGACACGCGGGTCGAAGGCGGCAGTTACCTGGCCGAAGTTACTCGTGCCAAAGCTATTGCTGAATCCGCCGTTTTGTCCAGATCCTCCAAACTGGGTGTGGTTCCAGGTGTTGAAACTCTCGGCCCGGAACTGGAATGAGGAGCCGCGAGATTCACTGATCACGAAATTCTTGAAGAGCGCCAGGTTCCAGTTGTCGCGGCCAGGTCCGCGGACGCCATCGAACCCGAGGTCTCCCCAAGCTCCTGCTGCGGGAAGCGAAAATGCCGCCGGGTTCACCCATTGAATGCCGGTGACAGCGCCGCTTGAGCTCATGACCTTCGTTTCGGGATAAGAGATCGAACCGGTCACATCCGGCCTGTTGCTTACGTCGCCGCCGGGGAAGATGCTGGCAACGTTCTGACCGTTGATCGCAAGGTTGTACGGTTGACCCGATTCAGCGGTAATAATCCCGGAAAGTTCCCATCCTCCCACTGTCGTCTTCAAGAAGTGATTCGTGCTGTTCCGCAGGAAGGGAATATCGTAGACGAAGTTGACAAATGCCACGTTCGTGCGGTCCAGCACTGAAGGCCCGACATCGTATCTCCAACCTTCATACGGATTGGTTACCCAGGAAATGTCCCAGCCGTTATTTCCGCTGTTCTGGCCCGTGCTGGGATCGATCGCGCGCGACCAGGTGTAGGCCGCCTGCAGTGTCAAGTCACGCGTGACTTGGCCGCGCAGCTCGGTTTGCAGCGAGTTGTAA
>DATKPV010000014.1:0-25271 GCA_035523915.1 Candidatus Aquilonibacter sp. | reverse complement strand
CACCACTAAGATCGCGCCATCCATCTGCGCCGCGCCCGTGATCATGTTCTTGATGTAGTCGGCGTGCCCCGGGCAATCCACGTGCGCGTAGTGCCGGTTCGCCGTCTCATACTCCACGTGCGCCGTGGCGATGGTGATGCCCCGCGCTTTCTCTTCCGGCGCGTTGTCGATCGAGTCAAACGAGCGGAACACGATCTTGGGATTGTGCTTCTGCAAAACTTTCGTGATGGCCGCGGTCAGCGTGGTCTTGCCATGATCGATGTGCCCGATCGTGCCCACGTTGCAGTGCGGCTTGGTCCGTTCAAATTTTTCTTTCGCCATTTCGCTTCCTCAGCTTTTAGCTCTTACCTCAAAACCAAATCTTCTCCGGCTCCGTCCTCACGCTCCTCGTAGTACGCACCGAGAAACTGTTCTTTCTCAACTAATCCCTCGGACCGAAGCCGCTCTTCAAGGTGCTCGAAGTCTTCCTGATGCCGCGCGCGAAAAATCTCGAAATTGCGATGCCAGCTCCAAAAATCTTTCACCCGATACTGCCGGGCCTGTGGCGACTCGCACCACACTTCCGTTACAAGATAGCCGTCGGCTCTGCACAACAACCTTGTCCACGCGCCGCCGATTCCAAATACCGCTTCAAACTCTGCCCGCCTGCCGTCCGCCACCAAAATCTGCGATCAACGACGAACCGCTGGGCGAGAAGTCATTTCGCCGTGCCTTGCACCTTGGCGATGATTTCCTCCGCGACCGAGCGCGGAGCCTCCTCATAACGGCCAAAGTGCATTGAGTATTCCGCGCGTCCCTGCGTCTGCGAACGCATGTGCGTCGCATAGCCGAACATCTCCGCCAGAGGCACGATCGCCTTGATGACCTGCGATCCGGCGCGATGCTCCATGCCTTCAATGCGTCCGCGCCGCGAGCTCAGATCGCCCATGATCGCCCCGGCGTAGTCCTCCGGCGTGACCACTTCCACCGACATCACCGGCTCCAGCAAAACCGGCGAAGCCCTGCGCGCCGCCTCTTTGAAGGCCATCGAGCCGGCAATCTTGAATGCCATTTCGTTCGAGTCCACTTCGTGATAGCTGCCATCGTAGAGCGTCGCTTTGACGTCGACCATCTCATAGCCGGCGAGAACCCCGCCTTCCATCGCTTCCTTAATTCCCTGGTCGACCGGCTTGATGTATTCCCTTGGCACCACGCCGCCGACGATTTCATTCACAAACTCATAGCCCTTGCCCGGCTCCTGCGGCTCGAGGCGAACCTTCACGTGCCCATATTGGCCGCGGCCGCCGGTCTGGCGAATGTATTTGCCTTCCGCTTCAGCGGGTTTGCGGATGGTCTCGCGATACGCCACCTGCGGCTTGCCCACATTGGCTTCAACCTTGTATTCCCGCATCATACGGTCGACGATGATTTCCAGGTGCAATTCGCCCATGCCGCTGATGATGGTTTGTCCGCTGTCGGGGTCGGTGTGAACCTTGAAGGTGGGGTCTTCCTGCGCCAGCTTGCCTAGCGCCATGCCCATTTTTTCCTGATCGGCCTTCGTCTTGGGCTCGACCGCCACTGAAATTACCGGCACGGCAAACTCGATCGACTCGAGTGCGATGGGATGATTGTCGTCGCAAATGGTATCGCCGGTGCCGACATTCTTCAGCCCGACGACGGCGCAGATATCCCCCGCGAGAATTTCGCTGATCTCTTCGCGTTTGTTGGCGTGCATCTTGAGCAGGCGCCCGATGCGCTCGGTTTTCGTGGTGCGCACATTCAGCACGGAATCGCCGGTCTTGAGCTGCCCCGAGTACACGCGAATAAACGTCAGCTGGCCCACGAACGGATCGGCCATGATTTTGAAAGCCAGAGCCGAAAAAGGCTCGGCGTCGGAAGGCTGGCGCGTAATGGACTGCCCGTTGTCGGGATTCTTGCCGTGGGTTTCACCCACGTCAAGCGGCGAAGGCAGATAATCCACCACCGCGTCGAGCAGAGGCTGCACCCCTTTGTTCTTGAACGCTGTACCGACAACCACCGGAAATACTTTCAACGCAATCGTGGATTTGCGCAGCGAAGCCCGCAGCTCATCTGCGGTGATCTCCTCGCCTTCCAGAAATTTGTGCAGGATTTCGTCGTCGTTTTCGGCGATGGTTTCCACCAGCTGGGTGTGAAACGCTTCCGCTTTCTTCTTCAGTTCCGCGGGAACCTCTTCGGTGACGTATTCGGCGCCCAAGGTCTCGTCCCGCCAAACGATCGCTTTCATGCTGAGCAGATCGACGATGCCCTTAAATTTATCTTCTTGTCCAATAGGAATTTGAATCGCGACGGGCTTGGCACTGAGGCGCTTGCGGATGGTATCGATGGCATGCTCGAAGTCGGCGCCCATCTTGTCGATCTTGTTAATGAAACAGATTCGCGGGACGCCATACTTGTCGGCCTGGCGCCAGACTTTTTCCGATTGCGGCTGCACGCCGTGAACCGCGTCAAACACGGCGACGGCGCCGTCGAGCACACGCAGCGAGCGCTCGACTTCGGCCGTAAAATCCACGTGACCCGGCGTATCGATGATGTTGATGCGAATGTCGCGCCAGGTGCAGGTGGTGGCGGCGGAGGTAATCGTGATGCCGCGCTCCTGCTCCTGCTCCATCCAGTCCATGGTCGCAGTGCCTTCGTGCACCTCTCCGAGCCGATGCGTGCGACCTGTATAAAACAGGATGCGTTCGGTCGTAGTGGTCTTGCCGGCATCGATGTGGGCCATGATGCCGATGTTCCTGCACCGTTCTAATGGAACTGTTCTGGGCACTGCTTTCTGCTCTTTCCGGGGCTCCGATAAATCAGCTGTCAGCCAAACCTCTTGTCATCCCGAGCGGCAGCCTTTGCCGCCAAGGATCCATGCAACTCACCATCTGTAATGCGCAAACGCCTTATTGGCCTCCGCCATGCGGTGCACGTCTTCTTTCTTCTTGATCGCCGCGCCCTTGCTGTTGGCGGCATCGAGTAACTCGTTCGACAGCTTGTCAATCATGCCCTTTTCGCCGCGGCCGCGGGCGTAGGTAATCAGCCAACGGATCGCCAGCGAGGTGCGGCGGTCGGCGTTTACCTCCACCGGAACCTGATAGTTCGCGCCACCTACGCGGCGAGTCTTCACTTCGAGCAGCGGCTTCGTATTCTCCACGGCCTTAGTGAACAACTTAATCGCTGTATCGCCGCCCTTGGATTCCAGCTTGGTCAGAGCTTCATAAAAGATGCCCTCGGCGGTCGAGCGCTTGCCCTGCCACATCATGGAGTTGATGAATTTGGTTACCAGATCCGAACCGTAGACGGCATCGGGCGGAACAGTCCGCTTGGCGATATGTCCTTTTCTTGGCATCTGGTTCTACGCTCTCCTGCTGCCCGCATGTTTCAGAGTTTCAAGGGCATCCTGCTCTCAAGTACTTTGCAACCTTGAATTTTGCAGTCTTGAAACTGCTTTTCTTCACCTTGTCCGGCGAGACGCCGACGCTACCCTTAACCCTTCTTGGCTCTTTTCGCGCCGTACTTCGAACGGCCCTGCTGGCGATTGGCCACGCCGACCGCATCGAGCGTGCCACGAATCACGTGATAGCGCACGCCGGGCAGATCCTTCACCCGGCCGCCACGAATCAGCACGATCGAGTGCTCCTGCAGATTGTGGCCGACTCCCGGAATATAGGTCGTAACCTCGATTCCATTGGTCAGTCGTACTCGCGCCACTTTGCGCAGAGCCGAATTCGGCTTTTTTGGAGTCTGCGTGTACACGCGGGTGCAGACTCCGCGCTTCTGCGGGCACCCTTGCAGAGCCGGACTGGCCGTCTTAAATCGTGGCCGCTTGCGGCCCTTCGCCACCAACTGATTGAAAGTAGGCACTCTTTGCCGCTCCCTGCGCGCACCATTCTGGCAAGGCTCATGTGCAGCGCAAACTCAATATCCCGGTACTGCCGCACAACCGGGCTGACTGGTCTCCCAGCCATACTTCTCACAGCACACCAATGCCGGAGAGATTCTCGGATCCCGATCTAGATTTGCGCTGGCGACGGTGACGCCCGGCCCATTCCGGGGGCGCTCCGTTTCGTCAGCCTGTCCTGCATATCCTTCTGCGGGCCGCCGCACGCCTCGTTCGAGGCGCTCAGCAAGCCTCTGCGATAGGGCAGAAGGCCGCGCAGGAACGTTTCAGCGAGGAAAGTTCCCGGAAAAACCTTCTCATCCGGAAACGTATTTCACAACAGCTCTGTCGCAAGCCGCGCATATTTCGCGAGACTCACGTCTACAGCAAGCCTGAATTAACTCGCGGAACCAATCAACTATAGCAAGTGTGCGGAAACATCGTCAACTTATGTTTTTGCATCCCAGTGACGAAGCACACGGGCCTCCTTTGCGAACCCACTTGCAACACACCGAATGGTTCCTGCAGGCGGCTTGCTGAATGAGTCCCAAGCCTCTACACTACAGGTTTTCCAATCAGGTGAACGGCTCGTCTCCCGGCTGCGGCCTGTGAGATGAGAATGAGGATGCATGAGAAGGTTGCGTTCCAGTCAGGTTCTGTGCTCGGTCATCGGCGCAATACTGTTTCTGGGAAGCTGCGGCGGGAACAAGCCTCCGGCGCCGTCGCCGTTTCCCGCAAAAATCACGCTGACGCCGGCGACCAGCGCTTCCCTGCAGGAGGGAAGCGCGCTCCGGTTTATCGCCTCAGCGCTGAACGGCGCAGGCACCGCGATTACCCCTGATTTTGTCTTTACCTCCGACAATCCTTCGGTGCTCACGCTCTCACCCGCTGGCGTGGCCTGTGGCGGCACCTGGAACGCTCCGGCCTACAGCGTATGCACACCCGGCCGGGATGGAGTTGCCAATGTTACCGCTTCGGCCTTGGGAGCGACCAGCCCGCCTACCGTGGTTTTCGTTCACCGGCCTATCGACAACATTCAGATCAGCGTGGTCCCGCCCGTCAATCCCCCGCCTCCGGCATGCCCGACACAGGTGGCATTGCCGCAGGCGTGCCTGATCGCTTTTAATGCGAATCCGTACTGTCTTTCGCAGAATCAGGCTGAGACGTTGCAGGCCACTGCCTTGAGTCAGGGAACCGATATCACCTCCACGGTGGGACCGTTCACCTGGACAGAGGAAGCCACGAGCGTGGTGACGGTCAAACCCACAATTGACCTCACCACCGATCTTGCAACCAATCAGGCGACAGCCACCCCGGATACTCCCGGCGAGACGCAGGTGTTTGCCTCTGCCTCCGGCGTTTCCAGCCAACCCTTTGCCTTCGAGACCTGCCCGATCCAATGCATCGCGCTGCAGGTGGGGCAGACTCTTACGGAGCCTCCGCCCACCAGTTTCGCCGTGAGCAAGGGGACGGCACAAACGATCACCGCGACCGCCGTCGATGTGCAGGGCTGTGCTGTGACAAAGCCGCCGCTGACATGGACCTCTTCGCAGCCAGCCTCCGTCGCGCCCGGTAGTTCGACCACCGGGTGCGCGGCTGGCTCGACCTGTTCGGCTACGACGCCCGAGGCGGGCGGCGCTTCCATTACCGCTTCCTGCACTCCTCCGAGTTGCAACGTCGGTTTTCCGTTGAATCCGCTCGGCCTCCCCGCTCCATTTGCGCCGCAACCTGTTTATCCCGTCACCGCCATCTCGGGCCTGGTAAGTTTGGCAAGCAGCACGCCTGCAACCTTCAATGTATTGGCCACCAGCTTCGACTGCGCCACCAATGCAAACTGCTCGGTGAGCATGTACGACATTTCCACGACCAAGAACGTTTCCGGAGACGCCATCCCGACTCCCACTCCTCCCAACTCGCTGATTTTCGCCCCCGGGGGCACCAAGGCGTATATGGGAGGTCAGTATGGGGCGATGCTGGTTACGCCTGCTAGCTTCGGAAGCGCCAACAGCCCCTTTAAAGCCCTTCCGGCATCCGCCACTCCAACCGGTGAAGTGACGGGAAAGGCTCTGGCTGTGTCACCCAACGGAGATATGGCAATTTTCTCTGACACCGTGTCCAGTCTCAATCAGGTTTATGTGGTGAACACGACTTCCTCAACCCCGGTCGCCACTGCCTTGAACATCTCGGGAGCAACGGCGGCGGCTTTTTCGCCCGATGGAATGAAAGCCTTTATCATCGCGTGTCCCTGCAGTACGAGCACGAGCACGCTCTACATTTATTCCACCTTGCAGGCGCTGCAGTCGATTCCGCTGTCATTCGCTGCCGACAATATTGCGTTTTCCTCCAGCGGTACATTTGCGCTGCTGACTGGCGGCAGTTCCAGTTCCGCCAGCGCAATCGGCATCAACACGTGCGATAACTCCGTGAGTGCTCCAAGCCCCGGCAATCCAGCCCTGAGCCTGAGCAGTCTGCCGGCTGAGCCGATCTTCCTGAAAATGGTGCCTTCCGCCAACGTTCCCACAGGCAGCCTGATTCCAAATCTCAATCCGGATGGTCTGGATTTCTTTTTTGGCATTGACTCGACCGGCCTGGACATCATTGCAACCAATTCGGCCTTGCCCGGCTCACCAAATAACTTGTTCAAGACTCTTTGCCCGCAGACCGTGGGGCTTGTGCCCACCTTCGCTCCGATTCACATCCCGTTCGGGCAAGGCTCTTTCGACCCTATTGCTTTTTTTCTTTCTCCCGACAATACGCAGGTCTACGTTGTAGCCAGTGACCGCAGCGCGATTCTGGTCTACAGCTTCAATACGGGCTCGGTCAGCGCTATCCCACTGACCAATTCCATCACTGGAGAAACCGTGTTTCCGGTCGCCGCCGACATCACCGCAGACGGCACTCTCATCTACGTGGCGGCCAGCGACGGTACTCTGCACCAGATCAGCACGGCTTCCGGAGCCTCCGCCGACCTTTCGCAGATCGGCTTTTCGCCCGTCCGCAATGGCACCAATGGGTTTTGCGTAAGCAGCGTCTCGCCCATCAATTGCTCAGTCGACTTGGTAGCAATAAAGCCCTAGAACCGTCGCTGTTAAGAGATCGCCGCTGGCGGGTTCTTTAGCTATACGGAGTCCCGGGCGGGATTTTCGGCTAAGTTCTTTCCAGGTTTTTGCGATCCCACTTGGCAAGGTCGGCCCCTGCCTCATAGGTGCTCTGCAGAAAATCGAGGAGAACCCTGTGGGGCGAGGGAGAAAGTCGCACGTCGTCGTACATCAACAGAAACTCCCGCAGTTGTGGATGATAGAACGCCTCCGCCGGACGCACACGCCGCTGGGCAAAGCCAGGAGGCTCGGGTGCGGCATAGGCATAAAACGCCGGACCTTTAACCTCACCACCTCCGGGCCAGAAACCTGCACTGATCACCTCATGGGAATAGGCCTCGCGCGTGACGGAATCGGCCCCGGTCCGCTCGGGAGCGCGCCGCCCTGAAAAGCGCGAGACCGCGAGATCAAAACTGCCCCAGAAAAAATGGACCGGACTGTTCTTGCCAATAAAGCCGGCGCGGAATTCCTGGAAGACCAGCTCGCATAAAACCAGAACCCGCCAGAAGCGGTGCGCGTAGTCCGGATCATAGGAGTGATGTTGGGTATCGTTTACGAAACGGATGGGATCGGGTATCTCAACCGGCATGGTCCAGATGTGCACCTCAACCCCCAGCGAGCGCAACGCCGCCGTAAATTCGGCATAGAAATCGGCGACCGCCTGCGGCCTCAGGGCCAGGCTTTTTGACGCACCCCAGCTGCTCTGGATCGTCAGCCGGTGTTCGAGGAAATCGAATTGAACTTCGAAGACTTCCCCGCCGTAAGGGATGGCCGACGTAGTAAGACCACGCGAATTGACGTACAGCGGAACTTCCCACCAATGATTCACCCGCGGACTCAAGGCTAGGCGCACCTTGCCCACAATCTGCGTCCACATATGGAGAGTGGCGTAGGTGTCCTGCCAGGCGTCGAGCGGCAATTCCGGCCATGAATCCAACGCCGAGCTGTGGGGATTGGCAGCCATCACGAGCCTTTAGCCTCCGAGTTTACTCTTGCCGACCGGCCCGACTATGCCGGTTTCACCTTAGAAGCCGATTCCAGTTCCTTTCCCACGCTGTCGAGCACTCCGTTGACGAACTGCACCGACTCGGGGCTGGAAAATTTTCTGGCGATCTCCAGCGCTTCGTTGATGACAACCGCGCGCGGAGTCTCAGGATAATTCAAGAACTCGGCCACAGCGACGCGCAGCAGGTTGCGGTCCACAGCGGCCATCCTCTCCATGCGCCAGTGTTCGGCATGGCGCTCGATGAGGCTGTCGATTTCCGCGAGGCGATTCACCGCTACGCGGAACAGATCATCGGCGAAACCGCGCACTTCTCCGCTGGCGGTATCGTGCTCGTTCCAGAAGGTACGGCGTACCTGCTCCGCCGTTTGCTTGCCCATGTCGGATTGAAACAGCATCTGCAGCGCAAATTCGCGCGATTTACGGCGAGTACCCATAGGAGACAGTTGCTAGTTGTCAGTTTACTAGCAGGCGTGCTATTTCCGTTTTGATTTCAATCGAACAGGCCGGCTCGCCTTCACAGGTTTGTCATTCCGACCGGAAGTCGGGATCTGCTCCCTGCCTTTTGCAGAAGCACGCGTTTGAATCGCCTTTTTCACGGATGCCATTTCGATCGCTGCGAGCGCAGCTTCGAAACCTTTGTTACCCATCTTCAGGCCGGCGCGGTCGATTGCTTGTTCGAGGGTGTCGCAGGTGAGTACGCCAAAGGCGTGCGGGACGCCGGTTTCCTGCGCCGACTGGCCAATGCCGCGCGTGACCTCGTTGACAATTACATCGTAATGCGCCGTATCTCCGCGCAGGAGACAACCGAGGCAGATGATGGCGTCATATTTTCTGGTCTCGGCTAGAGTTCTCGCCGCGGAAGGAATTTCGAACGACCCGGGAACTCGTACAACGTCGATGCCATCGCGCTTAGCGCCGGATCGTAACAACCCGTCGCAGGCGCTCACAAGAAGTCTTTCCGTGATGAACGCATTGAAACGCGAAACCACGATGGCAAAACGAAAACCGGAGGCGTTGAGTCTGCCTTCAACGGCTGCCACGGCAGGTACCGGCGGAGCCTCGATTTTTATTCTGCTTTTCTTCTCCGTGGGTCCGTGCCTCCGTGGTGAGATTGGCTTAGAGTTCACTTGCCCTTGAACACCGCCGCCCGTTTTTCCAGAAACGCCGTCGTTCCTTCTTTTTTGTCTTCTGTGGCGCAGCAGACACCGAACAGCGTCGCTTCCAGGTAGAGCCCTTCGGCCAGCGGCATCTCCATCCCTTTATTGACCGCTTCCATGGCGTACTGCACGGCCAGCGGAGCGTTCGCAATGATCTTTGCCGCAATCGCCTCCGCGCGGGGAATCAGCTCGGCGGCTGCCGTTACCTCATTCACCAGTCCGATGCGATGCGCTGCCTGCGCCGTGATCATCTCACCGGCCAACACCATTTGCATTGCGATACCTTTGCCTACCAAGCGCGGCAACCGCTGAGTGCCGCCGTATCCCGGAATAATTCCCAGCTTCACCTCAGGCTGTCCCAGCTTCGCGTTCTCGCTCGCCAGCCGCATCGTGCAAGCCAAGGCGAGCTCGCATCCGCCGCCGAGAGCGAAGCCGTTGATGCAGGCAATCACCGGCTTGCCGAGATTTTCGATGAGATTGAGCACACTCTGTCCACGGTGCGTGTACTGTTTGCCGCTGACGGCATCATGCTTGGCAAGTTCGCCAATATCCGCGCCCGCGATGAATGCCTTTTCCCCGGAGCCGGTAATGATCACGACCCGTGTGGCCGCATCGTTCTTGATGTCGTGAAACGCCGCGCGCAGCTCTTCCATGGTGGCCAGATTGAGCGCGTTCAAAACCTTGGGCCGATTAATGGTGACGTACGCGATGCCATTTTTCTTTTCGAGAAGAACATTTTCAAAGGTCATAATTGCTCTGCAGTCTACATCCCTATTTTTCCGCCAGGCGGCCATGGGCGACGGCCGAGATCTCATCCTTGCTCAGGTCGCAGCTGATGCAACGTTGTGTCCAGAGGCGGTTGCCGAAAACCTTGCCGCAGCGCGGACATTTCCACTCCGTGAGCCACCACGCACCCGCCAGGTACACCGCCACCCAGCCCAGCAGGATGGCGAAGTCAGCCGGCTCGCCCACCTTCAACTTTGCGATGGCAAAGCCTAAAAACAGAAAGCTAAGAAACAACACCACAACCAGATTTCTCCGGGCGACATAGCTCTGCCAGGCGCGGCGATAGATCTCCACATCCTGAGGTCCGCCTTCGCCCGGCGGACGGTCGGTTTTTCTCCGCTTCTCCATCCCTTCTCGCTCTAGCTTGTTATAGCTTGTTGGGCCGCGGTTTCTCCGGATCAGAATAATCGTAGAATCCTTTGCCCGTTTTGCGCCCATACCATCCCGCCATCACCAGCCGTTTCAGCAGAGGAGGCGAAGCAAAGCGGCGCTCTTTGAACTCGTCATACATTACATGCGTAATGTAATAGGTCGTATCGAGGCCGACGAAATCCAGCAGTGTGAACGGCCCCATGGGATACCCGCAGCCAAGCTTCATCGCGTTGTCGATGTCTTCGATCGATCCGACACCTTCTTCGTACGCTCGAATGGCATCGAGCAAATACGGCACCAGCAGCCGGTTCACGATAAAGCCGGTCTTGTCGCTGGTGCGAACCGGAACTTTGCCCAGTTTCTTGCCGAACTCATAAACGGTTTCGTATACGTCGTCGGCCGTGGCAATGGTGCGCACAACTTCCACCAGCTTCATCAGCGGCACGGGATTGAAAAAGTGAAGCCCGATAAACCGCTCCGGGCGTTTCACGGAAGTCAAAAGCTCGGTCACGGAAATCGACGATGTGTTCGAAGCAAAGATCGCATCTTTCTTCACAATGCCGTCGAGCGAGGCATACATCTTCTTCTTCTCGTCCACGTTCTCGATGATGGCTTCGATGACAATGTCGCAGTCGGCGAGGTCTTCTTTGCGCGTCGTGCCTTTCAGCCGCGCGCGGATCGCATCTTTCTCCTGCGCCGTGATGCCGCCTTTTTCCGGCGGCCGCTCGGCGAACTTGGCCAGCGATTTCTCGATACCCGAGAAGCCTTTGTCCAGAAATTTCTGTTCCACTTCAAGCACGGTAACGTCGAATCCAACCATCGCCGCCACCTGAGCAATACCAGAACCCATCAAGCCGCAACCCAGAACGCCTACCTTTTTAATTTCCATTATCCTTCTCGCTCAGTTTATTCGCGCCTCGGCGCACCCAACGCCGCTACAGGCTCGTGCGCGGCAAAATGATGATCATACTTGTCAACCACGACAGCAGTTCCATATTTATGGCATTCATGAAATAATGCATTCATGAAGCGGGACTCCATTCGCACCACGGTCGATATCCCCGCGCCCTTGTATCGCAGGCTCAAAGCGCAAGCGGCCGCCAACGGGCGCTCGGTGCGCGAACTGGTCCTCATGGGCGTGCACACCGTCCTTCTTCAGGCTCGCCGGCCACGCCCGCAACGAGTGCAATTCCCACTGATCGTCTCGCAGGGCCCCAAGGTCGATCTCACTAACGAACAAATCTATGAACACGTTGAATTTCCTTGATTCGAACGTGTGGCTGGCCCTGATCTGGAGCCGGCATGTGCATTCCGAAATAGCCCGCGCCTGGTTCGCGGGAGCCGCTGAGGAACAGTTCTTTTTCGGCCGTTTCACCCAACTCACCGTTCTCCGCCTGCTCACCACCGAATCGGTCATGGCGAAAGAAACCAAAACCATGGCCGAAGCCTGGGAACTGTGGGACCGCGTGTGGGCGGACCCGCGCATCGCCTTCTTGCCCGAACCCGATCATCTCGAAAAGGAATTTCGAGCGCGTTCGAAATCCTCCAGCCGATTCCCTAAGCTCTGGGCCGACGCCTACCTTCTCGCGTTCGCAGCCGCCTCAGGATTGAAGTTCGTCACCTTCGACCGGGCCCTTCAGGGCCGAGGTGACGACGTACTTGTTTTATAGGCTTCGTGAACCATTTGAGCGAACCTAAAAAGGGGCCGTCGCCACGACTCGCGTGATGCCTGAACCGATGAAACCAAAACCGAGAATCCGACCTTCCTCCATGAACGGATTCTCCGGTTCATTTAAGCCAGTCAAATAACAGGAAATTCAGACACGATTAAATACCCAAGAACGACAAGCCAGCACAGGGCGCCGATAAGCTCCGCTAGTTTTAAACCCCGTCCGGTCGACTCGCTAACCAGCCGAATTCCAACCCAGATGGGAAGTCCGATTCCTGAAGCGATGCCGATCCCGACTGCCACCTTCAGGCCAACAAGAAAGAGCGCATTATGAATCGTCCACAAGGGGTATCTTCCCGCAGGTGCGGCCACGAGAAAATCAAAAACCAGTATGGAGCATACAGCTATGTCTTTCTTCCACAACGCCAACATAAGACTAATGGCTCTGCTAATTCATGCTCTCCACCACCATCGCAATTCCCTGCCCGCCGCCGATGCACGCCGTAGCCAGGCCATATTTTTTCTTCCGCCGCCGCAATTCATAGAGCAACGTAATCACCAGCCGCGTCCCGGTCGCCCCCAGCGGATGCCCCAACGCAATCGCTCCGCCGTTCACATTCACCTTCTCCCGGTCCAGCCCCAACTCTTTTTCCACCGCCAGATATTGCGCGGCAAAGGCTTCGTTCACCTCGATCAGGTCGATATATTCCAGCGACAGCCCGGCTTTTTGCAGGGCAATTCTGGTGGCCGGCACCGGACCGCTGCCCATGACCCTCGGCTCGACCCCCGCCACTCCCCAGCTCACGATTCGTCCCAGTGGTTCCATGTTGCGCTTGCGTGCATTCTCTAGCGACATCACTACCACCGCCGCGCCGCCATCCACAATTCCGCTTGCGTTTCCCGCGGTCACCGTGCCGTTGCGGCCAAACGCCGGCTTCAACTTGGCCAATCCTTCCATCGTAGTCTGGGGACGGCGATGGTCGTCTTCCGCCAGAACTTCTCCGGTTTCTTCGCCCTTTAAATTCCGGAGCCGCACGGGAACCAATTCTTCCTGCAAGCGTCCTGCCTTGTAGGCTGCGTCCGCGTTCTGCTGCGAGCGCAGCGCCAGCTCATCCTGCGCCTGCCGGGTAATGCCCTGCTGTTCTCCGTAAAGTTCGGCCGTGTTGGCCATGTACAAGCCGCAATAGGAATCCAGCAGCGCAACCATCAGCGAGTCCTCGAGCTTGCCGCCGGGCGCCAGAGTAAATCCGTCCCGGCCGCGAATGGCAAACGGAGCCTGCGACATGGCTTCCATTCCCCCGGCCAGCACAACTTTCGCTTCTTCGGTCTGAATCATTTGTGCCGCGCTGATGATCGCCTGCATGCCGCTGCCGCACAACCGGTTCACCGTCAGAGCCGGAGTTTCAATGGGCAGGCCCGCCCGCAATCCCACGTGGCGAGCGCCATAAAGAGCGTCTCCCGAAGTCTGCTGGGCGTTGCCGAACACGACATGATCGAATTCTTTAGCATCGATCCCGGCGCGCTGCATCGCGCCTTTGGCGGCAACCACACCCAATTCCTGCGCCGTGAAGTCTTTCAACTTGCCGCAATAGCGGCCAAAGGGCGTGCGCGCCCCGCTGACGATGGCGATATCACCTGGTTTCAACATGAGTTTGGCAACGACCGGTGCTCAGATTCGCTTAAATTGTGATGGTTAAACTGGTTAGTGTAGCAGTGGGCAGGGAGATTTGACCACCGGCGCCGCGGCCCGGTAGTGACTCAGATTGATTAAAGATGCGGGGAACGTCCGCGACTCATTCTTCGCAACTTTATGCCACGGCGCTGGCGGCGAGATGTGCCGCCAGCGCGGTTACTTTCCCCGGTCCTTGCCCGACCGCGGTGGCCAGCGCGTGTTCGGCGCGGTTAATCACTTCTGTAACGATGTCTACCGGATCGTAATTTTCGCGCACCACGGCCTCGGCCAGACCGGCGGAGAACTGCAGCGCATGACCATCCTGCGACCCCTCTTTGGCGGGCAAGCGCACGTCAGCGATGATCTTGCGCAGCTTCTCAACCGCCATCATGCCTTCCTTTTCCCCCGTGTCCCCGAGGATGATGGCGATGGTTGTCGTGTCGTAGCGGAAGGCCAGGTCGTTGGAACGGATGTTGGCGCCAAAGAGCTGTCCAATTTTTTCCATGGCTGCGTCGACGGACTGTTCGCCGTACTCTTTCACCAGAGAGGCCCGGCGGCCAAACTGCAGAAGCAGCACGGAGAGTGGCGCAGCGTTTTGCAGGGCGCGCTTGCTTTCGGCCAGCAGCAGATCGATATAGGAAGCGCGCTTGAGCAGCCCGGATTTTTCGTCCGTGACCGAAAGATTCTTCACCAATCGGCGCAAGCCGACGTTGTTCAGCGCAATCACCATTTGCTCAGCCAGAGTTTTCAGCACTACGACATCGGATTGCGGCCAGGTGCGCGGATTGTCTTGCAGCAAGGCCAAAATGCCAACCGAATCCTCTCCGTTGCTGAGGGGAAATGCGAGGGCCGAGGCGATTCCCAACTCCTTTGCGGCTTTTTGCGCGGATTGCAACTCCTCCGCGGTCCGGACGTCGGCCAGCACAATCGGCTCGTGGCTCGAGGCATCCTGCAAAGCGGCGATCACCTCGCTCAGCGCCGACGGATTCCCCGCCTTGACACCTCGGGCGCAGAATTCCTGCAAATCCGTTGGAGGCATGCCCGGAGTGCGCGTCGCAGCCACGCAACGGGAAGCTTCCCATTGCTTGCCAATCTCGTTGACCGCCGTGGTGAGCAGCGCCGTTGCCGTCGCCTGGTGATAAAGCTTGCGCGTGATCTCGGCCACCTTGGTAAAACTGCGCACTTCGGCGGCAGGATCGGCAGCAGCAGAAGACGCCGGCGCTGGAACCGGAGCCGGAGCCGCTGCCGGCGGCAGGGGCGCTGTGCCGGCGTAGCGCGGGGTCATGCCCGCAGCCAGGTATAGCCGCTGCAGATCCTCGTTGCGTTCCTCTTCCCGCGGAAACAGTTCCTGGATTCTCTGCAACCGCTCCACCGCTTTGTTGCGCATTCCGTATTGCACCAGAATCTCCGCCTGCAGCATCAAATCCTGCAACGTGGAAGCACCCAGCGTTGGTTCCTCGGCGTGGACGGGCTCGGTGGGAGCTTTGCTGATCGGCGTGAAGCGTGACGAGATGACCTTGAAACGATTCTCATCGATTCTGCCTTTGAGCATCTCGAGCCGCTTCAAATGGCCGGACTCGTAGGGATCCACTTCCGCGGCGCGGTCGAGGCATTCGGCAGCCTTAGTGAAGTCGCCCGTGCTGCAATAGAGGTCAAACAGTTTTAAAAGAGTCTGTGAGTAGTCGTTCTCGCGGTTCGAGGCGTTGAAAAGCTCGCTCAGCAACTCCAACATGAGCGGCGAAGCGCGATGGGCCCCGATGATATCCTGCAGAACCGCAATGAATTGCCGACGCTCGCCACGCCGTCGCTGGAATTGTTCCAGTTTGCGGGCCAGCGCAACCGCAGCTTCTTCCTGTTCGGCATCGAGCAACTGCCCGATCAGCGCCGTCACCTGCTGCATCCGGTTAGGATTCTGTTCGAAAAGGTCCCAAACCAGCGGCTCGGCATCGGCAACACGGCCTGCGGCCAGGAGTGCCTCGGCGTAGGTGTCGCGAAATTCCAAACTGGCCTTGCCGGCGTTTACCTGCGGCTCCAGAATAAAAATCGCCGCCCCGATCTGCCCTTGCCCCAGCAGGCTCTTGCCGTAAGCCAGAGCAATTTCCTGATCTGAAGAATCTTCCTGGTAGGCTCTCTCGTACCACTGGGCAGAATCGCCCCCGCTGGCGCCCATCAATTGAGCCACGCGCTTGAAGGCTCCAGCTGCCGCTTTGCTCTCCCCCACTTCCGAAGACAACTCAGCGAAACGAAGCAGATTCTCTTGCGTGGGTTCCAGGGCGACAATGCGCTCGAGAACCGTTAGCGCCTCCTTCTTCTTGTCCATCTTCGCCAGGTCGCCGAGTGCCGCTTCGTAAGTGCCGACGGCCAGTTTCTTGTTGGATCCCTCCAGTAGCTGGCCAAAGCGAAACTTTTGCTCCCAGTTAGGACTGCCATGGCGAGCCAGTTTCTTGTAGGTCAGGCTGGCTTTTGTGGCATCGCCAGCATTCACCTGCCGCTCGAACAACTCGCCCAACAGGGAAACCGCGTCGCGATTCCGGTTCAACGACAGGCAAAGGTCGGCGGAAAGCTGGCGGACCACGTCGTTTTCCGGGTCTTCGCGCAAGGCCTGGAGGTACTCTTCCAGCGCCTCGGCAGTTTTCCCTTTTTGCAGGAGCTTTTCGGCGCGCTCGATGCGTCGGCCTTGCTCGACTCGATCCACGCGTCTGGTGATTTCGGGCATGGCTTGGGTAATAGAGGGAGTTACGCTTCTTCGATTCTAGGAGGCGCTATGACGCCCAGCAATGCAGGGCAGGCGCAATGCGGTTACGAAGGTCACTCTTCAACAGCCCTTCAGCGCCGTCGGTTCGTTTTTGATATCGTGCGGCATGCCCTCTGCTCAGACCTCTGACGAACTTATCCACGAACAAGGCCTCCACCATCAGCTTACCGCCGGACAAATGACGATGGTGGCCGTCGGCGGATCAATCGGCACAGGACTCTTGCTTGGATCGGCCGCTGCCCTGGAAGTCGCCGGGCCGGGCGTGATCCTGAGCTATCTGGTCGCAGCCTTCATGGCCTGGACCGTGACGATGGCATTGGGGGAACTGGCCTGCATGCACCCGGCAGCCGGATCGTTCGGAGTTTACGGAGAACTTTACCTGAATGAGTACCTGGGATTTCTCTGCCGCGCCGGATACTGGGCTGCGATCGCATTCTCCATCGGAGCCGAATTGGTTGCCTCTGCCACCTACATGGCTTATTGGTTTCCGGCCGCGCCCGGAGAATTTTGGGTGGTTCTGTTTTCCATCGTGCTTTTGCTGGTTAACCTGCGCAGCGTTCACACTTTTGGTCTTTTCGAGTTCTGGTTCGCCATGATCAAGTTCGCGGTTATCATTGCGTTCATCCTGGCGGGCGCGGTGTTGTTGTTGAACGGCCATGTGGCGGCGCAGTACACCGCCCACGGCGGTTTTCTTCCCAAAGGTCCAGTGGCCCCGCTGATGGCCGTTTTTCTGGCCGTTTATGCTTTCGGCGGGGTGGAAATGCTGGCCGTGACCACCGGGGAATCGCAATCACCAAAAAACATTTCCCGCGCCGCCCGCCTCACTTTCTTTCTCCTGGCCGGTCTCTACCTCGGCGCCATCATTGTGCTGGCGGGCGTGATGCCCTGGAACCATGCCGGGGTCACCGAAAGCCCCTTTGTCAGCGTCTTCCGTCTGGCCCGCGTTCCGGCCGCGGCCTTCATTATGAACTTTGTGGTGCTTACGGCAGCGCTTTCCGGGGCAAACGCCAAGCTTTACGTGGCATCACGCCTGCTCTTTTCCATGGGACGCACCGGCTGGGCGCCAGCGTGGCTGGGTAAACTGAACGCCGCCGGATCGCCGCGCCTGGCACTGCTGGTCTCATCCTATGGCGTGGTGAGCGCACTTATCATTGAAGACTGGGCGCCGAAGCGAGCCTTCCTCTACATCATGGGCGCGGCCTTCTCCGGCTTGATGCTCTCCTGGGTAATCTCTCTGGCGGCCCATGTGAGTTTTCGTCGCCGGCTGACCGCGGATGAGGCGGCTGCTCTGCCCATGCGAGCGCCGTTGGGTATATGGGGATCGATTTTAGGTTTCGTGCTGGTCACGGCCGCGGTTCTGCAGACGCTGTTTTCTTCGCACGTCAACGAACTCGGAGGTCTGATCTTCCTGGTTGGCTTAACGCTCGCTTATCTCCTGATAAAACGGCGGAGAATCTCGCAAGGCTACAAATAGAACCGGCCGACTTTAATCTGCAGACCGCAGCCCCTCGTTACCAACGTAAGTTGCCGCGCAGCTTTCCTGCTGCGGGTGATTCGCCCCCGTCGGTAGGCTGATAACTGGCGCCGTGTGTTCCCATAGAGTCCGGCGGACTAATCACCCGTGACGCTCTGCTCCACATTCCTGCTTCGCTCGTCGGACCGGTCGCAGCTTCTGCTGTGGGCCGTAGTCGGGTTTTGCGCCGGAGTTTATCTCTTCATTCGCGGCTTTGTCTTGCTGCGACGCCGTCGCCTGATTCTCGACACGCCCTCTTCCAAAATTCGCAGCGCATCCATGGGAATGGTGGAAGTCAATGGCTTGGCCGTGGGCCCCTACACCATGACGGCCCCCATCACCCTGCGGTCCTGCTACTACTACCGGACGCTGGTCTGGGAGTGGAAACGCCGGGGTCGGAGCAGCCAATGGGTCAAGGTGGCCTCCGAGTGCCTCCACGTGCCATTCTTTCTCGACGACAACACCGGCCGCGTGCTCGTGGACCCGCGCGGCGCAGAACTCGACTTGCACCGCGATTTTGAGCAGGAGTTCTGCGATTCATTCTTCACCACAAAAGATCCTGCGCCTGATAACGTGCGCAGTTTTCTGGCTCGCCACGGCGTCGCGACCAGCAACAAGATCAAAGTCCAAGAATTCTGCATCAAGCCCAAGAATGCGCTGTTCATTCTCGGGACTCTTACCGATAATCCCGGGCAGCAACTAACTCAAGTTCCGATTCATGATCCGGACAACGCCACTTCGATTCTGGGCGGCGGCTTCTCGTTTTCTCTGATCGGGAGTTCGCTGGCCTTCAGCGGCAGCGGCAACGACTTCGACGACTCGGCCTTAGCGGCGGCGACTGCGGCCGACCCATCTCCACTTTCCGCCAACGTTGTTCGGCTTTCTCCAAACAATAGTCCGGCGCGGTCCGCCGATATGACGCAGCAGCAGAAGATCGCGGCCGCGCTCACCAAGGCTGGCATTACGAACCCAGCGGCATGGGCGGCGGCAGGGGTTACGAATCCGGCGCCGGTGGTCACTGCCGCCACGGAGGTGATGAGCGGCAATGCCTCGGCCAACGGCGTTGGCCCTGGCGCAGCGCGAAATGACGCGCCTGACGGCTTTGACCCTCGTCCGCCAGTGGTCCTGATGAAAGGGACCAACGACAAAACATTTCTCATTTCGTGGCGCAGCCAGCAGGATGTGGCGCGTTCTCTGGGGTGGAAATGTGCGCTGATGATCTGGGGAGGACCTGTGCTGGCGCTCCTCAGCCTATATTTGCTGCTCGACATCACTGACGTGCTATGAAGTGCACCTCTCTTCTAACCGGAGCCGCCCAGCGGTGTCGCATCCGTCTAGTACAATGAGCGCGTGAGTGACGCCGTTCGCATCGGAATCCTGGGAGACTTCAACCCTGAATTCCGCTCCCACCACGCCACCAACGACTCGCTGCAGCACGCGGCCCATAAACTGGAAATCAAGCTCGAATCCGAGTGGGTTCCCACGCCTTCCCTGGCCAGCGGCAATGTGGACAAGATTCTCGATCGCTTCGACGGCCTGTTAGCTTCGCCCGGCAGCCCCTACAAAAGCTTCGACGGCATGTTGAAAGGGATCGAGTTCGCCCGCCGGCGAAACTGGCCGTTTCTGGGTACGTGTGGCGGCTTCCAGTACGCGCTGATCGAGTTCTGCCGCAATGTGCTGGGCATCGCGGATGCCGATAGCGCCGAAAACAATTCTGGTTCGAAGAACGTCGTCATTTATCCCGTGGCCTGCGCCGTGCCCGATCGGAAAGGCGATGCCCCCAAGCTGGCCGGAGCCGTCTCGGAAATTCGCTTGCGTCCCGGTTCCTACCTGCAATCGTTTTACGGCAAGAACGCAGAGACGGTGACCGAGGAATTTTTCTGCAACTTCGAAGTGAATCCCGAATTCGAGTGGTCCACGATGGAGGCGGGATTCCCCGTGGTCGCGCGCGGGCCTGCCGGCGAGATTCGCGCCATTGAATCGCCTACGCTCCTTTTCTTTGTCGCGACTTTGTTTCAACCGCAGCTGTCGTCCACCGTAAAGAAGCCGCATCCCCTGATCCTGGCCTTTGTGCAGGCAGCGGCCGACTGGGGGAAGAAGAAACTCGACGACAGCGTGCTGGAGTAGAAAACGCATTGTCGTTTTACGGGCCCCACTAATTTGCCCAAATAACGCACTCACGGGCCAGTGCATCGGAAGCGTACCCTCGAAACGGGTCCAGATGCCAAATTCTCATCCACGTGACCATTGACTCCAAGTCGTTGACCGTCTTCTTCCGCGACCAGGGCATTTACCTCTTCATTGCTTTTGTTGTAGGGGCGGTTTTCTGGGCCATCGGCCAGCCCATAAACCCTTTCACGGTCATCTTGTATTCGCTCTGCATCGGCAATTTCCTTTCCCCTCCGGTCCGATGGCTGCACTTCCTGTACGAAAAACCCTTTCCCTACGACTGGTTGATCTTCCTGGCCGTGTTGTTCGTCTTGATGTTCCCCGTCTATCTGCTGAGCAGCGCGATTGTCTGGTGGTTGGCTCCGCCCACTCCACAATCGCTTAGGCACCTGCTGACCACCGGCTGGAAGATGCCCTACCTGATCATCTTCGTCTACGGCGTGACCAATTTTCTCTACGGCAAAACCAGGGCGCGACTCGAGCGCCGCAACGTCGAGCTGCAGCGCCTGGTGCAGTCGGGTGCTGCGCGGCTCGAAATCCAGGAGCAGGAGTTGCAACGCGCCCGCGAAATCCAGCAGTCGCTCCTACCCAAAGAAATCCCCCAGCTTCCCGGAATCGCCGTAGCCACTGCCTGGCATCCGGCACGGGCGGTCGGCGGGGATTACTTCGATGCGGTGCGGCTCGACAGCAACCGCCTGGCCATCTGCATCGCCGATGTCTCCGGTAAGGGAGTTCCTGCTGCTTTGCTTATGGCCAATGTCCAAGCCAGCTTGCGCGCATCGGTGCGCGATCTGGATAGTCCGGCGCATGTTTGCGCGATTGTGAACGGCATGCTATGTGCGAGTATCGCTCCGAACAAGTTCGTCACCTTTTTCTGCGGCGTGCTCGACGGCAATACCCGCACCTTTCTCTATTGCAACGCAGGCCATCCTTATCCGATTCTCGTCCGGGCTGGCGGGTCGCGCCCTCTGGATCAAGGAGGCGCGGTGCTTGGCGTTTTCCCTTCATGGAATTACCAGGATTCCAGCATCAACCTGCAATCCGGAGACCGACTGCTCTTGTTTACCGACGGCATCACTGAAGCCGAGAACCCACAAGGCGAAGAGTTCGGAGTGGGGAGGATCGCTGCGTTCGCCAAGGAACATGCGGCGTATTCCGCCGCTGAGCTGAATGAATGGCTGTTTACGCGAGTATCGGATTTTTGCGGCGCGCAATTCCAGGACGACGCCACCTTGCTGGTTCTGGCCGTGAACTGACGGCTCGGGGACATGGCCGTCCCAGCCAAGACTGACCTTTCGATCCTCCATCCTATTCCAGCTTAAGCCGCTGTCTCCGCCTGCCATGGGGCGACAACTCTTGCCCAGCCGGCCTCGGCACAATTTGCCTCCTCGCCTCTCGACGGGGTAACCGGGCTCGACAACGCCAGAGCTAACTCAGACTGGCCGCAACAGTTACACGCTATCACCGCACGTAAAACGTTTGGTCCGACAGGTGCTCGAACAAACAATGTTCCACAAGGAGATTTCACATGGGCGCCGCTTCCCTCATTTCCGGCAGTTTGTTCAATCTTGAGAGTGTGGCAAATCAGCAACCGCAGGTCTTCCAGGAGTTCCAGCAACTCGGCCAGGACCTGCAGTCCGGCAATCTCTCGGCCGCGCAGAGCGACTTCGCCACGCTGCAGCAGAGCGTGTCGCCCAGCGGAACCGGGTCGGCCACGCAAAGCACCAATCCGATCACGCAGGCTTTCGGCCAGTTGGGTCAGGATCTGCAGTCCGGCGACCTCACCGCCGCACAACAGGATTACTCCAACCTTACCCAGGACCTTCAGAATCAATCGGGCCAGATTCACCACCACCATCATCACCACGGAGGCGGAGGGCAGAACAACACGCTGGAGCAGGATTTTGATCAGTTAGGTCAGGATCTGCAATCCGGCAACCTCTCCGCCGCACAGCAGGCTTACGGTTCATTGCAGCAAGGCTTGCAACAGTTAGGCTTGGCCGACGCGACATTGTCAACTCAGACTAATCCCTTGCCGACCGCGAACCTGTCGGTGAGCGTATAACAGCACTTATTCGCTTCCATCGTCGGATGTCGCGAATTCTGATTCGACAAGGTGCTCTCGCAGTTGCGAAAAGATAGCATGGCGATCCGCCCTTCCGTCGCCGGGCAGCAGCCACTGGCCTCCCCCTTCGGCCTCCAGTTACCAAAGTCCTTGCACTTCGCGGTCTCCGCGCGCAGCACCATGCGTATCTGGAGCCGCCCTGGTGCTCTCGTTAGACTCTGCCGGATGCTGGACACAGATTGACGAACAAGCAACACCTTTGCTAATTCCTCCCCATGTTTGACCGCCGCGCGTCAGCGCTACGAGGAACTTAGTCTATGCATGTGCAATGGTGGATCGATCCGCGCAGCATGTCGGTGACTACTCTGCTTGCCTATATTCCTGTAATTGCCACGGTCGTCACTTGCTTTTTCAGCATCATCCTGACCCGGGCCACGCTGCGCTATGTGGAAGCTACGGACAAAGGTCTGGCTTTGGCTCGCGAGGAGTTCGAACGCGAATGGTCGCCGGAACTGCACATCCGGCTGGACCGGATCTCGGCGACTGAAGCTACGGTGGTGGTCACGAATCTGGCGAAGACCTCGGTGCTGTTGCAACTCCTGCAGTTGCGAAAAATTTCCTTTGCGGTGCCCTTCGAGCGCTGGACGCTGAACGACCCGCTGGTGGGCGGCATGACCTGGACGCAGGATGTCGGCAAGCGCCTGCTGACCTGCACCGGCCCGGAATTCGGAGGCCAGATCGCGGCCTCAGTAACATTTTTTGCCTCCGGCCGCATGTTTCGCACCGACTGGTTTCGCTTTTACATCCAGGTCAGCGATGGCCGCGTCGTCAAGCTTCTTCCTACCAATATGCCGGCGCGGCGCGTACGCGTACTCGAAAATCGTAAGGGACCCGAGCGGCGGCGCGAGTTTGTGCAGGACGTCACTGCCGGTGTTGTCCCCAAGAAAAAAGAGGAGCGAAAGTTCTTTGTCACGGGAGCCTGAACATCGGCCACGATGTGAGCACGATGGTTTGTTCTAATGAGAATGGACTGAGGCTCTGGTAACGGGTAACCAAGGTTTGGGGCGAAGATCCGTATTTCCCTAAAGCTTCTCGACTTCTTTGCCGATCCCGCTCATATGCTGAGTCCAACAAGCGGCAGTCACAGCAGCAACACAACGCAAGCAGCTCAGGCCGCGCAAACCACGGCTCGCCAGACGCAACAGCAATCCCAAACGCAACATATCACCGCGCTACCCCAGGACACGGTTACCCTGAGCCGTGCTGCACGGCAAGGTGCGGCTGCCCAGCAAGGTGTTGCTCCCAAGAGCACTGGCGACATCGATCACGACGGCGATAACCACTAGACCTCCCGAGTTGCAACCGATGGAGGCGCGGGCAACGGCCCAGTGCCTCCATTTTTTCCGTCAATTTTGCCTTGAAGGTTACGCCGCTTTCACGAAGCGCAGCGATGCCGAGTTCATGCAATAGCGCAACCCTGTCGGCGGAGGGCCGTCGTCAAAAACGTGGCCGAGATGTGCGTCACACTCGGTGCAGGAAACCGCAATACGTTCCATGCCCAAAGAATCATCCCGTATTTCGGTGATGTTTTCCTTGGCTATCGGAGCCCAGAAACTCGGCCAGCCCGTGCCCGAATCAAACTTCGTATCCGAACTGAACAGCGCGTTCCCGCAACAGATGCAGCGGAAGATTCCTTTTTCATGCAGGTTCCAATACTTTCCGGTGAAAGCCATCTCGGTGTCGGCGTGGCGGGTGATATCGAACGCGTTCCCCGAAAGCTCTTTCCGCCATTCCGCATCGCTTTTGACGACTTTTGTGATCCGTACGGTTTGCAGCCGCTGCCCCGAGTCGGAGAATTCGACAATCGTCACCGGCCCCTGGGGCTTCGAACGATCGGCCGCGGCCAGTACGTGTACGCCGCGCCCGCGCAACGACCACAGGATCGAACCGCCCGCCACTGCTGCCACTGCGCCCAAAAATGCGCGCCGTGTCTGGCCGGGCGCGCCTTTGCGACCAAGGTCCGACTCGAACATCTTTCCCTCCACTGGATTGGGATCAGACATATGGCATTCTCACTTTCCTGTATAAAGCTCCGGAAATTCCTGCCGCAAATGCTCTACCTTGGGAGCGTCGTTATAAGCGATGTAGGGATCGTAAGGATGGTTCGCCGCGTAGTTCTGATGGTAAGCCTCGGCTGGATAGAACGCTTTCAGCGGCACCACCTGCGTAACGATCGGCTTGGAGAAAGCCTTCGCCTGGTCAAGCTGCGCGATGTAAGTCTCGGCCACATGCTTCTGCTCGTCGTTCCCGTAAAAAATTACCGACCGGTATTGCGAGCCCTCATCCGGTCCCTGCCGGTTCAGTTGCGTGGGATCGAGCGCCACAGAAAAGAAAACTCGCAGCAGCTCGCCGTAAGTAATCTGCGAGGGGTCGTAGACGATGCGCACCGACTCGGCGTGACCGGTCTCGCCGGTGCTGACAACTTCATACTCCGCAGTCTTCGCTGATCCGCCCGAGTAGCCGGAGGTCGCACTGATGACGCCCTTTACGTGTTGAAAGACCGCCTGAATTCCCCAGAAGCATCCGCCAGCGACAACGGCGGTTTCTTTTGCCGGGGCAGCGGCTTTGGGCTCATCAGCGGCTGGAGCCGGCACGGCAGCCCGGCTTCCAGCGCTGCAGGCGATGGCACCCGTCAGCAGAATCAGCATCATTGCAGTGGCGCGAATTGAAACGTGGGACATAAGAGAATCTCCGTAGGCTGCTGGCTCGCGGTAACGAGTCCTGCGCTATCAGAGTCACGAGAGCGGCAAAAGTTTCAGATCGCGCGTCTCGGAATCTGCTTGACATTCGCTTTATATTCGCCAACAATGGCGGCATGGCGATCACCAAGAGACAGCGGGAAGTCTACGATTTCATCTCGCGCTTCGTAGCCGAGCATGGCTACTCTCCGTCGTTTGAGGAAATCGGCAACGGCCTTGACCTGAATTCTCTGGCTACCGTGCACAAGCACATTTCCAATCTCGAAAAGAAGGGCCTGCTCACCCGCGATTACAACCGCAGCCGCTCGATTGATCTTCTGCCACCCAAAGGCCGCCTCAAACAAGCCATGAGCGTGAATACCGGCCT
>DATKPV010000013.1:0-45520 GCA_035523915.1 Candidatus Aquilonibacter sp. | reverse complement strand
CTTGGCCAGTTCGCCGGTAAACGGCGTTCCGTAGGCGACGTAGCCGTTCACCTCGACATTCTTGCGCACGTAGGAAATCTCGTCGGTCAGCAGCGCGGCATCGGGCGGAGCCAGCCGGGAGATCGTCGTCTTTCCCGCGCCCGAGACCCCGGCGAACAAGTATGCTTTGCCCTTGCGAATCGCGCTGGCCGCGTGGAGAAGAAATCCGCCCTGCTTCGCCATCACCAGCGTATGCACGATGCGCAATACGCCGTCGATGGAATAAGGGTTGGCTGACTGGCGTATGCTGCCATGGCGCGAAGCCGGATCCCATTCGGCCCGGAAATCGCCGCGGGCCAGCAGCCAGCGTCCGCGTTCAAACGTAACGCTCACGTCCGCGTCGGGATCAGCCGGAACGGGAGCGACCAGATCGACGTCGAAGTCAAACTCGGCACGATCGTCCGCGTTCACAAAACCGGCATAGCGCTCTTGCAGCATCTGCAAAAACGAAGGATCGCTAGTGTTTATACGCACTGGCACGTCGCCGATAGCGATCAGAACGCTGTAAAGTTCGACTTGTGTGGCTAGCTGGGGCATGTCCTGTCTGGTTCAGGGAGCTCTAAACGCGCTTTACGCAGGCGGAACTGGTGCAAGCCGACAAACGCCCGTGCGGCCAGCATTGATCGGCGGAACGTGCGCGCAACCAGCCGATCCGCTCCGGATAGGTCGGCCGGCACTTTCATCAACTTTCCTCTGCGAATCAGATACGCCACCCGCCCGAGCAATTGATCCTCACTGACGGCAGGATCGGGAACGGCCATGGCGTCCCCTTGCGTGATCCAACGCCGCCCCGGGGAACTTTGCGTCCTGGCAAACACCCGGTGCGCGCAGAGCCGGCCTTGGCGAGAAACCAGCACCACATCTCCCACGCGGACCTGATCGCTTCTCGTCCGTTCCACCACCAGAGTGTCGCCCGGCCGGATGGTGGGCAACATGCTCCAGCCCGTGGCAGAAAAACGCAGGCTGCCGAATGAGCGCAGGACTTCGCCCGCCAGTTCAACCTTGAGTACGGTGGCAGAATCGGCGTCAGCGCTCCGGATCGGCCTCATGAGACTTTGGTGTTCAGGCTGCACGAGCCTTCGCCCTGCACCTTGCCGCACGACAAAGCGGAGGTCACGAATACTTGCTCGTAGCGAAAGCCGGGTTTTTCGTAGGGTTTCCTGGCGGTTTCCGCGCTCTGGGTTGGATCAGAAGAGGAATTGTCCTTGCTCATAGCTTTTATTCCTGGCACTTTCTCGCCCCTATTGCAAAGCCGATTGCGAAGCCTGAACGGCGCAGCGGCCTCCGCCCGAGGTTCCGCACGTCTGGTTGCCGAGAGTGGAAAAGTATATCTGAGAGCCGCCGACGATCGTACCGGAACCGACCGTGTTGTCGATGATAATTCCGCTCGTCCCGTCGGTCTCGGCGAGCGCGGCGGTGGCAATGGCGCCAAGGTTAGTCCAGCGAGCGGGCGTTGGCATACCCCCTGTATCGATAGTCACTGCTGCCGGCGTCGTCTTCCAGGTTGGCGCGGGGCCGGGCCCCGAATGTCCCGCGGTGGTTACGATTTCAATGTTCCCGTTGCTGTCCAGGACCAGAGCGTGCAGGGCGTAAGCAGTGTTTGGCTGCCAAGCCGCAGGTGTCGTGGACGTAAGCAGCCCCTGATTGATCCAGCTCAGGCCTCCGGCCCCGTCAAGCGTTTGCCCGGCCGGCGCGTTAGTCCATGGCGGTGTGGACCCGCCCGAAGTTCCCTGGTGCTTCACGACCTGAATACGAAGATGCGGATCCAGGATTTCCTGGCCGACTTGATAGAACGTGTTCGCCTTCCAGGGCGTATCGTTGAAATTATAGATGCACCCGCCGGTGGCGCATCCCGCCGAAATTCCGTCTTCGGTCATGCTCACGAAGAAAAATTCGGAAGGCCCTCCGGCTGCATTCGGGTTGTAGACGTCGGTCACGGGCGAACAGGGTGTATATGCGTCGGACAAGGTCGGACCCGTAACCGCCGTGCCGAACACCCCAGCGGCAATAGGCACCTGGTACATGATCGGGTTGGCGCCGGTGTTTCCACAGACATAGAGGTTTCCGGTGCCGTCAATCGAGTTTTCGTAGGTATTATCGAAAGCGCCGACGTACATCTGGCTAGGCGGAAACGCTGCCCCTTCGGCTATGCTGTTTCCGACGACGGCTTCCTGCCCTTGGTCTCCTGATGCAAAGTTTACGGGCAGCTGCCAGACACCAGTGCAGTCTGTCGTAAAACCGTTGCAGCCCGCAGTGCCATCCTCCGAAGAAAACACATAGACCAGCCCCGCCGTGGAATCAACCACTGGCCCTTCTGTGATGCCCACCCCAAAATCCAACTGACCGGATTGCGTAACCGCACCGCTGGAACTGTCCACTCGGTAGAGAAAGCCGCCGCCCGTCAGATTGACAATATCGCCGACAAACACGTTTCCGGAGCCGTAATCGTGAACTGGACTGGACAAGGGTGCAGGAGCGCCTGGATTGACCTGCACGGGAAAGCCTCCCGTGGTGATTTCGGCCGGCGGATTCAGGGCCGTGCCGAAGAACACCGGCGAAAACTTATGCAGCACTCCGTTGTCGTCGCCCACCCAGGCCGTGTCATTGCTCAAATCCAGAAAAACCGACGAGTTGGTATCGGTCGCCGGCGTGACGCCGTTGGCAAGCTGAAAGGTCGTCATGCAGGGCGCGGGGCAACCCGAGTACAACGATGGAAGCACAGCAATCAGCGTCTCCGGACCGCCCACGGTTTCCGTTGTCGAAGCCGCCCACTTCAACAACACAAGGCTTGAACCGCTGCCATCGGTCTGCACAAAGGCAACTTGAGTGCCGTCTCGCGAGAAAGCTGGAGAAGTCACGATCCTGGCGCTGGTGCCCGTGTTGTATGCCCAATAGACGCTGGGGACGGTACCAGTACAGCCGGCGTAGAGATTGTCGTAGGCCACGATGCTGGCCTGAATCGACGACCCGGGCAGTCCAGTCGCGTAGACCACAAAGTCGGGTTTAGGGTCGCTTGCGCAGTGCGCTGTGGTCAACATGAAAGAGTATTTGGCGGGAAAAGTCCCGGCCCCAGTCCCATTGCCCCCGAGGTTCTCCGACCAATCGGAGTGCGTGGGCACAGGTGGCGGGTTGGTGCCTCCACCTCCTCCGCCGCCCCCGGGGCGCGGCCAAAACGGTCGCGCTAAATCCGACCGCGGCAGCGGCGAACGGGTAGAGAGCTGGTTTCGCTGCAGCTGTTGCCAGTAGCGCGGATCCTGCTCCACCCGGCTGGCCCGCTCCGGCGTGCCCGGACGGGAGAAAATCAAATGGTGATTGCTCCAGTCGTTCGCCACACCCTCCGCCTCGGACGAAGAATTCCTCCCGGCAACAGGAACTGGCCTGATAGGCAACTGGCCGCTTCCCACGGATTGATCGGGCACGGATTCCGCCGGGCGTGCATTTTGTGGAGTTTGATCCGCAGCACGAGAAAAAATGGCTTCGTCACGCTCCAGGCCCGCCGGAACCCTGGCTTGCGGTGGCCCGGAATCCTGCGCCAGCAAGAGGGGCAACGGGACGATTGCGAAGGCCGCAAGACCCAACCAAAGTAACCCTGCGCGGTTGCTCATTGTTCTCCCTGCACGTGTGAGGATCGGGCTCTTCAAACCAGTTTGTTCGCGCGCGACAATCACGGCGCTCCTAGTTTTCGCCCATGGCTGGCTTAATTTGAAATTCATCATACACCCGGGCGTTTTGGACGCGGACCGGAAAATTGGTGCTGAACTCAAAGTTTTTCCACAGGTCCGCGGGAGAACAGGCTTGCGCCTTCTCGATGGGATAGCGCTGGAGGCAGCGCCCGCTGCGGGCGGGCGCCGGCTGAGATTCTGGAAGAACCGGTTTTGCGCCGGCTAGTCCTCGCCGCAGCACAAACCGGCGCATGCACGTCTATTTCAGTTTCACGAACAGCAAAACGAAAATCGCCCAGATTCCAACCGTCATGGGAAATTGCACGACGGCGGCATCGCGCATTGCTCCGCCCCTGGGCAGCGCATAAGTCAGACCAAGCATGGCCAGCGCCGTGAGTATTCCAAGGATCAGCTTGCTTTTTCCGCTCATGTGATTTTGACCTCGCTCTTTGCGATCGCCCGGCGTAAAGCCCCAAGCCGCGGCCGAATGCTTCGCGGGGAAGTATACTCCGGAAACTGCCGGCGAGCAGCGGGTCTGCCCAGCCATTGAAGAGATCGGGCTCGTGATCCGGAGACCGGCGTGACAACAGCGGGCAAATCTTTCGAATCGCAGGCCACTGGTCATGAATCTTAAAGGTTTTGAGGAGGCAGGCTTTGTCACTACGCATCAATGAAACTGCCCCCAACTTCACCGCCGAAACCACGCAGGGGACAATTAATTTTCACGAGTGGATCGGCGACGGTTGGGCCATTTTGTTTTCCCATCCCAAAGACTTCACCCCGGTTTGCACAACGGAACTTGGCTACATGGCTGGTCTGCAACCGGAGTTCGCCAAACGCAATTGCAAGATCGTTGGCTTGAGCGTGGATCCGGTGACCAATCACGCGAAATGGGCGGCAGACATCGAAGAGACGCAGGGACACAAGGTGAACTATCCGATGATCGGCGATCCGCAACTGCTGATTGCCAAGCTCTATGGCATGTTGCCCGCCGAGAGCGGAGACAGTTGCGAGGGCCGCACGGCGGCCGACAACGCTACGGTGCGCACGGTATTCGTGGTAGGCCCGGACAAGAAAATCAAACTCATGCTGGCCTACCCGATGACCACGGGCCGCAACTTCGATGAACTGTTGCGCGTGCTCGATTCGATGCAATTGACTGCCAAGCACAAGGTCGCAACTCCGGCGAACTGGAAGCAGGGCGACGACGTCATTATTGCTCCTGCCGTCTCGAATGAAGAGGCCCAGCAGAAGTATCCAGGCGGATGGAAAACGCTGAGGCCGTATCTGCGAGTAGTTGCCCAGCCCAAGTGAGTTCCCGTTTTGGCATGAAGTGGAGGCTGCCTGGCCAAGCCTTTCCGCTTAGCCCCGCCTTAGCATTGACGATCCTTCCCGCCGCGTTTTTTAGGCTAGTTTTGTAGATTTGCGCTTTTCATCCTCTGCGTAAGAATCCCTGGCAAGCTAAATTACTGCCCCGCTGACCAGATGGCCAATGGTCCTGATGTACCGTCGGCATCTACAACAGCGTTCCAGCGGTTTTCATAATCAAGCCGCTATGCGACCTCCCCTAGTGTCGTCTCGGTATTCCGCCGCCCTTTCTCTAAAGTTCACAACCATTACATTCTTGACGCTCGGCATATTTCTCCCGACCGCCTGGGCGACCGCACCGTTGCCCCAATGTTCGCCGGAGAGCTTTCGCTTCGCCAGCATTGTGATCGGCCAAAGTGCGACTCAGCCCATCACCCTGAGCAATGCGGGATCGGCCGGTGTCACCATCGCCGCCGTGAACTCGAGTCTGCCCGCATTCAGCGTGAGCGGCTTAACCCTGCCGCTGACGCTCAGCCCGGGACAGAGCGTCACTTTCAACTTGGTGTTCACTCCCACGACAACCGGCTGGCAGAGCGAGTCGGTCAAGTTGACCAGTGGAAGCTCGGCCACTTTTTTCTGCGTGGGAGTTTCAGGAAGGGGCGTGGCGAACCAGTACTTGAACTCGAGTCCGGCGTCCCTCGGCTTCGGCAATGTGGCAGTCGGAAGCAGTGCGACGATGCCTGTCACCCTGACCAATACGGGCTGGTATTACATCGAACTGCCGCAGGAGCAAACCTCGGGCACGGGATTCACCGTCAGCGGGCTGAATCTACCCCTCTACCTGGCGCCGAAGCAGTCGCTCACATTCAATGTGATGTTCAGTCCTCAGTCCGTCGGGCCCGTGACCGGACTTGTGGATATGACGAGTGCCGGCGTGACGATCCCTCTGACTGGATCGGGGACCTCGACCGGCCAATTGACCATGACACCCACAGCCTTGAGCTATGGCAACGTCGACGTGGGAACGACGGCAACCCAGACGGTGACGATGAGCGCGACAGGTACAAGTGTTACCGTTACCTCTGCGGCCAGTAACAATGCCGAGTTCGCGCTGCAGGGCGTTACATTTCCGGTTACGATTCCCGCTGGCCAAAGCGCGTCATTCAACGTGGGCTTCACCCCAAAGGCCAGTGGCACTCAGTCCGGTTCTGTGTCTTTCGCGACCAGTGCGCCAAACTCGCCCGCGATTGAATCCGCGAGTGGAGTCGGGATCACTCCGCAATACAACGTGGGACTCTCCTGGAACGCGAGTTCGTCTCCAGACATCAACGGATACAACATCTACCGTGCGGCCTACTCAGGTTCGTGCGGGACGTTCTCCAAGATCAACTCGACTCTGAATGCCGGCACCAGCTACACGGACGGTACGGTGAACAGCGGTACCAGCTATTGCTACACAACCACCGCAGTCAATTCCAATAACCAGGAAAGCTCGTATTCCTCACCGGCGCAGGTATCGATTCCGTAGGGGAGACGCGCGATTTGTTGCGATGGGCAGGAGTATGGAGGCAGACGGGTCCGCGAAAGTAACACCTCATGGGTTATGGGCAGCAGGGCGCGACCGTTCGCTAGAGAACGGCTGTGCGTCTGGAGTGACGCGGGGAGCTACAGAAGAGAAAAACCGGGCGCGAGGCTTACGGAGAGTTGCACAGCGTGAACGCTATCGTCTGAGCAGCGGCGGGTTGGTGGCGTCTCGGGATGTGTAAACTTTCTCAATGGGCGGCCTATACCAAGCTACTACGTGGCCAGACATCGCTTGAGGCCAACCGCTCCGGGCAAACCAATCGCAAAAACGACGAGCAGGTAAATCAGGCCAACGGAAGCTGGTAATCCCATTAGCTTCAGTTTCACCAGCATCAGGTTTGGCGACATCATGTTCGACGGGTTGGGGAAGCGGCCGAGGTAATCGTCCTCTGTGGGAGCGGAATCGGCCGAATTCAGAGCCGCCTCTATTTCGCGGCGCTCTGCAAGCTGGTCAACTTCAGTCGGGCGGGAAGATTCCTTTTCCGCCGTTTTCATCCGGAACAGGAAATCGATGGAGGCGAAGGGAATTGAGCCGGACCACCAAGGCTTTACCGGCCTGTGATCGTAGAAGATCATCAGCGCGTAATAGCGCTCATCCGGAAACATCGAGCCAACGCATTGAATCAAAAAGCCCGCACAGACCAGGGACACTACCACCGCCATCACCCAGGGCCTGCGCTTCCAGGCGACAGCCTGTTGCAGGGATTCAAGCGCGGGAGAGGCTGCGACAGCAAGGAACGGGAGAGTTGGCAAAAGATAGCGCGGGCCGGCAACCCAGCCGCCGTGGGGATCATAGAACTTGGCAAAGAACAAGAGATAGATCAGGAAACATGTCGCGCACAGAACTGCTTCGGGCAGGTGCTCGCGCGCAAATCGCGGAAAACGGAAAAAGGACATCAGAACCCATGGCGCGAAAACCAGAAGTCCGATCTCACCGCTGAACAGCACCTGGGGCAGGCCGCGTAACAGGGGGGTCGAGAGCAGGACTGAGGCCGAGGGAAACGCCAAGTGGTAGCCGGTTTTGAGGGGACTGCCGAAACGCGCATAGTTCGCCCATAGGATCAACAGCACGCAAACGGACAGAGTGGAGCAGAAATACGTGGCATCGCGCAGGAACCGGGCAAATGGCTGCCAGTGCGCCCGAATGTAAAGCGCCATGAACAAAATAAAGGCAGGAAACAGTATCACTCCATTAAATCGTGCTGCGCACGCGAGTCCGAAGGCCAGTCCTGCCAGGGCACAGGCAAACCTGCGGCGTGGATCGGAAAGTAAACACGCTGCAATTACCAGGGGTAATGTGAAATAAGGTTCAGAGAAAAATCCGCGGACGCTGAAATGCCAATACGACGATGCGAAGGCCAGAATACCCGCGCTGAGAACCGCTGTGCGCAGGGAATATTGCAGCTTGAGAATCCAGGCCGCGACCGCCACGGGAACCAGTGAAGCGATTAGAAGTGTGAAGAGGGAGACCGCGGCCTTGGACGTCACCACTGGGTTCACGTGAAGGACGTGCGAAGCAATCCGTGCGCAGTAGATTGCCGGGATTACCGACAATGACGGCAGCAGCCCGTACGCCGCATAGTGGCGGCCGTCGGTACCGGGGACGCAGCCTACAGATGCACCCATGCTCAGATCGTGCGCGTCGGCTTGGCAAGGCTCTGAACTGAACGATCTCTGGTTTATCACCGATTCGGCAACGTTGAACATGGCAACGCTGTCAGACAAACCAATCCGGCCTGAGGCGGTAAGCAGATAAACCGCGGCGATGCATAGATAGAGGCTCAGATAGAACAGCCTCCGCGGGGGCCGTTGAATTTGTGCAGAATTTTGCATCTCCACTAGGTTGCCTCCCACCGGCTAAGGTCTGATTCTGCGCGCAAGCATTCGACTTATTCAGAAATCGGCACTTCTATGCTTTTGAGACATGGAATCGGATATGCTCCGAAGCCCGAAAACGAGCCTTCAAAGAAGGCGCCTCCCGGTGTAAACTCAAGCCGCCGTAGGTGTCATTTCATTCTGTTCCAAGGACGTGTTCACCATGCTGGGGATACCTGTTCGTTACCTGCTGAAGCATCCGCTGGCTGCGGCAGAATTAGCCGTGGACCCGCTTCAGACCTGGACAACCATTCAGGATGTTTACGCGGCCGAGCGCGAGCAACGCCGCCCCCAGTGCCCTTACCAAGCTGAGGGCAATTGGGAGGAGCGGCTGCATCGGCGTCTGGGCGCGCCCTGGCCGTGCGAATCAGCTTCTGAGTTTCAACTCCTATGGGAGGGGGTTGTCGCCGAACTGGAAACAAAAGGGATTCATGCCGGGCCGGAAAGTTTTGGCTCGTGGAATGATGGCGACGCCGGCCTGACCCGGGCGGCGTGGTGCCTGGTTCGCCATCTGCGGCCGGAAAAGGTGGTTGAAACTGGCGTGGCTCACGGGGTGACTTCCCGCATCATTCTCGAGGCGTTGGAGAAGAATGGAAGCGGCCATCTTTGGAGCATCGACCTTCCTCCGATGGAAAAGTCCTGGCGGGAGCAGGTAGGCATCGCCGTCGGCCTGCAGAACGCGCCCCGCTGGACCTACATTAAAGGCTCGAGCCGGCTGCGCCTGCCGCGACTGCTCTCGCGCCTGGGGCAGATTGACTTGTTTATCCACGACAGCCTGCACAGCGAACGCAATGTGCGCTTCGAACTGGATTGCGCCTGGCCATCATTGACGCCCGGCGGGGCGCTGCTTGTCGACGATGTCGATGCAAACTGGGGGTTTCATTCCTTTACCCAGTCGTTCGCGGGTTATCAGGCGATGATCTGCGAAGCAGAGCCGCTATATCCCGATCCCAGGCGCTTTAACCAGAAGGGATTGTTTGGAATCATCCTGAAGGATGAGGCAGAGAGCGCCCGGGCAGCGTAGATTCCCGCTCAGTTAATCGGCCTGTCCGCTGGACGCACGGAAGTACTCTTCGATCTCGCCGATCGGCCGGGTGCAGGCGATAGCGAGGCCGCTGCCGGTTATCGTCTCGCCGGACTCGACCCGGACCACCTCACCCAGTCCTGCAAGCCGAATAGGGTGAAGCAAGGGTCCACCAGCCAGGATAATGACGAATGCAACGTTCTTACTGTTCGGGGCCGGCAGGTCCCATTCAAGCAGCAGTCCGGCGATGCTCACGTTCCTGCTGAAGACGTTGACCTCGAAAGGCTGCTGCTCGTCGAGAAACCTCAGGTGCACCGGGCACCGAAGCGCAAAGCGGGGATGTTTTCGCCTTTGTGGGGCCGTTGGAACCGCTCCCATCTCGCCCATGATTTTTCTCCCGACGATCGGGCTTCCCAGTCGCTGGGCTGGTCCCGGCGCAGCCATCAACGCTTATTTATGCTTCCCGTGAGATGGGACTTTAACTTTGATCTCTTTCGAGAAGGCGCTTGGCTCACCATCTTCAGAAACTGCCTGAACCGAGTAAAAGTAGGTAGTATGCGGTTTCACGCTGGTGTCAACACAGCGGATCCCCGACAGCAGTGATGAATTCAGCCGGTCGTTTTGGGTGTAAGTATGAGAGGCCAGGCTGCGGTAGATGTAATAGCCCTCGATTGCGTCCTTTGGCGAACCGGAACCGGGAATGCTGGCTTTCCAGGAAAGCGTCACGGAACGGCCTTCTTCACCTGAAGTAGCGGTGGGGTTCTTCGAAAAGACGCCAGAACAAGGAAGAATGTCTGCGGCTTGCGACGCAGCATTTGCTTTTTCCCGCTTGGCCACTGGCGGGGCCTGGCCGATGGCAAACGTAGCGCCGCTTGCCATCAGAAAAAGTGCGATAAACAAGGAACTGCTTCGCACCGTTGAGCAAGCTCTGATTGCGCCGATGAAATTGATGTCGCTATCCCTCAGAAAGCCTACGGACCTGAGATTCAGGAAAACACCCAGACGAAAGTGCAAAAGCCTGCACACCAATTTGCCTGTCCGCCCGACAACACCCACAACACATTGATAAATGGATACTTACGGCAGGGAGTCGGTTGTTCTGCGGTTGTGGAATTGCGGAGCTATCGGTAATGCATATTCCGGTCCGCGCCGTCTTTCACCGCTGCGCAGCGTTCATGGTCGCCTGGGCATTTCTCGGCGCAGCCGCATTCGCCCAAAAGCCTTCGTTTGCTGCTTTCAAGGCAGGGTCGATGGCGCCTGCGCCGGCGATGAGTCCGGTGACCGCACCTTTGCCTCAGCGCAGCGAGCGGCACAAGTTTTGGGACCGAAAAAACTGCTTCCTGTTCGCGACCGAGGCGGCTTTCAGTGCGGCCGATTTCGTTGTGACCAAGGACAATCTGCAAAACGGTGGGCGGGAACTGAATCCGGTTACGCGGGTTTTCGGCACGAGCACACCCGGACTTGCCGCGAACTTTGCCGGACAGACCGCAGGAGCCATCGGCATCAGCTATCTGTTTCACAAGACAGGACATCACAAGCTGGAGCGAATCGTCTCCATGCTGAACGCGGGCGGTTCGGCAGCGGCAGTCTCGTTCGACCTGGCGCACCGGTAACCCCGTAAAGCTGGCCATCGAGTTTGGTCTGCCATTCCTATCTCAGCGGATCAGCAAGAATTCACTCCCGAAGTACTCCGTCCAGCCGGGCGCTAGGCAGAATTGACCAGACGAAGCGGCCGCCTTTGTAGCGCCCTTTCTTCCCCGCGCCGCAAAATCCACAGCAAGACGCAAATTGCCGCCAGCGCGATCAGAAAAAAGAAGATGCCGCCGTGGTGATGGAACCAGCCGGTGAGGAACGCGGGATCGAAATGGGTTCCGATCATGGCAATGATGAAAATGCGCAGACCATTCTTGGCGATCGAGAGCGGAACTGCCGTGGCGACGACCAGCAACTTGCGCCTGGGAGAACGCAGAAACAAGTGGGCAAGAATCATCGTCGTGACCACCAGGATCACGCTGGAGCGGATGCTGCTGCACTCCGACGCCACTTCGATCTCAATCCCGGGTATGACAAGGTCCACGCCTCTCCGGGAAACGGGTACTCTTGCCGCTTCGAACAGCATCTGCGTGGTAGCCGCAGATCCCTGCTGTAACCAGCCAACCGTCCGGTTCATCACGACCGCGGGCATAGGCACCATCCAGAACAAAAACAAAAGTGGAAAGAGGAACGAACGCAGGCCTTTCAATCCGAAGCAAAGGACAAAAGATCCGATCCACCACAAGACGAGGCCAGTCATGCTGATCGCAAGCCGGACATCGGAAGGTGGGTTGATCCTTCCCCACTTTGCGATGGCCCCCAATGCAAGAGCGACGGCCAGCAGCGCAATGCCGACGGCGCTCCATTGGGGATTAGTGGAGAGAGTTCTCCGATCCAAGAAAATCAGAGCGGCGGCGGCGGGGACGATCAGCAGGATGTGAGTGTATCCGTCCTGATGAAGGGCCAGGTAAAGAGTGTTTCGCAGCGGCGTGAACCAGAGAATCAGAGAGATCGCCGCGAGCACAACCAGAGCCCGAACTGGCGCGAGCCGGTTCATTCTGCCTAATCGTTTTCCCAGCGAGATTCCTGGCGCGGCTACAAGGAGCCGAGAACATCCGCGATACGTTCCGCGGCATGCCCGTCCCACAGCGGCGGAATTGCGCCTTTCTTGCCTTTGCCTGCCAGTACGCGGTTAAGTTCGCGGACCAGCAATTCGCGATCTTCCCCAACCAGCGTATTCGTCCCCAGGGTGACCGTAACGGGCCGCTCCGTATTTTCGCGCATGGTGAGGCAAGGCACGCCCAGATAGGTGGTCTCTTCCTGGATGCCGCCGGAATCAGTAATCACAACGGCCGCTCGGGTCTGCAGGGCGAGGAATTCGATGTAGGGCATGGGATCCACGAGATGGAGCCTTGGCAGGCGGATTCTGAATTCGGCGATGCGCTGACGGGTACGCGGATGGACGGGAAACACGATGTCGATCCGCTCGCTAACCCTTCCCAGCGAGTCAAGAATGCTTTGAAGATTTTCTGCATCGTCGACATTGGACGGCCGATGCAGGGTGACCAAAGCCAGACGCTCCGGGAACCCATTGGCCGGGCACTTGCGAGCCGCCGGCAGAAGGCGAATCAAGGAATCGATCATCACGTTGCCGACGCAATGGATCTTCTGGGACGAAACCCCCTCCTTGCGAAGGTTGGCGTCGCCATCTTCGGAAGGCGTGAACAACAGATTGGCCAGGCGATCGGTGACCATGCGGTTAATCTCTTCCGGCATGGTGAGGTCGAACGATCGCAGTCCCGCCTCGACGTGACCGATACGAACCAGCAGCTTGGAACACACCAGTGCCGCCGCCACCGTGGAGTTGACATCGCCATAGACAAGAACGACGTCCGGCTTGGTCTCAAGCACCACCGGCTCAAAGGCGGTCATAATGTCGGCTGTCTGGCGGGCGTGGCTTCCGGAACCGACGCCCAGGTTAAAGTCCGGTTCGGGAATCTGTAATTGGGTGAAGAAGACGTCGGACATGTTCCGGTCATAGTGCTGGCCGGTGTGAACCAGAGTCTGGTGCGCACCGCGCGCCGCGAGGGCACGCAGCACAGGCGCCGCCTTCATAAAGTTGGGCCGGGCGCCTACGACGTGAAGAATATGCATGAAGATATCGCTATAAAAAGTCGAATCAGATTAAGACAAAAATCAAAAAATCCGCGCTGACCCACCTTGCTTTGAAGATCGCCGATGGAGAGAGCATGGTCAAATTACTTAGGTTCGAAATGCCATTTACCGAGAAACACGCAGCGGACTCCCGGCAAACCTCAAAATCATTGTCGTCCTGAAGTCAATGCTTGCTGTATTCAAGAACGCGCACACCATGGAAGTCCTGTTCTTTCTCGTCGGAATACTCTCCCGCCAGGGTGGTTTCGATCGTGCGATCTCTCTGCCGGAGGGTTGGATCGAGGTCGTTGAATCGCACCAGCAGCCAGACCTGATCATAGTTCGCGGGCAACGAAGCCAAGAGCGAGTCCTGTGGATCAACCCTGGTCGAGCCCGCCGGGTCCAGAGTGGCAGGAAAGGCGACTTTGCACCCACCGTTAGCGTGCCGAGAATAATAGTCGAAACCTAGCCGTCCATAACTGGTAAAGAACACCAGAGCATCCTGTTGCGATGCATGGCTGAGCACATAGGCGGTGGCTCCTCGCCAGTCCTCCTTCTTCGCTCCCGCTCCATACCACGGAACCCTCCTCAACGATAAGGACAGCAAGACTGCCAGGCAGCCTGCCAATATCCAGCGTTGCGGGAGCTGAGAGAGACCTACAGCCGCCAGCAGGACCAGCGCCGGCAGGCATACGATCAAAAACCGGTCAACGAAAACCGGCTTATGAAGAGAAACAGCCAACGCGATGAGCACGGGGACGAAAAGCCAGCTCAGCAGGAAAGCGTAACGCCACGCCTCGGACCGCGCGTCATGACGTCTCCAGGCCTTGACCACCAGCACAGCCGTAATGGCGCAAGGCAAAAAGTAGGCGAGAGCAAGCAATCTGCCCCCTCCCGCCAGCGCGTCGAACAGATCGTAAATATCGCGGAAGTGGATGGGGGAGACCCACGCCAGCTGGCCGGTATCTCGGGTCAAGGCAAAAAAACCCAGCGGCAGCAGACAAAGCACAATCGTCGAGACGCTGGCGAGCAGCTTTTTCCAGGGTACTTCTGTGCGCCGCAGCAACGCCACCGAAGCCCATTGCGCCGCCAACACCAGCGCGCCAAAAAAATGCGCATACACGGTGAGAATGCTGGCTGCCGCGTATCCAGCCCAGTTGCCCCAGGAAGGATGTTCGAGGGCCCTCACAAAAAAAAGTGATGACAGAGTGGCGAGCAACACCACCAGACTATATGCTCGCGCCTCCTGCGAGTATTGGATGTGAAACGCGTTGGCAGCCAAGAGCGCGGCCGCGATAAGCCCCGTCCTGGCGTCAAACATCCGCTTGCCAAGGGCGTAAATCAGCGGAACGGTGAGGATGCCAGCCAGCGCGGAAAGAGATCGCAGAATGAACTCACTATCCCCAATTCTCAGCCAGACATGCAACAAAGCGTAGTAGAGCGCCATGTTGGCCTCGGACCGGGATACCACGCTCCAGAGACCCCTAAGGTTCAGCCGGGCAATAGCAACGCTAATCGACTCATCGAACCATAAACTTTCTCTTCCCAGATACAGGAATCGAAGCAGGGTCGCCAGAACGACGATAGCCGCCAAAGTAAACTTCTCCGGTGACGCGTATCGCTTCATCGTGCGAGTTTCGATCACTGGAAAACTCAAATCCGACATCAGAAAAGTAGGATTACGCAACCCGACAAGCCAAAAGGTCAGCTTACTCTTCGACTCTTTGCGGCCTTCCACGATAATTACAGGGGCGCACGGCTAAGGGATTGTTGATTGCCGATTCCCCCGGTTCCGTGGCGATGCGCTCGGCAATGTAAACATGGCCTCGGACGTCAGGATGGCTATCATCAGGGATGATCCAATCGGACAATCCCGGCGGAGCGTTCGCATGGGCTCGAGCCCCACGACAGGCTAGGTTCCATTTCCCTTGGAGTTTGAGCTCTTTAGATTCGCTAAAATCCATTTTTCCAACTGATCGGAAATCAAGTCATTAGCCTTAGCATCCGGATGGCTGTCCTTTGGAGTGACCCACAGTTCCTCTTCTGGACGGTGGTCCTTCAGCCCGTCTATGAGCTCCACTACCGGCACATGCTCAACCGCTAAAATATCTTTGATCTTCTGATGTTCCGCCTTGAAGGGATAGCTGTCACCGTTGATCCGATGCAACTCGGGCAAAATCGCCACAAGCGCGCTTGCCCCGTCGTTCCGGGTCGACGTGGCAAAATCTCCAAGAGCTTGCTTGCAGGCTTGAAATCCGGGCCTATGGTCGTTGTATAGCGACTTGTAATACTGCCTCCAGTCAGGTCGTAGCCCCATGAATCTCAAGATTTCGTCGAAGCGATTAATGGAGAACGCAAGAAGGTAGGAGTTGTCCATCAAGAAACCTTTTTTCTCAACCGGTACAGGCTCGGGATCGTTAATGAAGAACATCAATATGACCAGATCCGGATGAAAGTTTCGGCCCCGGGTTTCGTAGTAAGTTACCTCCTGGACCGTATCGTAATTCCCGACGCCGGCATTGATCACCTCTGCCTTGTCATATTGAGAAGGCAGATGTGCATTCAGTTTTCGCTCTAAGAACTTCGCCGAAGTATCTTCCTCCCGCACGCCCCAGCCAAACGTCGTAGAATCTCCTAACATCAAGATGCGGTAGACATGCGGAGGCTTTACTTGCGGGTACTCGCCATCGCGAAGGCCTTGAGAATTAATGGAAACCGGTACACCCATCAGAAAAGCTGACCGGTTCGGGATGTGCACAAAGCTGAGACGGGGGTTGGCCACTGGCTGCTTCAATGCCACGGCGTACTTCCACATCTCCATCGAGAAGTCCAGGCTGCGAGCGAAGACCACCCGCAACGTCAACTCCATGGCAATGCAACACAGCAAAACCGCACCTAGCAGGGCAACAATATCTATCAGGATGTTCTGGCGTCTGCGAAAGTGCGTTTCGCCTGCCGTTGTATGCTCCACGATAGGTGCGCCGTCACCAAGTGTTTTCATTCCGTCCTTCTCCATGCCAGGAATCCATCTAGCTCAAAACAAGGTGTAAATGAACGGTGCGAGGCTGGAGCCACCTACCACCAGGAGGACACTGAAAAGCAACATAATCACAATGATAGGCAACAGCCAGAATTTTTTGCGGTGCTTCAAGTAGCCCCATAGGGTTTTCAAGAATTCCATGATCGCTTTCTCCTTTCGTCGTAATGCCAGATTTGTCGTGCGGTCTATTGCTTAATCGCTTTTTTACGTTCTAGCCCTGATGCCGCTGCGCCAGTTTTTACAAGTTGGCTGGTAAGGCCTTTCAATTCCTTGTCGAGAAGCTCCGCAACATACAAATGCGCGCGCGCATTAGGGTGTGCCTCTCCTGGGATAGTCCAATCATCGAAGCCAGGCGGGGCATTGGAGGTCACTCGGATCACATCGACATTGAGGCCCCAAGGAAATCCCTGATCGTCATACCAGTCGAGCACAACGAACTTGGCCCCGTGAGATTCGGAAAAATCTTTCATCGCCTTGATTAAAGCTCGTGTCAGGCGTATGTCTGGCTTTGGCCCATACTTCAGCTCAAACATCTGGTACATGGCCCACAAATGCCAGTATGAATAATGTTTGAAGTCCACGGCGGGCCTCGCAAGATACACAGAGCCATCGGGTCTTAAGGCGAAGGTCGGCTTGGTCCCAACAAATAAGCCATATGGTTGTTGGACTCTTCGATCATAAATCTCGTTGCGCGTGACCTCTCCCGAAGTAAAGGTGTAAACAACTAACTTAGTGTTGAACTTCCCGAACTGGCGTTTAAGAAGTAACAGCGATTGGTCAGTTCCGTAAGCCTGAACCCCAAGATTGACAACTTGCAAAGGGAAATCCTTCATTGAGGCCAGTCGACCTACAAATGACTCGTCATACGTCACTCCGTGGCCAAACGGGTAGGAACCGCCGATAAATAGTGCACTGGGCGCTGACCTGTCGGCTCGATCACCCGGCCTTCGCACCCTGCAGCCTAGGTCATCAAAGTACATAGGCACTTTTCGGTGATCTGTACCGAATTCTTGAGTCACCGATTGATTGGGGATGTAAGACCAACCTAGTTCGGGGTCAAATCTCGCCAGCGCGGTCTCGGAGGGTGCGTACTTCACGCGGAAGGGGACATGAAGCAGGCGGGCCAATCCCTCGGCAGCGAGCACACTGAGGCCCAGCGAGACAAAAACCATGGCAGCCGCGGCCGCAAGATCCTTTTTTGTCGGAAAGGTTTTGTGGGACCAGGAATTTACCCGCTTTGCTTTGAAAACAATCGCCAGGGCCAATGCTCCCAATAACGCTTGAAACCCATAAACCAGCGGCCGCATGTTCCCGTGCCGGCGATTGAGCAAAAAAAACTTCTCGACAAAATGAGGAGATGCCAGAAAAGCAAGGATGCACAAGGTGACGGCAAGAACCGCCGCGGGCCAGCCCGGAACAACAGGTTCCGTTCCGAGTTTTTTCCGACCCCCGGCAAGAACGTCAGACTCTGGTTTTACGGATGTAGGCATTTTCTATGGGCTGGACCCCAGCGGTAATCCACCGACAGCTTAACGCCGCCGGTATATGAGTATTCGGCCGTATTCCTGACTGGGTATGCTCCCCACCAAGCTGAATGCAGGATCCGGAATGCCTTTGCTGATCCAGCCTGCGTAGTAAGGATTGCTGGTCTCTGCGTTTTGTTCGCGAATCACGAGAACTCTCACTTTCTCCGCGTCTATGTATCGTAAAGCTGTGCTTTCGCTGGCATACGGAACTGGCCGATAGGCTCCGCCCGAGTAATAGGCAATCAGGTTATCTGTATCCATCACCACTTCCCCCGAAGCCAGCCATTCCTTGATATACAGTCCGGCCGCCTTGAGCGCCGGATCGCCGCTGCGCAGATTCTCCACATGACTTATTCCCGACCAGGCGACCAGAAGCATTGCCAGCACGGCAAAGGTTGCCACGAAAATCTGTCCGAACTCTTTCAGTGGCCGGCCGGTCCTGATTCTAACGAGGGTCTCTCCGCACCATTCGGAAAGCGCGACGGCTCCATTCGCGGCCCAGATTATTGCAATCAACAAGAACGCCAGAACGTAGCGGGTATTCCAATAAGTGACCAAGGTCAACAAAGGCAGGAAAAGCAGCATGAGAAACAAGATAATTGCTGCCTCCTGTAGAGCGCGGCTTAGGTTCCATGGCGATGCGAAAAGGCCGATTGCTATCAGACCGAGTAAAACAAACCCGCCGGAAGCAGTTTCTTCCAGCAGGTCATGCACCAGATAGCGGCCGTTGTCGTGCGCCGCAAGCTTGACGAAGCGCAGGGTGACCGGCAGGCTGAACCTTGTCGTTTTCAGAACGTCCAGATCCGTGCGCATGGCGAGGCCGACGGGCTGCAGATTGTCGTCGATTTGCCGGAATGCCTGCTCCCAGGGAACACCCGCCAGGCGCATCTTGCCATACGTAAAGTTGTCGGAACTCTTGGCCTCAAGGCGAAACTGTCCGGTTTCGCTTTTGAGAAACCATACATAGGGCGCGGCCAGAACTCCGCAGGCGGCTACCAGGCAGGCGGCTACTAGAATGGCCTTGAACCTATTCTTGTATCCGAGCACGAGAACCAACCCGGCCAAAAAACAAGCTGCCAGCAGCGCTTCCGACCGAGCCAGATAGGCCAAGCCCACTGAGGTGCCGCTGGCGATGGCCCATTTGAAATCCTGCTTTCTGGCGGCGCGAATGCCCAGGTAGAACGCCAGGAACAGGAAGAACAGGTATGTGCTTTCGGAATAGACGCCAGCCGAGATACCGACCAAAACCGGGTGCAGCGCTACGCACAGTGCCGCGAGATACCCCGCGCGCTCACCATAAAGTTCCCGGGCAAGAAAAAAGATGGGAAAGATCAGAAGGCTTCCGAACAGGATCGAAACCAGTCGGCCGGCGATCTCGGCATCGTGCACCAGGGGATAGGTTTTCGCGACGAGCAAAGGAAACAGCGGCGGATAGAACAGTTGCAAATGGCCCTGCATTCCGAGCCATCCCTTTCCTAAAGAGATGTTTTCCGCCATGCGCGCATAGTTGGCGCCTTCCCCTTCGATCTCCGTCACCTTATACTTCACCCACCAGATACGCGCTCCGATCGATAGCGACAGAATGAAACCGAGAAGCAGTGCAGCGCGAAAATAGACGTGGCCGTGCACGGCTTCGCTCGAAGGTTTCCTGATCTTTGCTTCCCCGGTTGGAGCCGGCGACACAGACTGGCTGGCCATGATTTTTCCGAAGAACCCGACTACCGATTTTGACTGCCGAATGGTTTACAAACTAGTGCCGCGCTCAGCAACCCGCATAAGAGGCTAACCCAGGCGCCCAGCCGCTCGGCGAGTCCGGTGGGAATGTCAAGCCGGACGGTGTGAAGTCCGGCTGGAATATCCAGTTCCAAGAGACCTTCGGGCATTGCGGCTTTGGTTGCTAGTGCGTGATATGGGTCGATGAGCGCAGCCCGCCAGGCTGGATAGTAGAACTGATTGATCATCACATTTCCACCAGTGGAGCTTTGGGCCTGGAACTCGATGTGCCTTGGTTGCCAGCGCAGGACGTCGACTGTGCCCGTTCCGGCCAGGAATCTTGCCCGTGGACCCCGGCTCGCCTCCAGGGCGCTCTGTTGATCAGTGCCTTGCGGCGTCCACGCCGGAAACCAGCCATCGTCCTCGTTGACGATTGCCGCCTCCTGGGCTTTGTCCGTCCAGTAGCGGGTCCAAACATTCCCGTAAGCAAATACCCAGGGGAGCATGATCAGACTCACGAGCAGCAGGAGAAGCGCCTGCACCTTTCGCGGCAGGCAGGTTATTTCTTTGAAGAACAGCGTTATCATGGCGGCACCGGCCAGGCACAAAACCATGTTCAGCCGCCACGGATACTGCACTGCCGCCAGCAGTAAGCTGCAAGTCTTCCATACCCGAAAGCTCGGGCCAGACATCAAGAAAACCGGCACGACGCAAACTGCCAACCAAAAGATCACCTTTCTTCTGGAGTCCTGATTGCCTCGCAGCAAGACTACGGCGCCGCACACGACGCAGAGCGCCAGCATTTCGGCCAACATAAAAGTGATGCCGCGTACGTAGGCATCCGAGCCGTGAAGCAGCTTTCCCAGAGTCAGCAGGTTATTCCCCAACGTCGACCACAGCGGCATCCTCGAGACCGGGAAGTAGCGGGCGTGAGCAAGAGCGGGGATGAGGTAGAAGCACGACAATCCCGTTCCCAACAGCATGCCGGCCGCGACTCGGGCTATCGAACCAAATCGTTTGCCTCGCTCGGAAAACATCACTGCCCACGCCAGGGGAATCAAAGAAAAGATGGCCGCGCTCACCAGATGGCTGAGTATCAGGAGCGCGTAAGCCACAGCCAGACCGGCAACATTCCACGGCTTTCGCTTGCTGGTCGCCGAGAAATAAAGGACCAGCGGCATCCAGACCAGGGCCCAGCATTCCGACAACGCAGTTCTCTGATAAAAGTCTGCCGCCAGGTGATAGGGCATCAGCATGTAAAGGGCGGCGCCAGCCAGCGCCATCCATTCGCCCGCCATGGTGGAAAGCCACAAGAATGCAGTCAGGCCCGAACCGAACAACGCGACGAATTCTCCCATGCGGAACGGGTCGAAATGCGCGACTCTTCCAAGCGGCTGCAAGAACGAATACACGTAGCTGGGAAAAGGCGGATAGACGAACAAGCTTGGGCTTCCCAGCCCATGATTCATATCGATCAGCCAGCGCGGATACCATTCGCCCGCCCAGAATTGCTGGCTGAAATGTCGCGAGTAATTGAGATGCTCGAAGGTGTCGTGCCCCTGAAGCATCGGGCCATAGAGAATCATGGGCAGCGCCAAAATGATCGCGACCGCACCAAGGGCGCACAGGTTTCGAATCGTCAAGGGAGATGCTTCGGCGCCGTTTGTTTCCACTCTCACACTCGATGGCTCGACCGCCAATGAGGCTGCGGGAGCGGTTAATTTGTTGAGCGGGAATCGGCGAGTTACGTTCTCAGGACGCATGCTGAAGTTACAGATTCGTGCTTCCCGGGGCTGGCAGATTGGCAGACAGGCTGTCGATGACCAACACCCAATCGTCCCGGTCCGGCGGAGTGAATTGCCGCGTGCCGTGAGTGGCAAAGTCGCCGATCAGTCTGCTCGATCCATCACGCGGATTGAACCACCAACTTTTTGCTTGTGAGGTTGGGTCGACGACTGCACTCATGGCAATCGTGATTGTCGCCGCGGCACCATTCGGCACATAGGCAATGATCGTCTGCCCATCGGAAGTGCGGGCCGCGACCGAGGATGCACTCCCGAGCCGATAAGGCTTGCCGCGAACGAGACTGCGAATGGATTCCCCGATGGAACTGAGGAGCGAGCGGGAATCGTACCCGCCAATCAACACGCTGTGACCAGCATCCGGGACCAGCTTCCAGTGCTCTCGAGAACGAAACAGCCGCCCCAGATACATCTGGCAGATTGATCCGGCAGAGCCGAGCTGGCTCTGCCATGTGGGATCATTCGGCAGAGCCCCGGGGCCGGCGCGGAAATACCATAGCGGAGAATTTCCAAATCCGCCGTTGCCCAGGTAAGCCCCGGAAAGTATGCCCCAGTAGCCTTGCTCGCGAACCTGCAACCCACTCAGCGAGGTGGTGTTTTCATAGCCCGCCTCCCCCAGAAAGGCCGGGAGCCACGGAGAGCGGAAATAATTGGCGGCAGCCCCGCCAGGTATGTTGGTCTCGTGGAAGTAAAGCCAATTCAGATCCAACCAGGGAACCGCACCAAAGGTTTCCAGAGCGGAATGTTGACCCTTGCCCTCGGCCACCATCAGATGAACCTTATCCTCGGATCGGATGCCGCTCGCCAGAGCAGTCAGCTGGGGCAAAATTCCCATTTCCGGGTCCGCGTCGCCGCCGATCGCCCAAATAATGTTAGGCAGGTTCCTGTATCGCCGGCCAAGGAACTCCCCATAAGCGTAGAGGACGCTTTCTGGAGTGTTTTGATAGCTTGCCAGATATCCCCCCGGCAGCTGCACACCCACGAACGCCGGACTCAGCGCGATCGTGATGCCATGCACCGCCGCTCTCTGCAGAATATAATCCACATGCGCCCAATACCTGGGATCCTCGTGCGTGAAGTCGGGCCCGTCAAAAGGCGAGTCTCCGTAATAGTTCTTGGGGGCATTGGCCTGATAGTAGTTATCTGCGGCCAGGGACCAGACGTAGTTGAATCCTCGCGATGCGCGATCCGAAAGGTAAAGCTCAGCGTCGGAGTTGTCTAACTGCACGATGAGTGACGAAGCGGCGTCGCCCGTGATGAATACCGGCTTGCCAGTAATCGAATTGATGAGGAACCTGCCCGTCGGGTCCAGGGTCATGAACTGGCCCGGGGCGCTGAGAATCGGGCGCTTATCCCGCGTGGGCGGCTGCGCCAGATTTAGGGCGTCAGCGGTGGAAAATCCCTGATCGAATATGCTCGCGTGATAGTGGAATATAAACACACCCGCGAGCGCAACGAGCGCCAGACCAATCAGGGCAACGATCCAGAGCCATGGAGTTTTTCGGCGATTCTGATTTGCCACCGGCATCCGGAAAGCGACTGGCAGAGATTTCTACCTGGAGTATTCGAACAGACGCATTCCGGCGGCGGCTTCTTGCGCAATGATCAGGCGTTCGTACCAGGCGAGCCGGGTGCGCGTGGCAGTTCCGCCGACCGATGCCGACAAGGCGACGCCTTCGCGAATCTCGATACCGAGCCAGGACTCCAGCTGGCGAAAATCCACCTTTCGGCTGAGCAGATCTTCGTACCTGATGTGGGTTGACGGAAATCCTGCCGGCAAATCGGACCAGGTTACCGCCAGGCGATTCCAGTGTCGGGCAAAGCTCGCGGCGGAGGCCACGCGCAAATCCGGGTAGCGGTAGTAGACCTCGCCCCATTCCGCATCTGCCAGAGAACGGTAGCAATCGTAGGGGTGGCGAGAGATCAGCACGAATCTGGCGTTGGGATAGAGCCAGCGCAGGAAGCCCGCTTCGATTGCACCGAACCGCACCTCCTTGAATCCCCAACGGGAAAAGCCACGCTGCCGGGCTGGTTCAGCCATCCATCGGTCAAACAGGCGGCGCAGGGCCAGACGAAAGTCCTGAGGCGGAGGATACAGATTCGCCACCCATGAGGTGGACAAAGAGCCGGAGGCCGGATCGGCCTGCTCCTTCCAAAGCCGCAGGTTACGCGGACTTATAAACTGGCTCATCGCCTCGGCCAGTTTCGACACAATCGTCATCTCGCCCAGCGGCTCGCCCCAGATAAGAAGACTAGGATCGGTTACCAGAATTCGCTGCAGCAATGTGGATCCCGATCTCCAGCCCGTCGAGAACAGGAAGATTGGCGTCTCGCTGTCTGTCTCCGCGACCGGGTCCGCCGAACTCGCGCCCAACGCGGCAATGGAACCCAGCAGCTGTTTGAAAGGAGGCGAGACGTCCGGCTCGCGTATTGCCCAGGACGTCATTTCATGCCCGAACTTCCTTACCGTCCGGGTGCATTCTCCAACCCAGCTTTCACGCAAGCGGATCCAGGCCTGGGTTTGCTTGTACTTCGGAAGGTTCGCCGAAGCGATCCGGCGGCTCGCGGGCTGCAACCGCTCCGACTCAGAAACGCTCATCTCGGTTCCTCAGCCTTGCGCAGCTTGCCCTCATGCCATTGCCGGTGACACTCGACGATTTCCCCGAGTCTTTCCCAAACTTTGATCTTGCGCTCGAAGCGCCGTGAAGGCTCGACAGTAACCATCCAGCGCACGGTCCACACGGCAAGCCTTCGAACCAGATACAGCGGAACACCGGCAACGCACCACTTCGCGCCGCCCGGCTGAATTCCGAACACCCTGACGTCGGCGCGAGCCTTGTCAAACCACCACTCCAGAAAATAGCCACGCCGAATTCGATGCGCTGGCAGGGAGTGGTAGACGATGGCCGAAGACTCATAGCGCAGGCGCTCGCCCTGTGCCAACAGGCGATGGCCGAATTCGGTGTCTTCGCTTTTCTGCGGAATTCCTCCCCCCAGACCGGGCCCCAGGTCGGTGCGAAAACCGCCATATTGCTCGAACACTCTCCTTTGAAAGGCCATGTTCGCCCCAAACGGGGCATCCGACAAGGGCCCGTCACCCAAATCAGGATCGTAGATAGTTAATGGCGCGAGAGCGTACTTGTGACCTGACGGAATCCAGCGAGGGGGCGAAAAGGCCCGGTCCGGCAGAATGCGGCCACCCGCGCCCGCCCAGGTTCCGTTGTGGAGATGTGCGGTCAGATTCTGCAGCCAGGTTGGCTCTACGGCTACATCGTCGTCCGTGAACGCCAGGATATCCCCGCCCGCCGCTCGGATGCCGCGGTTGAGCGCATGGGACTTTCCCGGCCGGGGTTCGTATAGATATCGAAAATGTGCGGGATCTCGACGGCAAAACTTTTCCGTCACCTCGTGCGTGGAATCGCTGGAATTGTTGTCGACTACCAGAACCTCCCATTCCGCCAATGGCGGCATGGTGGAAGCTGCCAGGCTTTCCAGAGCCTTGACCAGGCTGTCACTTCGGTTGCAGGTGCACAAAATCACACTGACCTTCATCGGGAAAAATCAGCTCTCTGCGCCGGGACCTGGCTGCGTTCTCGTTTTGTGTTTCCAAAGCCGCGCTGCGCGTGCCACGGCCTCTCCGGGATTCGCCGCCAACCAGGCGGCCTGGCCGATGATGTGGACAGCCAGATCGGACCAGTCAAGGCTTTCGTTCAGCGTCTTCACTCCCGCTTCGTGATAGCGCCAGAACTCCGCCTCTCGAAAGCGCAAGGCCTGATGGGCGAGGGCGCCGTAATAGACCTGCCGGGCACGGCGTTTCACGGCTTCAGCTTCGTCCGGGGCCAGGAATCTTGTCGCATAGCGCCGAGCGGTGATGTAACGGTCCAGCGCATCAGGCTCGAATGCGCGGACGGCGGAAGAGATCCCGGGGTTGTCTGCGCGGGAGAAAGACAGCACCTGATGAACGAATCCGAAGTCCCAGCGCTCCAGCAATTCCATGCACTTATCGGTGTCCTCGTGCAGGTGGGACTCGTCATAGAATGGCTGCCCTTTGGGGGCCAGTGACGACCGGTACATGACCGCAGTGGGAGAGCCGAAAACCCAGACCCCGGTGCGAAGATACAACCGCGCCATTTCCTTGCCGGGAAGCATGGCCGCAGGATAAGGAAAGCCTGAGCCACGAACCTCATCCCCCTTCAGCCAGTACGAACTCACTAGACCGATCGAATCCGACTGCTCGAACGCATGGACCATAAGTTCCAGGCATGAGGGGAAAATGGAATCATCCGCCTGGACGATCTTGAAATACTGGCTCGTATCCGAAATCTCCTCGAGCGCACAATTGTAGTTCCGGACCTGAGAGAGCAACGCGGTGCGCCGGATCATGCGGATTCGAGAGTCGAGACTCGCGTATTTCTCCGCGATTTCCCCGGAGCCGTCAGTGCTGCAGTTATCCACCAGGATGTATTCAAAGTTCTCGTAGCTTTGCTCCAGCACGCTCTCGATGCACTGGGCCAGAAACTGCGCGGTATTGTGAAACGGCGTAATGATGCTGACCAGGGGTTGATTCACCGGCGGCTCTCCAGAGCGGTCATGCGATCCAGCCAGGAAAGTGCTCTCGCCACTCTTCATTTGCTCTCTGTCGCCAACCGCTCCTCCTGCGACCGTTCGCGCTGCGAATTCACGGGCGAAACTCTTTCCAGCCAGATCTCGCGCCAGTACGCATAGATGCTTCTGGGGCAGAACAACCGGCATTCGCTGTACCGCGACTGGCATATCACCGAATCCAGGATGAGGCATGGGGTTCTCATCTCCCGCATATGCCCGGTGCGTTCGTTGATGATCCGCTCCACGCGGCGGAGCACGCGGTACGTGCCCCCGCAGTATGGAACTTCCTCAGCATCGAAATAAAGGCCGCGATTCCGGTTCTCCTGGTTCAGCGTCTTCAATATTTCGCGGTACGGCTTGATGCGCACCAATTCCCCCGGCTGTATATCCAGAGCCTGAACGGGAGTCGATTGTCCCAGAGGAATGACGCCATCTCTGCGGGGAAATGCAAATCCGCCCCACAGCCAGCAAAATCGGTCGTAAAACCAGCGCAGGGGACGGCCGAGGCCGATGCCCGCCCGGGTAAGCCAAAAATAAACAAAGTAGACCGCGCCACAGAAGATCCGCCACAAACTGACGTTACCCGACGTGTAGTCCTCGATGTATTGGTCAGGCTCCCACCACTCAAGATTGGAAGTAGCGTAAGGCAAGCGCGTCGCCTGACAGACATATGCAGTCGGCCCGTGGTCAGGATTAGGGATCTGCGTGGAGGCCATGACCTCGGCCTCCGTGCATGCGGGTTCCGACGTAGTCGCTTTACTATTCCCGCTGGTCGTTTCAGCGCCGGCAAGAATTGCTTTTTCGCCTTCGTTGCCCAAAGGCTTGAGCCAGGCTTCCTTCCAGAAAATTAGGCAGCCCGCTTGGCACCCGCCATGTGCCGAGCCGTCACAACGAGTATCCAAATGAACCGAGTCGGCGACCCGCCTTCCGCGCACGGGGAAGACGGTGTCGCAGGTCTTGTGGGCCCGCTTGTAAACCTGGAATCTCTTGCCGCAGAAGGCGAACATCTCGGGCATGAATGGCATGCCGTCGAGCTGAGCGTTGTGGTCGAGCGTGCACAGAATTTCCTGCTTGCTGCGGACTTCAACCCAGTCGCCGACGCGAAATTTGCGTTTTTCCGGCATTGAGAACTTTGTGCCGCTGCCGATCTCGCGGCAAACAGCAAAGCGCTGACTACGCTGTTACTTGCCGGCGGCGATTAAGAATCTGCCGAGCCACATCGAAATAGAATTCCTTCTGCCCCATCACCAAAAGCAGGACCAGCGCATACACCAGCGACGACATTCCCAGTTCGACCGCCAGCAGCGGGACGGGCGTCAGTTGGCTCCGGAAGGCGCTCTGAACCAGCCATCCGGCCGCTCCACCGCAAAGGCCCGCCATCAGCGGCCGCTTTACCGCATCCAAATAAGCTCGAGCGGTGATTCCTGTATTGTGTTTGGACCAGGCAATGACTGGCACCAACAGCAGCATCATCGCGACTGAATACCCCATGGCCACTCCAGCAGGTCCTTTTCTCAGTCCTACCAGCACGCCAAGAATGACGGCCGGGCAGATGAGGAAGGCGATGCGCAAGCTCCTTCCCACCCGTCCGGTGGCCTTCAAGAACCACGAGAAGGGATTCATCAGGGCGAGGGCCATGACGGTCGGCGCGAGTAAGCGCAGCACCGGCACAGAATCGGTCCATTTCGGTCCCAAGACAACCCGAACGATCTCCTCTGCAAACAATGCCGAGCCGATCACCACCGGGATGGTCAGGGAAACGACGAGTGACAGAGACTTCAGGTACACGCGACGCAGCCGCTCAGCCTCGCTCTGCAGCCGCGAAAGAACCGGGAAGGCAACACCGTGCACGGCATTGATTAGCTGCTGGACGGGCAGAGTAGCCAACTGGTATGCGCGGCCGTAAATTCCAAGCGGGGCAGCGCCCCAATAACGCCCAAGCAGAATTTTTTCCGTATTGTAGGCAACGTAGACAACTACGCCGTTCACCGTCACGGTACCGCCGAAATGCAACATGGAACGCATCTCCGCGGTCCAGCGCGGGCGCCCCGGCCGCCACGGCATAACAATCCACGCCACGAGAGCCCCCACTATGGGCAGGGTAATGTTCTGGCAGATCAGCGCCCAGTAACCAAACTTCATGACCGCCATGACGATGGCTACTGCGGTTCCGGCAACCGCGCAAACTATGTCGATCTTCGCGTTGGTGGCAAATCGCATGGCGCGGTCGAGCAGCGCGCGATGCTGAATAGCCAGGCTGTTGATGAAAAAGATCGTGGACGACGCAATCGTGATCCAGAATAGCCGCGGTTCCCGGTAGAACCTTACCAGCGCGGGAGCCATGGCAGCCACCAACAGCATGAGCAAGAACCCGAGCGCAATGTTGATCCAGAACAGCGTCGAGATCTGCTGCTGGGTCAAGCTTTCCCGCTGCACGGAAGCGACGCTCAACCCGGCATCCTTGAAAAGACTTACGAAAGCGGTCAGGGTGAGGACCATGGACTGCAAACCGTAATCGGAGGGGGCCAGCAAACGCGCCAGCACAAACGTCGTACCCAGCTGCAGGGCCATGCTGGTGACTTGTGCCAGAACGGCAACAGCCCCGCCGCGAACTGATGTCCTCTTCAAGTCGCCCGAAGGCGCGCCACTCGCGATCTGTAACGGCTCCGCTGAGGAAGAAGTGATGGCCGCACTCCCGATACCGTCTTGCCGGATTCGATTCCCCATATCGTCAGTTCCGGGTTGGGTTCAAGAATAGGAGAGCCCAGGCAAAACCCTATTTTCCTGTTGTGCCCGGTGATTCTATTCGACCGGTGCCGTCGGTTCGTTGTATTTGCGGTTGACCGGCTTCACAGCACGACCCTTTAAATATTTCTCCACGCCCTCATCCAGCGCTCTGCGATAAACAGCGTGGGCCTCGTAGACGGCCTCGGCCGTGCGGTCGAGATCGGCATCCGTGTGCGAATAGCTGACAACAAACGAGGGCGCAATCACCCCGCGCCGGATCAGTTCCTGCAGAAAAAGCGTGCGGAACGCTTGCGAGGGCTGCCGCTGCTCGTCCCTGGTCGCAAAAACCAGATTGCAGGGCCGGCCCAGAACCTCTAAGAAACCATGCAGCCGGTTTTCTGCGATCGACCGGTTCACCAGCTCACGCAGGCGCTCGCCTTGACGCCACAGATGCGCGACCACATCCTGCTCCCGGTAAATCCGTATGGTTTCGAGGGAAGCTGCCAGGGCGTGAGTCTCCGCACCGTGCGTAGTGGACAGCAGAAAAACTCTCGGGTGGTCGTGATCGATGCCGCCCAGCCGCATGATTTCCCGCTTGCCCAGCAAGGCCGAGATCGCGAACCCGTTCCCCATCGCCTTGCCGAAGGTCGAAAGATGGGGAATCACATTGTGAAATTTCTGCGCCCCTCCCAAATGCCACCGGAATCCGGTGATCATTTCGTCAAAAATCAGCACGGCCCCGTTTCGCTCGCAAAGCTGCTTCACCTGCTCTAGGAAACCCGGCGCTGGCGGAGTGATGGCCTCGGCTTCAAACAAGACACAGGCAATCTGGTTTGGGTGCTGGTCGAAGAGATTCTGCAGACCTAGTAGATCGTTGTAGCGGAACTTCAGCGTCATCTCGGAAATGGCGCGAGGGATGCCCGCATTCATTTCGGTCACACCGATGAACCAGTCATCGGTGGAGAAGAAAGGCTGATCGCCGCAGATCACAATCAGGTCTCTTCCGGTGAAAGCACGGGCCAGTTTGACGGCAGCGGTGGTAACATCGGAGCCGTTCTTGGCGAACTTCACCATCTCGGCGCCATCAACAATCTCCAGCATGGCTTCTGCCAGATCGAGTTCGAGTTTCGCCGGGCGGCTGAAATTCGTGCCCAGCTGCATCTGCCGGTAAGCAGCTTCCACGACGGGCCCGAAACCATGACCGAGCGTGACAGCGCGAAGTCCCATGCCATACTCGATGAATTCGTTGCCGTCCACATCCCACACATGGCAGCCCTTGCCCCGAACCATGAACCCGGGCGCCTGCTCGGGAAACTGGTCGTCGCCTTTGGCGTAGGTATGGGAACCGCCGGGAATCAGCCGGTGGGCTCGCGACTGAAGGGCGCGGGACTGCGAGAAGTTTTGCATTTCGGGTAGGGTAGTTGTTGTGGTCAGGTCGCGAGTACCATGCATTTTTGCATTTTTCCCTTAGGAAACACCGCCGACCACCAGTTTGCGCACGTGGAACGCTTCCGCGTACCCACTCGGAGAATTGGCTTCCATTCCGCGAATGCGCATCAGGCCCAGGAAGGTTTCGCGGTCAAACCATGGCTTCGTACGCTGGGATTCAAATGCGGCAAAGAGACAATCCACTTTCTCACCATAGAAAGGGGCTTCCAGCGGCACAAACAGGTTGGGACGGCCCAAGTCGCCGTCGTACTTGGGAATTTCGTACTCCAGGATCAGATGGTTTCTGAAGGTGTTCCAGGTCAGCTCCGAGACCAAGCGGTGATCCTGATGCGCGTCGCCCTGCCAGTGGGTAAAGACGACATCCGGATTCACCCGTGCCTTCAGTTCTTCGAAAACCTCCTTCACCGCGCCGCCGCTGTAAGGGAGGAAGCCGTCGCGGAACTCCTTCAGCACCACTTCCCTCTCGGAGTTCGCGGTGAACAGCTCCGCTCCTTTTTGCGCTTCCTGGCCGCGCTGTCCGGCGGCGCTGAACACCACCCAATGAAACCGGAAATCCCGGCGAGCCTTGTTAAGACGCAACAGTGTCCCGCCGCAGCCAATTTCGATGTCGTCGGAGTGTGCTCCCAGGCACAAAACATGAACCGGCCCATCGCGCCCGTTTGAGAAATCCAGCTTCATGATGCGGGAGCTCCGTTGGCGTGGTTCCCGTTCTTCCACAGGCACCACGGCGCCGCGCCCGAGGCCTCCAGTTCATCGAGGATCTGTTTATCTTTGAAGGTGTCCATGCACTGCCAGAATCCCTCGTAGCGCTGCGACCAGACCCGCCCCTCGGAAATCATCCGCTGCATCGGCTCATAGACAAATTCCTCGCCCGGCCGCAGGTAGCGGAAAACTTCTTTGCGCAGGACGAAGTAGCCGCCATTCACCCAGACATTAGAGTCCTTCATGCAGCGAATGGCCTGCACGGCGCCATCTGGTCCTACCTGGACTGTATCAAGACTGCTGGTACGCGGCTGAACGGAAAGAAAGGTTGCGTAGCCATCGCGGCGTCTGAAATCTTCGATCAGACTGGGCAGAGGATAGTCGGTCAGGCCATCGCTGTAGTTGGCCAGGAACATCTCTTCGCCCTGCACGTGAGGCTCGATAAGGCGCAGGCGGTCGCCTATGGTGGAGCGCTGCCCGGTGTCGACAAAAGTGATCTTCCAATCGTCGATGTCGCGCTGCATGAAGTCGAGCTTGCGCCCGCCCTGGGAAAACACGAAGTCGTTCGAAACCGATTCTTCGTACTCGAGAAAGTAGTTCTTGATGACGTTTGCTTTGTAGCCCAGGCAGAGAACGAAATCTTTGTGTCCAAAGTGCGCGTAGTACTTCATGACATGCCACAGCACAGGCCGCGCGCCGATGGTGACCATGGGTTTGGGCACGTCTTCGGAGTAGCCCCGCAGCCTCATGCCTGCGCCCCCGCAAAATAGCACGACTTTCATAGCATGGCCCTCCTTCTGGATCTTCCCGCCACGGTGGTTTTAAGCCCTCGCATAGAGCAATTCAGTACCGTCCTGATATTGCGCAATCGCGTCCTCCGGCAAGTGGGCGAGATCGCTGGCCCGCAGATAATCGCCCATGGTTGTTCCGGTGCACTCCGAGTCAACATTGGGGGCTCCGACACGGCCAAGAACGTCCGCTAGATGCACAGTGCGAAAATCGATGCTGTAACGCGGAATGCCGGAAGTGTTCGGAACGGTGGAGTGAAGGTTGGCGGCGGAAAAAAGATAAACGCCTCCTACCGGACAAACCAAGCGCACCTGAGGATCCAGTTCAATCGGTTCCTCTGCCTTGGGCTGCATGCGCGTATCGCTTTTTACATGCTGGGCCGCATTGTGCCGGCTTTCAAGATTCCACTTGTGGTAGTTGTACGTCCGCGAGCTGTTCTTGATGGGACGATCGAAGTAGTGCGGATGGATCGCCATGCAATTCTCGGCATTCAACTGGTAAACCGGCATCCACCAGTTAACCTGGCAGAACGGCGCGGAATACCAAGTATCGCGGTGGGGATGAAAGGCGTAAGCGATGCCAGATTTGAGATAGTCGCCGGGGAACGCCGTGCGCATGCGGGGAACATCGAAAAACGTTTGGGTGGGGTCGCATCCTGCCTCGGCCAGCATTTCCTGGATGTAGCGCTTCGAGAGCGGATGATGAATGAACCTGGGCTTCAACCCGCCGAGAATTTCCGCGCACTTTTCCGCCGGCATCTGTTCGTGCACATTCATGGGATCGACGGGCCGGAACGCCTCCTCGATCATCTCCTGGGCCAGTTGGCACAATTTCAGCGCCGCGGCGCCCGGCGATTGGGCAAAGATCGAGCCCCGGTATAGTGCGGCACGGCGCGCGTCGTCCGTCATTTTCGCATCAAGAAAAATGTTCACAAAGCTGCCCCTTCTCGCGGCTCGCCTATTCCACCGTCAGTTTCGGGATGGGCACCACGAAGCTCCCGCCCCACTCGCGGATGAATTGCAACTGCCGCATGATCTCGTCTTTCAGGTTCCAGGGGAGAATGACAACAAAATCCGGCCTGGCTTCTGCGATCCGGTCGGGATGATAAATCGGAATGCGATTGCCGGGAAGAAAGCGGCCCTGCTTGTACGGGCTTCGATCGACGGTGTATTCGATCAGGTCTTTGCCGATTCCGCAGTAGTGCAGCAGGGTCGCGCTTTTCCCGGGAGCGCCATATCCGGCCACTTTCTTGCCGTCTTTGGCCGCGCCGAGCAGAAACTCCACCAGCGCAAGCTTCGTCTCCTTGACCTGCGTCGCGAATCCCTGGTAGCCCTCGATCCGGTCGAGCCGGGCGCGAACTTCGTCGGCGCGAACTTTTTCGACACTCGCCTGGATCCGGTGGGTCGTGTTCTCCGCCCGGCAGGCATAAACCCGCAGCGACCCTCCGTGCGACTTCAACTCCTCGACATCAAAGATGCGCAGGCCGTGCGCCTGCATGATCTTCGCCGTTGTAAGCAGGGAAAAATAAGAAAAATGTTCGTGATAGATGGTGTCGAATTCGTTGCGTTCGATCAATTGAAGAAGGTGGGGAAATTCCAGGGTGAGCACGCCTTCGGGCTTGAGCAGAAGCTTCAGGCCTTCTACAAAATCATTCAGGTCGGGAACTTGCGCCAGCACATTGTTCCCGAGAACGAGATCGGCAGATCGGCCCTCGGCAGCCAGCTGGCGAGCCAGTTGCGCGCCGAAAAACTTGACCAGCGTGGGCACCCCGCGTTCGACGGCGGCTTTTGCGACATTGGCGGCGGGCTCTATCCCCAGCACCGGAACGCCGCGCTGGACGAAGTATTGCAGAAGATATCCGTCGTTGCTGGCCACTTCCACCACAAAGCTTTCCTGATTCAAACCGAAGCGGGACTGCATAGCGCCGCAATACTTGTCGCAGTGCGCCAGCCAGGAATCCGAGAATGAAGAAAAGTACGCGTAGTCGCTGAAAATATTCTCCGGACTCTCATACTCCGCAAGCTGAACCAGCCAGCACTGCTCGCAGACGTAAACGTGGAGCGGATAATACGTTTCGCCCCGGTCGAGGTCCGCGGGCGAGGGATAGGTCTCGCACAGGGGCGAGAGGCCGAGATCGATAAACGTCTGCCGTAGTTCAGCGCCGCAAAAACGGCAGCGTCCCACAGTCCGCTCTGGCTCCAGTGCAACAGGAAGTGGCATAGTGGTCGTGGTCATGCCTTTTCTCTAAACTCGGTGCAAGCTATGCGTTCGCTGGGGTTTCAGCGGGCTGGCGGCTCCAGCGCAATGAGGAATCCAGTTGTGCCGCCTGGAGAAGACGCCGGATCGACTGGATGCGAACGTATCGCCCGCTCTGCATGTCTTCGGCGCGAAGACCGGCGGCGCGGTAGGCACTATAAAGTTCCTGCGCGCCCTTTCGTGCCGTCCACTGCGGCTGAAAACCGGGTACCAAGCGCCGGATCTTGTCGCAATTCACGCGATAGCAGCGTTTGTCCGGTCCGCCACCCGGCGCATACTCCACACGGCAATTGGGTACGGTTTCCGCTACGATCTCCGCCAGTTCGCGAATGCGGTAGTTCTCCTCCGTACGGCCAACGTTGAAAACCTGATTGTGAACCACCTCGCGCGGCGCTTCCAGCACAGCCATCGCGGCCGCAATGATGTCGCGAATGTGCACAATCGGCCGCCAGGGCGTGCCATCGCTCTTGATGTATACCTGTCCGGTGGTTAACGCCGACGCCACCAGATCATTCAAGACAATATCGAGCCGCAGACGGGGAGAAGCGCCGTAAGCGGTGGCATTTCGCATGAGGGTTGGGCTGAAATTATCGCCCGCGAGCTCTGTCAGATCGCGCTCGACCAGGACTTTCGACTCGCCATAAGGCGTGACAGGGTTCAGTTCAGCATTTTCGTCCAGAAAATCGTCGCCTGCCGCCCCGTAGGTGCTGCAAGACGAGGAAAACACGAAGCGGTTTACCCCGGCTGCTTTGGCCAATTCCGCCAGCCGCACCGATGCGCGATGATTAATGTCGTAGGTCAAGGCGGGGTCCAGATCGCCCAGCGGGTCATTGGAGAGAGCGGCGAAGTGCAGAATGCCGTCGAAGCCCTGGAGATCCTGTTTCTCCACATCGCGCAGATCTCTTCGAATTTCTGGGATCGCGGGCAAAGGCTGAGCGAAGTCACAGCCCTCAAACAGATTCGTATCCAACCCAACGACATCGTGACCGGCCGCCTGGAGAACAGGCACTGCCACGGCGCCAATATATCCCTTATGGCCGGTCAGCAGAATTCTCATGCCGCTCCTTTGCAAGAAAACAAAGAAAACGATATTCCAGCTCTGTGCCCAGCACAGGCCATTGCTTTTGGGGAGAAATTGAGGGGAGACAGATTGATGATATACGCCCCCAATCCACCGGGCAAGAACTGTAACTTTTTCATTTGGTGATATTTACAAGTCATCCTGCCATCGCCTCCCGAAGCAGAGCCGAGGCCCCTGTAACAAGGTCTCAGCGATTATTCCGATGAAAGACCACTTCGGTGGCGGGGTGCAATCTGCGGCGCGAAAATGAAAACCAGCTACTTGAGCAGCGGGCTTGCGCTCGGCTCAGAGTCCGGGAGGGTGGGAGAGGGGCTGATTGTGTTCGACTGCGCCATGTTCGATCCGGTGGTTGCCGCTTCTTGAATGATCTTGAGCAGGCCGCACTCTTGCAAAAGCATGGCCGCATCGTTGATTGCTGCAAAAGGCATTCCGGAGCGTTCCGCGATATCAAGTAGCGAATGCTCTCCGTCGCTCAGATTCAGCACCCAGAGCCGCGCATGAATTTCGTTCCCGGTCGGCGTACCACCAGTCGACCGGTAAAGCCCTCGTTTCCCAAGCTGAGGCTCGCAGTAGGGATTAAGGTTCTTGCAAACACGATTATTCTCCAGCACATCGAGGATCGCGGCGCAGGCGCGGAGTGAGCCTGCCAAGCTCGCCGGCTGAATGAAGTCGAGATTGTCGGCGGAGGTGTGATACTCGGGAAATGTGCCCCAGACGCTTCGCATGAGGCAGCCTACCGGCAGGTTGAAGCCGGGGGAGCAGTATTGGCGTTCATCGTAGCCATAGGGAGAAAACTCAAGCATGTCGGCCGGTTCCCCGCAGTGGCGCAGAACGTGGGCGGCAGCGCGGTCGATCTCGGCATCGCCGCGCCGGCTTTTCTTATAGTGGAATCCGCCGCGATCTCCGAGGCCGGTCAGCACCAGTCCGTGGCGAATCCTGCCGACGTTGTCGCGATTTTGCGCCAGCCACGTGATCGCACCGATCGTTCCGGGGACGAAGAGAAAACGGTAGGAATAATGGTGCTCGCGCCGCGCCACCAATTCCGCCAGTGCGGTTGCGACGGCCAGACCGGAGAGGTTGTCGTTGGCCAGCGAAGGATGACAAGCGTGAGTCGAGATCAACACCGCGTCGGTGGAGCGGCCAGGCAGGTAGCATTCGCCGTAACTCAGGTAGCCGTCTTTGAGAGATGAATCGATGCAAACTTCGTACCCGCCCTCGAGCAGCGCGAGCATCTGGTGGTGCGAAAGGCAGAATCCCCACGCGTCTTTGTAGTAGGAAGTACGATACGGGATCCAGTCCGGATGATTGGGCAGCGTGAACAGATGCTCTTTCAGTTCGCTTAACGGAAGCGTCGCGTGAACCGGAACGCTGTAATTCAGCACATGCAGATTGGACTGGTGGAAATCCACCAGCCGCTTGCCTCCGGCATCTTTTATGTATGCATCCCGGATGTTCCATTCCTTGGGCACGGTCCAGTCGAAGACTGGGGTTCCAGAAGGCACCTCGAAGATCTGCAGGGGAATCCGCCGCTGAATGAGTCGGAGAGTTTCCCGCAGGCCGTCACCCGTGATGCTGCGGCAAATTGGGTAGAGTTCTGCGGCAAAGTGATGCAAGTCGCCGCCGATCTCCATCATGTCACGCCTGTCGAGTTCGTTGGACAGGTTCATCGACTGGATTCGAAATCCGGATAGGTTCTGTCCCGCTCGGAAATCACTTTGACCGCTCCGGGCCACACGACGCCAAAAGCCGGATCGTCCCAGCGCACTCCGCGCGACAGTTCAGGATGGTAGAACTCGGACATCTGGTAGAAGATTTCGGTCTCGTCTTCGAGCGTCAAGAATCCGTGGGCGAAGCCCTCCGGAATATAGATCATATTCCGCTTGGGCGCGCTGAGGGTCACTCCGACCCAGTGCTTGAATGTCGGCGAATCGCGCCGCAGGTCAACGGCCACATCGTAGATCGATCCCTGAGTGCAACGCACCAGCTTCGCTTCCGGATGGGGATCCGTCTGATAGTGCAAACCTCTCAATGTCCCTCGCTTTTTATTGTAGGAGACGTCGCATTGCACGGTTTCGGGGTTCAGCCCATGAAGCTCAAACTCGCGCCGGCACCAGGAGCGCGCGAAGAATCCGCGTTCATCGCTCATCGGTTCGAGATCAATCTCGAAAAGGCCCGGTAGTGCGGTTTCCCGAAACTTCATTGCTGTTCGTGCGAATGGCGTTCACACGCTCGATCGGTCTGCCCGGCCTTCGACCATATCTCCCCCGCACACGCGGGCGGAAGGCCGCGCGGTTCGAAGTCAACCCGGCCCGCGGGCGCCTCAGACCCATTCCTGTCGGCAGACCGCCGGCTCACCCAGTTCCCCAGACGGAACAAGAATCTCCGGTCCTGCCAGGGACGGCGAAGTTCTTCGAGGAGTTCCGGCTGTCCGTGCGGAACATCAAGAAAGGCGGCTTCCAGCAGTTCACTCGCACCGTCAGCTGGTTGCGGAAAATAGGCGATGAGATTTTTCTCGGTGACTGCCGGCGCCTCTGGGAGAGGCTGGCCTGCCAGCTGCGCCCACAATGCGCCTACGATGTCCCGCCCCGGGCCCAGCCGAAGATGACAGAGCGGTGTAGTGCGCGCGTTCATCTCGATCAGGTACGCGGCTTCGCTGCCTTTTTCGATCATGAAATCGAGGCCAAACACCCCGGAAATCCCCAATCGGCTCGCGATACGTACGGCAGCGGATATCATCTCGGGGCGGTCAACCACGCGCACGATGCTGGCTGGCCCGGTGGCTCCTTCAGAACTGACCACCTCAACGCTGATGCCTGCCAACACCCGTCCTTCCCAGCAGGCAACTGCGCAGTTTGCCGGTCTCCCATGGATGTAGGACTGCACGATCATCTCGTGAGGCCTGCGGTCAAACCACGGCCGCAGCCAGAAGGCGTCGCGATTGATCACCAGCCGCTTGAGCGCGCGTTTGAGGCCAAACATCCGCGCCAGCTGCGCCATGGCGGGCTGGACCTCGCCAGCCCTGTGAATCACCCTGACGCCGCCCCCACCCCAGGTGCCGTCCACCTTCAACACCAGCGGCATGGCCTTAGCCGCCTGCCATGAAGCCATTTCTTCTGGCGTTTGCAGCCTTTCGGTGCGCGGTATCCGCACTCCCTCTTCACCAGCCAGCTTCAGCAGTTCGTAGCGGGATGAAACAACAGAGTAGCTGGCAGGTGCTCCCAGGGAACGCTCTATCAGGTGCGCGAGTTTGAGGTTCCCCAGTCCGAGCTGGGAATGGAGATCGTGAAGATGGCGCACGCTGCGATCACAGCAAGGAATGAGAAAGTCAGGATTGAATGCCTCGATCGCGGCGGTCAATCCCCTGAGCGGGTGCAGGCTGCTGTAGGCGAAGGTGCGTTCCACGGCGCGGGTTTTCGACAAGGCGTGGCCGGGCGTGACGCAAACTCCCGCAACCCGGCATCCGGCGTCCGCCAGTCCCATCGCCAGACGCGCAGAGAGCGTCCAGCGATTCGTGTCGGTAAGCAAGACTTTCGGTTGGTTGGTTGATTGGAGGCTCATCTGTGGACGGGCCGTCGGAGCTCATTTCTGGGAGCGGCGTCCCAGTCTGCCATCCCGTGTCTTTGGCGCGATTCGAAAAGTCTCATGGGCGTTATTTGGTTACTGGTTCTGCCGCTTCCGGCCTTGCAGCCGCCCGGCTTTGGGCCACGGTTGCCCGGTTTGCCACGTCGCGTGGGGCGCTCCGGGCGAGGTGTCTGGCAAGGCGGGGGGCAGCAAAACCGGCTCCGAAAGCAAAGCGCAGGAGCGGTCCGAAAGTATTGGCCGCCGTGATGCCCACAAAATACAAATTCCGCACTGTGCACTCGAAGTTTGAAGATAGCACCGGGGCGTGCTCGAGGGAGCGGATCTCGGAGAGCACGGCAGGATCAAGGAAGGCCAGCCGCCGCAGATCCGGTTTGTATCCCGTCGCCGCGATGACGTGATCGGCAGTCAGTGTCTTTGCACCACCGGCGCCATCGGTCAACTGAAGGCTGACCCGCCCGTCGCACACGGTGGCCCCGCTGATCGTGACGCCAAGATGGAATCCCACCTTCCCGACGACCTGCTCTTTGATGAACCAGCAGGGCGCTGGGCCCAAAATGGTGCGAACTTTCTCCAGGCGGAACGATTCCGGCATTCTGCGAAAGAGCAGCGGCAGATTGCTGCACCAGAACAGCTTCCACCCGGGACCAATGCCCGTAATCGGATTACGCAATTGATCCAGCCAGGAGGGATTGAGATTTTCCGGCGGATCGTGAAAGCGGATTTTGGCCCCGCGCGCCACAACGTCAACCGCGGCTCCCGATTGCAGCAGCAAAGCCGCCAAATCGAGCGCGGAGGCTCCCGCCCCAACCACTGCAACCTGCCGTCCTCGGAAACGCTCGAGCCCGCTATGCCGGGAGCTGTGGGTTGCCAGTTCGGGCGGAAGCGCCGCCAGGATCGGCGGCGTGTAATCGAAATAACTCAACCCCACGGCCACCACCACGCGGCGGGCGGAAAGCACTTCACCATTTCCCAGCGTGATCTGAAAACCTTGAGGGTTGCGCAGCAACGACACCACCCATTGGTCTTCCAGTTCGGGGACGAATCGTTTCTGAAACTCCAGTCCGTAGGCCCAAAACGTCTCCAGCGGGACTGGACTTCCGATGTCAGCGTAGGGCAGACCCCGTTCCCGGCAATAATCGGCCAAAGTGAAAGCGGAAGCCGGGTCATAGAGCGAAGAGGCAAAGCCCTCCGACTTGAGGTGCATGCCTTGCGGCATATGATGAATCCAGGTTCGCATCGGGCTGCCGAAGATGCGAAAGTCCACACCCTTTGCCTTAAGATGAGCAGCGAGCGATAAACCATACGGCCCCGCCCCAATGATCGCCACATCGCACATGATCACTGCCGTGTCACCTCACAGTTGGTTTCTTCGATATCAGGCCTGCCTGCAAGGGTCCCCGCGGCAGCCATTTCAGACCTGGAATTTCGTGCCAGAACTCCGGCCACACCCATGGTTTCCATTCGTGCCAGCGTCTGCTGCGCCCAAGAAGTGCGGTAGAGCAATGCCCCGATGGCCGTCCCCAGGGTGTTGGTCATCAGATCGGTTGTGCCGGAGTCGCGCGTAGGCAAGAAGAATTGCAGCACTTCAATGGTCAAACTCGTCAGAAATCCTGCGATTACGGCCGCGGCGAGAACCCGCTTCCCTCGGCGTAAGGAAGAATACGCAGCCAGCGAAAACCCCAGGGGGATAAACCCCGCGATGTTTACGCCGATGTCCTGCCAGTAAGCCCAGTTGCCCCGATACTCACGCCAGGTGGAGCGGAGAAAAACCGGATGCAGCACGAAGAAGTTGGAAGGGATCAACAAGTCCGTTCCGGGATCACGCAGGTTATGCGCCACGCTGCCGGCGCCCTCCTGAAATGTGTACAGAGCGGTGAGCGACGAGTCTGCCTTGCCCGTCGGGTATCCGGCGTTCATCCAGTGCTCGTAGTCAGCGACTATCTCTGGTCCCGAAATCTCCCGGTGGTAGATGGCCAATCCCATGATTTTACCGGGCCAGGAATCGGCCACGTTCGGGGAACCTCCCACTACCAGTCTCCCGGCCAGCGGGGCGGGGGTCCCGGCCATCAGAAAGGTTCTAGCCAGAACTCCATCCAGATAGACTTCTGTAACGTGTGGCCCCAGTGTTACTGTCACGAACTGCGGTCCCTGTTCGCGAAATGCTCCCTTCACCACAAGCCAAGCCCCGTGATACATCCCCTTGTCGTCCTGATTGGGTTCTTGCACAATCAGCGCATCCCGGTTTTGGCGGACCACGAAGGGGAGCAAAGGATGCGCAGGCGAGTCGAAACTCAAGATTGCGCGGCTGCGGCGCAGGCCTTCGGGCTGCAGCCAAATTTCGATTGTGTCGGAGGACTTGCCTGCCGAGGTCGCCTGAAACTCACCGCGGCTAACCACGCTGCCGAAACGTCCAAATCGAAGTCCGCCACCGGGAAGCCAGTTCACCGCATTTCGTGGTGCGTGGAACGGCCAAAGCCCGGCAACAAAAATAACGCACAGGACAGCAAAGCACAGACTGCCAACCCACTTCTCGGAAACATTCAGATGACCGGTGGTGTGCATGTCTGTGGCAGTTGCCGCCAACCATTTCGGCTGATAAAGGGCTTTGTCCTTATCCCAGATGCCTGTAGAGGACTCTGCCCGCTGCCGATAAAACCATGTCGGGAAGAGCCAGCATCGTATCCCAAGTCCCCAGCGCTGCGTAAGCTGCAGCCGCGTTCTTGGCGTGGATGTTGGTATGCCGGTAATAATTGAGCAGCGTTCTGGTGGCTCCAAGGCGGTCTTTGAAAGCCATCAAGCCCGCCTGATCGCGGTCACTGCGGCCCAGATCAATGGTCCTCGCTCCTTCGGCCTTGCTCTCGGCGATGAGTTTCCAAAACAGAAAAGGCACTGCTCCGAAGCGATGAAAGCGGGCATCCGAGCAGCCGTATTTGAAAACCACCGACGTCGCGTGACGCAGCGAAAGCATGGCGGCGATGGCCCTCCCATCCTTGCGCGCCAGTCTGATCTGAATCTTATCGCCCATGCAGTCGACCAGGTTTCTGAACCAGGTTCTGGGCTGGGGCAACAAATGATGGCGCCGGCGGGTGGTAACCAGGAGACGGTAGAATTCATCCACCAGCCAGCGGGAGCGGCCACTCTCGTAGGTGAGCCGTTCACGCTCGGCGCGGCGGATATTCCGCTGAAAAGAATTCTTGTGCAGCCGCGCGAAAATCTGGTCCAGGCTAGCGCTGAGATCGAGTTGATGAAACCAATACGAAGCACAGCGTTCCAGCCCCAGACTGCTCCTCGGTAAGGCCGTCAGTGGGCGAAGCTCCACATATCTCAAGGGTTCCTGCTCACACGCCCTCCCGAGCCAGTCGTCGAAGGCAGTCAGATCCCGGTCCTCATCCAGCAGCGGTTGGCAATGGTCGGCGAAGGGCACTGACACCAGACGGTTCCCGGTCATCCAGCTGGCGACGCGGCAAAGCACAATGCCGTTATCCAGCGGCCGACCATCCGCCGATGTGGTGAGAACCAGCGGCTCATAGCCGTACGTGCGCTGTAATGCTTCCAGCCAACCGCGTTGGTGAAACGCCGAGGCCCGAGGGTGTTGGGAGACGAATGTGTCCCAGCGGGTATCAAGCAGCGGATTCGTGCAGCAGATTCGCATCAGTTTGAACGTTCGATCTTTTCGGTCAGTGGACGGTGCTGCTCTGGACTTGCGGCTTCCGAAGGTGCGGCAGAGGACAAAGCCGGAAGGCTCAAGTCATGTTTGCGGGTTTGGAGCAGAAAAACGATCCTGTCCCAATGCTTGGAAGCGGCCCATCGTGTTTTTCTTAGGTACAGCGACGCATTTTTAGCAATTCTCCAGCCAAATAAGGCCTTCATCCAGGAGTATTTCCACGAAAGGAATGGGGGCCTCAACCTTCCACCCAGTTGGTCAGCGGTCTGCCGCGCCTCAGCCACGATATCGGATCGGTTGGGATAGAAGTTGATCAGATTGCGTTGCAAGTAGGTTACGCAGGCCCGGCGGGTCCGTGACGTATCCTCCACAGAGCGCAGGTAATCAATGTGCAATCGCATGGACAGCCATAAGGCCTCGATCTTCCGCGGCGATTTGCCGATATAGGCCAGGCCGTCGTAGCGAAAAGCGCGATAGTACACCTTGGCCTCTGGGACGAAACGCGTACCTTCACTTTTGAGCAGGACGCGGCAAAAATACTCGCCGTCATCGTCGGACAGCATGCGCGTGTCCCACGGGCCTGCGGCCTCGGCCAGTTCGCGGCTGACCAGCCAGGTTGCCGTCTGCATGTAGAGGTTTTGTCCCATCTTTCTGAAGAGCCATTCCGCGGGAGAGAGGTCGGCCCACAATTCTGTCGGAACAAACTCGGCGTGGTACCAGCGATAGCGGAATCTGCCGAAAGGGCCCGACAGCGCTACTTTCTTGTTGCCAGCGCGGAGCGCGGCCTCCATCTGGCGGGCTATCTTGTCGGGGGCGAGAAGATCGTCCGCGTCCAGCCATTGAATATAATCGCCGCGGCTAAGGGAGAATGCCTTATTTCGGGCAGCGGCTCCTCCCTGATTGGCCTGGGTCACCACACGCACACCCTGGGACTCGAATTGCCGCGCCACAGCCGCGGTAGTGTCCACTGAGCCATCGTCGACCACAATGATTTCTTTTGGCTCCCAGGTTTGGGCCACGGCCGACCGGATGGTGTCGGCGATCCACTCCTGGGCGTTATAGGCGGGGATGAGAATCGACACCAGGGGATTTTCTGCCGCACCCTGGGTCCTGCGGGATAGTATGGCGAACTGACGCGTTCGCCGTGGCGCAACTTCGCGGACCGGCACCCCCAAGATTTGCAACGCCTCTACCACGGGAACAATCTGCGCACCTGAATCCGCTGCGGCCCGCACCACCCGCTCGAAAAACTGGGGAGAACAGCCAAACGGAGTCGGGGTTTCCGAAATGTCGTGGGTGGCGAAAATGAGCCAGCCATGGGCCTGACGATTGCGATCAATCAGTTCCTGGATGGCTCCAAAATCGTCCCGGCTCTTCTCCAGAAAAAATGCGGAAAGCTGATTAAGATCCGTCTTCCCGGCGTTGAGAGTCTGACCGCCCCCTCGAGAGCAGGCGAAATGGCGCGCTACTCGGGCCTTTGTTTCTGGCCGGGGCAAGCTGATCGGATACGCGAAACTCTGAAACTCAGCTCCCGGAAATATTTTCTGTAAAGCGGCGCGGTTTTCCGCGATGGCGTTTTCGAATTCCCCGGGCTCCGTTTCCCACGAGTCGCAGTGCCCAAAGGTGTGGCATCCCAACTCGTGTCCCTGGTCGACCAGCAATTCCAGATCGTCAGCCGTGAACATTTCGCCGGTGCTGCTCTTCTTCCCCAGCAGCCCGAAAGAGGCGTAATAAGTGCCCGCCGTTTCGAAGCGCTGCAGAATGGCTCCTCCTGCGAGTAATGCCGAGCGGGGAAAATCGTCGAAGGTAAATGAGATCAGCGGCCGCTCCGGACGAGTTGCCACCCGTTTGCGGAATAACAATCCTGCCACTCTATGGCGATAAGCGCGCTGTAACCGGTCCAACATATTAAGCAGCTTGCAGTGACATCGGTCGTATTCGAGGATAGTCGGATTCAAATTGCTTTGACCATCGCTCAAATCCCTCGCTGTCCTAGGAACGCTGAGCCGTCGACATTGCTGCCTCAACCATCGCTCTCTTGGCAGTCCGCTGCCAGGGAACCAAATCGGGAATGAGCTTCGCAAAGCCCACCAGCGGATCCACGCCTCCATGCAGAATAATTACCGCCAGCAGATACAAAAAGCTGGTGAGCGGAAAGATCAGCAGAGTATGTTTCAGCGCCCCGAGGGCACTCGGCCCGGCCGGGGAAAGAAGGAAACGCTCGGCTGCTGCCGCTCCGCAACCTGCTATCAAACCGGACAAGACATACCTCCATACCGTCCCGACGACCGGTTTGATTCCGAAGCCGATGGGTCGGCCGGCGTACCAAAACGCCGGGAGGGTAAGAATCCAAAATGAGACTGTCCAGGCCGCCGCAACTCCGACCGGGCCCCATCGCAGTCCAAGCACAAAAAGAAGCACGGTCACCGTCAGTTCCACCAGGACCCAGCGCAGCCAGCGATCGGCCCGGCCCAGCGAAAGATGAATGAGGCCGTGAGTCCCGTAAATCAGCATAATCCCGATGCCTGGGCCGAAGAATGTGAATATCTGCCCCGCCGGACCCCATTGCGATCCCAATATCATGCGGATCAGGTCCTTACCGACAAGAGTCAGAACTGCTCCCGCACCCATGCCCACGAACGCCAGAATCGAAAGCCCGTTCAACAAATACCTCTGATACTGGGCCGACCCTCGTTCCAGCCGCCTCAAAGTAGAGAGCACCACATCCGATACCGGCACGAGCAATTGGTTGGCAGGAAGGAGAAACAGGTCGTATGCCTTTTTGTAAAATCCCAGCGGACCCGGTCCGAAGCGCCAGCCGACCAGCAGGTTGTCTGTGTTTCGGGTGCTGTAGTTCAGACAATAGCGGCCATAGACGTGCGCCGCAAAGCGTACCACCGATCCGGTTCCCTCGACCCGGCGCGGCCGTCCTGGAATCCAGCGGCATAGCCACCACGCTCCGATGGCCTGCACCAAACCACGGGAAACCAGCCCGGCGACCAATGCCCAGTAGCCCCATCCTCGCCATGCCATGGCGACCGAAAGCACAACCGAGACAAGTGTCGCCCCAACCTCATTTGCCGAGGTAGCAGAAAAACGCAAAGCCCGCTTGAGCAGAGCCAGGTGCACCACCGAAGCCCCGCTGATGAGAATCGTCAAAGAGATTCCAGCCGTAACATGGACCAGCCTTTGGTCTCGATAAAAACTGGCAAGCAGCGGCCCAGCGGCGGCAAAAGCCGCGGCTGAAGCCAGTCCGACCCCGAAGTTAATCCAGAACAGGTTGCTGGCCAGGTTGTGATCGATGTCGCTTCGTTGCAGGACCGCCTCGTTATACCCGTTCAGCCCGAAGCTCATGATCAGCAGGCTGAAGGTCGTAACCATGGTGACGACGCCGAAGTCGGTGGG
>DATKPV010000012.1:0-38818 GCA_035523915.1 Candidatus Aquilonibacter sp. | reverse complement strand
CAGGTGGTGGACTTGGAAGCCGAGCACATGCAGCCGACAGCAGAGATGCTTGAGTATATCCACCGTTCGAAGACGGCGGCGCTGATCACGGCAAGCCTGGTGAGCGGAGGGCTTTACGCCGAGGCAAAGGACGGTGAGGTGTCCAGACTGCGGGCGTTTGGAAAGTCGGTGGGCCTGGCCTTCCAGATTGTCGATGACATTCTTGACGTGACCCAGACCTCCGAGCAACTGGGCAAGACGGCAGGCAAAGATACGGCGGCAGAGAAAGCAACCTATCCGGCGCTATTTGGAATTGAAGAATCGCAGCGCAAAGCGAACGACTTGGTGACGGCGGCCCTCGCCGCACTCGAGCCTTTCGCAGAGCGTGCGGAGACGCTGAAAGCGCTGGCGCGCTACCTCGTAGAGCGCAAGAAGTAGCTCGCGGCCGGCTGAATTTTGAGGTTTGCAGAGCGGGTTGTGGGGAGTAGTCTAGGTCGGCGGAACGTTCGTTTCCGCGACTGTCGAAATCTTCTCTGGGGAGGCAGTGTCATGATCCTTGGCCTGTCGAAGTATGCGTACACCCTTATCCACGTAGTGATCAGCCTGATCGGAATTGGATCGGGCCTGGTGGTGCTTTGGGGGATGATCCGCAACAAAGCGCTGAACGGCATCACGTTTATCTTTCTGACCAGCACACTGCTGACGAGCCTGACGGGGTTCGGCTTCCCCAATGATCACCTAACGCCCGGACTCAAAGTGGGAATTATTTCCGTAGTGCTGCTGGCTCTGGCTATTCCGGCTCGATACGTCTTCCACCTCGGGGGAGTGTGGCGTCGAACTTATGTGATCACGGCGGGGATGGCGCTCTATCTGAATGTTTTTGTTCTGATCGTGCAGTTATTTGAGAAGTCGGCGACTCTGCGGGTGCTGGCCCCAACGCAGAAGGAACCGCCGTTTGTGATCACGCAGCTGGCAGTACTGTTGGCATTTGTTGTGCTGACGATTTTCGCGGCCAAGAATTATCGTTCGGAGCCGGCGCGCACCTTAAGCCGCGCCGCATAAAAAGAAACAACCGCCTGCAATTCGGAGATGACTCCCGGCGCTTCTCCGTTCTACAATGGGCGTACGGCGATGGAGTTCGCCCGAACCGCGTCGGCCACTTGCGGCCGGTGCTGATGACTCCTACAAAATCTAGGCTGGTTTTTGTAGGAGAAATTCCACCGTGAGAGATTTCCTCGCTGTATCTGTCGCCGCTATAGCCGGGGCCAACCTTCGCTACTGGCTCAGCCGCCTGGCCGCCCGCGGATTCGCTCCTGTTTTTCCCTACGGGACGCTACTGGTCAATATTGTAGGCAGCTTCATCGTCGGTTTCTTCGTGATCTGGACGACGGAGCGGGCGTTGGTCGATCCGCGCTGGCGGCTGCTGGTGGTCGTGGGCTTCTGCGGATCGTTCACGACTTTCTCCAGTTACGCCTTCGAAAGCATGGCGTTCTTCGAACAGGGACAGTGGGGGCTGATGCTAGTCAACATCTTCAGCAATAACCTGCTTTGCCTCGCGGGTGCGCTGGCCGGCATGGCATTGGCGCGGGTGCTGTAGAATGGCGAACGCGATGGCGGTACAAGTCACCATTTACCTGAACGAAGCAGACCAATGGCATCACCGGCCGCTGCACATGGAGATTCTCAATTACCTGCGCAAGGAGAATGTTTATGCGGCCACGGCGGTGCATGCGGTGGCAGGATTTCTGGGGCGGCATCGCGTGGAGACGGCGCATCTGGTCGAGACGGGCGGCAAGCTGCCGGTGATTATTATTTTTGTGGATACGGACGAGCACGTGAGCCGCGTGCTGCCGGTGCTGAAGGAGATGGCGGCGCACCGGCTCATCGTGCGCGAGAATGTTGTGCTGGAGCAGGGGAACCTTGACTGAGATCGGCCGGGATCGGATATAGGTCTAGTCTCCGGCCATCGCGGCACGCGCCTCGGTGAGTTCGTAGGCCGACTGAAGATTCATCCAGAATTCAGGCGAGGTGTGGAATCGCCGGGCCAGCCGGAGGGCAGTATCCGCGGTGATGCCCCGCTTCCCCTTGATCAATTCGTTCAGCCGATTGGTGGAGATCCCCATCTCGCTGGCCAGTGCAGCCTGTGTAAGACCCAGAGGCCGGATGTACTCCTCCAAAAGCACTTCGCCAGGATGAGTTGCGATACGTTCCCGGGGCAAGGCCATATGTTCTTCTTTTTCTCCTCACTTGCTCGACTCAATGAACGCCGATGCAGCGAACGTCCATAGCATTTCCATTTTGAAAGCGGAAAACGATTCGGTACTGATCGTTCACCCGAACGCTGTATAAACCCACGAGCTCGCCTTTGAGCTTCTCAAGCTGGTTCCCCGGACTTTTTAAATCAGCAAGACTGGCAGCAGCGTTAAGGATATCGAGTTTGCGAAAAGCGACTTGCCAGATTCGCCTGTCGATCTTCCTCGCCGCTTTCGTGTTCCTTCCGTGGTAAAGATCCTCGGTCGCCTGATCGGCAAAGGTGAGAATCACGTGTACATTATACATGTGTACCGTGTATGCGTCAATGGCCGGGGAGTTTTCCCATCTATTTTTCATTGTTCGCACCCAATCCAAAGCTTCGCGCAGTCTCAGCCGGGTTGTCTTCGATGGGCCGGTCAAGAACCTCGACGAGGCCAGGTTTGCGATTGAGCGGCGCATCTCTGTATTCTTTCCGACGTTATGCAACCCTCTTCTCTCGATGTTCTTGCTATCGCTGCGCACCGTGACGATATTGAGCAGACCTGCGGCGGCACGCTGCTGAAAACCGCCCAACGCGGGCAGCGCACGGGAATTCTCGATCTGACGCAGGGAGAGATGGGAACACGCGGCACGGCCGAAGATCGGGCACGCGAGGCCGGCGATGCTGCGAGGATTCTTGAAGTGACTTGGCGCCGCGCGCTGGATATTCCCGACGGGCGCGTCGAGAATACCTGGGAAAACCGGCTCAAGGTTGCCTCCGTTATTCGCGAGACGCGGCCGCGGGCGGTGATTCTGCCCTATTGGAAAGGCAGGCATCCGGATCACTACACCGCCTCCGTACTGGGTTATGAAGCGTGTTTTCTGGCGGGGCTGGCGAAACTGGATCCGCAAGCTGCGCTGGGCGCGGGAGGCGCTGAGGACAGCCAGCGGAACCCTTCGACTTCGCTTGGGGCAGGCGTCGGCGCTGCGTCGGCGCCCCACCGGCCATTCAAGATTATTTATGCGACGCTGTACTACGATATTCGGCCGACATTTGTGGTGGACATCACCGAGCAGTTCGATGCGAAGTATGCGTCCATCATGGCCTATAAATCGCAGTTCAGCGATCAGGAGGCAGGCAAAGGCCTCTTCCCTGCCCACGAGGAAATTCGCGCGCGGGTAGAAGCTATGGCGCGGTATTACGGCATGCTCGGGGGCGTGACCTACGCAGAACCCTTCTTTCAGAAAGAAGTCGGGCTGGTGGATGATTTGCTGGCGATTCCTGTGAAGTCGATCTAAGAGCCAGTGTAGGAGCCAAAGCCTCGCGACTTTGGAAGTGAGAGCGGGACGCGCTCACAACAGCCAGCGGGACCCTTCGACTTCGCTCGCGCAGGCGCCGGCGGTACTTCTTTCTCAGGACGCCGGCGGTGCTACTCGACGCTTCACTTTTTTACTGCAACGGCTACGCCATCGCGAATCGGCAGAATAGTGGTGAAAAAATCCTTCAGGTCGTAGAGCTGGCGATTGAATTCGAGGATGGCCTTAGTCGAGGCTTCGGCCGGGTTCTTTTGGGCGACGCGGCCGCTCCACAGCACGTTGTCCGTAATGAACAGGCCACCCTTGCGCAGGCGCGGCGGCACGAGCCGCAGAACCCGCGGATAGTCCTCTTTGTCGACATCATTGAAGATGATGTCGAATTCCTGTTTCTGCTCGGAGAGGAATTCGAGAGCGTCGCCGGTGTGAAGAGTGATCAGTTTCGCAACTCCGGCGCGATCGAAGTAGCGGCGGGCACGCTCGGCGTTTCGCGAATCTCCGTCCGTGTAGAAAACGCGCCCCTTTTCGCCCACGGCGCGGGCCCACCACACGGTGGAATATCCGATTGCGGAGCCCAGCTCGAATACTGTTTTCGCGCCGATCATCAGCGCAAGCTGTTGCAGGACGCGCGCCACGGCGGGACCGACGATTGGGACGTTATGCTCCGTGGCGTAGACTTCCATCTCCGCCACGACAGCGTCGCGCTTCGGAAGCATGGAGTAGAGATAGTCGTCTACCGCATCGGCGGTAATGCCATCGTGACGCCAGCGGGGCTTGCTTCCCCGCTGTTTTGATCTGTCAATTGCGGTACTTTTTCCATGCATCTAGGATCTCCTCGGCAGGTTTTCTCCAGCCATAGCTGCGCGGGTGCTCGCAGAATATGTGGATCCGTCGATCGCTTGACGAAACTCCCAGGACAAATTCCTTCCCCTCGGTGCCCGGCTCGGGCTCACCCAGGACGTCAGCAAACTCGCCGTACCACCGTCGTCCAGTCAACACGAGAATTGTCCTTGGCTGTAGCGCATCTATCTCTATCTCAAGGAGTTTTCGGCAGTGGTCGACCTCTTCACGCCAGAGCACCCCTCCGGGGTTGCCGCCGTCGGCCGGCGCTATCTTAGCTAGGTTGTTCCAGCAAATGCGGGTGATCCATTCCCCGCCCTCGGAGACTCGACAGCGAGCGCAGACAACGGACCGGATGAGCTGCCAGAAGCGGGAGGTCTGCACCCAGCACGCCGGACCGTGCAATGCGTGCGGGTCGAGGCGCGCCGGTTCGTGGATCTTTTTTGACGCCTCGGTGTACTCATCCCCGATCTTGAACTTTGGCTCCCAGCCGTTTGTAGCGATGCCAACCACCACGACGCGGTCTTCGTCGTATCTGTCGCCGCAGTGCGGCTTGAATCCAGCGAGGTCCCTATCTCGATTACGCGTGACCTTCTGATTAAGCGTTCGCAACATTCGCTCGAACTCGGCGTACCACTCACCGCCCAGGCGGTCAGGTTGCGGCTGGGCTTGTCGAGAAGTCATAGGATTGCTACCCCTGGTTTCATTTCTGCGATTTCGATGCCGGGAACGAGTTTATGCAAAGCGGCGGGCGTGCCCGTCAGCACCGGAAACGTTCCAAAATGCATGGGGATGACAGTTTTCGGTTTCAGCAGAGAACAGGCGTAGGCCGCTTCGCGCGGGCCCATGGTGAAGTGATCGCCGATGGGGATCATGGCAATTTCGGGGTTATAGAGCTCGCGAATAATCGCCATATCGCCGAAGACATTGGTATCGCCGGCGTGGTAAATCTTTACGCCATTCTCAAACTCGATCACGTAGCCGCAGGCTTCGCCGCCGTAGACCATTTCGTCGCCATCCTGAATGCCGCAGGAGTGGTCGGCGTGCACCATGGTGACTTTGATATCGCCGACGGTCTGCGTGCCGCCCTTATTCATCATGGAGGTCCGCTTCGCGCCTTTTTTTGTCAGCCAGGCGACGAGTTCGGCAATGCCAATCACCATGGGATTATGCTGTTTGATCACTTCTACCGCGTCGCCGATGTGATCGCCGTGGCCGTGGGTGCAGAGCAGCACATCGACTTTTTTCACTTTCTTCTCGGATTCCGGACACATCGGGTTGCCCATGATCCAGGGGTCGATGATGACGGTTTTACCTGCGGGAGTCTCCAGGCGAAAGGTAGCGTGGCCCAACCAGGTCAGTTTGATGCCTTTGAGATTCATAAGATTTTGTATTGCCCTTTGAGTTCTGCTGCGAGTGAGCGGTAGCGAGTCTCCGAATCAGCTTACACACACAGTCCCTGTCATCCCGCGGGAAGCGAACAATCTGGGCGCCCGCGACTGCCAAGACCCTGGATCCCTCACTCCGTTCGCAATGACAAAGAACAATGCAGCACAGACTCGCTGCTCGTAGCTGGCAGCTCAATTAGTTTAATATGAATCGCCATGAACGAACTGAAGGTGCTGATCGCGAGGGACGAGATCGCCCGGCGCGTGGCGGAAATGGGAGCCGAGATCACGCGCGATTTTGCCGGACAGCCGGTGATTTTTGTAGGCGTTCTGAAGGGCGCCGCAATTTTTTTGGCCGATCTTTCCCGGCAAGTCAAGCTGGATTCAACCTTCGATTTCATTGGAGTTTCCAGCTACGGCAACCGGCCCAGCCCGGACCAGGAACTGAAAAGCGGCTGGGATTCCACGGGCGAGGTGAAGTTCACCAAAGACGTCGATCAGTCCATGCAGGATAAGAATGTGATCCTGGTGGAAGACATTTTGGATACGGGCTTGACGCTGACGTATCTGAGAAAGGTTCTTCTGGCACACAAGCCACGGTCGCTGAAGATCGCGGCCCTGCTTGACAAGCCTTCGCGCCGCAAACTGCCTTTGGAAGCGGACTATACGGGGTTCAAAATCCCCGATGAATTCGTAGTGGGCTACGGCCTGGACTACGCCGAAAGGTACCGCAACCTCTCTGACATCTGCATCGTGCCGCGAGAGTGAGGGGAATCGCTGGATCCAATGGGCCCGCGAAAGCGCAATGAGCGTGGCTGTTATCATAGAAAGCAATGTCTTCAGTTCTAAGCAAACCGGGCCTGAATAAACCGGAAAAGCACTTGCAGGTCGATCCTCTGCTGCTGGAGGTTGCCGATGTGCTGGCGACCTCTCTCGACCTGGACACCACTTTGCGCCGGGTTGCCGAGTTGGTGCGCAAACTTATCGATTATGAAATTTTCGCGATTCTCCTGCTGAACGAAAAAACCCAGGAATTGCGTATCCGTTTTCAGGTGGGGTATCCGCCAGAGTTCGCTGAACGTACCCGCTTGAAGGTTGGGCAGGGCGTAACCGGAAGGGCTGCGCAATTGCGGCAGGCGATTCTGGTGGATGACGTTGCCCAGGATCCGGCTTACATTTCCGCCATCCCCTACGTTCGCTCCGAACTCGCGGTGCCGCTGATCACCAAAAACCGTGTCATTGGGGTCATCGATCTGGAGGCGCGCGAGCCGGGACATTTCACTCAGGAACACAGCCAATTGCTGGCGCTGATCGCATCGCGCATGGCGGTGGCCATTGAAAACTCTCAGCTTTATACGCGGACGACGCGGCAGGCGCGCATTCTTCTGCTGCTGAACGAGATTGCGCGGGAGCTGACCTCGATTTTGAATCTCGACGAACTGCTGGGGCGCATTGCCGAACTGCTGCGCCGCCTGATCGACTACCAGATGTTCAGCATTTTGCTGGTGGATTCCTCGGGAGAAAAGCTGCAGCATCGTTTCTCACTGCGCTTCAACGAAAACGTTCATCTCAAGCACGAAGTGGCGCTCGGCCAAGGACTTGTCGGCTACGCGGCAACCACGCGACAGGCCGTGCTGGTGCCCGATGTCAGCAAGGATACGCGGTACATCGAACTGAATCCGGAGACGAAGTCGGAACTGGCCGTACCACTGGTCTATAAGGACAAGGTGATCGGCGTGCTCGATCTGGAGCACACGCGACGCGGATTTTTTACGGACGATCACCGTCGAACGGTGACAACGCTGGCGGCGCAGGTAGCGATCGCCATCGAAAACGCACGCCTCTACGAAGAAGTCGCGCGCCAGGAACGGAGGCTGGAGCGGGATTTATCTATGGCGCGCGAATTGCAGGGACGCCTGCTACCTCCCAGCAGGCCACAACTGGAGCATCTCGAGCTGGCGGCGAAGTTCGTGCCGGCGCGCACCATCGGCGGCGATCTGTACGACTTCATTCCTTATTCGCTTTCGCGGCTGGGGATCGTAATTGGCGACGTCAGCGGCAAGGGAGCGCCGGCGGCTATCTATGCGGCGCTGGTCAGTGGCATTTTGCGCTCGCACGCGCCAATCGAGCCAGGGCCGGCAGAAATGCTCTCCGCGGTGAACCTGTCACTGGCCGAACGCCGGATCGAGGCGCAGTTCGTATCTCTGATCTATGCCGTGTGGGATGATGAGCGGCGCACGCTGACGGTGGCCAATTCGGGCCTTCCGCGGCCGGTTCACGTACACGGCGGCAAAATCGGAGTGATTGAAGCCACCGGCCTGCCGCTCGGCCTGTTCGACGAAACTTCCTATGACGAGTTCAATTTTCGCACCAAGCCCGGCGATCTGTTTGTGTTTTTCAGCGACGGAATTCTGGATGCGCGCAACCGCAAGGGAGAACTGTTCGGGCGGGGGCGGACAGAGAAGATAATCGCCGAGTGCGCAGACCAATCGGCCGACTGCGTGGTCGCTTCCCTGTTCAAAGCAGTCGCTGAACACTCCGCGGGAGTGGAAACCTTTGACGACCAAACGGTGGTGGCGATGAAGGTGAAAGATGGCGCGACGGCTGGTACGGCCAAAAGGAAATGAGGCGGCGCCAACGGATTGCGAGTGCGGAGCGGCCTCCAGGTTTTGTTTTCCACAAAAGCAAAGTTCATGGGCGTCGCGGTGAGGGGTTCGTCCTGCACTGCGAAGGCGTTCCGCTCCCGCGGCTCGCCGGGCGTCATGGCACGCCACTGTATGTTTATTCGGCAGCGATGATCCGCTCGCGGCTGCGGGCTTTCGAGGACGCTTTCCGCGGTGTCCCGCACACGATCTGCTATTCGGTAAAAGCAAATTCCAACGTGAACCTTCTTCGCCTGCTGGGGCGGGAGGGATGCGGATTCGATGTGGTCTCAGGCGGAGAACTGGAGCGGGTTCTGGCAGCTGATCGCTGCTTCGCGAAGAATGCGGTGTTCTCCGGCGTCGGGAAAACACAGGAAGAAATAGTGGCCGCGCTGCGGACGGGGATACTGCTGTTTAACGTGGAGAGCGAATCCGAGCTGCGGGCGTTGGGCGAGTGTTCGGAGCAACTGCGAAGGAGAGCGCCGATCGCGTTCCGCGTCAATCCCGATGTCGCGGCGAAGACTCATCCTTACATTTCCACCGGTCTGCACAAACACAAGTTCGGCGTGCCGCTTCGCGAGGCGCGCGCTCTCTACGCCCAGGCTTCCAGAATGCCGTATTTGGAAGTTGCCGGGGTGAGCGTTCATATCGGCTCGCAGATCACGGATCCCGCCCCGTTCGGTGAGGCGATCGACCGGTTGGCCGACCTGGTACGCGCCCTCCGGGACGACGGGCACAGCATCCAGTATGTCGATGCTGGTGGCGGGCTGGGAATCGATTATGACGGATCAAGTTTCGGCAAGTTTGGCGATTGTGTCGCTCGGTATGCACAAGCGATCACAGATCCTCTGCGACGTCTGAAGGTACATCTCTTGCTGGAGCCAGGAAGATCGATCGTTGGGCCGGCGGGGGTACTGCTCACCGCCGTGAGTTACAGGAAGGCCAACGACGGGAAGCAGTTTGTAGTCGTAGATGCGGCAATGAACGATCTGATCCGTCCCGCGCTGTATGACGCCCACCATGAAATTGTGCCCGTGCTTCAGGGTGGCGATTCGGCTGAAAAGGAGATCGTGGACGTGGTGGGGCCGGTCTGCGAGTCGGCGGATTTTTTTGCCCATGATCGCGAACTTCCGCGAGTTGAAGAAGGAGATCTGCTGGCCATACTTGATGCGGGAGCATATGGGATGGCGTTGGCGTCAAATTACAACACGCGTCCGCGACCCGCAGAAATCCTGGTGAGCGGTAAATCGGCCAAAGTCATTCGGAAGCGGGAGAAAATACGCGATCTGTTTGCCGGCGAAATGTAGCGGAGCGCAACCCGGTTGCCGCCGAAAGAGCGAGCCGCCAATCGATGGGACGAACTAACTCACCTTTGCTCATCCAACTTCTACTTCTTCTCAAAGTGACTGCCGAAGCAGTAGATCCTGTGATGGCATCCTTTCAGGTCGGCCGGATTAAGCGTCAAGTCCGCGCGATCGAGACGACGAACATCTGCGTGAGGAATTTTCTCCTGCTCCGTTACCCATGCATCGGCCGACTCCAGACCGGAAATATCAGTCGTTAAACCCTTAATGAAATAGTGGGATGGAATTACGGCTTTGGGATCATATTTCCGCACGATTGCCTCTACCTCGGGGCGTGTCAGCACGTTGTCGACGGGAAGAATGATGACATCGACGTTGTTCAAATAATGATCGAGAAATGGATCGGGGACTGCGCGGTTATCGCCCCACACGGCGATCCGCAATCCTCCGGTCGCAATGATCTGAATCGCGTTATCGAACCCGATCACGTTGTTTGGCGGACACATCTCATCCTGGAAGTCTCCCGTAGCGCGATCCGAATTAGCCTCGGGTGTTGGCTGACATTGGTGTTTATCGGCAAGGCCCGTGATTTCGACATCGCCCAGCTTAAATCGCCCAACCAGACGTTCCAGCACCATCAGCGCGTTCGGACGCTCGACAGCATCGTGATCAAAATGCGCGTGAGTTGAAAGAACTAAGTCAACCCGAATCGCCGGGAACTCATGCAGGAACCACTTTGGGTAATGACCCCTTGGATCGTTCTTCCAGGGATCGGTAAGAATGGTCAAACCGTCCGGCGACGTGATCTTGAACGCGTCGTGTCCGTAGAATTCGATCTTGACATCGCCGGAACGAGCGGGGTCGCCGCCTTTCTTCTGAATGTCGATGAGTGAATTGTTATTCCACGCCGGCACGCGAGCAGCGGATGGCGCAATCTGCTGGGCGCATACGCCAAAGGTCGAGGCCAATACGATAAACAAGGTGACCCAAGCGAACGCTTTGGGAACGCATAGTGCCCTCGAGTTCACGAGAGTTAGCGTTCTCCCCATTTGAGTTTGCTGCGCAGAACCTGGAAGAAATCAGCATCGGTGCGGAAGAGCGTTACTTTGTGCTCCGAGCGCCGGCAGCGGACGCGATCTCCGTCGCTTAAATCCAGGCCCGGCTGGCCGTCAAGACTGAGATAGGCCACCTCCTGATCGCTGCGCAGCAGGAGTTCGATTTCGGACGAATCGGGCACCACGAGCGACCGATGGGTGAGAGAGTGAGGCGAGACCGGAGTGATCACGAAGGCGTGCACAGACGGCATCAGCACGGGACCGCCGGCGGAGAGAGAATACGCGGTCGACCCGGTGGGCGTGGCCACGATCATGCCATCGGCGCGGTAACTGGAAACGAACATCTTGTCGACGAAAAGATCGTAGTTGTTAAGCCGCGCCAGAGCGGTCTTGTTCACCACTGCGTCATTGAAAACCAGATAGCTGCCCAGCAGCGAATCCTTGCGAAGCAACTCGCACTGCATCAGGGTGCGCTGTTCGACGGTAGCTTTTCCAGCGCTGATCGATTCCAGCATCGGATAAAGCGAGAGAAGAGGAACGTCGGTGAGAAAACCGAGTGACCCCAGGTTAACGCCGAGCAGAGGCACATCGATGGCGGCAGTGGCGCGGGCGGCGGAGAGCAACGTACCGTCGCCCCCCAGAACCAAAACCAGATCCAGCGGGCGCGTCGACATCTGCGACCGGTCCACAACTTCCAAACCATGGGCAAACGTGGCCGTTTCGCGATCAACGATGACCTGATAATCGTGATCGCGGAACCACTCCAGCAGACCGGGCAGAGAGCGTGCCACTTCCGGACGGTCCGGGCGAGAGATGATCGCCGCGACTTTGGCTCGGGTCTGGGATGACGAAAGCGGTTGCGAGCTTGCCATAAGGCAAAAGAAAGATTGTACAGAATTCGTTGAGAATGGTTCACCCCACGGCACGCCGCAAATTGAAAGGCTAGAAGATAGCGTAAAGCAGAAACTCGCGATTGCCTTCCGCGCCTAAGATCGGCGATTCGACAACATCCGTGCGCATAAAGCCCCGATCGAGCAAACTCTTCCGGACTCTCTCCACTGCAGCCACCTGCGCGGCCTCATCGCGGACGATACCGCCCTTGCCAACGGATTCCCTGCCGGCTTCGAATTGCGGTTTGACCAGGACGACGATCTGGCGGCCGCAGCGGTTTTCGTTTTCGGGGAAAACCGACGCAATAACGGCAGGCAGAATCAGCGTGGCAGAGATGAACGACACATCCATTACGACAAGGTCAGCCAATTCGCCGACAGCCGCTCGGCTGAGATAACGCGCGTTGGTTTTCTCGAGAAGCCTCACTCTGGGGTTTTGACGGAGGTTGAAATCCATCTGGCCATAACCGGTGTCAATGGCAATCACTCGAGCGGCTCCGTGTTGCAGCAGGCAATCGGTAAAGCCACCCGTAGAGGCGCCGATATCGACGCAAGTCTTGCCCGCCACGTTGATGCGCCAGCATTCGAGCGCGCGTTCAAGTTTGAGGCCGCCCCGGCTGACGTACTTCAAGTCGTCTCCCAACAGCCGGATGGAGGCATCCTCGGCAACTTGAGAGCCAGCTTTCGTGATCTTCTGTTCGTCCACCAGCACCTTGCCCGCGAGAACGAGAGCGTGTGCGCGTTCCCGCGATGCAACCAGACCGCGATCTACCAGAAGTCTGTCAAGCCGGACTTTCATGTTTGCCGTTGTCGGAGCCCGCGGGGCGATTGCTAAGGCGTTTTCCTTACCCCGAGCGGGCCAGCCCTCGCACCAGTGCAAAGTGCTGAAACAATTGTGAATGAATCGTTTATAACGTCGCAGCCTGAGTTTTTCACAGAATTATGCACAGTTCTGTGGAAAACTGGATTTGGAGCGGATTTCCCAGGACAGATCGGCCGACAGATCTCGGATGAAATCATGCAGAAGAGCGGGAACGGCATGGAGTCAAATCTGCCGTGGCATTCGCATGACGCGGCCCGCGGCCGCTATTCCACAGCTATCCGGCTACTTCTTCCAACAGCTTCTGGTCGATATCGAAGTTGGAATGCACGTTCTGCACGTCATCGTGCTCTTCGAGGGCTTCCATCAGGCGGATCATGGTGTTGGCGGCCGGACCTTCGAGCTTGATGTAGTTTTGCGGAATCCAGGCAACGCTGGAAGAAACCGGTTCAATCCCGGCCTTTTTCACGGCTTCGAGCACAGCCTCGTAGGCGGAGGGTTCGGTGAGAATCTCCCAGTTCTCGCCGTCATCGTTCAGATCCTCGCCGCCGGCTTCGAGCACGATGTTCATGAGGTCGTCTTCTTTAGCTGCGCTTTTGGGAATGATGATGTCGCCTTTTTTGTGGAACATCCAGGAAACGGCGCCGGCTTCGGCCATGTTGCCGCCATTTTTGCCGAACACGTGCCGGATTTCGCTGACGGTGCGATTGCGATTGTCGGTGTTGATATCGAGCAGAATGGCGACGCCGCCGGGACCGTAGCCCTCAAGAGAAAATTCTTCGTAAGTCGCGCCGGGGAGCTCGCCGGTGCCGCGTTGAATGGCGCGTTTGATGTTGTCGGCCGGCATGTTCTCGGCCTTGGCAGCGACAATGGCAGTGCGCAGGCGCGGGTTGGAATCGGGATCGCCGCCGCCGTTCTTGGCGGCAATGCTGATTTCTTTGATCAGGCGGGTAAAAATCTTGCCACGCTTGGCATCGAGCGCGCCCTTCTTATGCTTGATTGTGGCCCATTTGGAATGGCCGGACATGGTTCGACCTCGTCACTGACAATTTGGATGGCGCAGGATTCGCCCGCAAGAGGGGATCACAGGATTTGCCTCGCTTATATTCAGGCGAACAGCAATTGTAACATGCGGAGGAAACCGCCGATAGTTGAATCCATGCGCTTTGCCTGGGCCAAATGGTCTGCTCGACTATTGACTCAGCCCACATCCCCACCTAACATCCCAAGGGAAGTCTGCGCGCCCAAACATTATGGATGGCCGAGTCATAGGCAACTACCGTGTCCTCGAGAAGATTGGGCAAGGGGGGATGGGCGAGGTTTTTCGCGCGCGCGACGAACGGCTGGGCCGCGAGGTTGCGATCAAGATCATACGGCCGAGTTCCGCCGATCAGGCTGACCACGTGCGCCGCTTCGAGCAGGAGGCCCGCGCGGCTGCGGCGCTGAACCACCCCAACATTGTCGCAATCTATGACGTCGGCCTCCATGATGGCTTCCCGTACATCGTCTCGGAGCTTCTGGAAGGACAAACTCTGCGGCAACGTCTGGGGAAAGGTGCATTGCCGTCCCACCTTGCCCTCGACTACGGCCGGCAAATCATGCAGGGATTGATGGCGGCGCACGAGCGGCGCATCGTGCATCGCGATCTGAAGCCGGAAAACCTGTTTGTCACTAACGACGGCCGAGTCAAAATTCTCGATTTCGGCGTGGCCAAGCTGCAGCCGTCGCCTGACGAAGCCCCGCGCTCCGCCGAAACCATGACCACGATCACCAAGACCGGGGCTGTGGTTGGAACCGTTGCGTATATGTCTCCGGAACAGCTGCGCGGCAAACCGGTCGACCATCGCAGCGACCTCTTCAGCGTTGGAGCGATCTTGTACGAAATGCTCTCCGGACGCCGCGCCTTCCGGGGCGAGACCGAAGTAGACACGATGACGTCGGTGCTGCGCGAGGACCCCCCTGAGATTGATGTGGGAAAGCAGCGCGGGATTGCGCCCGCTTTTCAGACCATCGTCCAGCACTGTCTTGAAAAGGATCCCGGCAATCGTTTTCAGTCGGCCCGCGACCTGGCCTTCGCATTAGACACTTTGGCCGGTGCGCCGGTGGCAGGAACGGCCCGTCAATCGAAGCCGCTGAAGATAATGCGGATCCTTCCATGGGCAGTGGCTTCAGTGCTGGCGCTGGCACTATTACTTGTGGGCGCTCGATTCCACTGGCAGGGCGCTGCCGCAAGCTTTCAACGCCTGACCTTTCAGGAAGGCACGGTGTATTCCGCTCGGTTCTCGCCGGACGGGCGTTCGTTCGTCTACGCCGCTTCCTGGAACGGAGAGCCGCTGCGTCTATATTCCGCGGTGGGCGATTCTCTGTTGTCGCAGCCGCTCAACCTGTCCGACGCAAGCTTGCTCGCGCTCTCGAACACCCGGGAATTAGCGGTGGTTCTGCATGGTGATCACATGGCACATCTGGAGATCGCCAATGGCACGTTGGCGAGCGCTCCGATTGCCGGCGGTTCCCCCCGTGAATTACTGGAAGACGTTTCCTGGGCGGATTGGGATAGCCACGGCCAGCTTGCCGTGGTGCACCATGCGCAGGGGCGCTACCGCATCGAATACCCGATTGGCCATGTTCTGTACGAAAGCAGTGGATCCATCAGCCACCTTCGGTTTTCCCGGCAAGGCGACAAGATTGCATTTATCGACCACCCTGCACTCTGGGACGATCGCGGAACGGTGTGCATTGTGGATCTTACGGGCCACGTAAAGGTGCTGTCTGCGGGCTGGGAGTCCGCCTTTGGCCTGGCGTGGAGTCCTGACGGCAAGGAGATCTGGTTCACCGCGACTGAAAAAGGAATGAACCGCGGATTGATGGCGGTGAGCATGGCAGGCAACGTCCGCGCACTGCTCGACTTTCCCGGGGGGCTGATTCTTCAGGATGTGTCCGCGGATGGCCGCGCTCTGGTGAGTTTGAACGCGGAACGTATTGCCATGGCGGCCGTTGCGAGGGATGGCAAACCAGTCGATCTTTCCTGGCACGATTGGAACATTGCGAAAGACATTTCGAGCGACGGCCAATCGGTTCTCTTTGAGGATTCGAGCGAGGCGGCTGGACCGAATTATGCAGTTGGGATTCGCCGGATCGATGGCACGCCGCCGGTGCGCCTTGGGGAAGGCAGCGCCGGAGGACTTTCTCCCGACGGGAAATGGGCTCTCTGTGTGTTCACTGGCCATCCTCAACGGGTGACTCTGTTACCTGTGGGGCCGGGTCAGCCGCGAAACCTCAATATCGGAAATTTGGAAATTCAAAATGGCACGGCCCGCTTTCTTCCCGACGGCAAGGGCGTTACGGTAAATGCCAACGAACCGGGCCACGGCGTGCGTTGCTATCTATTGGACCTGAACGGTGGCGCGCCGAAACCGCTGACTCCGGAAGGTATCGACGGAGGAATCGTCTCGCCCGATGAGCACTATATCCTTCGCGCGGACGCCTCCGAAGAAGCTGCGATTTATCCGCTCAACGGGGGCGCGCCCCGTATCATCCCTGGACTCACGCCGGGGTTTGTACCTTTTCAGTGGTCGCCGGACAGCAGGTTTGTCTATGGATACCATCCAGGCCAGGTTCCGGCGAAGGTCTATAAGGTCGATATAGAAACGGGGAAAAAGAATCTGGTCGAAGAGTTGATGCGCGATCCTACAGCCGGAGTGGTGAATGTCGCCCCGCTCGTGGCTACGCGCGACGGCTCACGTTTTGCCTACAGCTATTACCAGGTCTGGTCGGTGCTCTATATGATTTCCGGCCTGCGATAGGCGGGTGCACTGCTCAATCCAGCGGGCCTTGAAAGTCCTCGGCAACGTAATGGAAGAAGATCGAGGTGGAGGTCTTGCCTTCGGGCAAGGGAGTTCTATAGTGAGGCACTCGCGGGCCACGGTAAACGAGCGCGTCGCCGAGCGCCTGGTATACAGCTACCGTGCCCCTATTCGTCTGCAGCCGGATGGGCCATGATGTCGCGCAGGCGGGCTCGGGAGAAAAATCCAGGCACAGCGTGATGCTGAATTCGCATTGCGGACGGTCGGTGTGCCTGATCAGTTCCGCACCGCTCAAATAAGAGGCGAGGTAAACATAGGAAGGTTTTACGGGCTGGCCGGCGATTGTGCTCACCATGCCGGTAAACTGGTGGTGGAAAAAGCGGGCGACAGCTTCGTTCTTCGCCACGAAGCGCAGCGGATTCTGCTCGTCTCCCAGGCGAAACGCCCCGCCCCGAAGCTGGCAGCGGTAATAACGCCGCAGAGCGGCGACGTGAAAGGGATGGAGCAAAGAGCGAATCGGCACGTATCCCTTGTCGCGAAACGCTTCTGCCCGATTCGTGGCGATCATGTTCCCGTTCGACTTTGGCTGGCTTACCTGATCTCGCGGTATGAGGACCCCGGCGGCAGCCAAGAGGAAACGTTCGTTCTCGGCCAGACTTTGCGGCGAGGACGCCCGCAAGCTCTCGACAACCCGCTCCAGCCCGGAACCCAGCCAGAAAGGCAGCAATCCGCGAGTCGCAGGATCACGAACCCAGGCAATCGATCCTTGCCAAGCGAAACCGGAAAGAAGCTCATCTTGCTTTCTCAGTTCATGCGGCCATTCGCCCGCGGGGAGGATCGTGCATTCGGGGTTGAGGAATAGAGGTTGTTCGAGCATTTTCCGGGCGCGTTCGGAGCGCAGAAAATCCTGCGGGATGAGATGCAACGGCAGTTCATCGAGCAAGCAATGAAACCGGTCCGGGGGGAACGTAGCGGTACAGGTCGTCCGCGACGCGCCCCCCAACAAACCGGCGATCCACTGCAGCCATGCGTCGTCTTTTACTTGTGAAGCCATCCGTTCACCGTGAAACGGCTGTCAGCGAAGCTCCGTGACGGGCACTCGATTGGAGTGATTTCGTGCAGCAATGAGCAAGGGAAAAACACGATTTGGTTCTGCTGTGGCAGGATGGTTTGAAAGGTGCCTGCGCTCTCGAAATGCCCACCGGGCTTGGCGTCGTGAAGGCGCAGCTCGCCGCCAGCGAACCGGCCCGGCTCCCTGTGGAAGAAGTAGACGAAGGTCAGCTCACGCGAAGCGATCGGCTCTTGGCCGTCATCGCTATGCATCTTGAAAAAGTCCCCGTCATTGCTGGCTGTGATTTGCGCCTCAAACCCCGCAACAGAGAATTCTTCCAGATCAAGTCGCCGCAGCACCTGAGGCAATACCCCGCGGATTCGTTGGAGAATTATGTCCTGGTGCTTTCCCAAGTCCATCAACACTCGAGAACGGCGATAGGCATGGTCGATTTCGTCCCCCCGCGCGGAAATGACCTCGCTGATCTGAAAATCGGCTTCGTGCTGGAGCGCAAAACGCATCAGCTCGTCGAGTTCCTGTGGAGCAAGAAACTCGTCGAGCACGACACAGTGTGCGCGCGTGTTTGCGGGGTCCTCCAAGACCTGGACGCGCTCGGACCCATCGCCGCGCGTCTCTTCGGATTGCGAACGGGCGTCCACCGTAAACGGTTGGAGGCCATGGGGACCGGAAGTGCTGGGAATCTGTGGACCCAAAGGCATATCTTTTAGAGTCGGTTTCGCCCCGGGACCAGGGCTGGGAGGTTGAGGACCAGGAGTTGGGGGTTTAGGTCCCATCTCGGAAATTGTGGGACGCTTTGCCGATTGAAACTGGGGGCCTGTGGTTGGCTGATGACCCCCGGGATGAGAAGAAAGAGCGCCGGGCGCCGCAGTTTGGCCCGGGGTCGCGCTTGCAAGGATTTGCTCAACAATGCGACTGCCCAGCAATGTGAAGGCACGCTGTGCTACGGTTTCACCAACCGCACGGTGAATCGTGGCAATAACGGCTGACTGAATTTCTGGGCTGCCGCTGGCTACGCTACCAGCGTTCTGCAAGAGGCTCACCAGCAGCTCGCGTTCACCAGAGCTCAGAATGCGTTCATCTTGCACCAAGGTTTCAGAAAAACCATCGAGAATCTGATTCGCCCTCATGACGACACTCCTCCTCATGCGCGCCCGCACTTCGCGCTTGGCTTTACCTTCAGCTTTGAATGAGGGAAGCGACTTTCGCCGGAAACACTAGCAGGAAGTGGCTGTGATTATCAAACATTTTTTGGCCAGTCCGACTAGACTGCCCAAACTCTAGACAATTTTATCTTGTTACCAGAGCGCCTACCATCGACTGAAATACCTTGATCCCATCGGTGCCACCGAGTTCGGGCTCGGCCGAACGCTCGGGATGAGGCATCATTCCGAGCACATTGCCGGCGGCATTGCAGATGCCGGCAATATTGTCGAGGGAACCGTTGGGATTGGAAGATTGGGTAATCGCGCCATCTGGGGAGGAATATCGAAAGACGATGCGATTCTCCCGGCGTAACTCATCCAGCGTTGCGGGATCGCAGAAATAGTTGCCGTCCATGTGGCCGATCGGTATGGTCAGCACTTCTCCACGCAGGCAGCAGTTGGTAAACGGAGTATCGACGTTCTCCACTCGAACCTGAACCGGTTTGCAGACATACTTCAGGCCGACGTTGCGCATGAGCGCTCCCGGCAGCAGGCCCGACTCGCACAGGATCTGAAAGCCGTTGCAGATTCCCAACACCAACCCTCCGCCTGCCGCGAACCTACGCACCGACTCCATGACAGGAGAAAACTTGGCGATGGCGCCGGTGCGAAGATAATCTCCGTAGGCAAAGCCACCCGGCACGATGACGGCGTCGCAATTTTCCAGGTCGTGCGACTCATGCCAGAGGAACGTCACGGGCTGTTTGGCAACGTGTTGAACGGTCCAGTAGGCATCGTGATCGCAGTTGGAGCCGGGAAAAATGATGACGCCAAATTTCATCGCCTCTCCCTGAGGTGGAAGTGAGGTCAGTTTAGCACGAGATAGCGGCAACGATTCGGCATCGACTATCTCAAAGAGGCGCCGCTATATCAGCCCTTTACCGTGGGCCCGGACGGGTTGCATGTTTGGGGGCCGGCGATTTTGCGCCCTGGGCCGGTCCGGCCACGACCTCTGGCGCCGGGGGACTGGATCGGTCCTTCATGGGAAACGAGGCTTCGGAATTGGGCGCCGACTCGGCGGGCATGAGCTCGGCCGAAGCAGGCTGCGCTGGAACCTGGGGCGGAATTCCCTTCGCCCGAACGATGGCCCAGTGCCACTCCTGGTCGGGAAACAGCTCGAAATTCAAAGGCGTTCGAAAGACCGCGGTCGATGAAGGAGCAGCCGAGCCACGCATATGCAGCAAGAATGTGACGTCGGGCCGCTTTCCGATGGACTCTTCGCCGGACTCGTCGGGACTATTCACTGCGGCGGGAACAATTGCAGCACCGCCATTGTAGGAGCCTGCGCCGGTCGAGGCTTGGCGGACAATCGTGAGACCGACCACCACCTCGCGCAGCGTCCATTGCGTGGCGTTGTGAACCGTGACCTGCAGCGTGTCACCGTCAATGTTGGCGGGCCCATCGAGCTTCATGAGTTCACTGCGGGGCAGGTCGTCGAGCGCTGCCGGATCGGAGAGCAACGAGGCGGCATTGGCATTGAACGACAGACTGCAGGTCACGTCAGGCGTGGAGACATGAAAATTTTTCTCTCCGCCGTCCAGGGAAAACAGCAGGGCCGCACCCGACAAGTGCTCGTTTTGCGCCTGATCGAGCACCTGGGTAAGGTTGTCATTGTCAATCACCTCCGGATCGCCGTGCTGTTTTCTGCGAAGGTTCCGCGCGACGTCGCCGAGCGGAACATTGCTGCCATCATCCTGCGCGCAAAGCGATGGAGCCACGACCAGCAGAAGGCAGGTCACAGCGAGCGCGACGGTAAGGCGGGTTGCACCGATTCTGGTCACAAAGTCTGCGCAGAGGTCATCTTCAATTCTGCCGTAAAATCTCAGGGCGCAAAGTCAACATCACGCTGGAACGAACATCCTTGGTTACCAGCGGGCGGCCTTTACAGCAAATTGTAGTAAGTGCGGAGCGCGGAGCGGAGATAACCGCCGGGAACTTTGGTACTAGAACCTTCGGAGAAGTTGCAGGATGAGAGTTTTGGGCGCGCGATAGACGAAATGGAGACGCAACGGGTGCGCGCGCCCAATCCTTTAATACCAGTCCTTACAGCAGGCCAGAGGAGCGAAGACGTGTGACTGGATCCGTTACCGGCACCGCTTGCCGCCGAAAAACCCAGCGAGCCACCGCAAATCCCAGCGCCGCGTAACACAGATGCATGAATCTCATAGGCACCCCCGAAACCTAAATCGAAGCCACGCCTTCAGGGGGAGGATCAGCATCGTTCTAAACCTCTCATCGGCACAATATCGCCGGACTGTAGAGCGTACAAGGCCCGTCTGTGCTATAGGCGTAGCACGGAAGTAATAAGCGGCGAGTTATCGCTGGAATCTTGCGCTGACAGAAAACATATTTTCAGTGGGCTTCGGCGTTCGCCGGCTCGACGGAGCGACCCGGCGGAGGCACCACCACCGTTGACAAGCTGCTTTGCGCAGTCAGTTTCTGGAAGGCCGCGAGATCCTGATGCTGGAGTTCGTCCCACTGCTTTAGCATTTCCCCGCTCTGGCCCTCGAGTTTTTCGAACTCACGCTGTTCGGCCTCGGTGGGAGCGGAATCGGCGCTGCCAACGTCCATGGCGAGAAACGCCAGCTTGGTGTCCATCTGCGGAGGATATGCCAGTGAATCCTCATTCGCGCTGATCGTCAGATTGACGAACTCGTCGCGCACCGCATCGAGTTTTTTCTGCAGGCGATCGCCCGACTCTTTTATCGCCTTCGAGCTGACGCTTTCGGGCAACCGCTGCTCCAGGCCGGCCACTTGAGAGCGAACATCCTGGATTTGATTGACCGCGTCATAAACCTGATTAAGCCGCTCGTGGATCCGGTCGAGAAGGTTGAATTGCTGCTCGAGATCAGCCTGGGCAACTTTCACGCGGGGATCCAGTTTCACCTCGAATCCCGCGGCCTGGACCTCCGTGCCCACTGTGATCCGTACCTGGTAATGTCCGGGCACGGCCACGGGCCCACGAGCGCCAGCGCCATATTCCCACAGGTAATACCCGGGCACGCGGTGAGCTTCTTCGTAATGTAAATCCCACACAAAACGATTCAGACCCGCTTCCGGTTTGACTTCTTTTTCCGGCTTCTTATCGTCTGGGCCCAGCGGCTCTTCGGGCGTAATGGTCTCGAGGCTTGAATACTTGCGAATCACTTTTCCCGATGCGTCAAGAATTTCTATCTTCGTCTCAGTACCAGGCTTGGGAACGTCCTTCAGGTAGTAATAAATCACCGCCCCCGCCGGGGGATTCTGCCCGGCGGTCTTGGAAGGATGGTGTTCTTCTTCGGCGCCCGCCTGAATGCGATAGGCGGGATCGGGCGTGTAGAGATAGAGATCCTTCTTGGCCAACTCGTCGCTGAACTGGCGCAATGGCCCAATGTCATCGAGGATCCAGAACGCGCGCCCGTGCGTGGCAAGGACCAGATCGTCGTTCTTCACCACCAGATCGTGCACCGGAGTTGTGGGCAGGTTGAGTTTGAGGGGCCGCCAATTGGCTCCGTCGTTGAACGAGACATATACCCCGGTCTCAGTTCCAGCGTAAAGCAGGCCGGGTTTCTCCGGATCTTCGCGCACCGCCCGAACGAAGGCACCTTCGGGAATTCCGTTCGTGATTTTCGTCCACGAGGTTCCATAGTTGTTCGTTTCATAGATGTAGGGCTTGAGATCGTCGTTCTCGTGACGGTCGACAGCAACATAAGCCGTACCTGCATCGTGGGGCGAGGCTTCGACCAAACTGACGCGGCTCCATTCCGGCATATCCTTGGGCGTGACGTTGCTCCAGTTCTTGCCTCCGTCGCGCGTCATCTGAATGAGCCCGTCATCGGTTCCCACCCAGATAAGGCCCTTTGTGATGGGTGATTCCGCCACCGAAAAGATCGTGTCGTAATATTCGGTGCCCGAGTCATCCAGCGTGATGTTTCCGCCGGAAACCTGCTGCTTGCTTTTGTCGTTGCGCGTGAGATCGGGACTGATGGCTTCCCAGTGCACCCCGCCATCGGTGGTTTGGAAAAGGCGCTCGCCGCCGTGGTAAAGCGTGTTGGGATCGTGGGGAGAAATCACTACCGGCGCGGTCCACTGAAAGCGGTGATCGAGATGAGCAGCACCATGGGCGTCTGAGAGTTCAGGCTGTTCGGTAATCGACTTGACCTGACCGGTGCGTTTGTCGAAGCGCGTGATTGTGCCCTGGTAGTCAGCGGCATAAACGATGTTTGGATCGGGAGGATAGGGCGCGATGTATCCGGCTTCGCCACCTCCCACGTCGTACCAATCCGTGCGGTCGATGGAGCCGTTGTCGCTGCGGCTGATAATCGCCACCGTTCCGCTATCCTGCTGCGAACCGTAGACGCGATAGGGCGTTTCGTTATCTGTGATGACGTGATAGAACTGCGCAGTGGGCTGGTTGTCTTCACGGGTCCAATTCTTGCCGCCATCTAGAGTGACCGTAACTCCGCCGTCATTCGACGCAATCATCCGCCGCGTATCCATGGGGTCGATCCAAAGGCCGTGGTTGTCGCCATGCGGCACGGGAATCTTGTCAAAGAGATGCCCGCCGTCGGTGGAGCGGTAGGCGTCCACATCCATGATGTAAACGGTGTTTGCGTCCTGAGGGTCGGCGATGATGTGCATGTAGTACCAAGGCCGCTGCCAGAGACTGTGGCTGGGATTTACCTGCACCCAGTTCTCGCCGCCATCGTCAGAACGATAGAGCCCGCCTTCGGGATTGCGGGCTTCGATCAGGGCGTAGACGCGCTGCGAATTGGCGGCAACGGCAACTCCGATGCGGCCATAGGGTCCTTTGGGCAAGCCGTGTTCTTCGAGTTGCTTCCAGGTCGTTCCACCGTCGTTCGAGCGATAGAGGCCGCTGCCCGGACCCCCGCTGGACATGCTCCAGGGCGTGCGGCGAGCCTGCCAAAGCGCGGCAAAAAGAATGTTGGGGTTGTGCGGATCGAAGTCAATGTCGATGCCACCCGTGCTTTCATCCTTGTAGAGGACCTTCTCCCAGGTCTTACCGCCGTCGGTGGTGCGAAAAATTCCGCGTTCAGTGTTGGGGCCATAGGGATGTCCAAGCGCGGCCACGAAAACAATGTCCGGATTGGCAGGATTGATGATGACTTTGCCGATGGCGCGCGAATCATGCAGGCCGACATTGGTCCAGGTCTTGCCGCCGTCCAGTGATTTATAAACTCCATCGCCCTGCGCGATATTCCCGCGAATACAAGCTTCGCCCGTGCCCACGTAGAGAATGTTGGGATTCGAATTGGCGACAGCCAGGCTACCGATTGACGATGAGCCTTCCTTGTCGAAGACTGGCGACCATGTCATGGCCCCATCCGTGGACTTCCACACGCCGCCGCCGGTCGCTCCGAAGTAATAGGTGGTGGGATCATCGGGAATGCCCGCCGCGGTCAGCGAGCGTCCGCCTCGAAAGGGACCGATCATGCGGTACTGCATGCCCTTGAAGAGCTTGTCTTCGGGAGTGGATGCGGACTGTACGGAGGAAGCCGGCGTTGCGGCAGCGGTTTGCGACGATGACGCACTCTTCGCCGCTTTGGACTGTCTTTCCGGTTTCGTCTGGGCAAGAACAGCTACGCAGAAAAAAACCGCCAACATCGACGCAATCGAGAGAACTCTCCAGCACGAGGTTTCGCATGCGGTCCTGCCAAATTTGTTTCGACGATCCATTTTTGTCTGATCCCCCAGGAACGAACGAGATAAATGCTATCGCAATGTCGCGCCGCCACGGATAACAAAGTGGAGAGCCTGAGCCTGATTTATAGTCGCGTCAAGCTGGCTGGCGGTCATATTCCTTACAATTACACGATCTGTTTGGAGGGCCGAAGAGAAATTCCGGACGCCAGAAATTACTTTTTCTGCAGCGTCTTGCGTGCCTCGGCCAGCTCCTTTCGCTTGGCCGCATCAACCTTTGGATAAGAAAGGTCAAGGGCTTCCAGAGTCTCGACAATGGCCGCCGAGATTGCCAGGTGGCTGAACCACTTGTTGTCTGCCGGCACCACATACCATGGCGCGTGCTCGCTGGCCGTGTTTTGAATCATCTCTTCGTATGCCTTCTGGTAATCATCCCAGTATTCGCGTTCATGAATGTCGGCCGCGGAAAATTTCCAATTCTTCGCCGGTTCGTCGAGCCGGGCAAGAAAGCGCCGCTTCTGCTCCTTTTTTGAGAGATGAAGGAAAAACTTACGGATTACCGTCCCGTTCCGAGCCATGTGGCGCTCGAAGGAGCGGATGTCCTCAAAACGTTGCTCCCAAATGTCTTTTCCCACCAGAGAAGCTGGAACTTTCTGGTTCTGAAGAACCTCGGGATGCACCCGAACTACGAGAACTTCTTCATAATAAGACCGGTTGAAAATGCCGATTCGTCCGCGCTCGGGAAACTTGCGGGTGGTGCGCCACAGAAAATCGTGTTCTAGTTCCTCGGCGGAGGGAGCCTTAAAGGAAAAAACCTGGCAGCCCTGCGGATTCACACCCGACATGACGTGCTTGATGGCGCCATCTTTGCCCGCCGCGTCCAACGCCTGAAAAATCAGAAGCACCGCCCAGCGATCCTGCGCGTAGAGCTTGTCCTGCAATTCGGCCATGCGTGCAATTCCCTGCTCCAGGGCTTGCTGCGCATGTTCCTTGGAATGCCAGTGGCCGGTATGAGCGGGGTCAAAATCCTTCATGCGGAAATGTTTGCCATCCTCAATACGGAATGATTTGGCAAGTTTGGCGGCTTTCATGGATACGAATCTCCGGATTCAAAAGGCTGATTTCGCAACCACTCATGCGATGCGGCCGTCACCCTGTGAGTGGATATCGAGCCGGCTAGGGAATCTCCCTTGCGTTCAGGCTCCGACCGGCTTTTCACTGACCACGGGAAGTCGCGCCTGCTCCCACGCGTCGAACCCGCCGATCACATTGACGACCTGCTTGAAACCTGTCCGCTGCAACAGGCTGCAGGCGATCAGGCTGCGATATCCGCCTTTGCAATGAACCGCGACAGCCGCATTGCTGTCGATCTCCGGCGGCGAGACTTTGAAGTTATCCAGCGGCCACCACGAGGCATCTTCGATGTGACCGGTTTCCCATTCCGGCTGGCGGCGAACGTCCAGCACCCGGAGCCGCTTCGCGCGCAGGCGCTCTTGCAAGTCTTCAACTGTAAGCTGCACCACGCACGATATAGGCAAACCCGCATCTTTCCAGGCTTGCACACCTCCACGCAAAAATCCGGCGGCCTTCTCGAGACCTACACGGGCAAGCCTCATGCGCGCTTCCGACAACTGGTCGTGAGATTCCGCAATCAGCACAGGCTGGGCTTCCAAGCCCAGAATCGTTCCTGCCCAGGAGGCAAATTGGCCGGACAACGGAATGCTGATCGAGCCCGGGACATGTTCTGCTGTAAAGTGCTCGCCCGGCCTGACGTCGAGGGCGATGCCACCTTCCCCGAGAATTGCTTTCAGCTCTGGGGGATCGATCCCGCGCAATTCGGGGAGATCGGATAACGCAACAGCTCCGCTGCGATTGATTTCTGCATCCTGCAGAAAATATTCGGGACGCGCCGGCAGATTGCTGGTCAGTTGTTGGATAAACTCCTCTTTCGTCTTGATCTGCAGAGCGTAATTCGTCATCCGCTCGGTACCGATGGTGGAGACGCGCTCAGCTCGCATGTTGCGTCCGCAAAGGGAGCCAGCCCCGTGCGCCGGGTAAACCAGTACATTGTCGGGCAGGTTGAGAAGCTTATTGTGCAGGCTGTCGTAGAGCGCTCCCGCAAGCTGAGCCGGAGTGTAACGGTTGGAAAGATCGGGCCTTCCGACGTCTCCCAGGAACAACGTGTCGCCCGAGAGGACTGCCCAGGGTTGCGGCGATTTCTCGTCATCGGTGATCACCAGGCAGACGCTTTCTGCGGTATGGCCGGGGGTTTCGATGACCTTGATTGATACTCTTCCCATGGGCAGTTCGAACCCGTCGCGGACGGGAACGTGCGGAAAGCGCGCATCAGCTTCGGCTCCGATGTAGATCCTCGCGCCAGTCCTTGCCGCAAGCTCCCGATGGCCAGAAACGAAATCAGCATGCAGATGAGTTTCAAAAATGTGGCGAATCCTGACCTGATGTTCTTCTGCAGCTTTCAAATAGATTTCCACGTCGCGCTGCGGATCGACTACAGCAGCCTCACCTTCAGAGGCCAACATGTAGGAAGCGTGCGCCAAACAGCCCAGATAGAACTGCTCAAAGTACATCGCGGTTCACCATGTGCGCTTAGGTTTGAATGCTAGAACAATCCGGAGCGCTTTGCCAGAAGAACACGGAGGGGCTGGGCCTTGCAGGAAGGAAAAGATCGATTCGATCCTCCGGCCCCAACAAGAATGCAACGGCCGACTCGCCGAGTGTATAAAGAAGAACGATGGACCGCCGCGAGTTTCTCAAGATGACGGGGGCTGCAGTCGCCGGTGCGACGCTCGCGCCGCCCTCGGTTTCTCAAGACCAGCGCGCACCACGGACCTTCTTCGATCATGGCAGGCTGGTGCTTCCGATCAATCGCAACTGGCGCTACAGTCCCGTTCGCACCGAGGGTGATACGGCGAGGAGCTTCGATGACCACTCGTGGGAACGAGTGGTGATTCCCCACACCAATATCCGCCTGCCCTGGCACGGATTCGACGATAAGGCCTATGAGTTCATTTCTGTTTATCGGCGTAGATTCCGTCTTCCGCGCGGAACAAAGGGCCGGCACGTTTTCGCAGACTTCGAAGGCGTGATGACAGCCACCACCCTGTGGCTGAATGGCGTACGGCTGGGCGAGTACAAAGGCGGCTACACACCGTTTTCTTTCAATCTCACGCCGCACGTGGATTTCGACGGCGAGAACGTGCTGGCAGCAGAAGTAGATTCGACCGAACGGGCGGATATTCCGCCGTTTGGCGATCAGGTGGACTATCTGACCTTTGGGGGAATTTATCGCGAAGTCGCTCTGAGAATTGTGCCCTCGACCTTCATCGAAAATATTTTTGCCAAGCCGCAAAATGTGCTTTCCCGTCCGGCTCTTGAGGTGGAGTGCTTTCTGCAACAGGCCGAGCCTTTGCGAGAGGATTTAACTCTCGAAGTTGAACTCAAAGATGGCGATCGGGTAGTGGCAAAAACCTCACGCGGGGTTCGACGCTCGAATGACTTCGGCGTGCAACCGGCCGGGCACACCATTCGACTTGAGAATCTTGATGGCATCAGGCTCTGGGACCTCGCGCATCCGAATCTGTATAGGGTAGAAGTGCGTTTGTCGCGTGGAGGCGAGCTTGTCGATGAGGATGCGCGCCGCATCGGCTTCCGGCAAGCCTCCTTCACAGACCACGGCTTCGAGCTCAACGGGGAGGTAATCAAACTGCGCGGGCTTGATCGTCATGAAACCTTCCCGTACGTGGGGCAGGCCATGCCGGGCCGGGTGCAGCGGCGCGATGCCGAAATCTTGCGCAGACAGCTCAAGTGCAACATGGTTCGCACTTCACACTATCCGCAGTCGCGGCATTTTCTGGACGCATGCGATGAATTTGGCCTGCTGGTGATGGAAGAGATTCCGGGCTGGCAGCACATCGGAGATCAGGCCTGGAAAGACCTTTCCGTGGACAACCTGCGCCGAATGATCCGCCGCGATTGGAATCACCCCAGCATTGTGTTGTGGGGCGTGCGCATCAATGAATCCCGCGACGACCATGATTTCTACACGCGAACCAACGCGCTTGCCCACAGTCTCGATCCGACTCGCCAAACCGGCGGGGTGCGCTATTTTCAGGAGTCGGAGTTTCTCGAGGATGTTTTCACCATGAACGATTTCGGCTTCCCGCTGAAGGCGCCCAATCACCCTCGCTATTTGAACACCGAGTTTGTCGGCCACACGTTTCCAACCAAGACGATCGACAACGTGGCGCGGCTTCGCGAGCACACCGTGCGCCACGCGCGAGTGCACGACCAGCTGGCATCGAACCCGCAATATGCCGGCGGGTTGGGCTGGTGTGCCTTCGACTACAACACGCACCGCGATTTCGGCTCCGGCGACCGCATCTGCTATCACGGCGTGGCCGACATTTTCCGCCTGCCCAAGCCCGCGGCGGGATTCTATAAATCGCAATGCGCTCCTGAAGATGAAGTCGTGCTGGAACCAGCATTCCATTGGGCTCCGGGAGACGAGTCCGTCGGATTTACGCAGGCGCTGGTCTGCTCGAACTGCGATCATTTGAAGTTTTATGTCGGAGGCAAACTGGTTGCCGAGGCCGATCCGAACCGGATTCAGTTTTCTCACCTTCGTTATGCGCCCTTCGAGGCGAATCTGGGCGAGGCGATGGACAAATGGGGAGACCTGCGGATCGAGGGCTACATTCAGGGCAAGCAGGTGATCGCCCGGAATCTTTCCGGAAAAGGTGTGGATCAGAAGTTTGCGATTGTCCCCGATGACGTGCGCTTGCTCGCCGACGGCGCCGATTCCACGCGGGTGGTTCTCCGCGTGACCGACGAGTTCGGGGCCGTGCGGCCATTCGCCAACGACGCCATCGCTTTGGAGATCGAAGGCCCAGGGGAAATCATCGGAGACAATCCATTTCCTCTGGTCGGCGGCGCAGGAGCGATCTGGATTCGCGCGCAAGAACGGTCGGGCAGTGTGAGGCTCTGCGCAACTCACCCGACGCTGGGCACGCAGCAAGTCGATCTGGAGATGATTGCGGCTCCTGATGAGTTGATCTAAGACTCGAGCGTTCTAACAGGACGTGAAAACCCCGCGCTTCGTCGGGAGCAGTAATCTATGGAGAAATGCAAAATGGCTCTTCTTCGCTGGATTTTAACTCTTAGGCTCGGCCGGATACCTTTTACCCTCGCGGGCTTGGCCGTTTTTTCCGCACTGGCCCTTCCCCTTCTTGCCTACCAGGCAAGTCTCATTCCCGCTTCCCGCCTGATCACGCCTGAGGAATTGGTGAAGATCTTGCGATCCTCCGGGACCAAGAAACCGCTGCTGATTCAAGTTGGTTCGCACGTTCTCTATTCGGAAGCGCATATCCCCGGATCGGAATATATTGGTCCTGCTTCGAGCGAAAGCGGCCCGGAGCTATTGCGCAAGCGCGTGGCAAACCTGCCCAAGAGCCAGTTCATCGTTCTCTATTGCGGATGTTGTCCCTGGAGCCACTGCCCGAACGTCAAGCCTGCCGATGACGCGCTTCATGCAATGGGATTCACCCACGTGAAAGTTCTTTACATCGCGAACAACTTCGGAGCGGACTGGGTGGACAAAGGCTATCCCGTGGCCAAGGGCGACTAAAGAGCCGGACTTTTCAGAACGGGGTTGGAATATTGAGCAAACGCATTCTTTGCGGTCTGGCCCTGGTGTTAGTTGTAGCGGGCATATATTACGCGGCCCGTCACCACCGGGCGAGCGCTGGAACTGCCGCCGGTGACATGGCTCCCAATTTTTTCCTGCCGAATCTGGCAGGATCGTCCCTTGATCTTTCAACGTATCGCGGCAAGGTCGTTCTGCTGGATTTCTGGGCAACCTGGTGCGAGCCGTGCCGCCAGGAGATTCCTCATTTTGTCGAGATACAGAATAAGTATGGCGCACAGGGTTTGCAGATCATCGGCGTTTCCATGGATGACGGACCGGAGCCGGTACGCGCTTTCTATGAGCAATACAAGATGAATTATCCGGTTGTCATGGGCAATGCGAGAACTGGAGAAGCATATGGGGGAATTCTGGGGTTGCCAGTGGCTTTCCTGATCGGCCGCGATGGCCAGATCCACACCAAGTATGTAGGGGCCGCTGACCTTGCGGTCGTCGAAAAACAAATCGTTGCTTTGCTTCGAAGCAAAGCTCAATAGTGGCGAGCCAATATCCTGGCCCATGGCGAGCTGCCCGTCGTGATTCTTGCGAAGTCAAAACCCAGGAGGGACCATGCGAACATCGACTACAAAGCGCATTCTGATGGCAACGGCACTGGGCCTGTTGCTCGTCGTAGTGGTGGCTCTCGCCCAGCCACGGTTCGCCGAAATGGCACTCCGCTTTGCCCGCAGCGATGTCTATCGCATATTGACTCAGCCGTATTTTCGGCTCGGTCAATTGCCGGTCACTCTGGCATTCCTGATTAAAGCCTTCGCTTTTGTGGTGGCGTTGAGTTTCTTTTCCCGGCTCAGCCGGGAGTTTCTGCAGAGGCAGATTCTTGCTCGTACGCCCTGGGACGCGGGGCATCAGTATGCGGTTTCGCGGGTGGCCGGATATTTGATTTTCGTCTTAGGGCTTGTCGTTGGCCTGCAATCCCTCGGCGTCGACCTGAGCAGCCTGGAGGTGCTGGGCGGCGCTCTGGGAGTCGGCGCCGGTTTCGGCCTGCAACCCATCGTCAGCAACTTCGTCTCGGGATTGGTCCTGCTGGTGGAGAGGCCGATTCGGATTGGAGACCGGGTTGAGGTGGGCAGCACCTACGGAGATGTAATGCGCATCGGCGGCCGCAGCACATGGATCCGCACCAACGACAACGAAATCATCATCGTGCCCAACTCGGAGTTTGTCACCTCGCGCGTCACCAACTGGACGGCCAACGACCGCTCTGTCCGGTTTTCGATTCCTGTGGGTGTGTCGTATGCCAGCAAGCCGGAGCAAGTGCGACAACTTTTGCTCGAGGTGGCGAGACAGAATCGCGATGTCCTCACTGATCCTGCCCCTGAAGTCATTTTTGACGGTCTTGGAGACAGCTCGTTAAATTTCCTGCTGCGCGTGTTTACCGTGAATCAAGTTGAAACTCCTTCGCGCCTGAAGAGTGATCTCTACTTCGCGATTTTCCAAACCTTCGGACAACACGGGATAGAAATCCCGTTTCCACAGCGCGACCTGCACCTCAGGTCGGTCGACGCGCCAATCGCTCTGGCCAACGGCCGGGCCCAGCGGCCGCCTGCCGGGCCGACCGGCTAACCTGTTTCTTGATTGTGTTTTCGGCTCCGGCAGCCGATGTCAGAAGTACACTTTCGCGCCAAGCTGAACGACGCGGAAACCTCCCGGGCCAGTGCCGTAAGTGTCGGAATAGGCTCCCCAGTTCGAATTCTTTGTGATCGAGAGGGGAGTGGCCGGGTCCGCGTATTCCCACGGCCCGTTCACCGTCGGGGTATAGTACTTGTCCTGGAAGTTGGGATGGTTGAAAGCGTTGAAGGCTTCCAGCCGGAGTTGCAGGTACCGAGCCTCATTGCTGCCCAAAGGAATATTCTTGAACAGAGACATATCCCAGTTTTGCATCCCCCCGGCGCGTAGCGTGTCACGCGTTCCCCGCACGGGAGCACCAATAGCTGGAAGAACCGGATTCAAATTAGCATCCAGAGTGTAGTAGAACGGGATCGCTCCGTATTGGTTGGAGCCGGTCACGCTTCCGGGCGGAAAGGAGAAGCTGTTATTTAGATCGATCGGTGTGCCGGTCATAAACTGTGTCACGCCGCTCAACTCAAAGTTGTCGGTAATATAGGAGAGCCATTTCGGGCCCCCGAAATGCTTTGTCACGCTCGGCAGGTCGTAAACGTAATTGATGGCTAGAACCTGGGTGCGATCCCAGCTCGCAGCGCGGTAGTCGAGCAGCGCGTTGAACGGATCCTGCGTATCCTGATCGTCATTCGCGGTGGTCAGCGACTTCGACCAGGTATAGGCGACGCCGAAAGTCAAACCCCTGCTGAAGCGCCGTTGCAGCGAAGCCTGGAGCGAGTTGTAGTTGGCGGTTCCATTAAACTCGAGATAAGAGATCTGTCCGTAGCCCTTGTAAGGAACCAGATAGTTGTTGGTGTAGTTCGCCGCGCCGTAGGCGCACCACCCATTGAAATCGTAACCAGCGGCCAGGTATTGGGGCTGCAGATTGGGCTGAACTGCAGGCACTGTGCCACCGAAAAGAGAACAGTTCGGATCCTGTGCGCCCCGGCTGAAGAGCGTGCCGTATGGCTCCGCATTGATATCGCGGGAGGTCACAAGGTGACGCGAGAGTGTGCCCACATAAGCAAGGTCCAGCGTGGTTCCTGCTCCGATTTCATGTTGAACACCCAGGCTGAAGCTGTAGACGGTGGGCACCTTTCCGTCTCTGGCCGCTCCCAGAATGTTGCCCAACACCCCGTTGCCGAACGATGATTGCAACGTCGGAAGATCGGTAACATTGCCCGCGCCCACGGAAGCCGTCTCCACTACAGCGGGATTGTTGAATACCGTGTTAAAGATCAGGTTGCCTTGGGTGCGATCATGCGTCATGCCGAAACCGCCGCGCAAGATTGTCTTATGCGTCCCGAACAAATCATAGGCAAAGCCAAAGCGCGGCTCAGGCATAATGCCTCGGCTGTTCCAGCCGCCCGTCGGGATTTCCCCATTCTTGGTAAACCGCATGCCGTTCAGCGGGTCGCCGCCGTCTGCCGTGATGATGTTTCCTGTTTCCGGGTCGATGGTTACCGCCTTGGCGGGGTCATAGGAAGCGGGATCGAACAACGCAACCTGATTGTTGGCGTCATACTGGGGCGGAATCCACACGAAGCGCATTCCGTAGTCGAGCGTGAGACGCGACGTCGTCCTCCAAGTGTCTTGAATGTAAAACTCCAGCTGGTTGTAACGGAATTTGCCCAGCGGACGAGCGGTGGACTGGTCGAAGGTGTCGAAATTGCCCAACAAAGCGCTGGCAAACGGATCGCCCAACATGCAGGTCACGCCAACAGGACAAGTTCCTCCGCCCGTTGGAGCCGTGCTGAAGTTGAATTGACCGTTGATGTTACCCCAGGCAATCTGATCTTTGCGGTTGCGCTGGTAAAACAGGCCGGCCTTGAAGGTGTGATTTTGGTGAACCCAAGTCACGTTGTCGTTGACATTGATGGTGGTGTTGGCCTGGTGCCACGGGGTAGCACCCAAATAACTTCCGGGTAAGTTGACGTTTGCGCCGTTGAAGTTAAAGCCGAAATCCGGAATGGATTGGTCAGGCGACAAGGGATAGAGCAGCGGCAGATTAATGCCGTTGGCGCCGAGCGAAATGTTTCCATTGGTGCCCTCGGCTATGGAAAGAGTATGGCTGGGGCCCACAGAAAACTCATTTAACAGATTCGGGGTAATCGTGGTGATCAGGTCAGCAGTAAAGTTCCAGCCCGGATGCTTTTGCGTACAGCCTCCGGGAAAATTGATCGCCGACGAACATGCAAAGATTCCGAACGGCCCGGGAAAGGGTGTGAATGGAGATGTGTCATTTTCGGAGTTGTGAATCCAGTGGCCATACAGGTGATTCTTGCTGTTGATCTGGTAATCGATGCGCAGGATGTCCTCCCGGCGCGGTGCTTCTCCTGAAAGCGCTTCCGAGAAGTTGTAGTTCTGACCGTTGATGCCGAATCCGCCCACGTTCGGAAGCGGAAACAGGTTCAGAATCTTCTGTATCTCGGGGTTGATGGCCAACTTATCGATTACGTTATTTGCGATACCGGATCCTGAAATTTCAACCGGATCCGCATTAGCCGCGCCATTCAAATCGGGAACAACCGATTTCGAGAAGTCTCCCTGCCGCTCGAGTGGCGTGGGGGTGTAGAACTGAGTGGTACCCGTTATGGGTACCAACTGGCGGTAAAACTCCTGACTCCAAAATACGAAAAGCTTATCTTTGCGGATGGGGCCGCCAATCTGGTATCCGACGTAATTGTAGCGGTATAGCGGAGGCGTGTTGGGGAGTCCTCCTGCCAGTTCATTCTGTTTGTTGAAGTATTCGTTAGCATTCAAGCCCTCGTTGCGATGGAAGAAGCGGCCGTCCCCGTGCCACTGGTTGGTTCCGCTCTTGGTGGTAATCGCGATTTGCCCGCCGGCTGCTTTGCCAAACTCGGCCTGGTAATTCGACGTCAGTACTTTGACCTCCTCAATGGCATCGGTGTTGATAGTGACGTGGGTGCCACCGTTGTTGCCGGTATCGACATTCGAGGCGCCGTCGATGGTGAACTCATGTTCATTGGCTCGTGTTCCGTTAATGTTGTAGGCATCCAACCCCCCGGTGCCCGAGGCGTGACCATCGAAAAGGCCCGAAATGCCGGGGATAAGCTTCATGTAGTCCAGGACATTGCGTCCGTTGAGGGCGACATCATTGAGTTGTTTGTCGGTGATCAGATCGGAGCGCTCACCGGAGTTGGACTGGAGTTGAAGTTCCCCGGCATTGGCGGTGACAGTGACTGATTCCGTTTCAGTTCCCACCTGGAGTACGAAATCGCCGGCGTCGAGTTTGCTGGCGGCGGTAAGCACGACTCCACGCGCCGCAAGTTTCTTGAAGCCGGGAGCAGCTACGGAGATTGTGTAGGTTCCGGGAAGCAGATTGGGCACAACGAAATCGCCGGTGCTATTGGTGTTAATGGTTCGAACCTCGCCAGTAGATGGGCTTTCGACCGTCACGCTTGCGCCCGGAACAAATGCGCCGCTTGTGTCTTTTACCCGGCCAAAAATTGCCCCGGACGTAACTTGCCCCAACCCGGTGCCCAGCAGGATCAGACTCAAAACTATGGCCCCTGCCCAACTCCATCGCTTTTTGCGCATGATTGCTCCTTTTAAGAAACCGGTTTCATAGAGGCCCGCTTTATTGCATGCAGCATTTCAGCGGTCGATCACCCCCAGGGAACATCCTTTCAGAAAACAAGCCCAGCAGAACGCCCCAAGTCCACAACATAGAAACCCAACCTCTAGACCGTTGTCAAGAACGTCCTAAACGGAGGCCTCCGGCCGATGTGTAGTCAGGGGGGCGTGGAAGTTTTTTCCCCCGTACCTCTTTACCTTGACTTTTGAGGACTAAAGGCCGTCAGACAGAGACGAACTGGCCAGGTTAGCTCCTAGGATTTTTTCCTGCGCGATCTTTGGCCGATTGCTGCGGGCGACGGCGGTGGACCCGCGAACTACCAGTTCCGTAGCCAGGTAATACTCCGAGCCGTGGTGGCGTTTCAGTTTCAACATCTTGTCCAAAGCTTGAAACGCGATGTTGCCCAGGCGCTCCCGTGGGACTCGGATGGTGGTAAGCGGCGGCCGGGCAAGAAAGGCGAAAGCGATGTCGTCGATGCCAATCACGGAAACGTCTTCCGGCACCCGAACCCCGGCTTGTTCCAGTGCGCTCATAGCGCCCATGGCGATGAGATCGCTTCCGCAGAAGATCACGCTCGGTACCCGGGTCTGGGAAAGAATAGCCCGCACGGCCGAAGCTCCGGCGTCGACACGGTAGTTGCAATCGAGAACGGGAGAAGGAGTCAACTTATGCCCGGTCAGCCCGGCCAGCAAGGCCTGTTTGATCGTGACCGCCGTGCGATTATCCGCGGGACCGGCGATAATCGCGGTTTGGCGATGACCGAGCGCAACTACATGTTCGATGGCCTGTGAGATTCCGAGTTGATAATCGATGGAGATGTTGCTGACCAGCGACTTGGGAGGACCCGGGTTGCAAAAAACAACGGCAATCCCCGACGCGGTGAGTTGCGAAGTCAGGCTCTGATCCACGGAAGCGGTCATGACGGCGACGCCCCGCACGTCACTTTCGATGAGCTTGCGGATTATCGCCTTGGTGCGGGTCACGCTGTATTCGGTGTTGCAAAGCAGAACGTCAAAATCCCGCTCCCAGGCGGCAGCCTGGAATCCGCGAATAATCTCGGGGAAATAGGGATTTACGATCTCGGAAATTAAAAGCCCGAACAGATCGCTGCGCCCGGTCGCCAGGCGGCGAGCGTGGACATTCTTGATGTAGTTGAGCTGATGGACGACCTCGAGCACACGTTGCTCGGTTCGGGCAGCGATGTACGCGCTCTTGTTCAGCACACGAGAGACTGTTGCAGGGGAAACTCCTGCCCGTTTCGCGACTTCTCTCATCGTGTGGCCCATAGCATCCCTCACGTTCCGCCAGGACTTTCATGGCGAAAAGTCTTGCCGCGCTCCGGCTTCCGCTCTTTGAGCGCCTCCGCCAGCGAAGGCGGAACACATAAAGAGTTTTCTCAAACAAATGCGTTGTCGGCACAAAACGGTATCACAGAATGAAATTGGATAGAAATTGGGGAATAAAGGGCTTGACAAGGGATTCTCCCTGAGCATAACGTCTGAAACCGGTTTCGGAAAGCGATTTCATCGTTCGCTTTCCGGCCGCCAGATCGGACCTTGTCATGACGAAACAGTTAGGGAAATCCCTGTGCGTTTTTCTTGTTTTTTGCTCCTTCCTCTCGGTTGAAATTCTCGCGCAAAATCAGAGAAATCCCGCATCGCCTCCGAGCACCGATGACGCAAAACCCTTTCTCGGACGCTGGGATTTGACGCTCAAAGCTCCGGACCGCGAATACCCGTCGTGGCTGAATCTGACCGAAGCGAATGGGCAACTGAAGGCGGAACTGGTCAGCAGGTGGGGAAATGCTCGTCCACTTCCGCGTGCCGAGATTTCGGGCGGAGTACTCACGTTTGTATCTCCCAAGGAAGAAGAGGCCCGGAAAGACGACATGGTTTTTCGAGGCCGCCTGAAAGGAGCGACTTTGGTGGGCACGACCACAGGTCCCGATGGCACTCCGTGGACATGGACGGGAAGACGAGCGCCATCTCTCCGGAGAGCAGGCACACCGCATTGGGGGAAACCGGTAAGCTTGTTCGACGGCAAAGACCTGAAGGGTTGGCACGCCAGTGAGCCGGATCCGGCGCATCCCTGGACTGTAATGAACGGCGCCATGGTCAGCCCCGGGCATGGTCCCGAGATCATCAATGATTTAAAGTTTGAGGATTTCAAGTTGCATGTCGAGTTCAATTGCGGAGCGGGCGCAAACAGCGGTGTTTACCTGCGAGGCCGATACGAAGTGCAGATTGAAGACAATTCCATTCAGGAGCCGCCCAGCCATCACACCGGCGGCGTGTACGGCTTTATCGCGCCGTCGCCAGAGTTGCCGCGCAAACCCGGCCAGTGGCAAACCTTCGACATCACTTTGATTGGACGCAGGGTGACCGTGGTGCAGAACGGTACGACCATCATTGACAACCAGGAAATCCCCGGCATCACGGGCGGCGCTCTGGACAGCCATGAGGCGCTGCCGGGTCCCATCTACCTGCAAGGCAGCGAGGATGGACACGTGGAATTTCGCAGTATCGTCCTGACGCCGGCGCTCGGGACGAAGTAAGGCAATTGCATTCCGTTCCGGCAATTTTACAAAACGCAGCTTGGTGACGGCATGACTCGCTTCCTGCAAGACATACTCCGCCAACCCGATGAGTTGCGCAGGGTGCTGGATCACCTGCAAGGGCCGGGTCACCGCACCCTGGAAGACGCGGCACAACGGATTCGTTCAGCCCGGCACGTCTATTTCACAGGAATCGGGAGCAGTTGGCACGTGGCGATGAGTGTCAAGCCGCTGTTTTATCTTGCAGCACGGCCGGTTTACCTGGAGGACGCTGCTGAGTTGTGGAAATTCTCTGCCATTCCCCCGGAAGCAGTGATCGTCATGATTTCGCGCAGCGGGCGAAGCGTGGAGATCGTCAACCTCCTGGCCAAAGCACGCGAGAGCGCCGCTTTCGTGATTGGCATTACAAGTTCGGAGGACGCACCCCTGGCGCGTGAAGCGCAAATCGCGATTCTGGTTCCGGCTGAACCTGACCACGCCATCTCGGTCAATGCCTATTCCTCTTTAGCTGCAGCCGCGGGAGCGCTGGCCAGCGTTACTGCCTTCTCTTTTGACCATGCCCTTTGCGCAACGCTCATGCAGGCCGCTTCGGCCGTGGAGATCGCCATACCAAAATGGCAGCAGCAGATCTGCCACTCGGCATGGCCAGCACCCGGGTCCGTCTCTTATTTCTTGGCGCGGGGCGGGAGTCTGGGAAGTTGCCACGAGGCGCGATTGTTGTGGGAAGAAGGCGTGAAATCGCCGGCAACAGCCATGGGTACCAGCAGTTTTCGACATGGCCCTCAGGAGATGCTCCGCCCCGCTGCGCGCTTCGGGCTTTGGATCGATGCGCAGCGCATGCGGGAACAGGATTTGGCAGTGGCTCGCGATCTCTCCCTGCTTGGCGCCTCCACGATGCTGATCGGTCACGATGTGCCCGAAGATGCCGGTGATCTGGTGTTGCAACTGCCCGAGACGCCGCAAGATTGGCAATTCCTGATTGACATTATTCCGGCGCAGCTTGCGGCAGAACATCTGGCGCGCTTGTCGGGAGTCGACGCCGATTCGTTTCGTTATTGTTCCTACATCGTAGAAGACGAATATGGTCTTGCAGGTGAGAAAGCCGCGCTTCCGAAACCGGGAAGGCGTGTATGAAGTAATGAAGGGTTTTTCGTCGCCAGAATAAAC
>DATKPV010000011.1:0-11633 GCA_035523915.1 Candidatus Aquilonibacter sp. | reverse complement strand
GTGATGACTTCGTTGGGCGATGACGGAAGAGCAAACTTTACCCCGCGAGCATTGTTCACCGAAAGAGTTTCCGGAATATTCAGCGCAGAGAGTTCGATCTTCTTGTTCCAATAGCCGTCGGTGTAAAGATCTCCCCGCGCGTAGAGGGCTCCATCAGCAATCGTGTAGTCATGAACTTCCTGACGCGATCCATCGCCAAAGACGAGGATTACTGAAGGCAGGGGAGCGATCGGGATTGCATCTCCGGTTGGCGGATAGGTCACCTGGGAAGATCGCTTGTGCGGGCCCGAAGGCTGCGCAGTCAGCGACTGGATGCTCTGCCCGGCTTCATTCTCGCTCATGTGGACATAGCGGCCTCCTTGCAATTCAATCAGCAAAGGCTCCGCAGGCGGCTTGGACGGGGCCGCTCCAGCAAGGGTCGCTGGACCGTTTTGCACGACAACAAAAGAAACCGGAGTCGGAACGGGATAATCCCCAGCGTAGAGATCGTCAGGGTTGAACCAGTCCGCCGGCACTGGGAAATACTGCCCGCCGTAGGAACCGTAACCAGGAAATCGCGGAAACACCGCGCGTCCGGCCGCGAAGCCCCCGTGAAATCCCTGAAAAACGATTCCCTCAAAACCTGGGGTAAACGAACCTGAAGCGGCGGGAGGGGCGAAGTGCGGCATCGCCCCAGACATTCGTTGCGCACTCGCACAGGCTACGAGAGCCACCAGCACTGCGAAAAGGGCCAGTCGCTCTTGAGCCAGTTTGCGCATTATCAGTTAGCCTGCGCTGGGGAAGGCAGAAGGAAAGTAACGCCGCTGCTGTCGTTGGCTCGTTGTGTAGCCGCCAGGTCAAGGTCGGCAAGAGCGATCTTGCGACGGTGGCCGGGCGTTAAATCGTAAAGTGTCTGACCAACGATGGCATAGTTCAGGACTTCGGTTTCGTGGCCATCCTTAAAAACGAGCGTGGTCGGATCCTGTGGCGTTTCCGGCTCGGTGATATCGGCGGGCGGACTTGAAGGTTGAGTGATTGCATCCGGATCGGAAGGCTCGTAGGAGCTCGCTCCTGGGCCGCGTCGGTCAAAGATCGTAGGCCCGCCTTGATATTCCTGGCCGTTGTCTTCTACATCGGCGGAGTTGTCGTCGGCGGCATAGGGAACAGGCACCGGCACGGGCACGGCATAGACCTCTCCGTAGCCGTATCCATACGGGTAAAAGTTACCGTGGTGTGTCCCCTTGCCGCTGTGGTGATGGCCGTTGCTGCTCCAGGAAGGAGGAACCGGAGCCGAGAAAGTCACTCCTGGCCACGAATAGCCATTGCGGCCAAGGGAAGTCACGCTGGCTGGCGTGCCGTTGATGGCGCGGCCGCCAAAGCCGGGAGAAGTTACCGAAGCGGGCGCGCCGTGAATCTGAGCCTGAGTGCCGGGCACACAAACTCCTAAGGCGAGCAACCCAAAAAGCGCAACCGTAGCCGGAATCGACCGCTCCACGAGCTTATGATACTCCAACGAGAAGGTCATGGCTCACCCCGCATGCGCCGATGTCATCTATCCTTTAGACGAGTAAATCCCCAAGAAATGCCCGTAAAATTTTGTATCCCAGACCCAACGGGGGACGCGCGGCGCCCACACGTCAAATAATTGAAAATAAAGGACGAATATTCTAACCCGAAACCTTCGCCAGCCCCATGAGGCTCCAGACAGCATACGCGGCGAGTACACCCCAGATGCCGGCTGCGATCAGCTGGCGGTGCCGGGTTTCCAGGAGATCGGCTGTGACGCCGGAAACGAAGATGAAAAGAAATGGCAACGAGCCGAGAAGAAACCCGGCTCCTCCGGTGTGAGGATGAGCGATTCCCAGCGTCACGAAACCGAGGCCAATCAGCAAGGGCGCGGTGTTGCCGAAATAACGCGTGCGCGGCCACAGGACGTAGGTAACCGCTGCGAGGGGAAACAAAAAAACCATCGCCGGACACGCGCCGGCAGTTTCAGCGAGCACCTGGCGGTAGACGCCCAGGATGGCGAAGCCTCGCGATGTGGCTGCCCAGAACATCGCGTTCGTCATACCTTCCCAGAAGATTCGCGGGTGAAAAAAATAGAACGAAAACAACAACAGCCCTCCCACAAGCACCGCCGCCAGCCAGATCGCCAATCCCGCCTTGCGCCGGACGGGGGCAACGTAGAGTAGAAAAATAAGCGCTAAGGGAACCACGATAACCATGGAAAATTGGGATCCGACCGCCAGAGCCAGTGCAATTCCGAGAAGGAGGATGCGCCGCCAGTTCCAGAGAACCACTTCGCGCGGAGCATAAAGAGTGTGGGCCACAGCGATAGCGGTAAAAATCGTGCCGAATGCGCCCCATGCAGCTATGATCTCCGGTTCCGTATGCCAGACTGCGCTGGCCTTGACCATGGACGGTGAAAAGCAGTAGAGCGTCAGAGCAATGTATCCACCAGTGTTTCCGCAAAGGCGCCGGGCAACATACCACAAGGAAGCGCCCAGCAGGACACCGCAGGCCAGGAACGGAAGGCGTGGAAACCAGAGCCACGGGCCGCCAAGCCCTGAGTCGAGTACCCGCGCGGGCAGGGGAAGCAATGGGGCAGCGGTGACCAGGTAGACGAGCGGCGAATGCTCGGTGTCAAAGCCGTTCTTTGAAACTTCCAGATGAGAGATTTCTCCGGGGTAGGACCGGTCATCGGGCAGGGGGGCACCGGCAACGGCTCCTCCGTGCCACTGCCGCCAGCCCGCAGTGATCCGGACCTGCTCGGGCAGGTCAGGGCCGGCCGATCCGTGCAATTCCGACCTGACCAGCCAGGCTGCTTCGAGGAAGAATGCCAGCAGCAAGAGGCCGGCCCACAGTTGCGGCCGGCCGAAACGTTCGCGAGTAAAAAACCGGGGCATTGGTCGAGACGGAGTGTTTTACCATGTTGCAGCCTATTTGCGCAGAGAAGTTTCCTGATTGGAAAACGGATTGGACCAAAAGCGTTCTCCGGAGGGCGAAGGCGATCCTCACAGCCTCGCTCCGCATCAAGCGCGGCTGCGCTGGATTTTCGCAGGAGCGGACGGCATTCGCTCGGGCTGGAGCCTCGTACTTTATGTCGCGATGTTTGCCGTAATTCTCGTCGCGGGCGGCTGGCTGGCTGACGCGGCGCACATGGGGAATCTCTGGTCGCAGGCGTTCTCGGAGTTTGGAGTTCTGGTAGCGGCGGTCATTCCTGCGCTCATAATGGGCCGAATCGAGAGCAGGCCGTGGGGCGCTTATGGATTGCCCTTGCACGAGGCGCTTGCCAAGTTGTTCTGTCAGGGAGCTGTGTGGGGATTTGCCGGCATCACTCTGCTGCTGGCGATCCTCCACGGAGCGCACGCGTTCGACTTTGGCCACATCGTGCTGCATGGCGTGCGCATCGTGAAATTCTCCGTTTTCTGGGGTGCAGTGTTTCTGCTGGTCGGACTGGTCGAAGAATTTCTAATGCGCGGATATGCGCAGTTTACACTGGCGCGCGGCATTGGATTCTGGCCGGCAGCGATCGTGCTCTCGGGGGCTTTCGGAGCTTTGCATCTAAGAAACCCAGGCGAAGCCTGGACCGGAGCTCTGGCGGCGGCCATGATCGGGCTGTTTTTTTGTCTTACCCTTCGTCGCACCGGGAATTTGTGGTTTGCCGTGGGATTTCATGCCGCCTGGGATTGGGGCGAGAGTTTCTTCTACTCTGTGCCGGACAGTGGTCAGGTTTCGCCGGGTCACCTGCTGAGTTCCTCATTCCACGGCTCGCGATGGTTGACCGGAGGATCGGTCGGACCCGAGGGCAGCTTGGTGTGCTTCGGGGTGATTGTGGCGCTGTGGGTGGCGTTTGCGAAGGCCTATCGCGCCTCGGAGCGAGCCGCAGAGCCCGGCGGCCCGTAGTGTATAACATAGTCAGCATGTCGCAGGCCGCCCCAGCGATCACGCGGAGCCCCGCGGAAGTGGTGCGTCTGACGCCGGTTTCCCAGGCGCCGAATGGGATTTGCTACGCGGTGGCGGGAGAAACTGCGACCAGTTCATTCGATCTGGAACGCATGATCGGGGCCGTGCCCACGCGGGCGGCGGCCGCACTCAGCCGCAAAGCTTATTATTTCGTGCCGCTCACCGTCAGCCAGGGTGAGGACACCGTGATCGCCGACCGTTACGACGTCTCCCTCAGCGATAACGCGGTTTGCCACCGCAACCTGATGCTGGGCAATTCACAGTGCGTGTTCATCTCCACTCGCTTGATGGACGACAAGTTTTCCGTGGCCTTTGAGTTTTACATCAACGTGGGACATGCGCTGGTGGAGTGCGCCGGGGTCTCGCGCGAGTTCAGCGAACTGGTATGGAAGCAGGTGGAATCGGGTGTCCGCGGCGAAACCTCGCTGGATGCCTACGAGTCGCGCAAGATAGCGACAACGGGCGGGCCCGACTCCGAGCGCGCCAAGAACGAGTTTTTTGAGGCTACTTTTTCGGATGCGATTTCGATTTATCTGCTGTCGCTCTATTTGGATGTGGATTATTACGATCTACGGGAGCGGGATTATCCGCTGCTGGCGCCCTCTTCGCTGGCCGAGCGTCTGCGCAAGGTGGCGGAGCTGTTCCCGCCGAATGCAGGATACGAATTTGCCGTACTCTACAAGCGGCGGTAGGCTCCGGTCCCGGTCTCCCGCCACCCTTCACCTTACTTGTTCGAAATCACGAAGTTGATCGTGCTCATCTGGTCAGCGCTGACGGTCACCGCCTTCTCCCAGGTTCTCGGTTCGCTGAAGATCGGGCGCTGGACGGTGCGCTCGGTCAGCACGTCGTATGCCTGTTCCTTGCCAACCAGGCCCCAGCCTTCGTGCCACGCCATGAGCCGGTAAGTCCCGGGCGGTACATCCGTCAACTCGAAGTGTCCGCTCTCATCGGTGACCGCATAGTAAGGATGGGGAACGACCATCATTTCCGCGTTCATCCATACGTGGCCGCCGTTGCAGTGAAGATTGACCAGTCCAGGCGTTGTCATGGTGCGGGGAACCACCTGATTCGGAAAGGGAAACGGCAGATTGAAGCTGGCTGCCCCGTCCATGTGGATGGTATGGAGCGTGGCATCAGAACTCTTCATCTCTAACTGTCCGCCCTCCGGCACCAGAAGAATGTGCGGGATGTACTCGCAATGGTGCTGGTCCAGATGGCGCCTCTGCTCAGGAAGGTCCATGGCTTTGCCGGCTGAGATGTTCCTGAGGTAGACGATGGTGTTGGCGACTCCATCGTCGGGACCGATAATCAGCCGCTCAAGACTGACGGTTTTCTTGCCCTCCGGATCACAGATCTGCGGATCTTTGGTAACCGGAAATTGAACCAGGTGCGGCATCGGTCCGGACCACTTCACGGTGCCCGAGATGGTTCCGCCATTCGTAACCGAGACAACTCTATAATCGCTTTGGCTGACGGCCAGGGAAGCTCCTCCCAGCACCAGAGCCAGCAGACAAAGACGACTCATAAATCGGCGCATAACGACCCCCAAGAGCCCGGCGAACGCCGCCGGGCAGGAATATTAGGTCGAGCCTGCTTGCTTCCGCGCGCACCTCCTTACAGCCCCACTTGCGGGCCAGCGCCGACAGGGTTCCCCGCCCTACGCGGGACAGCGCTTGTGTTTGCGGTCGTGCTTGGTTCCAATAGGGAGGACCGTCAAACGGGGACGGTTCGTGTGATTGGAATCACAAAATTAACAATGCTCTCATCTTCAGTTCGGGTCGAGATTACCAAGGTGGTGCGACAGGTGGGGGGATACTCTGGCTCCGGGGACGAAATCGCCGCGACCGCCCTTTCAATTTCCCAGCTGTCCACCGGGCTGGTCCGTCTTCAGCAGGGTCGAGACTTCGGGGTTTCCCGGCGAATACCGCACCACGACCATCCTGCCTTTCCAGCCGGCGACCTTCTCCTCTGCGCGAGATTCGCTGCGCGCTCGAATGCGGTAAAAACCTGAATAGCATTCGCCGTTCACCACGTAGGTATAGGCAATATCAACAACCCACGGATGGGGGTAGGAATCGGTACTTCGCCGAACCTGCGTGTTCAGTACGCTCCCTTGGGCAAAAGGCCAAGAATGAGCATGACGCGTCTTAAACCAGGCCCAGATTGCCGCCGCTGCCGGGAGTAGCAGAACGACCAGGTCCTTCAATATCGGCAGGAAGCCCCAAGGGTCGAAGCCCCGCATGGCGATCAGGATAACTCGGGCCGAGACCCGTCGTAATTTTGCCTTCAAAACCTTACAATCATGTCCCCGTGCCCATCATGGTGCGTTCTTTCGCGAAGATCAACCTCGGGTTGCGCATTGGCGCGGCGCGCAGGGATGGGTTTCACGAACTCCTGACCGTTTATCAAACGATCGGGCTGCATGACGTGTTGCGCGTCAGAGTATTCCGGGGGTCTGGGATCGAGATTCGGTGTAGCGATCCGCGCGTACCGAAGGATGAGTCGAACACCTGCTATCGCATCGCAGAAAAGATGATGCAAGCCGTGCGGGCGCGGGGGCGTGTGCTGATCGAGATCGAAAAGCGCCTGCCCGTGCAGGGAGGGCTGGGCGGAGCCTCGTCGAATGCCGTAGCCACGATGCTGGGGTTGGAGCGGGCGTTGAAAAAGCAGCTGCCCCAGGAAGAAAGACTGCGGATTGCGGCCGAGGTTGGGTCGGATTTGCCGTTGTTTCTGGTCGGAGGAACAGTGTTGGGCGTGGGGCGCGGAGAGCAAGTGTATCAGCTGGAGGATTTCCCTCCGACGGCGTGCGTGGTCGTGACCCCGGAGGCAGGGGTTTCGACGCCCAAGGCCTTTGCGGAGTGGGATCGGCGCATGGCCGCTGCGGATCGCGGCAAATTGACGCTCCCCGAGGCATCCGGTAGAATGGATGAGCTCAGTCGTGCGCTTTCGGCGTGGCTGAGCGAACCTTACTCCGGTGCTCCTCGAAGTAAGAGGGGCCGGGCCGAGAATCCGCTTCTCGACCTTGTCCGGGCCGGGATTGGCAACGACTTCGAACAGGTCGTCTTTCCTGAGTATCCCGAACTGTGTGAAGGGAAGCGTGCGCTGGAACATGTGGGCGCGAAATATGCGTCGTTGTCGGGTTCCGGTTCGGTTTTGTATGGGTTGTTTCCCTCCAGAGAAGATGCCGCCAAGGCGGCAAAGAGTCTCCGGAAGCAGGGTTGGGCGGCGCAGGCAACGGCTACGCTAAGGCGTAGTGCCTACTGGGGCCGGATTTTCGTTGGATGAATTCCGATTGCCCGTTCGGCTGGAAGTTTTTGATTGTTGAAATTTCGCCGTTGATTGACAATAAAGCTGCCCCGGCGGGGTTCAATCGACAATCGGAAATCGAGTTCTGGGCCGTCGACTAATGGTAGGTCAAGTGCCTTTGGAGCACTTTGTCTAGGTTCGAATCCTAGCGGCCCAGCCAGAAATCGGCCGTCAGCTATCAGCCTTCAGCGTGGTACATCGTTGGCTGATCGGGTTTGGCTGAAGGCTGAAAGCTGATGCCTGAGAGCGAACTATGGCTACTTTGGTCACGCCGCAGGAAAAGTCGGAGAAGGCCGAAAAGAAAGGCGCTCCGATGCCGGAAGAGAAGCCAGAGCGCAAGCAGCGCGGGCGCGTGGACGAGAAGTTCAAGATTTTCAGCGGCACCGCCAACGAGCCCCTGGCCGACGAGGTTTGCAGTTTCCTGAACATGCCGCGCGGCCAGGCTCTGCTGAAGCGCTTTGCCGATGGTGAGGTCTACGTTCAGATTCAGGAGAACGTGCGCGGCTGCGACGTGTTTGTGATGCAGCCCACCTGCCGTCCGGTGGATGAGCACCTCATGGAGCTGTTGCTGATGATCGATGCGCTGAAACGGGCTTCGGCGCGGCGCATCACGGCGGTGGTTCCCTACTTCGGGTATTCGAGGCAGGACCGCAAAGACAAACCGCGGTCTCCGATCTCGGCCAAGCTGGTGGCCGATTTGCTGACTACGGCGGGCGCGCACCGGGCGCTGCTGGTGGATCCGCATACCCCGCAGATTCAGGGGTTTTTCAATATTCCGGTGGACCACCTGTTCGCCTCGCCGGTGCTGGTGGATCATTTTAAGAAGTTGACCCTGCCGAACCTGACCGTGGTTTCGCCGGATGCGGGCGGAGTGGAGCGGGCACGTTTTTTCGCCAAGAAGGTGGATGCCGCCCTGGCCATTGTCGATAAGCGGCGGGTGGAGATGAACGTGGCGGAGGTCATGCATGTCATCGGCGATGTGAACGGGCGAACTTGCCTCATCATCGACGATTTGATCGACACCGCGGGCACGCTGGTGAAAACCGCTTCTGCCCTGCTGAAGAACGGGGCCCTGGAAGTGTATGCCTGCGCCTCGCACGCGGTGCTCTCGGGCCCGGCGGTGGAGAACCTGCACAACTCGGTGATCCGGCAGGTGGTGGTAACCAACACGATCCCGCTGACTGCGGAGGCGGATGCGGCAAGGACGGAAAAGGGCGGCAAGATTACCGTGCTTTCGATTGCCGGATTAATCGGGCGGGCGATTCAGTCGATCCACGAGGAAACTTCGGTCAGCAAGTTGTTTATGTGAGTTCTCAAGGAAGCGCGTGGGACTGCGTGGTTGCAGATGTCCCATAAGAAATTTTAGAAAGACAGGAAGTTGAACTTTATGGCGACAGCAATGGAGCAAAACATTCTGGAAGCGCAGGCGCGTGAGGCGGGCAACAAAAACGCGGCGCGGCGGGTACGGGGCGAGGGCAAGATTCCCGCGGTGCTTTACGGTGCCGGCAAGGACTCGGTGCCGGTGACCGTGGATCCCCGGCAGGTGGCGCGCATCCTTCGCTCGGAAACCGGCCACAATACGATTTTCGATCTGGCCCTCGATGGCGGCGAACGGCTTAAGGCCATGATCGTCGACTGGCAGTATGAGCCGATCAAGGGCAAGTTGCTGCATATCGATCTGAAGCGCATTGCCATGGACAAGGCGCTGAGGGTAAGCGTACCCGTCTTCCTGAAAGGCGAAGCTACCGGCGTGAAGACCCAGGGCGGCATCCTGGAGCAGATTCTCCGCGAAGTCGAAGTGGAATGTCTGCCGGCAGATATTCCCAGCCACATTGACGCCAATGTGACCGATCTGGTCTTCGGAACCGTGCTGCGCGTCTCGGATCTACCGCACGGCGAGAAGCTGAAGTTCCTCACCGATCCCAATCACCCCGTGGCGCATATCATCTCGGTTAAGGAAGAGGTCGCGGCCACGCCCGAAGCTGTGGCGGCGGAAGCTGGGGCCCCGGCCGAACCGGAAGTCATCAAGAAGGGCAAGCAGGAGGTTGAGGGCGAAGAAGGTGCCGAAGCTGCTCCGGAAAAGGTGGAGAAGGCTGAGAAGAAGGAGAAGAAATAGTTTGAGTAGGGGCGGGCGCCCTCGCCCGCCCGCGAAGTTGCGGCTGCAGGGGCCTCGGCTGACTGGGGCGTCCGCCGCTCTATTGCGGATTTGGAGTTTTGGATGGTGGCGTGAAACTGATCGTCGGTCTTGGCAATCCCGGCATCGAGTATCAGTTCACGCCGCATAACGTGGGGTTTCTGGCAATTGACCGGATCGCCGGAGATCTGGGAGTAGAGGTAAGGAACCGGCAGTGCCGGGCATTGACAGCGCGGGTGGTGATCGCAGAACAACCCGTGCTGTTGACTAAGCCCGAAACGTACATGAATCTGAGTGGCGTTTCGGTGCGCGAGCTGGTGAAGAAATACGAAGCCCATGCAGAGTCGGACCTGATCGTGATTCAGGACGAGCTGGATTTTCCGCTGGGCACGCTGCGGATTCATACGCGGCGGAGTTCGGCGGGGCACAACGGGATCGAGTCGATTATCGACGCCCTGGGAACGAAGGATTTCTTGCGCATCCGGATTGGCGTGGCGCCGGAACGGAAAGTGGCGGACGGCAAAGAATATTTGCTAGCCCCAATGCGCAAGGCGACGTTGAAGGTAGTCGACGGAATGCTCGACATCGCCGCGGAAGCGGTGAAGGTGATTTTGGAAGATGGTCCGGCGGCGGCCATGAACCGCTTCAACCGGAAGGAAGATTAACCGGCGACAGGCGCGGGCTTTCACGCACCGGACGCCCGGGAATACCGGGGCCGAGTCGCGAAACCTGCGAAGTGTGCGGCAGGAGAGAGCGAATGAATCGTACTTACGAGCTGATGTTTATCGTCCGCCCGGATATGGTGGACGAGGATCTGGACAAGCTGATATCGACACTGGAGTCGTCGGTGCCGGCCGCCGGCGGCACGGTCAAGAGCGTGGACCGCATGGGCAAGCGCCGCCTGGCCTATACCGTGCGGCGTTTCCGCGAAGGCATTTATGTTCTGCTGACGGTCGAAGGCGGCGGCACGGTCATTCACGAACTGGAGCGTCGGTTAAGGGTGACCGAGCCGGTCATCAAGTTTCTTACGGTACGTATCGACGAGGAGCGGAAGCGCCTGGAAAAAATCAAGAAGATTCGCGAAGCGCGCAAAAAGGTGAGCGCCCAGCCCGCGGCCGAAGCCGCGCCCGTGCCGGCAGCGGAAACTCCGGCGGCGACCGCATAGCAAGCTGCTGAAAAACGCCGACCGCGGGGTTTTGAAAGGGCGCGCCCTCGCAGCCGCACCGCCACGCAACGCAAAGCTAACCCGGCTTTAGCCGCTGACGGATGTTTTCAGAGAGTGAGAACGCGTCTTTCAGCAACCTGATCGCCGGTCGCGGAAATTTTTCTGGCCTCTGATCGCGGATCATGGGCCGATGAAACGAGGAGAATCATGACGGAAGAGACAAAAGCACCTGCCGCTGTTTCCGAACGCCCGGCGGGCGAGACGCCACGCAGTGAGCGTCCAACTGGAGATCGTCCCGGCGGCGACCGGCCAAGATTTGGCGGGAGATCGGGGCCGGGGGGGCCGTCCCGGGACGCGGGCGGACGAAAATTTTTCCGGCGCAAGAAGGTTTGCAAATTCTGCGTGGAAAAAATCGAGGATATCAACTACAAGGACTATCGCCTGCTCGGTCAGTTTGTGGCCGAGAGCGGCAAGATCGTTCCGCGGCGGCTGACCGGAGTGTGCTCGCCGCATCAGCACCGTCTGTCGGTGGCGATCAAGCAAGCGCGCAACATCGCGCTGCTGCCGTTTGCGGGAAGAATATCGTAGAAAAGCAGCTTCTAGCTGCTACCTTCTGGCTCCGAGTTTTGAGCCAATGGTGAGTTTCAGCTAGAAGCCAGAAGCCAGGAGCGATTTCATGGAAGTCATTCTCAAAGAAGATGTCAACAAGCTGGGTTCGCGCGGCGACGTGGTGAAAGTCGCGGAGGGATACGGACGCAATTTTCTTTTGCCGCGCAAGCTGGCCATCGAAGCAACCGCTGGCAACAAGTCCGTAATCGCGCAGATGAAGGCGGCTGCGGTGCGCCGTTCCGCCAAAGAGAAGTCGCAGGCAGAGGAACTGGCCAGCCAGTTTGAGGGCGCATCGGTGTCCTTCGAGCGCAAGGCCGGAGAACACGATCAGCTGTTTGGATCGGTGACGTCGGGCGATATCGCCGAAGCGCTGGAAAAGAAGGGATTCAATGTCGACCGGCGCAAGATTCAGCTGCACGAGCCACTCAAAACCGTGGGCGAATTCACAGTTCCGATCAAGCTGCACAAGGACGT
>DATKPV010000010.1:0-4474 GCA_035523915.1 Candidatus Aquilonibacter sp. | reverse complement strand
CGCAGGAAGGCAGTCATCTTCGCGTCAGCGAACAGAGGAATATCCTCAGGACGTTTCACAGCGTAAAGGTAAGGAATCAGAGGAATCGCAACCCAATCGTAACCGCCGACGCCGTCATAGCGGCTGAGCACCACTCCCAATTCTCCGGGAGCGCAGGGACGCAGCTTCAGCGGAGTTTCAGCGCACACTCCGGAAAGATAGACCGCCGCATGGCCGGTGGCTGTGAAGAATCCCAGCTTGCCGTATGGCTCTTCCAGCAGAAGTGTGGCAGAGGCCTGCGCCAGCGAAGCGGAGATCGCCGCCAGCACGAAGACCGTGCTTAGAGCGCGAATGATTCTCCGGCTTCGGTATCTCATATGTTACGGGCAGGGTTCTGCCCACAATCTGGCTTCTAATAAGAACCCTTTGAGCCAAGATTAGTTGCCGTCAATCGAAAACGCGAGTTACGGAAGTCAAAGATAAAACAGGGGCTTACGGGTAGGATGGCCGCAGTCCTATGGAAAAACAGGTAGATACTGTGAGTATAAAAAGTATGTGAATGGACCCGTCATGCGGCCTACCCTGTTGACTGTAGCGCCGGCGTACCCGGCGGCTGTCGCGAGGGGATCTTGCACCCCTGATCTGAATAGAACTCTGCTGGCCGCATCCTCGCGCCCACCAGTTAATTGACTCGCCCCCCTTCTGGTCGTAGCATTCAGGCCGTGATCGGTCAAACCATCTCGCACTACCGCGTGCTGGAAAAGCTCGGCGGTGGCGGGATGGGTGTCGTCTACAAGGCTGAAGACATTAAGCTCGGTCGGTTTGTGGCCCTTAAGTTCCTGCCGGAAGCCCTTGCACAAGACGCACAGGCCCTGGCCCGTTTTCAGCGAGAGGCCAAAGCTGCATCCGCACTAAATCATCCCAACATCTGCACCATTCACGAGATCGATGAGCAAGACGGGAAAACGTTCATCGTCATGGAGTATCTGGACGGCATGACGCTGAAACACCGGATCGGCGCCAGGGCGATGGAAATTGGAGATGTGCTGCCCCTCGCACTCGAGATCGCGGATGCGCTGGATGCTGCCCACTCCGCCGGCATTGTGCACCGCGACATCAAGCCCGCCAACATTTTCGTCACCAAGCGCGGCACCGCAAAGATTCTCGATTTCGGCCTGGCCAAGGTCGCCCCTTCGCGGCAAGACGCATCAGCTGCCACTCTCGCCACACTAGGACTTGATCCGGAGCACCTTACCAGCCCGGGCTCGGCTGTCGGAACCATGTCCTACATGTCACCGGAACAGGTGCGCGGCAAGGAACTCGATGCCCGCTCCGATCTTTTCTCCCTGGGAGCCGTTCTTTATGAAATGGTGACTGGCTCGATGCCTTTCCGCGGGGAAACCTCCGGGGTAATCATGGAGGGGATTTTGAATCGCCCACCGCTGCCGCCCGCCCGGTTCAATCCGGAAGTACCCGTTGAACTTGAGCGCATTATCGGCAAGGCTGTGGAAAAGGATCGCGACCTTCGCTACCAGAACGCGGCCGACCTTCGAGCCGATCTCAAGCGCTTGCGCCGTGACCTGGAGTCTGGCCGTGTTTCCGGTGCTTCGGGATCTTCGCCGTTTGCCGCAGGAGCAGAGTCCGCGGCTTCCACATCCCCTGCCGCTGCCCCCGGGTCAGGATCTTCTACGGCGGTTCCGATCGCAGCGGCCTCGCACCTCTCCAGCAGTTCCGTCGTCATCGCCGCTGCGTCTCGCAACAAAGGGAAAGTCGTTTCTATCGCCGGTGTATTGTTCATCGTCCTGCTGGCGGCGGGCTATGGCATTTACCATCTTGTTTTCAGCACCGGACCGGCGGCCTCGGCCAAAATCATAAAGATCAGTTCATGGAACAAAACCATGGACTCGGTTGCGCTCTCGCCTGACGGTCGCACCATTTCGTTTATTTCTCCGGTCGATGGATATGATCAGATTTTCGTAATGCTCACCTCGGGCGGCGAACCGTTGCAACTCACCCGGGACGAAGGTAACAAGCTCGTGCTCGGATTTTCTTCCGACGGCACCGAAATCTACTTCGCCCAGACGTTGGGCGAATATGCGATCTGGAGCATCCCCACCCTCGGTGGCACTCCCAAGCACTTGGCGTCCGGCTTTTTTGTCGCGCCGTCTCCCGACGGACAGTTCCTCTTTGTCGAAAAGCGGGACGGACAAATCGTCCGAATCCCAAGAGCGGGAGGCAGCGAGGAACCGATCTATACGTTGCCCGACCTGAGCCCTATGCGCGTTTACCCCGACGGAAATTCGTTACTGGTCTCCACTTCTGATTCGAACTTGCTCACCCTCGAGCGGTTGGACATTGCAACCAAAAAACTCGAGAAGCTCGGCAATGTGCCGGATGCTGGGTCTCGGCCCAACTGGGCGATTCCCGGCGAGTCCGTTTACCTGAGCCGCAAGGTGAATGGCATCATCAATATTTGGCAATTTTCATTACGGGATCACTCGCTGACCCAGATCACGAACGGGACCGGTCCCGACCGCAGCCCCATGGCCAATCCGAACGGCAAGGGATTTTATTTCATCAGCGGGAGAAGCGCAGGAACCCTCACGTTGTATCGCTTTGCCTCCAGGCAGTTCACCGATATCGTCAACGAAGATGCAAGCCAGCCGGAGTTTTCCAGCGACAGCCGTTCCGTCGCCTACATCACGTATCCCGAGCCCGGCAAATCAGAAATCTGGATCAGTAATCTCGTCACCAACGAACGCTTTAAACTTGTGTCGTCCACCAGTTCTGGTTTGGAGACGCTGGGATTTTCGAATGACAGCAAGAAATATTTCTATTCCGATACATCCGACCGCGACATGCGGCTTTTTGTCATCAACAGCGATGGCACGCATCAGCAGCAGTTGAGGTGGTCGGGAGAGTTCGTGGGTTTCGTAATCTGGGAACCCGGAGATCAAACCATTATTCTCGGCGGGACGGACAAAGACGGCCACACCGCTAAGAACTGGAGAATCGGCCTGGATGGCTCACCCGCGGTGCTTTTGTCAGAGAACTGCGGCATGGCCGTTGATATGTCTCATGATCGAAAGTTTCTGATCGGCACCACACTTTGGGGCGAGAACCCGGGAATCTACCAATATTCATTAGTGGACAAGAAATGCACGGAGCTCAAGCCCGGCATTACCACGTATCTCACGATGTTCGCCAAAGATGGAAAGTCCTTCCTGTACTCTCTCGCGGCGCACGGAGAAACCACCATATGGCGGCAACCCTGGCGAAACGGCGTGGCGGTAGGTGCAGCGGTTCCCGCTTTGAAGCTTCCGTTTGCGCTGCGTGAGGACTATGGCGGCAACGCTTACTCGGTGGCTCCCGATCTTTCTGCGGTCGCGTTCGCCCGCCCTGGCGGTTACGACGATTTATATCTTTTCTCGCCGAACTAAGCCTTGGGTGGCGCCGCAGGGCTCGCCAAAATAGCGCCGCCGTGTCCGACAATGTAGCGCTGCCGCCCCGGCGGTTGTCGCGAGGGCATCCTGCCCTCGCCAATACGCACGGGTGTTACGCATTATCGCGAGGCAGGCGCTTTCCCGGTAATTCTATCCACCCGGCTCTTGCCCCATTCCGCGCTCTCCCGCAAGATTTCGTCTTCCTCTGTCGCCAATTTCTCCAGCACCGGCAGAAACTTGCGCTCTCCGCTGTTGCCCATGGCAATCACCGCATTGCGCCGCAGGCCGCTGCGTTTGGCGCGGCGGACCGGCGATCCGCGAAAAGTCTCGTGAAACTCTTCTTCGCTGATCATCGCCAGCCACTCTAATGCTGGATTCACCAGCTCCGGCCGCGGTTGAAAGGCGGAGTCGTTCGTCGCCGGAGCTTTGCGGTTCCATGGGCAGACATCCTGGCAGATATCGCAGCCAAAAACGTGCACTCCCATTCCCGCCCGCAATTCCTCGGGAATCGAACTTCGCTTCTCAATCGTGAGATACGCAATGCACAAGTTGGAATCGAGTTCGTAGGGCGCAGTGATCGCCTGCGTAGGGCAGGCATCGATGCAGCGCGTGCAGGTGCCGCAGCGGTCCGGGGCGGGCAGATCCGCCTGCAGTTCCAGCGAGGTGAGAATCACTCCCAGAAACAGCCACGAGCCAATTTTCTGGTTGATGACGCAAGTATTCTTGCCAACCCAGCCGATGCCTGCGTATTTCGCCGCCACACGCTCGACGATGGGGCCGGTATCGACGTAACAGCGCGTGGTCAGGTCGTCATCCCCGACAGCGCCGCGCAGCGCGTCTTCAACGACACGCAGTTTGCGCATGACCGCTTCGTGATAGTCTTCGCGGCTCCAGGCATAGCGGGAGATCCATCCGCGCTGCGGATCGTCCACCTCAGTGGAGTAAGGCTGATCCGTGTTGTAGTTGATGGCGCACACCACCACGCTGCGCGCCCACGGCGCAACCCGGCCAATCGAGGCCCGCTTCAGGCGTTTCTGTTGATCGCGTGCCTC
>DATKPV010000009.1:0-4438 GCA_035523915.1 Candidatus Aquilonibacter sp. | reverse complement strand
GGCAACGCCCGGGCCGTATGAGCTGACGAAATCCGCAGGCGTGGTAGTGGAGCAGATCATTCGCCCCACCGGATTGATCGATCCGCCCGTAGAGGTGCGCCCAGTCAAGGGACAGATCGACGACTTGCTGCACGAAATTCGCGCCCGCGTAGAGAAGGGCGAGCGCGTACTAGTGACCACGCTGACCAAGCGCATGTCCGAAGACCTGGCCGAGTACTATGCCGAGGTCGGCGTGAAGTGCCGCTACATGCACTCGGAGATCGAAACACTGGAGCGTGTGAAGATTCTTCGCGATTTGCGCAAAGGCGAGTTCGATGTATTGATCGGCATCAATCTTCTCCGGGAAGGGTTGGACCTGCCCGAAGTTTCGCTCGTAGCGATTCTCGACGCCGATAAAGAAGGATTCCTGCGGTCGTCGGGATCGCTGATTCAAACCATCGGCCGCTGCGCGCGCCATCTCAACGGCCGCGCCATACTGTATGCCGACCGCATGACCGATTCCATGAAGCGCGCCATGGACGAAACCTCCCGCCGCCGCGCCATTCAGTCCGCATACAACGAAGAGCACGGGATCACGCCCGAGTCAATCGTGCGCCCGCTCGATATGTCGCTGGCGGCCATCGTGGCCGCGGACTACGCCGAGGTGTCGATCAGCGAAACGGAAGGCGTCCCGGAATTCAAATCCCAGGAAGAAGTTGACGCCTACATCGCGAAGCTGGAAACCGAGATGCGCGAAGCCGCGAAACGCTTCGAGTTCGAAAAGGCAGCCAAGCTCCGGGATCAGATCAAGGAATTACGGACGAAGGAATTTTTGTTCGCGTGAGCGTGGGGGAGTCTTCGCACTCCCTCTGCGTCCTTAGCTTCCTCGGTGTTGTGATTTTTCAGCTATCGTCCGTAGGCCGCGCTAGCGGCGAGCGGCTTCCGGTGGAAGGTATACCCGTCGTAAGTTTCCGGGCGGAAATTCAGATTGGCGACGCAGAGTTTTTCGGTCTGGCTCAGGAAGAGATACCCTCCGGGCTCGAGATATAGATGCAGGCGTTCGATTAAAGCAGCGCGCTGCGTCCGTGAAAGGTGCGGCAGCACATCCATGCAGAAGATGCAATCGAAGCGCCCGATATAAACCGGCCGGGTCAGATTCATGGTGTTGAATGTGACCAGGCTGCGCAGACGCGGCTTCACCAGCAGGTGAGCGCCGTTGGGGCCATTCGCGGAAGCCGTCGCAGTACCAGATCCATTCGCGCCGACGCTAGGCGACCCCTCGGGAACGCCGTTCCCTCCGCTGGTAGCTCCAATCTTCGAAAACGATGCCCGGATGATCGCCGGGGGCAATCCTGTCAGCGCCGATTGCGGATACAGTCCGCGCTCGGCCGCTTTGATCGCAGAAGGTAGCAGGTCGCTCCCTACAATGTGAATCGACCATTCTTTCGTCGCAGCCGGCGAGGGAATGGCCGTTTCTGCAATTCCACCATTGCGTGCCGCGCTCTTTACTTCCTTACTGCCGGTTCCATTGCTCGATCCGTTGCCGTTTCCGCCGGGCAGCGCGTCGCACAAAGCCATCGCGATCGAATATGCCTCTTCGCCCGTTCCGCAACCGGCGCTCCATATGCGCAGCGTGCAGGCGCCGTCGGAGGGTTTCCGCGAATAAATCTGGGGAACGACGTGCCGGGCCAGCGCGTTCATCGCCCCGGGATGCCGGAAGAATCCCGTATTCACGTTGAGCACGCCATCCAGAAATGCCGCCAGCCACGCCGGATCAAGATCCGAACCGCGAAGCCGGTTCAGCAGCGTGGCCACCGAATCCATTTCCTGTTTTTCCAGATACTCGGCCACGTGCGCGGCCAGTGCGCTGTTGGGACAATTGAGCAACACTCCGGTCTGGCGCTCAACGAGCAGGCGCAATTCCGACAGCTCGTGTTCCAGAATCGTGACGCCTGCCATTAGTCGATGCATAAATTCTTCCTCAAACTGAGGCTGACGATCTGGGTCAGCCCGTTTCGGGGAGGAGTCCTCTTTTCTAAGCTCCGCCAACCACCGCGGCATACGCCCTGCCTGAATCGTGGACGTGCTGCTGCGCGACGACGTTCATTTCCTTTTCCAGCGACGAAAACCGCTGCATGATTTCGTGAATTCTCAACGTCATGTTGCGGATCGTCTCAATCTGCGCCCGTGTCTGGGCCGAAAGACTGCCCGGCTCGAGCAGCAGCAGGTCGGAATTCCCCAGCACTGAAGTGAGCGCGTTGTTCAGGCTGTGCCGCATCTCGAGCATGTAACGGCCAAGCGTCGCCTCCCGCTCCAGCACGGCGCACGAAAGCTCCGCGGAACGGGCCCGTGATTCGGCGCGCGCGCGATGCACCGCTTCGGCCGCCGCCAGCACCAGCGTTTCGAGCCAATGCTCGCTCTTGCGAAGTATCGCGACTCGCTGCCAGCGTTCGTGGACCAGCTGCGCCACCGCCGCATCCGGAGACACGCAGAAAATCGGCTGCCCCGTCGAGTGCAGAGGCTCCATCACGACGGACAAGAGGTCGCGCCGCAACTCTCCCACGATGGCAACGTCGAACACATCCGCCGCGAAGCGCGGCCACAACTCCCCGCTCAGCAGCGTAAACGTCGGGACGGTACGCTCCATCTGCCAGCGCGCAGTGATCCGGCGGGAGAAATCCGCGTCGTCGGAAATGATCAATACGGTCGGCGTTTCCACGGTTTCACCCATCATTACTTTTTCGGCTTGGCAGCAGCATCCGGGTCCCAGCCCGATCCGCCAGACACGTCGAATTCGGGAGGATCGGCCTTTGCCGGAACGGGCTTGCCCGCGTGCTGGTTCCCAGCCGGCGCCGCGGCCGCTTTGGCCAGAGGTTTTGCTGAGGCTGAGCTCGGAGCTTTCCCGGCAGCGGCAACGGTCTTACCCGCAACTGCCGGCTTCGCCGCCGGAGCTGCCGCAGGCTTCGCGCTGGCCGGAGCGGCCTTCGCCGCCGGCTCTGCTTTGCCACGCCCGAGCGCCGTCTCCACGGAGGCCCGCAAGTCCACCAGCATGCGCAGCGGTGAGCCCGACGAATATTCCGCCTGGAACATCACCTTCCACGACTGGCAAATCATGCGCAGCCGGATGATCGGCTCCTGGGCGGAGAACTGCGCCCGCCGGCAATCAATTGTCTGAACGCCCTTATCCTCGAGTTCCGTCAATCCGTCGAGAATGATGTTCAAATCCCCCAGCATCAGACGGAAGAACGCCCGCCGCATGAGGTATCCGAATCGCGTAAATGCCACCAGTGCGACCGGAATATAGAACAGCTCTCCGGCCAGGCCCTTGGCCTTGCGGCCTTGCTCGAGCACGCCTCCATGCAGCAATTCGTCGAGCGATTTGCATCGCCGCGCCGATTCCAGCACGCGGTCAAGCGAGTTCAGCCATACCGGAGTTTTCAGTTCCACTTGGCCCAGGATTGGTTCCAGAGCCTGCGCCACATAGGCAAGGTCGACTTCACCGTCGTCGACTCCCGTTGGTGCGATCTGGCTGAAGTACTGCACGAGCAGAAAATCGGTCTTGTCGCGAACGGCATCGTCCTTTGGCGTCTTTGCCAAGAAGTGCTGTAATAGCGCGACCAGGCTTTCCGGAGTCACCAGAGAACTGGTCTGCAGGAATTGCCGCAACTGATGCACCTGCACTGAGCTGTCCATCTGCTCAAGCCAGTGATTTGCCTGCTCGACCGCCTCTTTCCCGGGCGTCTCGACCCCGGCCTCGAGGTCGGCGCAGGGCTTCACTTCGATGGCAAATTCGCGCGCCAGCTCGAAGTAAATGGGATAAAGACGGCGGGCCGTACTCCATTGCGTTGCGAGATCCTGTACAGGTGTGGAAGGAGTCATGGTTTCACGATCCAGTTGGGCACATCGCTGCGAAAGCGTGCGGCCACGAGAGTGTTGCCGGGATGGTATTGCACCGCGACCACTGATGCCTCGACATCGAACGAGCCATCGGAGTTGCGCAACCGCAATACATCGGCAAACTCGAGCGGCATCTTTGACGAGAACAACACCTCCCGCGGCGTGCCGAATTCAATTACGGTGCCTTCGCTAAAGTCGCCGTTCTGCCCCGGTTGATGAATGCGCGCCAGCTGCACCGGCATGCGCATTGGGGTGGCATCTGGAAAAAAACGGGCCAGTCCCGCCACTGGGCTGGCGTCCTGCGCGTTGCGAGCTGGTGCCGCGGCTTGATGAGCCACGATAAGAGTCCTTTAACTCTCGGCCGGTTTCTTCACTTTTGCCGCCGAGCAAAATGCGGTCGGGCTCCCCCTCTTCCCGGTTAGGAAGAGCTGTGGGGAGCCGGATTCCGCGGTTCACCAGAAATGGAGCAACGTGAGAACCATCGCAAAGAACGAAAGTATTAGCACCGAGGGGAATGAGTTTTCAGAGAGTTAAGAGGAGTTTGAGACGTATCAGTCGAGGA
>DATKPV010000008.1:0-66999 GCA_035523915.1 Candidatus Aquilonibacter sp. | reverse complement strand
AGGCACTTCGACGATCACGCGCGAGGAATCCAGTTGGTCCACCAGGTAATAGTAAACGTTGTTGGATGAGTCGCGCCGCGCGATACGGCTGCCACCGAAGAAAATATACTCGCTGAAATCGCTGTTCGTGACGCTGCCCGTCGCGTCGGTTTCATCCAATACCTCGCCGCCGGCGTACCAGTAGATTTTGCTGCCCGTCTTTTCCACTCGGTTGCCATCGCCGTCGTAGACGTAGGCCGTGCCCTTTGAATCCGGGGGAAACTGGGGACAGACGGAACGTTCCCCGGTTTTTGATTATGCGACCCCCTGGACCGTGATCTAACCGCGGAGATCCAAGGGCAGCGTATCGGCGCCCCCCTACGCCGCCAGCGTCCCGCTCAACGCGCCCTCCAACTCCAGCAACTTGCGCTTCACATCCAGGCCGCCGCCGTAGCCGCTCAGCGCGCCATCCGATCCGATCACGCGATGGCACGGCACCGCAATCGCAATCGGATTGCGGTTGTTCGCCATACCCACCGCCCGAAAGCCCTTCGGACTGCCCACCGCGCGGGCAATCTCCCCATAGCTTCGCGTTTCACCGTAAGGAATGGCCAGCAGCGCCCGCCAACAGGCAAGCTGAAAATCCGTGCCTCGCAGATCGAGCGGGAAGCTAAACTCGCGCCGCTTGCGGGCAAAATATTCTTCCAGCTCGCTTACGTAAGGCCGCATCGCCTCTGGGGACTCCTCAAACCTGACCCCGCGCTTCTCCTTGCGCATATCGCGGGGGTTAGGACGAATCGTCTGTTGTCCGGGCAGCCGGGCATCGAATTCCACGGCCACCAGCCCCTTCTCCGACGCCGCCAGAAATAGCGGCCCTACGGGCGAACGGAAGTCAAAGCAGCGAAGCGTTTCCATGAGCAACTCCTCGGCAGCCGACAACCATAACACGCCGCGTCCGTCTGCCGGCGATGGCATAGACTATATCGTTAGGCGATAGATCGCCTGAATAGTAGATCGATCATGTGGAGGGCTGCTACTCCCTCTTGTCTTCCCGAACGAAGTGAGGGATCTGGGTTTTCCCCGGTATCGGCAAGACCCAGATTCCTCGCAGGAATCGCCGAGCAGCCGCTACCGTACCGATAGTTGACAGAAAGCATTTTTTCTAAGAGAGTGTGTGCCTGTATTTTGGTGCACCCATAAGACGCCATTGAAGAAAGCCTTGCTCATCGGCATTGCCGTGGTTCTCGCCCCCATCCTGCTGGTGGGCCTGGCCGCTCACGCCGCCGGCGACTGGCGCGAGATCGGCTCGACCCCGGCGGGAGACACAATTCTCGTCAGCTCCCTGCGCATTCACAAGCACGACCTCCGCACAGCCTGGATACGCGTCGAATTCAAGGAACCTGCGAAACTTCCCCAGGGCGGCCCGTTCGCCGAGTTGCGCGCGCGCGTCCGCTTCAACTGCGCCAGCGGCACGGCCGCTCCAAACGCGGTATGGTTCTATTCCCGCGACCGTGGCGGCCGGCTCGTGGTCAGCAAAAAGGCTTCCCATGACGACCACTTCGGCTCACCTGCCGAAGGAAATTTCGGCGACATAGCCAAAAACTACGTCTGCCGGCAAAAGTGAAGGGAAGCCTTCGTGCTCAGCCGCTCGCCCTCGAAACACACGGAGAAGAATGTTTTCCGGATTCCGGTCCTGCGGACGTTGAATCGCGAGCAGACTCTATGCGGCGCGGAGCAGCGCTGGCGGCACGACGATCTCAACGAGTCCCGTGTCGACGTCATAGACAAGGCCTGATATAAGCCACTCGCGCGGCAACTCCGGAATCGCCCGGAGCAAAGCAATATCGGCGGCAACTGCCGCGCGGGGATCGGTGATCTTTTTTTTCTTGAGTCCCCCTTCCTGGATCTGAAAATAGCTCGTCAGCATGGCAGGATCGCCGGCGAGGCGAGTGATGCCGCAATCGGTGTGCTGGAGCACCATGAGATGGAACTCACCGCCACCTCCAGGGATCGCTCCGGCCACCTCACCGATTCTTCCGAGCAGGCCCAACTGCTCCAATAACCCGGGCGTGATTCGACCCCCGATGTTACGCATCACGACGGCTTCACCAGGTTTAATTCCAAGTACATGAGCCGGGTCCACGCGCATATCAGCGCAACCGATAATGATTGCCTTTACTTTCGGCAGCGCACGAGGCATAGGTTCGCGCGCCGCAGACTGGCTGGCAGCAAAGTCTTTGTTACGTTCCAACAGGGAGTCGAGAGTGCCCATGGTGATTGTCCTCCTCAATCTGGAGTTATTTTGGGATTTCACCAATAGATGAGGGTCCGGATTCGAGGGTTGCGCGGAATTGGGCTTGTCCCCCCGATGCCGCAAGAACCACGAGAACGACTTCAAATGCGTGGCGAGGACGGTCAGTAAACTTCGCCGCCAGATTGCGGATATAATGTCTGCAATGAGGGGTTGCGTCGTTCGAGCTTCGGCCGTACGTTGGGTTCTCCTTTTCTTCCTCGCAGCGGGACTGCCCCTCGCCTGCATCCCCACCCACGCCCAGACCGCGCGACCTGCGCAGGGCATCGTACCGGTCCAGAACGTATCTCCGCCCGACGCGCCGGCGCCTGCGCAATCTCTGCCTGCCGCAGCTTCCACTCCGGCTAAAGCTTCGCAAGCGCAGGAACAAACCGCGTCTGCCGCGTCGCACGAAGCCGCCGCGAAAGACGACTCCGCCACAAAAGATGACTCCGCCGATCAGGTTCCGCGCTTCAAGATCGGCACCAACGAGGTAGACGTCGTCTTCACCGTGACCGACAAACACGGCCGGCGCATCACCGATCTGAAACAGAGCGACTTTCGTGTGCTCGATGACAGCAAGCCGGTGGCGGAAATCCGCAGCTTCCACGCGGAAACCAATCTGCCCCTGCAGGTGGGATTGCTCATCGATGCCAGCAATTCGGTGCGCGACCGATTCAAGTTCGAGCAGGAATCGGCCATCGAGTTTTTGAATCAGACAGTACGGCGCAACTACGATCTGGCATTTGTGGTGGGCTTCGATGCTACTCCGGAGGTGACCCAGGACTTCACCGACGATACCGAAGCGCTCGCGCACGGCGTGCGGGAACTGCGGCCCGGCGGCGGAACCGCTCTTTATGATGCGCTGTTTTATGCCTGCCGCGACAAACTCCTCAAGAAGCCACTCACCCAGCCCACGCGCCGCGCCATCATTCTGCTCAGCGATGGCCAGGACAACCTCAGCCACGTCACGCGCGAGGAGGCCATCGAGATGGCGCAACGCGCCGAAGCCATCGTCTACACCATCAGCACCAACATCAGCGGGACCAAGGACACCGGCGACAAAGTCTTGGAGCGCATTGCCGATGCCACCGGCGGGCGCGCCTTTTTTCCCTTTCAGATTCGCGATGTAACCAACGCCTTCTCCGAAATCCAGGACGAACTGCGCAGCCAATACGCGATCTCCTATAAGCCCGCCGACTTCAAAGCCGACGGCCACTACCGCACCATCGAAATCATAGCCAACGACCGCAAGAATTTTCACGTCCGGGCGCGCCGCGGATACTATGCTCCGACGGCTCAGTAGAGCCAGCATTCCGCTTTCGTTTTCCGCATTCAGCGTAGGAAAAGTTCAAGCGAGGAATCTCCCGCAGTAAGCCGCCTGCCATATGGCAGAGGGGCAAATCGCAAACGAGGGAAGATGCTCATGGTGCGAGTCGGTTTGATTGGCTTTGGCCTTGCCGGGCAGGCCTTTCATGCTTCCGTGATTCATGGCGTCGAGGGCATGGAGTTGGCATGCATACTGGAGCGGCACGGCTCGCGGGCGAAAGAAAAATTTCCCGATGTGCGCGTCGCGCGCACACTCGATGAGTTGCTGGCGGACAAGGAAATTCGCCTTTGCGTAATCGCGACCCCGAACGATTCTCACGCCCCGCTGGCGCTCGCTTGTCTCCACGCCGGACGCGACGTCGTGGTGGATAAGCCCTTTGCTCCGACCATGGCGGAGTGCGAAGAAGTTGTGCGCGTGGCCAAAGAGCGCCGACGCCTGTTGACCGTCTACCAGAACCGCCGCTGGGACGGAGCCTTCCGGACCATCCGAACCATCGTGCAATCCGGCGAGGTGGGCGAGGTGGCCGAGTATGAAGCGCGCTTCGACCGCTTTCGGCTGGACCCCAAACCCGGCGCCTGGCGCGAGCGCGCCGACCAGCCCGGTGCCGGCGTCCTGTTCGATCTGGGACCGCATCTTGTCGACCAGGCTCTGGTTCTCTTCGGCGAACCGCACGCGATCACGGCCTCAGCCTTTTGCCAGCGGGAAACTTCGAAAGTCGACGATTCCTTCGATGTCTGCCTCGAGTATCCACGGCTGCGTGCGATGCTGCGCGCCCGCATCATCGCCTATTCTCCGGGACCGCAAACCTTGATCCACGGAACCAAAGGATCGTTTGTGAAGTGCGGCATGGATCCGCAGGAGGAGCGGCTGCGCAACGGCAAGGTTCCTCAGGGTAAAGACTGGGGTGCTGACTGGGGAGTGGAAAAAGAAGAAATCTGGGGAACGCTTACCCCGGTCGGAGGGCCTGCGCGAAAAATAAAGACCGAGCGAGGGGATTATCGTGGCTTTTACGAGAACGTACGCGACGCCATGGAAAAAGGTGCGCCGCTCGCTGTCACGCCCGAGCAGGCTCTGCGAACTATGAGGGCGCTGCTGCTGTCCCACAAGAGCAGCAGCGAACGCCGGACAGTGAACTGGAACGAGAAGATCGATTAGCAGTCTGGGCACGATATCGCCGCCACCAGGCAATTTGACAATTTTTTGACAACTGCGCCTGCACAAAGGCGCAAAATTCGCTGGTCTTAAAACCTCCGCTTCCGGAATATTAAGGAGCAGGTTATGAAATCCCCAGCCACTCGGTGGTTTTTTCTGATTGCTCTCCTGGGCGCTGCTTCATCGTTGTGTGCTGCGCAGACCTACACCATCACCGACCTCGGAACGGTTTCCGGCGATAACTACAGCGTTGGACGCGGCATCAACTTCACGGGCGCGGTCACCGGATCTGCGGGCAGTAACACGACGAACGTGAGCGGCGTTTTTCTCTACAGTGCCGGCAAAATGACCAGTCTCGGCACACTGGGTGGAAAAGTCGGGATCGGAAACGGGATCAATTCGTCCGGCCAGCTGGCCGGCTACGCAACGAACGCAACCACCTATCGCGCCTTCGTTACCGTCGATGGCAAGCTCGCCGATATCGGCGATCTCGGCGGCGGCTCGGCTGTGGCCTATGGCATCAATGACGCGGGGCAGGTTGTAGGGTCTGCCGTTACCGGCGATGGCAGCAATCATCCCTTTCTCTATAGCGATGGCAAGATGATCGACCTGGGAACTTTGGGGTCACCCAACGGCGTCGATTGGTGGAACAGCGCGCAGGGCGTGAACAACGCCGGCGTGGTGACGGGAACGTCTTACGATGTCAACGGAAACTTCTTTGGTTTCATCTGGCGCAACGGCGTCATGACTAAGCTGGGAACCCTCGGTGGTTCGTGGAGCGAAGGCTACGCCATCAACAACAAGAATCAGGTTGCCGGCCTCGCTTACACCGAGAACGGCTCCGCGCACGCCTTCCGGCTCACCAACGGCAAAATGCTCGACCTGGGCGTGCTGCAAAAGTCTGGCACCACCTGGGGCTTCGCCATCAACGACTCCGGTGTTGTCGTCGGACAGGCCACGTTCAACAATACCTATCACGCGTTCATCTACAGCGGTGGCAAGATGAAAGATCTCAACAAGTTGATTCTGGCGGGCTCGGGATGGACGTTGCTCGAGGCAAACGGCATCAACAACTCCGGGCAGATTGTAGGGACTGGGTTGCGCAACGGCAACGAGCACGCCTATCTGCTGACGCCGCAGTAAGACTCGGCCCGGTGCAGATTTTATGAAATCAGCACAGGGTGCTTCCTCGTTTGAGCGGACCCCGGCATGGCAAATGCCACTGTCCCCCGCATCACCCTCTGGAATGCCTCCTCGAATTTTTCCATCTCCGCCTGCGTGCCGACGGTGATGCGCACGCAGGTCGGCATCACCGGCCAGATGCGTCCGATGAAAATGTTCTGCTTTGCCATCGCCTCGATCACTTCTTTCCCCGGACGATGGGTTTCCAGCAGGAAACAGTTCGACTCCGACGGACTATACGAGTAACCGTTGCGTTCGAGCCACTCGAACGTTGCCTGTCGAATAGAAGCATTGATCCGCCTCCGCTCCGGCACTAATTGCGCGTCCTTCAGGCTCGCCGAAGCCGCAACCAGAGCCGTAACCGGCATAAAATTCCATCCACCGTAGGCATGAATTGCTTTCAGCAGATCGGGGCGCGCGATGGCAAGCCCGCAGCGCAGCCCGGCCATTCCGTAAATCTTCGAGAAGGTGCGCAGCACGATGATGTCTTTTCCCGCCTTCACCAGATCGAGCGTGGAAGGCGCGCCGGAAAAATGAATGTAGGCTTCGTCCACCAGCACCATCGAGCCCTTGGGTTTGTTCTCCAGCAGATATTCCACGTCCTCGTGCGGAGTCAGCGTGCCCGTAGGATTGTTCGGAGTACAGATGTAGAACACGCCCGCATCCGGAGCGGCGGCGATCATCGCCCTGACATCGTGCGCAAAGGTCTTGGTAAGCGGAACTTTGACCACCCGCGCTCCCGCCTGGCCAGCCGCGAACATGCCCGCTTCATATCCGGGATCGGCAGTCACGTAGCTTTTCTGCGGCGAGGTGAAGGCCCGAACCGTGTCGTAAAGCGCCGGCGTCGAACCGGCGAACACGTCAACCGATTCCTGGCTCAGCCCTTCCATCTGCGCAAGGGTCTCTCCAAGGTCATCGATTAGATAGAGCGAGTAGCGTCCTCCCTGCGGAATGACGGCGGTGATGGCTTCCCGCGCCGCCTGGCATGGGCCAAGCGGGTTTTCGTTTTTATCGATTACGACCGCGTCTTTGGGAAGCGGCCCGCGCTTCGCCGCGGCCAGCAGGGGCTCGGTCATCATGTGGAAAGCCGCCGCGGTCGAAGCCGCAGCGCCAAGATGCAGGAATGAACGGCGGGAAAACCCCTGATTGCGATTTATGCTCGCCACAGCGCAGGCCTCCGCGACGGCTTAGCTGCTAGCCGTGGAGGAAAGGCTATACTTTTTTCGGGTCTAAGGGTAGAGAATACTGCCCGGGATAGCGGCTCAACCCAAATGTCATCCTGAGCGGGCGCTCCTTGCGTACCGAAGGATCTGAGCGAGCCGCGCCAAGCGTTGCGTCCTTTGCGACGCAAAATTCCGTGCGTTGGGCGCGCTTCCTCATCCGGGTGTGCCACCGCAGAGCACTCACTACTCTTGCGAATGCGCCGTCGCGTAATACCCGGCCCGGGCCTGAATCTTGTATCCCTGCTTGGACTTGATTTCCAGTTTCCGGTAAGTGCCGTCCAGCTTGTCGTTAGTAGGCGTGTAGCCGAGCGTGTATTGGCTGCGTAATTCGGCCGCAATCTGGTTGAAGGCCTCTTTGAGCTTATCGAACTTGTTTCCCACGTTGATCACGCGGCCGCCAGTGGCTTCGGTCAGTTTCTTCATGTCGTAGTCGCCGCTGTAGCCCATTCCTGCGGCAAAATAGCTTCCGCGGTCTGCGCACAGCAACACGTAAACAATCGCATCGGCTTTCTGCGCGGCTTCGATGGCGTCCTGAATCTTCAGCTTGCTGCCTTCATCCTGGCCATCGGTAAGCAGAACCATGGCTTTCCGCCCGATCTGCCTGGCCAGCATGTCGTGGGCCGAAAGGTAAACCGCATCATAGAGCACCGTGCCTGGGGCGTTCTGAACCGGTACAGGGCCCTGACCGATTCCCGGGATACCGCCAGTGCCGCCACCGACGTTGATCTTCACATTGTTCAGCGCGGCTGAGAGCAGATGCACATCGCTGGTCAGATCCTGCGCCAGCTCCGCGTCGATGTTGAAGTCGATGACATATGCCAGATCCTTGGACGTCAGGATTTGTTTCAGGAAAGCACTGCCCACTTCCTTCTCCATATCCAGTACCCGCTGCTGGCTGCCGGAGGAATCGATCAGGATTCCCAGCGTCAACGGCAGATTGGTCTCCGCGCTGAAATACTTGACGGTCTGAGGCTTGCCGTCCTCGGCAACGGTGAACTCGTCTTTGGTCAGGTTGGGAATCAGCGCCCCGTGCTTGTCTTTCACATTGAAAAACACGTTCACCACGTTGACGTTGACCTTCAGCGTCTCGGTGGGATTCTGGGCGGTTTGGTTCTGGGAGGAGTCCGGCTTTTGGGCGGCATCCTGAGAGAAAGCGGCCGGCGCCCCGGCCACCGTCAGCAGGAACAGCAAGGTTGCGCAAACGCGATATTTCGGAAAAGGCAGGATTTGGGCCATCAGAGATTCTCTGGGTCAGTTTTTGTTAGTCTAGTCCTGTAGCTTGGATGCACCAAACCGCCCACTTCAGGCATCCGAAGTAGCGGCAACATCACTTTTTTTGGATGGGCAGACCATGAGCAAGGGCACAGGAATCCGGCAGAGATCGGTATGGTTTCCGGTGGTGTTGGGTTTGGTCTTGCTAGGCGCGCCTCTGCTGACGTGGGCGCAATCTTCATCGAACCAGAGCTCCAACAGCCAGACCCCGCCACAGACTCAGCAGCAGCCTCAGAACATTCCCGATGCGCCCACACCACAAGCGACCCCGCCCCCGCCGGAACGGCCTCCCATCGCCCAGTCGGAAGAAAAACCCAAACCTGCTAAGGCGCCGCTCAACCCCTGGACCAATACTCCTGCTACCCCGGCCGGTTCCTCGGAGGACGAGACTCAACCCCCTCCCATGCCACCGATCAAGACCGTGCCTCCGGGTACCAGCGTTCCCCGGCAACAGCCTACCTCGCAGCAGCAGCTCTATACCCTGGTCGTCCACACCAACTTCGTTCAGATTCCCGTCACCGTAAAAGACCAGGACGGGCGGATGGTCGACGGCCTGCTTCCGAAAGATTTCACCGTAATGGAGAACGGCACCCAGCAGAAGCTCACTTTTTTCAGCAGCGATCCCTTTGCCCTGTCCGTAGCCTTGGTGCTCGACCTCGGCATGTCCGATTCCGCCTTACAAAAAGTCAACCAGACCTTTCCAGCCCTGGTGGGCGCTTTCGCGCCTTATGACGAGGTTTCTCTTTACACCTACAGCACCACGGTGAGCCAGGCGAGCGATTTCGCCGCCGCAGGTCGCACGTTGACCGAACTTCTCGATCAGATGAAGACTGTGCACGGCTACAATAACGGTCCGGCCGTGCTCAGCGGCCCGCTCGCTCCCAATGGCCCGATTGTTAACGGCATTCCGGTCGGCAGTCCGACGCAACCCGTCTACACCCCGGCCAAGCAAGCTCATGTTTTGAACGACGCCATCCTGCAGGCGGCCCTCGATCTCAGCAAGCGCGAGCGCACCCGGCGCAAAATTATCTTCATCATCAGCGACGGAAAGGAATACGGCAGCAAGGCCAGCTACCGCGACGTGCTGCGCGTGCTCCTTTCCAACGAAATCCAGGTGAAAGCCATCGCGGTGGAGAGCGCCGCCCTGCCAGTCTACGGAAGAATCGAGCGTTTTCACCTGCCCCATGAGGGATATAGCGACATTCTGCCCAAATACGCCTCGGCCACCGGCGGAGCGCCGGTCTACACCGAGCTTTCCCGCAGCGCCATCGAAGATACTTATGCCCAGGCCATGGGCGAGGCGCGCAACCAGTACACACTTGGCTATACTCCGCGGCGCGGCGAAAAGCCCTCCACTTCAGCCTACCGCAGCATTGAGGTCCTGGTGGACCGTCCCGATCTGAAGATCTACGCAAAAGACGGCTATTATCCGCTCCCTGCCGCCCGCTAGGCCATTTTTCAGCGGCCGCCGATAGGGTCGACCTCTCCATGTGTTTCCTTGCGTCTCTAAACTCTCATGCTCTGTGCTTCCCCGTGCGCTCCGTGTTTGAGAATCCGAAGCCGCCAATCGGCGATCCCATTGCAAGATTCCGGGGGTCACCGGAGTAACCTGCCTCCGCAACCATCGGTGTGATATAAAAGCCGCAAGCTCTTAAAGGGACAATTTTGCGCGTTGCCTGGGCTCGCGAGGGCGGGCGCGCGCCTAGAGGAAAGTCTTGAGTTTCATCAACTTCGCAGCCCGGGAGATCAACTGCAAGATCGTGTACTACGGCGCCGGACTCGGCGGCAAGACCACCAATCTGCAAATGATCTACCAGAAGACGGCGGACCAGCAGAAGGGCAAAATGATCTCGCTGGCCACCGAAACCGAGCGTACCTTGTTCTTCGACTTCTTGCCCCTCGATCTGGGCTCGGTGCGCGGTTTCAAGACGCGCATTCATCTCTATACCGTCCCCGGCCAGGTTTTCTACGACGCCAGCCGCAAACTCATCCTCCGCGGCGTCGATGGCATCGTGTTTGTCGCCGACTCGCAGGCCGAACGCATGGACGCCAACGTCGAGGCCTTAGACAACCTCATGTCGAACCTCAACGAGCACGGCTACGACTTCAAAAAAATTCCCTACGTCCTGCAGCTTAACAAGCGCGACCTGCCCAATATCCTGCCCGTGGACACGCTGAGCAAGGAACTCCGCAAGAAAAACGAACCGGTGGTCGAAGCCGTGGCCTTCCAGGGAGCGGGAGTTTTTGAAACTCTCAAAGAAATCGCGAAGCAAGTCCTCACCGAACTGAAGGCCGGCGGATAGGCCAGCTTCCAACTTTGCCCGGCGCGCCGCCGTGCGCACAGGTTCGAATCATCGAAATCATCCTCCTGAGAAGATTCTGCTACGGCCACCGGTCCACTACGCCATAACCTCAGAGGGTGCCTGCTGCCTGAGAAGGTGACAGCAAATGCCGTGGAAGAGCGGCCCTTCAGGGCCGCGTAAGCGGCTTTTTGGGGGAGCGCAGGGCTCCAGCCCCGGCGACGTTTCCTTGCCTCAGTTACGCCGACCACCCCTCACGTGTCATCCCGATCGCCAGAAGAGGTCCGCATGGGAAGCCTACACCCCTACCGCCTGGGGCTTGCCCAATAACTGCCGCAGCACGTACTGCAGGATGCCGCCGTTAGAGTAGTACAGCGCTTCCTGCGGAGTATCGATGCGCACCAGCGCATCGAACTCGATGTGACGGCGGGTCTGGCCCTCCATCCCTTGTGCCCGCACTTTCACCGTGCGTCCGGCGGCGAAGTGCTCGACGACGTCGCGGATGCCGGCGATCTCGAACACTTCTTCGCCGGTAAGCTTGAGGGATTCGGCGTTCTCGCCCGCGGGGAACTGTAGTGGGAGGATGCCCATGCCGACCAGATTCGAGCGGTGAATGCGCTCGTAGCTTTCGGCGATCACGGCGCGCACTCCCAGCAGCAGCGGGCCTTTCGCCGCCCAGTCGCGCGAGGAGCCCGAGCCATACTCTTTGCCGGCGAGAATCAGCAGCGGGGTTCCTTCCGCCAGATATTTCTGCGAGGCGTCGAAAATCGACATCTCGGTGTTCGAGGGCAAGTGGCGGGTGAATCCGCCTTCGGTCGCGACTAGCTTGTTGCGCAGGCGGACATTGGCGAAGGTGCCGCGCACCATCACTTCGTGATTGCCGCGCCGCGAGCCGTAGGAGTTGAAATCGGCGGGCTTCACGCCGTGCTCCTGCAGGTATTTTCCTGCGGGGCTATCTTTCTTGATGGAGCCAGCTGGAGAGATGTGGTCGGTGGTGACGCTGTCGCCCAGCACCGCGAGCACGCGAGCGCCCTTGATGTCGGCGACCGGCGAGGGCTTCAGCGCCATACCTTCGAAGTAAGGCGCTCGGCGGATATAGGTGGAATCTTTTTCCCAGGCGTAGGTTTGGCCCTTGGGAACGGTGAGGCCGCGCCAGCGCTCATCGCCTTTGAATACTTCGCCGTAACTTTTGTTGAACATGTCGGAAGAAATCGAGCGCGCGATGGTTTCATCGACCTCGCGTTGCGAAGGCCAGAGATCGGCGAGATACACCGGCTGGCCGTCTTTGCCCTTGCCTAGTGGGTCTTTGCGCAGGTCGGTGTCGATGCGACCCGCCAGGGCGAAGGCGACGACCAGAGGCGGGGACATCAGGTAGTTGGCACGCACTTCGGAATTGATACGCCCTTCGAAGTTGCGATTGCCCGAAAGCACAGAGGCGACGACCAAATCTTTTTCGTCGATGGTTTTGGAAACTTCTTCCGGCAGAGGACCGGAATTGCCGATGCAGGTGGTGCATCCGTAACCAACAAGATGAAATTTCAATTTTTCAAGATACGGAGTGAGGCCGGCTTTCTCGAGATAGTCGGTGACCACTTTCGAGCCCGGAGCGAGAGAAGTCTTCACCCACGCGGGAACCGAAAGGCCTTTTTCGACGGCTTTTTTCGCCAGCAGTCCGGCGCCGATCAGGACGGAGGGATTCGAAGTGTTGGTGCACGAAGTGATGGCAGCGATCACTACACTTCCATGCTTCAACGCACTCTTCACGTCGGCAGGAACATGCTCGTGGACATTGGGATCTTCTGTGCCGATGGCCGCGGGGCTGCCGCCTTCCTGCTCCCAGCGCGCGGAATTCTTGGCGACGTTCGTGGGCGCGGCAGTGGCACCGCTCTTCGGCTTGATCAGCGATGGCAGAGCTTTTTCAAACGACTCGCGCGCATGCGAGAGCAGCACGCGATCCTGCGGACGCTTTGGACCGGCAAGGCTCGGCTCGACGCTCGCAAGATCAAGCGTGAGCAGTTCAGAGTACGTGGCCTCGGGAGTCTTTTCGTCGTGAAACAGTCCCTGCTCGCGGCAGTAGGCCTCGACCAGTGCAATCTGCTCGTCGCTGCGTCCAGTGAGCCGCAGATACTTCAGACTTTCTTTGTCCACCGGAAAAATTCCACAAGTCGCGCCGTATTCCGGGCTCATGTTTGCGATGGTGGCGCGATCTGCCAAAGGCAGATCGCGCAAGCCAGGCCCGAAATACTCGACAAATTTTCCAACCACTCCATGCTTGCGCAACATCTCCGTGACGGTAAGGACCAGATCGGTCGCGGTCGCTCCTTCATGCAGACGGCCTGTCAGCTTCACGCCCACCACTCGGGGAATCAGCATGGAAACAGGCTGCCCCAGCATCGCCGCCTCGGCCTCAATTCCGCCCACTCCCCACCCCAGCACTCCCAACCCATTGATCATCGTCGAGTGACTGTCGGTTCCAACGAGGGTATCGGGGTAGGCGGAGCGTTTCGCAGGGGATTTTCCTGAGCCGTTCGATTCCTGCACAAACACGACACGCGCGAGGCACTCGAGATTCACCTGATGAACAATGCCAGTGTCAGGGGGGACGATAGCTAAATTATGGAACCCAGTTTGTCCCCAGCGAAGAAACGAGTAGCGTTCTTTGTTGCGCTGGAATTCGAGAAGTGCATTCAGTTCAAAGGCGTTCGAGCTACCGAATTCGTCGACCTGGACAGAGTGATCGATAACCAGTTCGACTGGCTGCAAGGGGTTGATGAGCGCGGGGTCGCCACCAAGTTCTTTCATCGCATCGCGCATGGCCGCGAGATCGACAACACACGGAACGCCGGTGAAGTCCTGCAAGAGCACACGGCTGGGAGTGAAGGCTATTTCCTTTTCGGCCTGCGGTTTGCCATTGCCCGATTGCGTGCCCCACGCCGCCAGAGCGCGAACTTCTTCTTTCGTCACATTACGGCCGTCTTCGTTGCGCAGCAGATTCTCCAGCAATATGCGCAGGGAATAAGGCAGATGCTTTGTCGAAATCCCTTGCTTATCGAGCGCATCGAGCCTGTGGATTTCGTACTCCTTATTGCCAACCTTGAGGGAAGAACGGCTGTCGAAGCTATTCAATGACATGATGACCTTCCTTAAAAAGGCGCGGTACACATGGGCGCAGAAGTAATGCCGCGAACCTATTAGTTTAATTCTTTGCCCCGGCGATTGTCTCGAATGCGTCAGGTCTGGTTGCAAATGATCCCGGGTGTGGCGCAGTCTGATGAAAATGGGCGTGGGGAGAGATCTGGCATGAGCAAGAACGACACGTCAAGGCGAAAGTTCTTGAAATTGGCAGGAACTGCGGGCGCTATTCTCGCTTCCGGCAAGGCGTATGGCGAGACAGGGGTAACAGCTTCGATCTCCGCTGCCGGAATCCTCAAAATGGTTCCGGCTGAACCAGAGCAAAGCTCAGTAGATTACACGTTGCACATCGGGGCAGCGCCGATCGAGATCGCGCCGAAGAACATTCTCTCAACGATTGCATATAACGGACAATTTCCCGGGCCGCTGTTGCGTTTCAAAGAAGGCCATCCGGTGACGGTGGAAATCCATAACGACACCGATACGCCCGAGCAGTTGCACTGGCACGGACAGTTTGTTCCGACGGATGTGGATGGAGCAGCCGAAGAAGGGACGCCATTTATTCCTGCCCACGGGATGCGGCGCATTACATTTACTCCGAGGCCCTCGGGGTTTCGCTTCTATCACACTCATAATCATGCCCGAGCAGACTTGCACGCCGGGCAGTATAGCGGCCAGGTTGGACCGGTTTACATCGAAGCGAAAAATGATCCGGGAGATTACGACCGGGAAGTGTTTCTTGTGCTCAAGGAATTTGAGCCGTTTTTCAGCCAGGGCGGCGATGTGACCATGGATTTCCTGGCGCCCACCACGCGAGTAAGAGATCTGCAAACGGAGGGTGAGTGGGCGATGAGGGCGTCTTTGGCCAAGGGAATGCCGCACGGCTACGAAGTGGGATATCGCTACTTCACCATCAATGGACGGATGCTGGGGCACGGCGAGCCGGTGCGGGTGAAGCGGGACGAAAGAGTTCTCTTTCATATCCTGAACGGGAGCGCGACCGAGATTCGCAGCCTGGCGCTGCCCGGGCACACGTTCAAAGTGGTTGCGCTGGACGGCAACTCCACGCCAGTGCGGGCGGAGGTGCCTGTGCTGTGGTTGGGAACAGCGGAGCGTATTTGCGCGATCGTGGAGATGAATCATCCCGGAGTATGGGTCATGGGCGATCTGGCAGATGATGATCGCGGCAACGGCATGGGCATTGTGGTCGAGTACGCGGGGCAGACCGGGGATGCAGTGTGGCAGGCGCCGCCTTCGTTTCGCTGGAACTATGCGCTGTTCGGCGAGCAGAACCCCGTGGGCGAACCGGACGAACTGATCGACATGATTTTCACAAAGCGGAATGCGGGGGAGCATGGCTTCAACCTGTGGGCAATCAACGACAGGGTGTTTCCAGACGGCTCGATGACTCCGGTTTACCATCTGCATCAGGGCAAGCGTTATCGCCTGCGCATGCACAACGCGACCGACGATATTCATCCCATCCATCTTCACCGGCACAGTTTCGAGCTGACCAAACTGGCGGGAACAGCGGTGCGGGGCGTGATGAAAGATGTGATGATGGTCGGGGGATATCAGGAAATGGAAGTGGACTTTGTCGCCGACGATCCGGGGCTGACCTTATTTCACTGTCATCAGCAACTACACATGGACTTTGGCTTCATGACCTTGTTCGATTATGTGTGAGCGCAGTTCGGCCGGTCTGGTTGTTGGGGCGCGCTCTATTTTGCGCGCAGAAGCAGAACCGGAACTCCAATGCTGTGGCGCACCCGATTGGCCGTCGAACCGAGAAACAGGTCGCCCAGGAAGCGGTGACCGTGAGTGCTCATGGCGACCAAATCGCAGCGCTTTTGTTCCACCCATTGGATGATCTGGTCGGCAGGATTGCCGTAGGCCAACTCCGCTTCGGTGGGAATACCGGCAGACTGGAATTCTTCGCGAACCCGGTTCAAGTAAGCAGTGTCCTCAGCGATTTCCGGGCTGACCGCATCGGATCCGTAAGTTCTGGCAGCCCATCCGTCCGCTACATGCAACAGCACCAGGCGGCTATTCGCGAGCTTGGCCAGTTGCTTAACGTGCTCAATGATGGCGCGATCGCTCGCGGTGCCATCGAGGGTTACGAGGATGGTTTCGTACATGGAATTGGCTATCAGAGCCCACAACGCTTTCTTACGTACGACGACCGACATGCACGCTTCGGAGCCGTCCGCCCATGCTTTACCCCCCAGCGATTACCTTCCACGCCGCGTGCAAGGAATCGGGAAGGCCGTAGATATCCATGGCGGTGATCAGGATAGCACTGGACCAGCCCAAAACCAGCAGCACCGCACCATTCTTCCAGCCACCCATGCGACGGCGCGAACTGGTGAACTGCAGCAAGGGGAACATGGCGAAAGGAAGCTGTAGCGCGAGCACGACCTGGCTGAGAGTTAAGAGGTCGGTAACGCTGCTGTCGCCGCGCAGACCGATGATGAGGACGGCCGGCAGAATGGCGAGCGTGCGGGTGATGAGGCGGCGCACCCACGGCTGGATTCGCCAGTGCATAAATCCTTCCATCACAACCTGGCCGGCCAACGTTCCCGTGATCGTGCTGCTCTGGCCGCTGGCCAGCAGAGCCACGGCGAACAGGGTGCTGGCGAAGGCAGTCCCCAGCAATGGGGCCAGCGTCAGGTAGGCAACGCGAATCCAATCGCTGGTAGCGGAAAACTGCAGCACATGGCCTCCGGGGACGACCACGCTCTGCTTGCCGAAAAATACGCTTGCCGCCAGAACCAGAATCGCCGCATTTACGAAAAAGGCAATGGTCAGGGCGACGATGGAATCGATGGTGTTGAAGCGGATGGCGCTGCGAATGGAGGGAGCGTCTTTCTGCAGGCGGCGGCTCTGGACGAGTGCGGAATGCAAATAGAGATTGTGCGGCATCACGGTTGCGCCGATGATTCCGATGGCGACATACGCCATGCCCATCTCACCAAAATGCGGAGACACCAGAGCGCGGCCCATTTCGAGAAAACTAGGGCGGGTCTCAGTGAGGATGAAAATTTCGATGAAATAACAGACGCCGATAGTGGCGATGAGGACCAGAACCACCGCCTCGATGGTACGCATTCCGAATCGCTGCAAAGCGAGAAGCAGAAGCACATCGAGGCCGGTGATGATCACGGCCCAAAACAGCGGAATATGAAAGAGCAGGTTGAGGGCAACGGCGCTGCCCAGCACTTCAGCCAGGTCGCAGGCGCCGATCGCGACCTCGCTCATCAGCCAGTTGGGCCAGCGCGTCCAGCGGGGATACCAGTCGCGGCAGCACTGAGCCAGATCCTTGCCGGTCACGACACCGAGACGCGCAGAAATCACCTGCATGAAGATGGCCATGAGGCTGGCCAGCCCGACCACCCACAGGAGGCCGTACTTGAACTGAGCACCGGCCTGCAGGTCCGTGCCCCAATTGCCCGGGTCCATGTAACCGACACTGACCAGAATCGCCGGCCCCACGAAGGCGCGCCACTGCTCCCAGAAACCGGCGCGATGGTGCGGCACGGCGATGGTGCCGTGGATTCCCTCGAGAGAAACATGGCTGCTGGAGCCCGCTTCTATATCGACGTCGCTCATGGGCAGGGATTCGGACAGGCGCAGGCTGACCGCGCGGCCCGCGCACTTAAGTAATATACACTACTGGCAGTTAACCATAGTTAACTTTATTTGAAACTTGCCGTCCATCACAACGTTACTAAGAGGCAGGAGCGGAAGATACCCAGACTTGCTCGGCGGCAGGGCGGCCCAGGACCACGGCTCCGGCCGTAGTACGGAGCGAGAGAGTTTTATCGTAGTTGCGGGCAACAACTTTCAGCACGGCTCCCGGACGAACCCCGCGCGCCTCCAGGAACTCCAGTAACCGGCGGTCGCGCTCATAGATTCCGCTGACGGAGTAGGAGGAACCGGGATCGGCTTCCGCCAGCAAGACCAGGCCCCGCCGGCGGCGGCTGGCAGGACTTTCCCTTTCACTGAGATTTCCGTGGGGACAAGCGCCGCCGCGGCCCAGGCGGGCCAGCAGCCTGGCTTCGAAGTCGGGCGAAACGGCGTGCTCCAGGCGTTCGGCTTCGTCGTGTACCTTCCACCACTCGAGGCCAAACAATTCGGAGAGCATGCGTTCGATGAGGTGATGGCGAAGAGTGAGTCTGCGGGCGATCTTGCGGCCGGCGGCGGTGAGTCGGATGTGGCCGTCGCTCTGCACGCGAACCAGGCGGTCCTTCTTGAGGCGCCGCAGAGCCATAGTGACGGCAGGCGGAGAGACTTTGAGCCAGTCGGCGAGGCGCGCCGCGATGACCGATTGGCCCTCGCTCTCGCCTTCGAGGATCGCCTTGAGATAGTCTTCCTTGGAGACGGTAATCATCTGGCGAAATTATACGACGGGGTTAAGCAAGGTTAACCTTGAAAGGAAAAACCCTGGCGCGACTTTCGACCCAAAGCACCAGATTCCTCGAAGAGCTTCGGGGTGGCAAAAGCATCCCACTGCCATGAAGAATGCCGTTTGACAGCCTTCCGCATCTGCACCTAACCTAATTTTCTCTGGCTATGAAAGTCCTTGTTCTTGGCGGCGGCGGGCGCGAGCACGCGCTGGTGTGGAAGTTGCGGCAATCCCCTCGGATCGGCAAGCTCTACTGCGCGCCGGGAAATGCCGGCATCGCAGAGGAAGCGGAATGTTTGCCCGTCGATCTGCGGAGCCTGGAGTCGATTGTGGGGCTGGGCCGGCAGGTGCGGCCCGACCTCACGGTCGTTGGCCCGGAGCTGCCGCTTACCCTCGGGGTGGTGGATGAGTTCACGCGGCAGGGATGGACGGTTTTCGGTCCGACCAAGGCGGCGGCGCGGCTGGAGTCGAGCAAGAGCTTCGCCAAGGAATTTCTTCAGCGATATCACATTCCTACAGCGGCATACGCGATATGCGATTCCATTGAACAGGTGCGGGACGCGCTGAGCCACTTTCACACGCCGGTGGTTGTGAAAGCCGACGGATTGGCGGCGGGCAAGGGAGTGGTGATCGCCAGGAGCAGGGAAGAAGCGGCGAGCGTGGCGGCCGAGATGTTCAGCGGAAAACTGGTGGGCGAGGCGGGAGCGCGCGTGGTTCTGGAAGAGTGCCTGAAGGGCGATGAGCTTTCGTTCCTCGTCCTCAGCGATGGTGAGCGCGTGGTTCCGCTGGTGGCGGCGCAGGACCACAAGCGCGTCGGTGATGGCGACACCGGACCTAATACCGGGGGGATGGGCGCTTACTCGACGGCCGATCTCGTGGACGAAAAAATGCGCGACTGGCTGGTCAACCACATAGCCAGGCCGGTGGTTGAAGGTATGAAAGCGGAGGGTGCGGAGTATAAAGGCGTGCTCTACTGCGGGCTGATGATGACGGCACGCGGGCCGATGGTGCTGGAGTTCAACTGCCGCTTCGGCGATCCCGAGACGCAGCCGATTCTGATGCGGCTGGAAAGCGATTTGCTGGAAGCGATTGAAGCTTCGGTCGAAGGCCGGGTCAGCGATGGCGATTTCAAATGGTCGAACGATGCGGCTGTGTGCGTGGTGATGGCTTCGGGAGGGTATCCGGGGACCTTTGCCGTGGGAAAGAGAATCGAGGGGCTGGAAGCAGCCGCGGCGGTCGAGGGAGTGAAGGTGTTTCATGCGGGGACGTCGAAGCGCGATGGCGAGTGTTACACCTCGGGCGGACGCGTGTTGGGAGTGACAGCGCGGGCGCCAGAGTTAGCGGCCGCGGTGGCGCGGGCGTACCAGGCGTGCGGAAAGATTTCGTTTGAGGGCGCGCATTACCGGAAAGATATTGCGGCGAGAGCGGTGAAAAAATAGTTCGAAAGGAAATAGATGAGCAAGCCTCTGGTTTCGATCGTGATGGGGAGCGACTCTGATCTGGACATTATGCGCGAGGCGGGTAAGGCGCTCGGCGAGTTCGGGATTGCATATGAGATTGATGTGACCTCGGCACATCGGTCGCCGGATCGCACGGCGGAGTTTGCCCGCAAGGCCGCGGAGCGCGGAGTCCGTGTGATCATTGCGGGAGCCGGCGGCGCGGCACACTTGGCAGGGGTCATTGCCGCGCACACGACGCTGCCAGTGATCGGCGTGCCGATTCCGTCGACGTCGCTGAACGGCCTGGATTCTCTGCTGGCGACGGTGCAGATGCCGGCGGGGATTCCGGTAGCTACGGTTGCGATTGGCAAGCCGGGCGCGACCAATGCCGGCATTCTGGCGGCGCAGATGATTGGGCTGAGCGATCCATCGATCGCGAAGAAGCTGGATGCACACAAGGAGAAGTTGGCGAAAGGTGTGGAGGAGAAATCGAAGAAGTTGAAAGAGAGTAAGAGCTAAGATTTTTTGCAGTCGAGGTTCCCACGTCTCGCAAAGGACGCGAGACATGGGAAATCCAAAATAGAGTATTCGATTTGGAATGCCTTGCGGGGCTGCCGGTAGCATAGGCCTGCATGGGATCCTTCGATTGCGGTTTTGCCTCGCATTCTGCGAAGCAAAATCACCGCTCAGGATGACAGAAGGAGTCTTCGTCGCAGTGGAGAGCCCCGTTTCGCTTCGAAACGACAGAGTTAGAGTTTCAATCCCTTAAGATATTCGCGGAATTCGGTGCCCAGACCCTCGCGTTTGAGGGCGAATTCAACGGTAGCTTTCAGAAAACCTAATTTGTCGCCGGCATCGTGGCGGCGGCCTTCGTACACATACGCATAGATTTTCTGTTTCTTCAGCAAGGCGCGCAGGCCATCGGTGAGCTGAAGCTCTCCGCCGGCGCCGGGCTTGATGGTGGAGAGGGTTTCAAAGACTTTCGGGGTGAGCACGTAGCGGCCGATCACTGCCAGATTCGAGGGCGCCTCGTGCGGCTTGGGTTTTTCCACCAGATCCTGAACTTCGTAAAGCCGGCCCTTTGTGCCTTCGACCGGCTTGGCCTTGAGCACCCCGTAGGCGGAAATCGACGCGCCCTCGATGATCTGCGTAGCCAGCACGGAGCACTGCTTTTCATTGAACACGTCTATGAGTTGCTTGAGGCAGGGGACTCTTGCATCGATGACGTCATCGGCCAGCAGAGCCGCGAAGGGTTCGTTGCCGACAAGTTCGCGCGCGGTGAGGATGGCGTGGCCCAGGCCGAGCGCTTCTTTCTGGCGCACGTAGGAGACATGAATCATGTCGGAGATGGAGCGCACAATTTTCAGCAGTTCGGTCTTCTTGCGCTCCTCCAGCATTTTTTCCAGCTCGTAGCTGACATCGAAGTGATCTTCGATGGCTTGCTTGCCGCGGCCGGTGATGATGATGATCTGGTCGCAACCCGAGTGCATCGCCTCTTCGACGCCATATTGAATGATGGGTTTGTCGACCAGGGGCAGCATCTCTTTAGGCTGAGCTTTGGTGGCCGGCAGAAAGCGCGTGCCCAGGCCGGCGGCGGGGAAGACGGCTTTGCGAACTTTGGAAGTAGTGCGGCGATCGTGAGGAGTGCGGCGGCGGTCGTAGGTCTTTGACATGGACGAATTATTGTACCTGCGGGAGGTTATGACAACGCTGCAACTGGATTGTCCGCTCTCAAGACACGCTCTCAGCCGCGTCCGAGCGCACTTCTGATGCCGAACCCGGGCTCGCCAGTTGCTCCAAAACTGTGCGCAGGGCGCGCAACACATCCTCCGCGGCCGCGACCTTCAAGGCGAACTTCAGCATGCCATCGGGCGTAAACTGCGCTCCGCGCTGCGACGAGACGAAGCGGGCAAGTTGCTCGGGATCGACGCTGGCGCTTTGCCGAAACTTGAAAGTTACCGAATCGCGCTTGCGCTCGATGGAGTTCACTCCCACCCGCATGCACAAGAGTTTCAGCGAAGCGTACTCGAGCAGATTGCGCACGGCGGGCGGATGCGGGCCGTAGCGGTCCGCGAGTTCGGCGGCCACGTCGTTCAGTTGCGACTCGGTTTCCACCCGAGCCACGCGCTTGTACATCTGCAGGCGCTGGTTCTCCTCCGGAATGTAGCTGCCCGGGACGCGGATATTGAGTCCGAGATTGAGCTGGGTTTCCGCTTCATCGGGCGCGGCTTCGCCCTTCATCTCGCGGACGGCGCGCTCCAGCATCTGGGTGTAAAGCTCGAAGCCGATCGCCTCGATATGACCGCTTTGTTCGCCGCCGAGCAGATTCCCGGCGCCGCGCAACTCGAGGTCCAGCGCGGCAATTTTGAATCCAGCGCCGAGATCGGAAAACTCTTTCAGCGCGGCGAGTCGCCGGCGGGCGATCGGCGTGAGCTCAACCTCCGCTGGCAACAGCAAATATGCGTAAGCGCGGCGGTTGGAGCGGCCGACGCGCCCGCGGAGCTGATAAAGCTCGGACAGGCCGAGGCGGTCGGCGCGATTAATCAGAATTGTGTTGCACAGAGGAATGTCGAGGCCGTTTTCGATGATGGTAGTGGCAACGAGAATGTCAGCCTCATGATGCATGAACTTCAGCATCACTTTTTCGAGTTCGCCTTCCGACATCTGGCCATGGCCGACAATAATTCTCGCCTTGGGCGCCAGCGTCTGGAGCTTGGCCGCGATTTCCCAGATACTGTCCACGCGATTGTGCACAAAATAAATCTGGCCGCCGCGGTCCAGTTCCTGCTCCAGAGCCGACTGAATGAGCTTGTCGTCCCAGCTGGCGACCACGGTTTGAATGGCCATGCGGTCTTTGGGCGGAGTTTCGATCACGCTCATGTCGCGCAACCCGACCAGCGACATATGCAAGGTGCGGGGGATGGGCGTGGCCGACATGGTGAGCACGTCGACTTGCTTGCGCATCTGCTTGATGCGTTCTTTGTGGCGCACGCCGAAGCGCTGCTCTTCGTCGACGATGAGCAGGCCGAGATCGGAGAACTTGAGATCTTTTGAAAGCAGGCGGTGGGTGCCGATGAGGATATCGATCTTGCCGGTTTCGGTTTTTTGCAGAATTTCCTTCTGCTGTTTCGCGTTGCGGAAGCGGCTGATCATTTCGATGTTGACGGGAAACGCCGCAAAACGCTGCTTGAAAGTTTCATAGTGCTGAAAGGCAAGCACCGTCGTCGGCGCCAGCACCGCGACCTGCTTGTTGTCGCCGACGGCCTTGAAGGCGGCGCGCATGGCGACTTCGGTCTTGCCGTAACCGACGTCGCCGCAAAGCAGGCGATCCATGGGCTGGGAGGTTTCCATGTCGCGAAGCACATCCTTGATGGCTTGCGCCTGGTCTTCGGTCTCGCTGAATTCAAAGGCGTCTTCGAACTCGCGGAACCACTCGCTGCCCGGCGGAAAGGCGTGGCCCTGCGCCATTTTTCGCTCCGCGTAGAGCTTGAGAAGTTCATCGGCCATGTCTTGCATGGCCTTGCGGACGCGCGCTTTGGTTTTTGTCCACGTGGCTGTACCCAGATGGCTCAGAGCCGGCTTGGCTCCCTCGGACGAGCGATACTTCTGCACCAGATCCAGCCGCGTGAGCGGGACGTAGAGCCGCGCTGCTTCGGCATACTCCAGCAACATGAATTCCGCCGGCCCGTCTCCCTGGTTAATTTCTTTCAGGCCCTGATACTGGCCGATACCGTGTTCCACATGGACCACGTAGTCGCCTGCCTGCAGGTCGCGAAAGTCGGAGAGAAAGGCCGAGACCTTCGACTTCTGCCGCTGCGGGCGAGCGGCCACGGCATCAGATTCGTCGAACAGATCGCGCGCGCCGAAGATCGCGAAATGCGCGTCGGGAAATAGAACGCCATCGGGAACGTAGGCTTTGGCGAGAGTCGTGGTGAGAACTTCGCCCGCGAAATAGCTGGTTTCGTCGGCATAACTCTCGCCGCTGCGGGTGCGGCTGCCCAGACGGAAAGAAACGTTGTATTCGGTGAAAACATCGGCCAGGCGCTCCACTTCACCGGTATTAGGGGCGGCAAAGAGAACCTGGCTGCCGCCGGCGGTCAGTTTCTGAACCTCTTCGAGCATGGCCGGAACCGCGCCATGAAAGCGCGGCGCAGGCTGCGTGAGAAAGGTAATGGTGCGGGCTTCTTCTTCCAGATGCGTGATGCCGAGATGCTCGAGATCGGCGCCGGGCAAGGCCGTGACCTGGCCCCACCAGTCGTCCGGGGGCAGATACAATTCATCCGGGCGCACCAGGTTGCCTACCCCGCTGCGTTCGTGTGCTTCCTCGACGCGAGTCCAGAAACGGTCAAGTTCCTGCCGCAGCCCATCCGGCTCATCGAGCAGGACAGCAGCACGAGCGAGCAGCGCGAACAGATTGCTGTCAGCGCCGGCGACGGGAGCGTAAAACTCCCAGCCGGGAAAGACCGTGACTCCGCCCGCGCGAACGGCGGCCTCGACAATCTCCTCCGAGCCGGGCGCTCCCGATCCCACAATTCTCTTGCCGCTAAGCCGCGTGTGGATTGCGCCCAACAGCTGTTCGTGCACCGGCGTTTCGGTGAGCGGCAGGAGTAGAGTCTCATCCACAGGAGTCGACGAGCGCTGCGAGGCAGGGTCGAACTTGCGAATCGACTCAACCTCGTCGCCGAAGAATTCGATGCGCAGTGGACGATCAGCCTCGGGCGAGTACACATCGAGAATGCCGCCCCGCAGCGCGTACTGCCCCGGCATCTCGACCACGTCCGAGGAAACGTAGCCCACGGTGTTCAGGTGAGCGAGCAGGGCATCGAGATCGAACGCTTCACCCCGCCGGATCGTGCGCGCCAGACCGGTGTAAAAACCCGCCGAACGCAGGCGGATAGCCGCGGCCGCGATGGGAGTCACCACGATCGACGCGGCGCCGGTTGCGACCTTCCACAGCGCCGTTGCCCGCTCCTCCTGCAGCTCGGGATGGGGCGAAAGATTCTGGTAAGGGAGCACGTCGCGGGCCGGCAAGGCTGCAATCGACTCACGATCGCAAGCGCCGGTGAGTTCCGCGAACCCCTGCAGCACGGGAACCAGCTCCTCGACCGCGCGATTGTCAGTGGTAACGAAGATGAGCGGGCGTTCGGCAGCGCGTTGCAGCAGAACCAGCAACAGCGCCTTGGCGGTGGGCGTGAGCCCGGAGACACGCATCCGCCCCGTGCCCTCTTTCAGGTGGGAGGCCGCACGCGTGAAGGCGGGCAGTTTTTCCACGTCCGCGAAGAGTTCGCGAACGAAGGGAAGAAGCATGCACAGCTATTTTAGCAGGAATGCAACTAGCTCAACCGGCTCTCAGATTTTCCTGTTTCGATTTCGCCAGTCGTGCGCGGTCGGCCAATTCGCTTCCTCTCATGCGCCCGCACATCGTTGCAAACTCTGCCCGAGGACCTCGCCAACTGAGATCGCCAACTTCTTCGAAAACCGGCACGTCGCGCCGCAAAGTCGCCAGCGTGCGAAACAGTAGAGCATCATTCCAGGAATTCGATAGAGATTCGGCAAGGGAGCGCGATCTTCGAATCGACGGTGGCCACTGGCGCCAGTCCTTCGGGATTTCTTCCAGATGCGAATATTGCGAAAGAACCTGGGCTGCCGCTTTGGCGCCCCATCCCACAACGCCGGGAAAGCCGTCGGCGCTGTCGCCGACGACTGCCAGATAGTCCGGAATCGACTGCGGCCCCACTCCGAACTTGGCCACAACTCCAGCCTCATCCCGCAGCGTGTTTTGTCGGCGGTCAAGCTGAACGATTCTCGTGCCAACGACGCACTGGCTCAGATCCTTGTCGGGAGTACAGATGAAGACTTGCTTCACGCGCTGATCCTGCGCCGCTTTAGCAGCTGCCGAGGCCAGCGCGTCGTCGGCTTCGAATTCGATCATTGGCCAAACCAGCACGCCCATTGCCTGCAGAGCTTCTTCGAGGATCGGAAACTGCGAGAGCAATTCCTCTGGAACGCCTTCGGCGGTTTTGTATCCGGGATAAAGTTGATTGCGGAACGACTCCACCACGTGGTCGGTGGCAACGCCGAGATGAGTCACGCCGCTTTCGAACATGGACAAAACCGAAGCCACGACGCCGCGCACGGCCGCAATTTCCCGGCCGTCCATGTCTCTTGCCGAGGGTAGAGCGAAGAAGTGGCGGAACAATTCATAGGTTCCGTCGAGAAGATAAACGTCCATCGGTTTTCGACTATCCACGAAGCAGAGGTCTGGTCAGGCAAGTCGGACCGCCGCTGCCGTTGATGCATAATTCATGACCGGGGAAAGTGCGCACTTCGAATCCAGCGCGGCGAAGTTGCTCGTTAGTCGCGCGATTCTCTGCGATAGCGAGCAGACGCTTCTCGCCCAATGCGAGCACGTTGCAGGCAAGCGTCTCTCGCTCCGAATAATCGATTTCAATCAAGCGGAATCCTCGTCGTTGGAGCAGTTCCACTGTTTCCACGGCGAGCCGGGGGAGATCGGCGAGGGCAACGTGTTCATCGAGCAGGCTGATGAGCGACATCAGATGCAGACAGGCTGATGGGCCGGAGGCGTAAGGCAACGGCGCAGAAAATACTTCTATGCCCTTAGGATCGAGAATGCTGCGCATCTGCAGAAAACCTTCCGCGTTGGTGCGGTAGCCGCGGCCGATCAACAGCGTTCTCGAATCGAGCCATAGCATATCTCCCGCTTCGCTTGTGCCCGGTGGTGCAATGGCTGCCAACGTGGGAATGCCCAGCGACTGACAAAACATGCCGTGATGTTTTCCCTCCACTACACGCTTAGCTTTGCCGGGGCGCATGGCGATCAGGCCAAAATCGGTGGCCAGCGAGGCATCGTGGGTATAGACGGCATCGAGGGAGAGATCCGCGTCTGGGGAAATTTCAATAATCTCGACACCCGCCGATGACAATTCGCGGCAGAGTGCTTCGTGTTGCGCTTGCGCTGTGGGGAAGTCCGGCGAGTGATGGAATCCCAACTCGGCCCAACATTGCGCGCGCTTGGGCTGATCCCAGCCCGCCGTCCGAGGCGAGCACACCAGCACCCGGTCGAGTTTGGCGGTCATGGAATGGCCGTTGTAGCCTGCGGCGACAGTCGGTTCCGTCACGTTACGAGGATTCCCTGGCAAGGAATCTAAACGGGCGTCATAACAAAAGCAACGAGCAAGCACTCGATCCGGTTCGCCGGCTAGAATTCCACATGAGCGCGGAAGGCAGGAATCAATACCGGACCGCGGTCGCGGTTATAGCCCGGATTGACGATGTGCTGCAGCCCCGGCGCCAGATAGATGCCGCGCCATACATGAACAGTGTAGTAGGTCTCGACGATGTTTTCTCTGCCATAGCGTAACCCGCCATCGCCGAGGAGAAAACCAAGTCCGCCGTACGCGAGATAGGTCTGATGATCCTTGCAGATGGCGTTGCTTACAAAAGCGATGCCGGCCCGGTCCTGCGGACGATGCCACCACACCCCGTGAGCGCCCAGACCCTCAGCAAAGGTCTGATCCACCTCGGTGTAGGCAAACGATTCCGTCTTTCCGTTATCCCAGCCGAAACGCGCGAAGGCCGTCAGCTGGCGCGTGAGATTTTGCTCCAGGTTGATACCGAATCCGTATTTGCGTGTGATGTGCCAGGGATGGTCCGTGATCTCCGGAGCCGGCGTGAGGCCTTCTTCAAAGTTCTCGATAGCCCGGCGGTAGATTCCCATGTTCGCGTAGTTGGTGTAGGCAAGGAGGCGCACCACCCCGGCTTTCCTGGGGATGAAGCCCTTGCGCAATTCGTATTCCCAGTTTTCCGAGTGCACCTGCCAGGGCCGCCAGACCAGATCAATTCCGTTCGCGACCTTGGGCATAAGAGCTTCAGCGAAGCGAAAACCCCAATTGCGGTCTTCATAGTCGGCGACGAAGCCTACCGTATAACCGCGGGTATCGGCAGGGTAGTCCCAGGCGCCATTGTTGTCGACGGTCCAGTTGCTGAACTGGAGGTGGGTGTCGGAGCCGACAGAGTTAATGTCAAAAAAATCCGGCATGCTGAACTTGCCGAAGCGGAGCTCGAGGCGGCGGCGCGGTAGTTGATCAAAGAGCGAAAGGAAGCCGCGGTCGTTTTCGACCTTATCCTTGCTCAAGGCGATCACCTTGTGAATCATGCCACGCGCCAGATAGGGGGCCTTGCTTAGCAGCGGATTGCGCACGATATCAAGATCCGGCGGACCGGCTAATCCCAAGCCAGTGCTGAGTGCAGCCCCGCCCGCCTCCTCAACATCGACGAGAATCTCTGTCGAGTTGTTGAGGCGTACTCCGGTGTACAGCGTCAGGACGCGCGACGTGGCCTTTTCATAAACCGGCAGAAGACTATTGGGTCCGCTGTAGTCGGCGTGAAACGGAGGATGCGTCTGGAAAATAAAGTTAGCCTGCCCGGACAGCCAGAAGCGTGTGTCCTTGAGATGAGGAAACATGGATTCTGTGTCGTCCGAGGAAGGGTCGGCCGGCTGATCTGCCGAAGGCCCGTCGGCGGATAATGTTCCGGTCGTCGGAGCTGGCGGATACTCGGGTTGCTGCGCCAGGACCGTAAGAGGAATCAGAGCCGCAAGAACCAACCGGGCGAGTTTGCACATCGCACGTCCAGTTGGTTCGCTGGCCAGGCGCCGCCCCGCGATATTGAAATTGAAATTCATTTTCATAATTGCGAGGGTAGCTTTTGGCTGATGTTCCTCCGGTGCGTCCCATCACGCCTGATTGTGATGCGCGTCACCCTTCCCCGGTTCTCCTTGTGTCTCGACCCTTTCCTTCGATGAGATTAACGGGAGTATATCAGATAAGGTTAACCGCAGTTAACGTAATGATCCAATGAAATATCAGATTTGCAAGAATTGCGGGGCGCACGGCTCGTGCGGCCGTCCAGCGGCAGCGGATTTAAGGTTGAGAGGAATGCAGGGCGCGACACGGGCCAAATGCGGAAAAGAAAAGGACAGTCCGGAGCCCCCGAGACTGTCCCTCAAACCCTCCCGGTTAGAAGGGCAACTTGATGACCTCACATTACCGCCGCTATGTTGCAAAATGATGGCGGAATCATGAATATCTGGTTAAATTTCCCGGAAGCGGCGCTGATATAGTAGTCCCTTGCGGCTAACTCGATCTGGCTTACTTTTCTTCCTGATCTGCATTCCAGCATTTTGGAGCATCGGATGACCTCGACAACCTCTCGTAAGCTTGAGCAGTCGCGGCGTCTGCAACAGAGGGCCGAGAGCCTAATTCCGGGTGGCGTGAACTCGCCCGTACGTGCCTTTCGTTCGGTGGGAGGCGATCCCCCCTTCATCGTGCGTGGTAAAGGCTCGCACATCTGGGATGCGGATGAGAACGAATACATCGACTACGTGGGTTCATGGGGGCCGTTGATTCTTGGCCACGCGGAAGCGGGCGTGCTCGATGCGATTCTGGGCGCGGCTTGCAATGGCACCAGCTTCGGAGCTTCCACTCCGTCAGAGGCCGATCTGGCCGAGTTGGTCCTCAGTGCATTTCCCCACCTGCAGAAGGTCCGCTTCGTCAGTTCCGGAACGGAAGCAACTATGTCGGCCATCCGGCTGGCCCGTGCTTATACGAAGCGCAAATACCTCGTGAAATTTGAAGGATGCTATCACGGCCATGCCGATGCCTTGCTGGTGAAAGCGGGATCGGGGGTGGCAACGCTGGGTATTCCCGGGTCGGCGGGCGTTCCCGAGGAATTCATCCAGTTCACTCTGGCCCTTCCCTTCAACAATGTCAGTGCCGTGGAACACGCCTTCAACAAATTCAAGCACGAGATTGCGTGTGTGATCGTGGAGCCGGTGGTGGGGAACATGGGTTGTGTTCCGGCGGCAGACGATTATCTCGTTGCGTTGCGCATGATCACCGAGCGCGAAAGAGCCGTGCTGATCTTCGATGAGGTCATGACCGGATTTCGGGTCGCATTTGGCGGAGCGCAGGAACTCTACAACATTCGCCCCGATCTGACGACCATGGGCAAGATCATCGGTGGCGGCCTGCCCGTTGGAGCCTATGGAGGAACCGACGAGATCATGAGTCTCGTGGCGCCGATCGGGCCGATGTATCAGGCTGGTACCTTGTCCGGAAACCCGCTGGCCATGGCAGCGGGATGCGCGACTCTGCAACATTTGCGCGACCATAAAGACGAGATTTATCCGCGGCTGGACAAGCTCAGTGAGCGGCTGGTTTCTGGCGTGCTTCAGGCTGCGAAAGATGCCGGCGTGACGCTATGCGCCAACCGCGTGGGTTCGATGTTCACCTGGTTTTTTACGGCGGGACCCGTAACCGACTGGGATTCAGCCTCGAAATCCAACATTGAACAGTTCGGCCGCTTCTTTCGCGCCATGCTCGATGACGGCGTCTACCTCCCGCCTTCGCAATACGAAGCTGCGTTTCTCGGCGCGGCGCACAGCGAGGAAGATGTTTCGCGTACCATCGAAGTCGCAAAGCACGCGTTTTCAGCGCTGCGATCCTAAGCTTTCTTCCTCAATTCGTAATTTGCATATTGGTGTCCGAGGCACGGCTCCGATTCATGCCAGCCGGACCGATTCCTGAGATCCGATGGCCGCCATTCCCATCATTTCCGGAATCGTTACGAATTCGTATCCTTCATGCTTGTATCGGCCGACCAGGCGATCGCTCGCGATGACGCTTTGAGACCGGTCAGCGCCCATCTGTTTATGCCCGCCGTCGTGCAGCAGGATCACATCCCCCCCGCGGATCTGACGGACAACTTTCCTCTCGATTGCCTCCGCAGGCGGTGCGCTCCAGTCATATCCGGTGACGTTCCACATAACTGGCTGCATGCCGAGTTGGCGGGCCACGCGAAATACGGCGGGGCGGCGTCCGCCAAAGGGCGGGCGGAAAAGAACCGGTTTGTCGCCGATCACATCAAAAATTGCCTGTGAGCACGTTGTCAGTTCGCGGCGAACCTCAATCGGACTCTTGAAAATCAGCAAGGGATGAGTGAGGGTGTGATTTCCCACGGCGTGGCCGCCGCGGATGATCGCACGCACAATGTCCGGGCGTTGCTGCACATAACGGCCGATTAAAAAGAAAGTTGCGTGGACCTCATGTTTGGCGAGGACATCCAAAAGGCGAAGCGTGTGGGGATCGTTCGGCCCATCGTCGTACGTCAGCGCGATTTTTTTTGCGCCGCGCGGCAGACCAGTGAAGTTCCGGCCATACCATTGGCCGGTCGGCGCCATCGACTGATATCCCGCCGCAACAGCCGCCACCGTCACCGCGCCACCCAGAGCGAGACCAAGCATGGAGGAATTCTAAACGCAAGGCACAAACCGTCATACAAAGTCAGGAGCTGCAACGCGTGAACCTGTCTGCGGAGTGCTCAGGATTCTCTTCTCTGCATTCCGATCTTGCTGTTAACTCTTCCCGCAATTGTCAGCCTGCCGCATCCGAGCTATCCTGCCACTTCCGAAACATTCGCACCTACCCATGGCCAATCTTTTTGAGCTACCCCGTTACATTGCAGTGGAAGGTCCGATTCGAGTCGGCAAAAGCACACTGGCCCGGATTCTGGCCGAGCGCCTGAACGCGCAGCGGGTAATGGAACCGGAAGCGAATCCCTTTCTCGAGGCCTTTTATGAAGGCGAGCGTGGTGCCGCATTCCAGACGCAGCTTGCCTTCCTGGTGCGCAGGTTCGAGCAGCTTCAGGCTTTGGATTTCGCGGTGCAGTCGCAGAAAGCAGTAGTGGCCGATTACATTTTTGAAAAAGACAAGTTATTTGCCTGCCTCAACCTCACCGATCAGGAACTCGACACTTACAACCGTTACTACAATCACTTTCGCGCGCAACTGCCTTCGCCGGATCTCGTAATCTACCTGCAAGCCACGCCGGAGGTGCTGAGGAAGCGGTTGAAGAAGAAAAATATGCCGGGCGAGAGAGCGGTCAGCGACGAATATCTGGAAGAGGTGGTCAAGGCTTACGAGCACTTCTTCTTCCATTACACGTCATCGGATCTGCTGATCGTGAACACGTCGGAGATTGACTTCGTCGATCGCAACGAGGATCTGCAGGAATTGCTGCGGAAGGTCTCGGCGCCGATCAAGGGGACGCAGTATTTCCTGCCGCTGGGCGGGCAGGAAGCGGCGAGCGCCTGAAGAACCGCGTCAACCAGGGGTTCTCCCAAAACCACGCCGCACGAAGTTGTCATGGACGGGCGGGTAATTTCCGCATACAATTAATTACAGCATCCACGACGATGCGCACAGGCTCTATCCGGCGTGCCGGAGGGGCACTGGAGGATAGAATGAGTTTGACCCCGATCAGCGGGCGATTCCTCGATGAATCCCGCCACAAGGTAACTACCCCGTCCCTGCGGGAACAGAAGTTCCGCCGCGAACCCATCACCTGCCTTACCGCTTATGACTATGCCACGGCTCGTCTTCTGGACGAGGCGGGCATCGAAATGATTCTGGTGGGCGATTCTCTGGCTCAAACCATGCTGGGCTATGAGAACACGCTCTCGGTGACGGTTGACGAGATGCTGCACCACGTCAAAGCCGTGCGCCGGGGATTAAGGTACGCATTATTGGTCGCCGACATGCCGTACGGCTCGTATCAGGTGGATGCCAAGAGCGCCCTGGACAACGCCACCCGCTTTGTGAAGGAAGGCGGCGCGGAGGTGGTCAAGATCGAGGGCGGCGAGCGGCGGGCAGATTTGATTCGCCGCCTGATCGATGCAGAAATTCCTGTAGCCGGGCACATCGGGCTCACGCCGCAGTCGGTGAACGTGATGGGAGGCTACAAGGTGCAGGGCAAGAGCCTCGCCGCTATCGAGCAGCTCATGCGCGACGCAACCGAACTGGACCGGGCCGGGGTGGCTTGCCTGTTTCTGGAAGGCATCCCCCGCGAGGTGGCCGCGATGGTCACGGCAGAAGTCAGCGCGCCGACCATCGGCATCGGCGCCGGCCCCGACTGCGATGGCCAGGTGCTGGTAGTTCACGACCTTCTGAACCTGACGTTTGGGCCGCCAGCGAAATTCGTGCGCCGCTACGGAGATGCCGCCGCGCTGATCACCAACGCCGCACAAGCCTTCCGCGCGGACGTAAAGGGGCGACAGTATCCCTCGAATGACGAGTCCTATCATCTGCCGAAAGACACCAAGGCCGGTCTCGAGACTGTACTGGCGCGCAAGCAGGCCATGCGGAGGTGAGTAATCGCACAGCTAAAGACGATCGAGAAGCGGAGGAGTCCTTATATGGCTGTCTCTTATTGTCCCGACTGCTGACGGGTTGTCCATCTTGGTGCTAGGCTAGGAGTGCAGGAAGGAGGCAGGTTATGCACCTCTTGGCAGTGATTTTCCTTCCGATTTTCGGCTTCGGTTTTGTGATGTATTTTCTGCCCGCCATCATTGCCTTCGCGCGCAGCAAACGCGACGCGACCGCAATCCTGCTGTTGAACCTGTTTCTGGGATGGACCATGATCGGCTGGGTTGTGGCGCTGGTCTGGGCGGTGAAAACCGATGCTCCGATGATGGCGCGGTGAGCGTCACGGTCTGGTGAGCCATTTTCTTCGCGCGCGTGTGGTTCTGTTGTTGGTCGGCGTCCTTGCAGGCGCCGCCTGCTCTCCACAGAAAACGAAGGCGCCTGATCCCGCTGCTGTGCTGCAATCTGTGCCGGCGGCCAATCCTGCAAAATATCAGTCCATTTCGGACATGCGGAAGTGGCGAAATCCATATCTTCTTGTCCGTGCGGATGGCATCGCCCTGCTCGATCCGGCCGACAGCGCGGAAATCGTGCTGAAACCCGAAGAAGTCCTGGCTACCCTGGCGCGGTTGCCTTCGTCGGCCTGGCCCTACGGACGGGTGGTGGCGGTTGCGGAAAGTGGGGCAGCAAGCTCGGAGTCCGACCACGTCGCAATTCGCCGCAACAAAGGAATTGTTGGAGGCGTTCTGGCCGGCGCTCACGTCGCGGTCGATTGGGTTCCTTCGGGCTGAAGCTCGCGGAACAGGAAATCGTCTTTGCAAACTTTCACGACAATCGATGCTATGCGCTCCGCCTGCCGCTCGGTTCGAAGCGCAGGCAGTCGCCTGGGATTCGTGCCTACCATGGGGGCGCTGCATGAAGGGCATTTGTCGCTGGTGCGGGCGGCGAGGAAGTCGTGCGATGTTGTGGCCGTATCCATTTTTGTCAATCCCGCGCAGTTCGGGCCAAATGAAGACTTCGCACGTTATCCGCGAACCCTGGAGCGCGATCAGTCTTTGCTGGAAAAGGAGAAGGTGGACCTGTTATTCGCGCCGACGACCGCAGAAATGTATCCGCCCGGAACTGAAACCGTGGTTACCGTGGAAGGCCTCAGCAGCAAGCTCGATGGACGCTCGCGCCCCGGACACTTCCGCGGCGTGACCACAATTGTGGCCAAGCTGTTTCACATCGTGGAACCTCATGTGGCCTTTTTCGGGCAGAAGGACGCGGCCCAGGTGGCAATCATTCGGCGCATGGTGCGCGACCTGAATCTGCCCGTGGAAATTGTGGCGTGTCCAATTGTGCGCGAGGCCGATGGCCTGGCCATGAGCTCGCGCAATGTCTATCTCGATCCACAGCAACGCCAGCAGGCCCTGGTGCTGTATCGCTCGCTGGCGCGCGTAAAGGAAGTCGCTTCACAAGGGGAGAGCAATGCTGGTCCTTTGCTCGCGGCGGCACGAGAAACGATTGCAGCGGAAAAAAATCTGCGGCTTGATTACTTGGAGATTGTCGATCCCAACAGCCTCGATCCGGTGGAAGAGATTTCCCGCGGCGCTCTAGTGGCGGTCGCTGCCTTTGTCGGCAACACTCGCCTTATCGACAATATTCTCCTGCAAGGCTGCGTCCGGTAAAGGCGAGGGGTTGGCGGCTACGGCGCTGGGTTGCGGCATGACAAGCTCTACCACCATCTTTTCGATCTGCGACCAAACGTGAGGATCGCATTCGCTCTGCGCGTGCCCGGGGGTGAAAAATCGGTCGTACCAGGAGTTCTCCGCACAACCTACCGGATGCTTCCTGTAGTCCATCATGTAGTTTCCCAGGATCCGGGTTTTCAAGGGATCGGCCGCAACGATCCGGGCGCTGCCATGCACGATGCCGTGCGGCTGATAATAGTTCACCGCCTCGGCCACGTTATCTGGAATCACAGAATCGTTCTGCCAGAGTTTGGCGACGCTATCAACCTGGACAGTGAGCAACACCGGAATGCCACGGCGGCGCAGATCGCGGGCCAGCAAAACCGCAGCAGCCGCACCCCAACTGTGTCCGTAAAGGACGATACGGGCGTGTTCTTTTTCTGTCTGGGAGAGTACGCCGTCGTGATTGCAATCCAACAGGTGGAGAATGGTTTTGTACGCCCTTTTCCGATGGCGATTCTCGAAGACCCGGACGTAGGCTGCGCTTTGCGGCACTTCTCGCTGGAGGCGCTGCGCCAGTTGCACGGGACCGTGCCTGAGATCATTGCGACCGACAAACCCGCCGACGAAACCGACCACGATGGCCGGCGCGGAAGCTGTTGCTGGCGTGACCGGCGTGCTCTCGGACACGCCAAGCGCCTGCAGTGAAAGAATGGGTATCAGCGATACAACCCAGGACGTCTTAGCAAAACCGAACACACCTGCTCCTGCTCTTGAGATGATTTGTCCGCCGCAGGGGATGCTGCAACGTCAGGGACGAAAATGCAGGTCGTTCAACGTTGCCAGGAGCGGCCCAGGCTCCGAGCATGAAGCCAAAGCCCTTGCACGGTGCAGCCTTTGGCGGTTCCGGACCCGCGCGCTAGTCTACACCCGTTTGTCAAACCCGGAACGCGATCCGGGAGGAAAAATTGCTCTGCCGCCAGACTTTCCGCCTGAAACCGACGGATTCCCGTCGAGGAAGTAGCGGAGATGTTGGTCGGCGGCCTTGGTAATTCCGATTCGAGGACTCGTCCGGATTGGGCCAGCCTTGAACCCGTCGCTGCCAATCCACAACCCCGAAGCTGTTGAAGTGAGATCGCAACCGTTGTCGCGCTCGCGGGTGATTCCGAAGGCTTCGGCCAGGCGGCCGGGGCCGCTGGTGAGCCGGTTGAGATCGCGGGGAGTGTTTAGCGCAACGTGCCGCGCCTGCGCCATCTTATCCAGCCCGCGCAGGGGTTCCAAAGCGCGAAACAGAACGCCCCCGGCCTTGCCCTCGGGTTGGCAGGAGACGTTTAGGCAGTAGTGATTGCCGTAGATGAAATAAACATAGGCAAATCCGGGCGGCCCGAACAGAACTGAGTTGCGCGCAGTCCGGCCGGCGGCGGCGTGGGCGGCCGGGTCGTTCTCTCCAAGATAGGCCTCGACTTCCACGATTCGGCCCGTGAGACATTGGCACTCTTCCTGTCGAACCAGTACCTTGCCCAGTAGATCACGGGCAACGCGACGGGGGTCGCGGACGAAGAACGCGCGGCTGAGGGAGGTCACGTGATCAGGCGGAAGCGGCAAGGAGGCAATCACGAGTGTAGAGGACGCACGGCGGAGCGAAGTTAGAACTCAGAATGCGAAAAATCAACGTTAAGCGGAAGCACGTGCTTCGTATCGTTCCACCAGTCCATTTCTCTTTACGCCGCTCCCTTGGCTGATTCCTTCAGATAGGCCAGCACCTCGCCCGCGTGTCCCTCGGCTTTCACCTTGGGGAAAATGTGCTGTATCTTGCCGTCGGGGCCAATGATGAATGTGGTTCGCACAATTCCCATCACCTTTTTCCCGTACATGTTTTTCTCCTGCAGCACGCCAAAGGCGTCGGCCACTTTCTTGTCGGCGTCGGCCAGCAGCGAAAACGGCAACTGGAACTTTTCCTGAAACTTCTTCTGCGCTTTGGGAGTGTCGGGCGAGATACCGAGAATGACCGCGCCCGTCTTCTGAATCTGCCTGTAGGTATCGCGAAACTCGCAGGCTTCGATGGTGCATCCAGGGGTGTCGGCGCGGGGATAAAAGTACAGCACGACCACCTTGCCGCGCAGGTCTTTCAAAGAAATCTGCTTGCCGTTCTCATCCTGCAAACTAAAGTCGGGGGCTTTATCATGGATATTCATGGGAACCTCGCTTTCTAAGAAGTCGATTTTGAGAGTTGCGTCGGCCGCAGCCGGTGGCTTGACGAAGCCCGGGCGCGTATTGCCCTCCAGGGAGCTCTTATATCTTACCTTGGGGCTGGCCGTCATTCCGGCCCTGACCGTCTCGGCGGGAAAACTGCTCGCGCAGGATGAACTGCCACAGATCGTAGTGCGGGAGGGACCGAAAACCAAGAAAGACAACGGGCCCCGGGCCCTGGGGCTGCTTCGGCTGAACAGCAACGGCACGGCAACCCTGGTTCCAGTGGCGATTATGATCAACGGTACCTTCTACGATGCCAGCGCCTACAAGGCTGATCCGGTGCCGATGGCGCTGGAGTCGGGCACGGTGTACGAAGCCGAGCGCAGCGGAGATTCGCTGGGACTGTTCACCGTAAACGGCGCCCGCCAGAGCAGGAATCCCAACAGCCAGAATCCGTGGCTGGGAACCGGATCTTATCTCCCGAACGGCAGCGCTCCGCCGCGACACGGCATGATTGCGGCGAACGTTCCGGTTGGGATGGATGACGACGAAGGTCCGCCGCGTCTCACCAGAGGAAGTGAGCCACATACCGTGCCGGGCGCCCCTTCTACCGCCAAAGCGCCGGCAGCAGCCGGGAAGCAGGAAAACCAGGCTCCGTCTTCAACGCCATCCTCGGTCCCGAACGGTTCGGGTGCAAATCCGCCGGCCAAACCGAACGCTGAGCCGGGCACGTCAAAACAACCGGAGCAAGCCGCCCCTCCACCCGCGAAAGATAGCGGGGCAAACCCACAAGCGTCGTCGGGCGATGATTCGTACCGCCCGACTTTGCGGCGGGGAAAGCCCACGCAGCCCTTGCCCGACGACGATGACACTACGGCAGAGAGCGCTACTTCCAAGGCCGGGCAGGGCAAGCCGGCAGCAACGTCCGACAAAAATGCGCCACAACTGATCCCTGCGATTTCCGATGCCGCAGGGCCAGAGCCGCGTTCCTATAAATTCGAGTGGCGAAAGGGCGAGGAAGGGGATCGGCGCCAGCAGATGCTCGATCTCGCGGAGAAAGATTTCACCACTTACCTGGCTCAGCAAGCCAAGAATACGATATCGCCGAAGATGCCAGCGTCGAAGACCGCGTCGCGGCGCAAACATGCAGCCAATGCGGCGAAGCCGGTGTTGGAGAACGTCCAGTTCCAGGCCTTCGACGTGTGGGCCAACAACCAGCCAGTGATGATTCTGAATGCCGAAGCCAATATACCCAAATCTCCGGCAACCGCCAAAGTCACAGGCGAGCCGCGGCATTACTGGATCACTCTGGTGGCGCGCACCGACATTTATGGCGATCTGCACAAGCTGTATCTGGGAGTCACCGACAAATATGACCTCGATGTAACTCCCAGGCTCGAGTTGATTGACGTGGTCGACGCGGATGGTGATGGCCGCGGCGAACTGCTGTTCCGCGAAACCAGCGACGCCGGAACCGGCTACGTGATCTATCGCGCCACGGCCGACACCCTCTGGAAGATGTTCGACAGCCTGAATCCAGAATAGCTCCGCGACGACAAGGCAGAAAAGTCTTGCCCGCGGCGATTCCATGCCCGCCTTTTTGCCTTCAACCGCCTCTGCTTTTGGTTAAAATGTGATGCCGGCAAGCCGAGCAGGAAGTTCACGAGCATACGTGAAGTTCTGGTCTATCCCACTTCTTGAAGGAGCCTGATTCCATTTGCGTTTGACCCGCCGTGACTTTATGCAATCGGCCCTCAGCGCCGGCGCTGCCGCAGCCTTGCCCATGGCATTTTCCGGCTGCACTGTGCCATCCAGCGCCTCGGGCATTGCGTCGGGTCTCGCCCATCCAAGGACATTCTCGTTGGCCAGCGACTTTGCCTTTCCTGCCAGCTTTCTGTGGGGAGCGGCGACCGCCGCTTACCAGATCGAAGGCGCCTGGGAAGAGGATGCCAAGGGAGAATCCATCTGGGACCGTTTCGCTCACACGCCGGGAAAGATCAAACACGGCGATACTGGCGACGTGGCGTGCGACTCCTACCATCTCTGGCACGAAGACATTGCGTTGATGCGTGCCATGAAGTTGAACAGCTACCGCTTCTCGATTTCCTGGCCACGCATTCAACCGTTAGGCTCCGGATCGGGGAATGCAAAGGGGATCGACTACTACAGCCGGTTGGTGGATGACCTGAACGAAGCCGGAATCCGTCCGCTCGTGACGCTCTACCATTGGGACCTGCCACAGGCCTTGGAGGACGCCGGAGGTTGGCCTAACCGCGACATCGCCGACCGCTTTGCCGATTATGTCGATTTGATCTCCCGGGCGCTGGGCGATCGAGTTTCCGAGTGGATGCTCTTCAACGAACCCATGGCCTTCACCTACCGGGGCTATCTCGAATCATCGCATGCCCCGGGACGCAGCAGCCTGCTCGATTTTCTGCGAGCCACCCACACCGTGAACCTGGCGCAGGGCGCGAGCTTCCGGGCGCTGAAGGCCACGCGTCCTTCCGCGCATGTGGGGACGGCATTCAGCATGTCCCCGTGCGAGCCGGCGACCGATTCCGAAGCCGACCGGCTGGCCGCAGAGCGCGCTCACGCCATCACCAATGTGTGGTTTCTGGAGCCTGCCCTGCGCGGACGCTATCCCGAAGCCTTTGTTTTCCTTCCCGCCACGGCCATGGGGATCAAGGCGGGCGACATGGAGAGAGTGCAGGCTCCGCTCGATTTTGTGGGCATCAATCTTTACTACCGCACCATGGTTTCGGCGCCTGGCGCGCTCGACCGCCTCACCCACCCGCAGGAGTGGCTGTTTCCGGCGAAGATGGCCGAAGGACAGCAAGGGCCAAGAACGGATATGGGATGGGAGGTCTGGCCGCAGGCGTTATACGACATGGTCATGCGCATCACGCGGGATTACAACCGCCCGGAGATTCAGATCACCGAATCCGGCTGCGCCTACGACGATGCGCCGAGCGCCGACGGAGTAATTCACGATACCCGGCGTATCGCTTACCATCACCAGTATCTGGCCGCTTTAGCGCAGGCAATGACCGATGGCGCGCAGGTCCGCGGTTACCAGGCCTGGAGCCTGATGGATAACTTTGAATGGGCCGAAGGGTTCGGCCAGCGCTTCGGGCTGACCTACGTGGACTTCAAATCGCAGAAGCGAACCATTAAAGATTCCGGCTGGTGGTATGCGAAGGTTGCCGGCGGGAATCGTCTCGTTGCCCCCAGTCAAGAGACATCCCAGCGCTCGGGATGACGTGCTGGCGGCTAACCGAGGGATGCGATTACTTCGGCTGCATCACCAGCTGGCCGTCTTCCACTTTCATCCCGCCAACGTAGTCTGGAAGTTTCAAGCGGTCGCGCTGCTCGGCCATTTTTGCCTGTAACGCCGGATTGACCAAAGAGACGGGAATATCAAGGTCGCCCACTTTAAACTGGGTGGGGTCGAACGTTGCATATCCATCCTTCGAGCCGAGATGCCCGGAAATCGTGATCCAGACATCCTTCCCGCCAATCTCAGTCAGAAACTGGCCATGCACGACGTCGCCGTCGAAGCTGATCTGCTGGTCCTTGATCGTTGGCGCACCGGTGCCGATGTTGGAATCCGGAGTCAGACCTGAGGTGCCTTCAGCGGCCGCGCCCAGCGCCTGCGCCAGGGCCGCCCCAACCTCGTCGGAACTGAGCTTGACTTCTGGCTTGGGTTGATCGCCTGAACTCGCCTCCGGCTGAGCCGCTGTAGACGGTGCTGAATCCGGCTGCGCTGCGGGACTTGTTACTGGCTGCGCCGGTTGCGAGGCCTGCGCGGCTTGCTGCAACTGCGACATCTTCTCGTCGAATGATTGCGCGTGGGCGGCGATTGCTGCTGGAGTCTGCCGTTGGGCGACCGGAGCAGGTCTTTTCAGAACCAGAACGATGGCCGCAAGCGAAGCGGCCAAAGTCGCGATGCTGATGATGCGGTCAATCTTTAGTTTTTTCCACATTTCCGGCAGCACAGTATAGATAACCCTCAAATATGCTATTCCCGCAGAGGCGGGGAAGTTGAGATGACGAAAGTGTCAGCGTGAAGTCACCCGAGCTTCCGGGCCAGAAGCTCGTTTACCAACTGCGGATTGGCTTGGCCTTTCGAGGCCTTCATGACCTGCCCTACGAAAAAGCCGAGCATGGTTTTCTTGCCTGCACGATATTGGTCAAGCTGCCTGGGATTCGCCGCCAGAACCTCGTCGACGATTTTCTCCAGCGCGGCCGTGTCCGTGGACTGCCGCGGAGAACCCTGTTCCCGGTAAACCTCGGGGAAATCCTTGCGCCGTTCGAAGCTGAGATCGTAAAGCTCTTTTAGCATTTTGCCGGAAATCGCGCCCGACTCGACCAGATCGGCCGACGCCGCCACCCCCTTCATCGAGATGGGCGACTGCTCGATCGCGATGCCTTTGCTCTTCAGCCGGCCCATCAACTCGCTCTGCACCAGATTGGCCACACGCTTGGGGTTGCTGGCCGCTTTCGCGGCCGCCTCGAACTGATCGGCGAGCTGCTTGGAAACGGTCAGCACCTGGGCGTCGTATTCGGTGATGGCATATTCCTTCACCATTCGCGCCCGTCGAGCTTCTGGCAGTTCAGGCAAGGATCGGGCAATTTCCGCCTCCCATTTTTCATCGACAACCAGGGGCAGCAGATCCGGCTCGGGAAAATAGCGGTAGTCATGCGCCTCTTCTTTCGAACGCATGCTGTAGGTCCTGCCCTCGGCAGCGTTGTAAAGGCGTGTTTCCTGTACGATCTTGCCGCCGCCTTCAATAACTTCGATCTGGCGGGCAATCTCATATTCCAGAGCCTCCCGGATGAAGCGAAAGGAATTTACATTCTTGATTTCCGTCTTTGTGCCCAGATCCTTTTGCCCCCGCGGACGCACGCTTACATTGGCGTCGGCGCGCAGCGATCCCTCCTCCATATTGCAGTCGCTCACCCCGGTGTAGAGGATGATCTCCTTCAGCCGCGTCAGATACTCGTAGGCTTCATCGGGGGACCCGATCTCCGGTTCGCTGACAATCTCAATCAAAGGCACGCCGGTCCGGTTGAGGTCGATGGCGGTTTTCTGGGCGGCGTCGGGAAAACCTTCGTGCAGGCTCTTTCCTGCGTCCTCCTCCAGATGAATGCGGGTAATTCCGATTTTTTTCTTGCGGAAGTCGTGCTTGGCGCTGCCGGCAGGCACTTCGATGAATCCATGCTCGGCCAGCGGCTTGTCATACTGCGAAATCTGGTAGCCCTTGGGCAGGTCAGGATAAAAATAGTTTTTGCGGGCGAAGATCGAAGTCTGGTTGATCCGGCAGTTCAGCGCCATCGCCGCCAGCGCGGCAAATTCCACCGCTTTCTTGTTCAGCACCGGTAAAGCGCCGGGCATGCCCAGACAGACGGGACAGACATTGCTGTTGGGTGGAGCGCCGAATCGCGTAGAACACGAGCAGAAAATCTTGCTGACGGTCAGCAGCTGAATATGTACCTCCAGGCCAATCACCGGCTCGAAGGTCGTCCGGGAGGCGACGGATGTATCGGCGGAGGTCGACATATCAGCTGATTATAAAGCGCGGTGAAGCCGCACCTCAGTTCGTTTTGGGCGAGTTCAGGTACTTGTCCAGCGGCATCTCAAAATACATTAACTCGTTGCCTTGCGCGTTGCGCACGCCGGTGATGTCGATATAGGAGCCCGCCAAGGGTGTCGCCATCCCGCTGACATCGAAAAAGAGAAATCCCGATTGCGTGGTGTGCGGCTCGACAGCCCGCGCCGCAAACTGGGCCGAATCGATCTCGTCCATGTCTTTCTTGCTGACCGTGCCTTTCACTTTCTTGTGCGGGATCGGAAACGGAATCGGCGAGTTGGTGTTGGCCTGCGGATGCGACATGCGGCGATAGATATCGTCGGAGGAAACGGGCGTAAACTTCGAGCGATTTGGCGTGACCAGCGTGATGGCGATGTCCGCGATCGAGATCGGCTGATCGCCGTCATTGGTGACCACAAAAAAAACCGGAAGGAACCCGTAGTTGGGGAAGTCGATGGTAAAAATCTTGGACTTCTCGGCGGTATCGTAGGGATCGACGGCGATCGCGACCTTTTCGTTCGGGTGATCGTCGTGGGCCGGATACGTACGTGCCGGTCGAGCCTCCGGCTTCACAAAATCCTTTGCCGCCAGGGATGGCGCGAGAATGGCTGTGCAAAGGGTCACAGCGAGAAAGCGTGCCTGGCTTGCAGGTAAAGTTCCCATCAGGACAAAAATTTCAACCTCGATTATAGCGGCGACAACGGGGCTGCCTTCTTCTCCGATGCCGGAGACCACCTGGCCGTTGCACGTCTGCAGACTCCAGGGGGCGGAAACTCAGCTAAGTTTAGAATGATTCCGCTTGAGCTACTTCCTTTACAGTCTGTTACTGGCGGCCGCCATGTTGCTCGCCCTGCCCTATTGGATCTTTCAGATGATCCGGCACGGCAAGTATCGCCATGGATTTTTCGAGCGCATGGGAAGGGTCCCACAACGCCTGCTCCAGAACTCTGTTGAACAGATTTCTCCGCCATCGAATCCTCCGGTAATTTGGATTCACGCGGTTTCGGTGGGAGAGGTGCAGGCCGTGACCGGCCTGGTGGAGGAATTGCGGCGAATGTTTCCGCAGCACCGGCTTGTCATCTCCACCACCACCGATACCGGGCAGGCGCTCGCCCGCAAACGGTTCGGACAGGAAAATGTTTTTTACTTTCCCATGGATTTCTCCTTCGCGATTCGCCCCTGGCTGCGCGCCTTGCATCCCCAGCTGGTGGTGATGGCGGAAACCGAATTCTGGCCGAATTTTCTGCGCCTGGCGCATGGCAGCGGAGCGCGGGTTGCCGTGGTCAACGCCCGCATTTCCGATCGTTCTTCGCCGAATTACCGGCGCTTTCGCTGGGTATGGCGGCGTGTGCTCACGAATATCGATTTGTTCCTGGCGCAAACCGAGGAGGATGCTCGCCGCTTGCGCGAGATTGGCGCCGAGCCTGGGCGCGTGCAGGTTGCCGGAAATCTCAAGTTTGATCTGCAACCGCCCGCTTTGTCTCCTGTTGTAGATCGCCTGCGAGGGTCCATAGCGGCGGCCGGCGCAGGTCCTGTGCTGGTTTGCGGCAGCACTGTGGAAGGCGAGGAGCCACTGCTCCTCAAGGCACTTGAGAACATACTGGTGCGGCATCCGCGGGCTGTGATGCTTCTGGCGCCCCGGCATCCGGAGCGCTTCGAAAGTGTGGGCATGCTGCTGCAGCAGATGTCGATCCGCTTTTGGCGGCGCTCTTTGTGGAATGGCGAAGCGCTCAACGGCGGAGTTCTGCTGGTAGATACAATTGGCGAGCTCGCCGCGCTCTATGCTCTGGCCGATGTGGCTTTCGTGGGAGGCAGTCTGGTGTCGCGCGGCGGACACAACATCATTGAGCCGGCGCAGCATGGCGTGGCCATTATCGTGGGAAACCACATGGAAAACTTTCGCGACATCGTCGGCCTGTTCCTGAGTCGCGGCGCAGTGAAGATGGTAGGCCCGGCCGAATTGCCGTTGGCATTGATGGAGCTGCTGGAAAACGACGCTGGACGCGAATCGCTGGGAGCACGCGCCGCCGAAACCGTACTCTCGCAAGCGGGAGCATCGAAGCGCACCGCAGAAACGTTGCATAAACTGCTTGCCTCGGAAGAGCAGGCTCCACTTTCTTCTGTGCAATCCGTCCCATGAACCTGAATCCTCTCTCGATTGTTTATGGCGGGATCGGCCGGGCGCGCAATGCGCTCTACGATGGCCATATGTTTCCGATTCGGCGATTGCAGGGCCCGGCGGTAAGCGTCGGAAATCTTTCGGTGGGCGGCGCGGGAAAGACCCCGTTCATCCTAATGCTGGGCGAATTGCTGAAAGAGCGCCGGATCGCGTTCGATGTGCTTTCCCGCGGTTACGGGCGGACTACTCGCGGCGCTTTTCTCGTAGATCCGGCAGGTTCGCCGCACGAATTTGGAGACGAACCTCTATTGATCGCGCGAAAGCTGCAAGTTCCCGTGATCGTCGGAGAAGATCGCTATGATGCTGGCCGCTTGGCCGAGTCTCGCTTTGGCTCCCAACTCCACCTGCTGGACGATGCTTTTCAGCATCGTGCTCTGGCCCGGGATTTCGACATCGTTCTGGTCACGCCCGAGGATGCTCGCGATCGCCTGCTTCCTGCGGGACGCTTGCGCGAGCCGGTTTCTTCCCTGCGCCGCGCCGATGCGGTTGTGTTGACCAGCGGCGCCTCCGCCGAATCTTTCCCCGTCGAAGGCAAGCCGGTTTGGCGCGTGCGGCGCGGAATTGTCGCGCGCAACCTTCCTCCGCGCCCCGTCGCCTTCTGCGGAATAGCGCGCCCGGCCAACTTCCTGCTGCAATTGCGCACGGCCGGCGTCGAGCTGGCAGCCGAAGCCTTTTACCGCGATCATCACCTCTACACCGAAAAAGATGTCGGAGAATTACTGCAACTCAAGCAGCGCAGCGAGGCGGGCGGTTTTGTCACCACCGAAAAAGATGCAGTCAATCTCGGAGAGTTTATGCCGGCCCTGGCTCCCCTGGCGGTGGTGCCGGTCAAGATGGAGCTGGCCGATGCAGCTAACGCTGTGGATACCATGCTGCGCATCATTCACGAGCGCCGTGGCGGCGCATGAGAAAATGCCCGAGACGCGAACCGTCGTCGTACCATGGCCAGGCATTCCACCAAATCGGAGCGGCTGAAGGAAATCATCGAAGCTTTCCCCAGGCTCACCATCACAGTGCTGGGCGATCTTGTGGCCGACGAATTCATATTCGGGGAGATTTCGCGGGTCTCGCGGGAAGCGCCGGTTCTTATCCTCAAACACCGGGAGCGCATTGTGCTGCCGGGTGGGGGTGCCAACGCCGTCAACAATCTGGCCGACCTCGGCGTGAAGGTGCTTCCGGTCGGCGTCATCGGCGACGACGAGCCAGGAAGGTCGCTTCTGGAATATCTTCAGCACAAACGCATTCCGACCCGGGCCATTCTCCAGGATAAGTCTTATGCCACCGTAACCAAGACGCGCATTCTGGCGGGTATGACGCACACCTCGCGGCAGCAGGTGGTGCGGGTGGATCGCGAACCGGACGCCGCTCCCGGCCGCCTTATGGCGCGCAGGTTGCTGCTGGCCGCACGACAGAACCTGCGGGCCTCGGATGCCTTGCTCATTTCCGACTACGGCTATGGATCAGCCACACCCGCGCTGGTAAAAGCGCTTGAGAAACAGGACCGGCGCAAGCCTCTTCCTATTGTGCTTGATTCGCGCTACCGCTTGCTCGAGTACTCCGGCGTCACTGCCGCCACGCCCAACGAGCCCGAAATCGAGCAGGCTCTTCAGCTGCACATTGGGCAGGGCTGGAAAAAACTGGCTGCGGCGGGCCAGAAAGTGATGTCCCGCATGAAGCTGCAGGCTCTGCTGATCACGCGCGGGCGGGACGGCATGGCAGCTTTCGATCACCGCCACAAACCCGTGGACATTCCGATCTTCGGCTCCGACCAGGTTGCCGACGTGACCGGTGCCGGCGATACCGTCATTGCCGCTTTCACGGCAGCTCTGGCTATGGGCGCCAGCACAGTGGAAGCCGCCCAGCTGGCCAACTACGCTGGCGGAATCGTGGTGATGAAGCGCGGCACGGCCACGGTTTCACGGCAGGAGTTACTGCAGGCAGTGGAGCAATCGCCGCCGGTCACCAGATCGCATTGAGCGGATCTCACGGAAAGATGAGTGGAAACGACAGACTCGGTCCGGAAAAAATTCTGAGCCGCGATGCCCTTCGACGGCGCGCGCAGCAATGGCGGCGTGACGGCGAACCCATCATTCTGGCGAACGGCAACTTCGATCTTTTGCACGTTGGCCACGTGCGCTATCTTCGCGGGGCCAAGAATCTCGGCGGCAAACTGGTGGTCGCCATCAATTCCGACGAATCCGTGCGCGCGCTCAAAGGGCAAGGCCGGCCCATCATGCCGGAGAACGAACGCGCCGAAATCGTCGCCGCTTTGGCTGACGTCGATGCCGTGGTGATTTTTCCGGAACTGGATGTGCGCGCCATCATTCGCGAGATTCGGCCCGACATCCAGGCCAAGGGCACCGACTACACGCTGGACTCCGTGCCCGAACGCGACGCGGTCACAGAGTGCGGAGGACGAGTCGAGATTGTCGGCGATCCCAAGAATCACTCCACCAGCGAAATCATCCGCTCTCGCCTCTCGCCGAGGAAAACTTGACGCTCGTTTCGCAAAACTCTTCCGCTGCGGTGACCCGCGGAATCGAGCGTGTGCTGATCGTGCGCCTCGGCGCCATGGGCGACGTGATTCACACGCTGCCTGCCGCCTACGCATTGCGCGCTGCATTTCCGCAGGCGACGATCGGATGGCTGATCGAAGAGCGCTGGGCGGAACTTCTCTGCGCGCCGGGATCCCCGCGCCGCGGCCCGCGCTCGCCTCAGCGCCCTTTGGTCGATCAGGTCCACACTGTGAAGCTGAAGGCGTGGCGCAAGTCCTTGTTTGGAATCCACACAGTGCAGCAGATTGCGACCGTCTGGAACGACATTCGCGGCGCACGCTACGACGTCGCGATTGATCTGCAGGGATCCATTCGCTCCGCCCTGCTGGCGCGCTGGTCTGGCGCGCGCGTGGTTTATGGCGCAGCCCAACCGTGGGAAGCTCCCGCCAGTCTTTGGTACACCCGCCGCATCGTCACCCATGGAAGCCATATTGTCGAGCAGAATCTTTCGATCGCAGAAGGATTCGCGCAAGAAAAGTTGGCAGTGCCGCGCACGGAGTTTCCCCACGATCCCACGGCGGAAAGCCGGGTTGCCATCGATTTGGCGGCGTGCGGCGCTGGCGGGTTCGCCATCCTGAATCCAGGTGCTGGTTGGGGCGCGAAGCGCTGGCCGGCGGAGCGCTATGGAGAAGTGGCCCGCAGGCTGGCCGACGCGGGCATCTGTTCGCTTGTCAACTACGGTCCTGGTGAAGAGGATCTATTCCGAGCCGTGTTGGGGGCCAGCGGCGGGCACGCCCGTCCGCTCAAGAGCTCGATTACAGAATTGATCGCGCTTACGCGCCGCGCCCGGCTCCTCATCGGCGGCGATACCGGTCCCCTGCACCTCGCTGCCGCGCTGGGTGTGCCTGCAGTAGCGATCTTCGGCCCGACCGATCCCGCGCGCAACGGCCCTTATGGAATGCGAAGCATCGTTTTGCGCAGTCCGCAAAGCCTTACTTCGCACGCCCGAAAAGACCAAGCAGACGCCGGCTTGCTGGATATTACCGTCGAGGCAGTGGCCGATGCCGCGTTCTCCTTGCTCGCGGCATCTTGCGACGACAGGAAATCCCGGCCAGGAAGGATTCATGGCTGAATGGTCGCAAATCGCCCGCCGCGTCCGTGTGCCTCTGGGCTTTGTCTTCGCCGTCTTCTATTTCTGGCTGGCACGGCCGACGTCGACTTCGTTGGCTCTGGGTGCAGTTGTCATCCTGCCCGGACTGCTGATTCGCGCGCTCGCATCCGGCCATGTTCGCAAGAACGAAGCGCTGACAACATCCGGCCCCTACGCCCATACCCGCAATCCGCTCTACTTGGGATCATCGCTGATTGCCGTGGGATTTGCTATTGCGGCGCTCAGCTGGTGGGTGGGAGTCATTCTTGTCGCGATGTTTTTCGCAATCTACGTTCCCGTCATCCGTGACGAAGAGGTGTTTCTCCGGCAGAAGTTTCCCGAGTTTGAGGAGTATGCGCAGAGCGTGCCGGGGATGCTTCCAAGACTCGTACCGTATCCGGAAAAGGGCGAAACGTCCGCGGGATTCTCCTGGAACTTGTACCTAAAACATCGCGAGTACAACGCGTTGCTGGGAGTGCTGGCGATGGTGGTGGCGCTGCTGGTGAAGATGTCGTTCTTTCGAGAGTAGAGTTACTTTCTCGCTACCAACTCCCGAGCCCGGCTCAACTCTGGTCGCGTCGAGTTCGATCCGTCGCACACCTTCAGCAACAGCGCATAGTATTCCGACGCATCCTTCTGGTTGCCGGCTTCTTCGGCGGCGCGGGCGGCGCCGTAGAGACCGTCGAAGCGATTCGGATTCACCTTCAGATCGGTCCGATACTCGGCCAGCGCCTGCTGCGGTCGCTTTGCCTCCAACAGCATGTCCGCCATCATTTCCCGTGCCGGAACACCCTCTGGCTCGTCGCCCAGCGAGTCTTCTTTATCGGCGATAGGCCGCATCGCCTCGACGGCATCGTCGTATTTCCCCTCCGCGAAGGCCAGCCAGGCCTGAGCCTCCCTGCTGTCATCCGCCACACCCTCGGCAAATTCTGACTTTTCACTCACCAGCCGTTTGTGAAGATCGTCAATCTGCGCGATATCCTTGCGCACCTCGTCCGGTTTGTGCAGGTGCGCCGAGCCGACCGCCCGGGCCCAATAGATCACGGAATCCTCCGCCGTCCCTGCCACTTCCATCGGCGGCAGCGCCGCTGCGGCGGCCCAGTCGTGCATCTCGATCGGATACAAAGCGCTCAGGTGCGCCAGCGCTGCCATGTGCGGATCGTATCCCTTGCCGTACATATCGTCCTTCTTGTCGGGCATAGCGCGGATTTCCGCGATCAGCGCCCGGGCGTCCGCATCCCGGCCGCTCTGCATGTAGGCATAGAACAGGAACGTCATGGCATGGAACTGATGCCCCTCCCCGCCCATTCCCATCGCCGCAGTCTTGCGCGAGGCCGCGATGGAAGCCAGATTGGAATTGATGTCATCCTGCCACAGACCCACGCGGGCGAAGATGTGCGAAGGCATGTGCAGCGCATGCGGTGCCGCCGGCGCAATCTTCGCGTAACGCCGCGCCGCGGGCAGGCCGAGCTCCGCCAGTTGCGGCTTGTCATACGTGTGGATCAAATAATGGGCCACACCGGGATGATCCGGCTCGCTGGCAAACAGCTTTTCCAGAATGGCAGCAGCCTGCTTGCGGTTCGCGAAGGTCGTGTCGTCGGGCGGTTCCGAAGCCAGCAGCGATAAGGCGTAGAACACCGCCGCTTCATGATCGTCGGGATGCGTCTCATAGACTTTCTTCATAGCATCGGAGTAAGCCTTGGCGCGTTCCTCGTAGCCGAGTTTCTTGGAATTGCTGTAAAAAGCTCCGATGGCGGAGATGTAGTCGCGCTCCCGCTGAGTGACCGGTCCGTCGGTCTGTTGCGCCTCGAAGACCTCGTCCGCTCCGTGCTGAATCACCTCGGCATCCGGATGGTTCCACAGTTCGTGCCACAGGCTCATCGCGATGCCCCAATGCGCCATCGCGCAATTGGGATCCTCGGCGGCAATCTGTTCGAATTCTTTCTGCGCCTCCTCGTACCAGAACGAGTGCAGCAGCGCCACCCCGCGCTCGAACGGCTTGCGCACCGCCGGCGCGCACGAGACGGGGAAATGCACCGTGCCCAGTTGTGTTTCGTTCAGATCTTCGTGGTGCATGTGGCCGTGCTCGTCATCGGCCGAGGCGGAACCAGAGAAAAGAATCGCCAACGGAACAAGCAGAATCAGCAATCGCGCTGTGTATTTCATAGAAACCCCGCTGAGAGGCGAGTCTAGATGAGCAGCCTAGCTGGGTCAAACGGAAGGAGAGAAACGCGAGGAAGCGAAACGCAAGAAAGCCTCTCGCTTGCGCAAGAGGCTTTCTCTGGGGGAGGGACGCGGGCCAGCGCCCGTCAGGTCCCTAGCTCATTTCGGTTGCGATTGCTGATCCATGCTTGCGCCCGTGGTTGAACCGGTGGAAGAGGCCAGCTGCTCCAGATCGTTTTTCAGGAGGCTGATCTCCACCCGGCCGCCGCTGATGCGCTTGGTTTTCGCGGTCTCATCCGGCATGGGAGCATTGCCCATTCCCACGAGATAAATCCGGTAGACCGGAATGTCGTGGCTAAGCACCAGATAACGCACCACCGACTCTGCCATCTTCTGCGAGTTCTCGATGGCCACCTGCCCACGGCCCGATGAGAAGCCCTGCACTTCGAAGATATAGCCACGCTGGCCCTTGACGCCGTTGGCCATCTCATCCAGCGCGTCCTTGGCATTCTTGCTCAACAGGGTCTGGCCTGGACGGAAGCGGATTTCGGTTTCATTCGAGGCTTTGTACTGGTCGATGTTGCCCACCACGGTTTCCACCGTCTGAATGCGGGTTGTGGCCTGCTGCGCGGTTTGTTGCGCCATGGTGGCCTTGTTGCCGGCGTCGATGGCATGCTGGTCGGCCTCATTGGCCTTGTCAGAGGCCATCTTGATACCGGCCTGGGCGCGTGCGTCGGTGTCCTTAATATCCTTGCTATTGGCTGCGGTCAGATCATCGAGTTCGTTCACGCGGTCGCGAATCGGATCGGTCTGGCGCTTCACATAGCTCTTGCGCGCGAAGGGATTAATGCGTCCCCAGAAGCCCTCCCGGCTGGGTGGCGCGAGGGGCGCTTTGCCTGTGGCGGTGTCGGTCGACTGTGTCTGGGAAGTCGCCGGCTGCGCCGATTGATCCTGAGTAGACGAAGTTTGCGCCAGGGCCGGTAATGTCAGCACTGCGGCCAATGGCAGAGCGATGAGTACGCGGTTGTTCATCGGTTGCTTCCTCCAAGTTGAGGGAGCGTTCGGGGCTCCACTCCTGCGCCATTCGGCGCGTTACGTTGATGCGTCGTTTCACGAATAAACGGTAGCAATGCTTTTGCACTGCCAGCCAGCGCTGACGCCACGCCAGCCTTCAGAACCCGGCGCACCACACCACTTGGCGCCGCCTCTCCCTATTACAGGTCGGATGCCAAAAGCTAACCCAGGGTTCACCAGCTAAATGCTTGAAATATAAAGATATTATACGCCGCCCATCCCCGGGAGTGCAGTCCAGGCAAGGTAATTTTGGCAAACCTGATATAAAAACTGCGTGGACTTCACAATCGAGCCAGGAGGCAGGCGTTGGCAGACAGGACCAGTCAGGATGCGGGTTGTGACCGTGTTGGGAAGCTGCTGCGGTTGACCCGTCTGGTGGGATATTTAGCTCTTTACCTTGTTGGTTCGGCCGGCGCCCTTCAAGCTGCCTCAACCGGCGCCGTGCCCTCCACTTCGGTGCACATTCCTGCCGAGCACTGGCAGCATTATGGCGACCTTTCCGTCCAATGGATGCAGGATTACCTGCGCATCGATACCACCAACCCTCCCGGGAACGAGATGAAAGCTATCGTCTTTCTCAAGAAAATTCTCGACGAAGCAGGCATCGAGAACCGCGTCTTCGAATACGCTTCGGGACGCGGCGACCTGTGGGCGCGCTTGCCGCACACCACCGCCTCTGCCATGCGACCCATCGTTTTACTGAATCACATGGACGTGGTGACCAGCGATGCTGCCCACTGGCGCGTCCCGCCGTTCAGCGGCGAGATCAAGGACGGTTACATCTGGGGCCGAGGCGCGCAAGACATGAAGGACGAAGGCCTGGCCCAGCTGATGGTCATGGTAATGCTGAAGCGCGAAAGAGTACCGCTTGACCGCGATGTGATCTTTCTCGCGGTCAGCGATGAAGAAGCCGACGGCACTGGAACGGACTGGTTCATCGCCCATCAGCGCGATCTCCTGGAGAATGCCCAGTTCCTCATCAACGAGGGCGGCGAGAACCTGCTGGAGAGCGGGAAGGTGAAATACATCGGCGTGGATGTGGGCGAGAAAACCACGTACTGGTTGCACGTGGTCGCCCATGGCCGCCCCGGCCACGCTTCCCGGCCCATCTCGGATTCCGCGCCCAATCGGCTGGTCCATGCGCTCGACCGGATTCTCGCCTACCAGACACCACTCAAGGTGTTGCCCGTCGTGGATGAGTTCCTGCGTGACATGGCGCCCTATGAACCTCCCGATCAGGCTCGCATTTACCGCAATATCCGCAAGGCAATTGCGGATAAAAGGTTCCAGCAGGAGGTCCAATACGACGAATCGCTGAATTATCTCTTGCGCGATACCATCTCTCTCACCATGCTGGGCGGCTCGGAACAAACCAACGTAATTCCGCCCGAGGCCTGGGCCAATCTCGATGTCCGCATTTTGCCCGGCGGCGATCCTCAACGGCTGCTACAGTCCATCCGCAAGGTAGTCAACGACCCCAACGTGTCGGTTGAGCCGCTCAACGCGGAGTTCCGGGAGGCCAACTTTTCGCCGACCAATACCGCGCTTTTCGACACCATTCGCCATATCTCGGCGCATTATTTTCCTGGCACGCCGGTCGTTCCGCTCATCACCAGCGGTTACACCGAAAATCAGCGCTACCGTCCGCTGGGGATCGACGCTTATGGATTCAATCCCTACACCGCAACCGAGGAGGAAAGCGACACCGAGCACGGCGATGATGAGCGCATCCGCGTGGAGGAAGTGCGCCGCGGACCGAAAATTCTGTTCGACGTGGTCGCAACCGTAGCGGGCGCAGAAACGCGCTGATTTTCGCGCTACGAATGCGATGCTTGCAACTTAGGGATTGGCAAGAGGCCGACTGCTAGCATCCGCCTTCTGGTTCTAAGCCGAGTACATACCGGGAGCATCGCTGCGTCTGGGTTCCCACGCCTTCGAAAATATCTCGGCATTCCATCGCCTTGAAGTCAATCAACCCGAGGCCGCATTCCCAAGGTCTGATTATTACAATCCCGTGAAAATAAAGACCTGTGTTAGACACGAACTCGGTATTAGGCACTGGCTGCTCGCTTGGTTACAATGATGCCGTGAAACCGAATATCTTCGTCGTCGAAGACGATCCCGATATTTCCCGGCTGGTGCGTCACCATCTGGAGAACGAAGGCTTCGCCGTACGCGTTTATCCCACCGGAGCCACGGTTCTGGGAGATGCCGAGCGCCAGCGCCCCGCATTGTTTGTTCTCGACATCATGGTGCCCGGCCGCGACGGGCTTGAACTGTGCCGCACCGTCCGCCAGACTGCGGGATTGTCTTCCGTCCCGGTCATTTTTCTGACCGCCAAAAGCAGCGAAGCGGACCGCATCCTTGGCCTCGAGATCGGCGCCGACGACTACATCGCCAAGCCTTTTAGCCCCCGCGAACTCGTCGCACGCGTCAAGGCGGTGCTGCGCCGTTTCGAGCGTCCGCTTCCGCCCAGCCCGATCAAAGTGGGCGACATCGAGATCGATCCCTCCGCCATGACGCTCAGGGTGGGTGGCGAGCTGGTTTCCACCACCGCTACCGAATTCCGCCTGCTCGATTATTTCGCCCGCCACGTAGGCCGGGTTTTTTCCCGGGACCATCTTCTCGATTCCGTCTGGCGCGACACTTCTTACGTGACTCCGCGTTCGGTTGACGTCTATGTGCGCCGCATCCGCGAAAAAATCGAGCCTGATCCGGAAAATCCGCGTTACCTGAAGACCGTCCGCGGCGCCGGTTACCGATTCGAAACGCCCAGATGAGGCAAAGGTGAGGAACCGCATTTTCTTTAAGCTGTTGGCGGCTTTCGTGGTGCTAATCGTCGCTTCCGCCCTAACCTTCGATCTCACGCTGGACGGGGCATGGCAAGCTTCGCTTCATGCCGAAATCGAGCGCGACCTCACCCAGAAAACGCTGCTGTTTGCCCATCGCGTGGAAATCGATCGCACACATCCTCTGGCCGAGGTTGTAGCTCAGGAAAGCCATGCTGCGGGGGCGCGGGCTACCGTCATCGACGCGGCCGGACAGGTGCTCGCCGATTCCCAAGCCGATGTCGCATCGATGCAGAGCCCGGCCCCGAGCAAGGAATTCACCGATGCTCTTGCTGGCCGCATTGGTGTTGCCGAGCGCCGGAGCGCCGCCGTCGGCATCCCGTTTCTCTATGTGGCCGCTCCCATTACCGGTGGAGCAGTGCGCCTCGCTTATCCACTTTCTGACGTCGAAGCAGTCTCGGCGCGGGTTCGCCGCCGGCTCACCTGGGCCTCGGTCCTGGCGTTTCTTTTTGCGATTATTGTTGCGGCCATCGCCGCGACGTGGATCGCCCATCGCCTCGATCATATTGTCGAAGTCGCCGCGCGGATTGCCGATGGCGACCTGCACGCCCGCATCCAGGAAACCTCCCAGGATGAAATCGGCCGCGTGGCCGGTGCCATTGATAAAACCGCGCGCCAGGTCGAGCAAAGCTTCGCGGCGGTTCAGTCCAGCCAGCGCCAGCTCGAGACCCTGCTCAACAGCATGCAGGACGCAGTTATCGCGGTGGATGGCGACGGCGTGGTGCAATGGGCCAATCAGCCCATGGATCGCCTGGTCCGCCGCCAGGTTCGCCTGCAGGCTCCGGTAGTAGAGACGGTTCGCGATCCGGATTTTCTCGCCACCGTCAAAGCCGCCACCAGCGCTCACACGGTCAAGACCGCGCGTGCCACTTCGATTGTTCCCGGCCGTGCCTTCGATGTGACTGCCGCTCCTTTGCCCGGGGGCGGCGCCGTCGCCGTGCTCCGCGACCTCACCGAGACCGAACGCGTGGAAAAAACCCGCCGCGACTTCATCGCTAACGTTTCCCACGAGCTGCGCACTCCTCTTACTTCGATTCAGGGCTACGCCGAAACTCTGCTTGACAGCAATCAGGAGAACAACACGCCCACGCGTGAGTTCCTCGAGATCATCCGCAAGAATGCGGCGCGCATGTCCCGCCTGACCGAGGATCTGCTTACCCTGGCCCGCGTCGAGTCGGGCGAGACCCGCTTCGATGTCGAGCCCGTTCCGCCCGTTGAGCTTTTGCACGATGCCGAGGAAAGCTTCCGCGAGATTGCCCGCGGCCAGGGAGTCAATCTGGAGATCCCGGAAGGGCCCGGAGGCAACGGCTCTCTGGAGTCGTTGCCGGTGGTTCTTGCCGACCGCGAGGCCATTCACCAGGTCTTTTCCAACCTCATCGACAATGCCATGAAATATGGCCGCGCTGGCGGCCGCATCGTTCTGGGGGCTCGCCCTGCGCCCAACGGCGTGGAATTCTACGTACAGGATTTCGGGGCTGGCATTCCTTCCGAGCACCTGCCGCGCCTGTTTGAACGCTTCTATCGCGTCGATAAAGCCCGCTCCCGTGAATCAGGAGGCACTGGCCTTGGACTGGCCATCGCAAAGCACATCATGCTGGCTCATGGCGGCTCCATCCGGGCCGAAAGCGAGTTGGCACATGGCTCGACCTTCCTATTTACCCTGCCCGGTGCTTAGAAGTAAGCTTGTGGCCTGACCGGCGCCGCTCGACGGCTGAAACTTCCTCCTCCCGGCGCTTAAGCCAGGCGGGCAAGCCCCGACCACTGAATCTAAGATGTTTTGGCGTTGAGCCCGACAAGCATAACTGGCTGTGCTGCAAGGGGATAAGATCGGACCCAGCCAGCCTTACATTTTCCGCAGGTTTTTGGAGCAGACCCGATGAAAGAAGCGCCACCACCGCGACAGCAGGCCACCGGATTCGGCTTGCCCTGCGCAAAGTGCCACCGGTACTTTTCCGCCGACCTCGATGAATGCCCCATCTGCAAGAGCCGGGAACGGGTTGCACCGGTTGCCCCACCGAGGGATCCGGCCCTGCGCAAGGGGCAGGCATTCGCGGCGCCTCCGATCGCGTCCGCGTCCCAGCCGCAGCCGGAACTCCCGAAACGCCCCTCCAATCCCCAGGCCCCCGCGCAACTTGAGCCTGGGAAGGCACCTGCGTCGACCCACGCAATTAGTCAGCCCCAGCAACAAGCCTCCACTGCGGATTCGACCAAGAGTCCTGCGGTTCCTTTGCCAGGGCCTCTTTCGGCTGGGCCTGACGAGGATATCGAACAACTTCTCAAACGATTAGCAGCTTCCCTGCCCGCATCGGCCCTTATGAGCACGGCTCCAGTTCTCGAAAGCCATCCTTCCGGCGGATCTGATCAGAAAGATTCTGGTCCGCCAGCCGCGCCTCCCATGGTTGAGGCGCCACAGCAAGCAACATCTCCAGTGCTCTCTCTGGAGCGTGAGCGAGACGAACTGGTAAAGGAACTTGGCACTCCGGTCTTCGTGATCTCAGCCGAGGGGGACGATTCTCCGTTAGAAAGCGGTCTGCCGCAAAGCAGCCAGGTTCAAAGTAGCCAGGTGCAAAGCAGCCAGGATCAAAGTAGTTTGGGTGTGCTTCTTCCGCTCGAAGGCAACGCTTCCAAAGTGAGTGCGGCGACACCTGAAGCATCTAAAGAACCAGTCATTTCCTCCGATTCTCCGCCGAGCGCAACCCTGGAGGAAACACAAACACCCATCCGCAACGCTGACCTGCCATTTACTGACCTGGCGCTGCGGAATCCGATTCCGGATCTCCAGTTTCCCGAAACACCACAAGTCGCGGCCGCTACGTCCGTCGGCGAACGCGGTTTTCGTGAGCCGTCTTCTGTCAAAGATCACTCGTCGACGTACCCTACGACGGTTCGGCCGGTCTCTCGCGGGTTCGACGTTATGACCGTCGCTCTTGGCGTGATCGTCCTGGGTTTTGCCGTCCTGTTGACTGTTCTCACTGTGGTTCGCCTCGGCGGATTCCGAGGGGCAACAAATCTCAGCCGGAGTTCGCAAGATTCGGCTACCGCCGCACAGTCGTCCGCGCAGAACGAGGCTGCATCCAACTCCGGCGGGGCCGCGCCGGTCGCATCTTCGCCAGAGTCCAGCCTTGCTGGCAAGACTTCTCCGGCGGATTCTGACACTAGCGAGCCCAAGAACGAAGTTCCTTCAGCACCGCGCTCGAGTCACGTTCCCGCGTCCGCTGGCACGCCGGATCGCAACGCCAAGAACGAAAGTCCCCAGTCACTCTCCGCAACGCCTGCTCCCGCGCAAAACGCAAAAACTGCCGAGCCGCCTACCGCGCTCTCCACCCCCGCCGTGCGTCCGGTCATGCTTTCGCAAGACGTAGCCGAAAGCAACTTGTTGCATCGCGTCGAGCCGGATTATCCCGATGATGCTCTCGCGCGCGGAATTCAAGGCTCGGTCGTGCTCGACCTTTACATCCGCAAAGATGGGACCGTTCAGAGCGTGGGTCTGGTAAGCGGGCCGGCGCCTTTAGTCGGCGCTGCCACCAGCGCCGTCCGCCAGTGGCAATTCAAGCCTTTTGTGGTGAATGGCAAGCCGGTCGCAGCCGAAACCCGGATTGCTCTGGGATTTACCCTGTCGCACTAACTCGCACTGGGGATCGCGCAAATCCGGGGCAAGCGCAATCAGCTTCCATATAAGAGTTTTCGCTAATGGCCCACACGGCTCGCTTCCGGCAGAGCTCTGCTCCTCTGCTAAACTCACTCATGGTCAACCTGTCAGACGTGGAAGCGGCGGAACGGCGCATCCGCGACGCCATCTACCTCTCGCCTTGCCCGCGCTCCGAGACCTTCTCCCGCCTCACCGACTGCTCTGTCCACTTTAAGTTCGATAATCGCCAGAAAACCGGCGCGTTCAAGGAACGCGGCGCGCTGAACAAGCTGCTCACCCTCACGCCTGCCCAACGCGCCCAGGGCGTCATCGCCGCTTCTGCTGGAAACCACGCCCAGGGCCTTGCCTACCATGCCGGGCAATGCGGTATTCGCGCGCGCATCTACATGCCATTTACCACTCCCTTGACCAAAGTCTCCGCTACCCGGAGCTATGGAGCCGACGTCGTTCTTCACGGCACTAATTACGACGCTGCCTACGAAGCCGCCCTGGAGCGCGCACAGAACGATCACCTCGTCTTCGTCCATGCCTTCGATGACGATGCCGTCATCGCCGGCCAGGGAACCATCGGTCTTGAAGTTCTCCAGCAGCTTCCCGATATCCAGGCCGTAATCGTGCCCATCGGCGGCGGCGGGCTGATCGGCGGCATCGCCTGCGCCATCAAGGAAAGCAATCCCAAGGTCGAAATCTACGGAGTGCAGCCTGCCAGGCTGCCCTCGATGAAAGCTGCTGTGGCCGAGGGCAAACCCGTTACCCTCGCCGCTGCCACCACCATCGCCGACGGTATTGCCGTCCGCCGGGCTGGCGATCGGACCTTGCCCATGGTTCAGAAATATGTCGACGAAATCGTTACCGTCGACGATGAGGAAGTCGCCAACGCAATCCTGCTGTTGCTGGAGCGCGAAAAAACCCTGGCCGAAGGCGCGGGAGCCGCCGCCACCGCGGCCCTGGTCAATCGTAAGCTGCCCGTTGCGGGCAAAAAAGTCGTCGTCGTGGTGGGCGGGGGCAACATCGACGTTACGTTGTTGGCTCGCATCATTGAGCGCGGCATGGTCAAAGACGGACGCCTCGTCCGCTTGCGCGTCCATCTCGGAGATTACCCTGGGGCGCTGCACAAGCTGACCGGCATCCTCGCCGAACACCGTGCCAACATCGTGGAAACCTCCTACGACCGCACCCATCACGGCGTCAACCTTGGGGACACCGCCATCGACATCACTCTCGAAACCCGCGGCGCCGACCACATTGCCGAATTGCTCGCCGCAGTCGCCGCGGCCGGCTATCCCCACGAGCGCGTCTTGTGACGTCTGTTTTGGACCAGCCGTAACTTTCAGCACTGCATCAATTGTTCGGAACGGAAGAATTCGCAGGCGGATCATCCCCAGGGATCGCAACCTCAGCGCCGCAACGAGAGAGAACCACTCAGAAAAAACCAGCCGCTGCATAGTCCCTCGGCGGGAGTATGCCTTAAGTAACTCGCCGGCTTGTGATTTCGGTCATACTCTTCCCCGCAAACCATGCATAATTCGGTTGAGTGAGGGGGAGAGAGGCGGCGGTAAAGTGGAGAAGTCAAACCAGATGTCAAATGATGCGAGGTATCAACCGATTTGCATGTTGGCCCATGATCTCGTCAATCGGATGTCGGTCATCGTGGGCTATTGCGATCTTTCGGAGGAAGAACCGAAAGACGAATCAAAGCGCTCCCAGAACATACGCGCCATACGGAAAATAGCCCAGAGCGCAGCCGAGGAGCTCCAGGATCATTTGTGTCATCTCGACGCCTTGACGAGGATTGGAGGCGCGCAGGCGTCATTGCATGCTAAAGGTGCTTCTCCTTTGCCGGAATAGCGGCGTGCCGTTGAGGTTGTAAGAGTCACGATTCCTCGGCCCGCTTTTTTCAAGGAGTAAACCGCTACTACGCGCGCCTGGCTTGCCCCTTCACGAAACATTCGCCTAAAATTCATGCCGCTTTAACCACTGCTCGAACCGCAGCGGCCTATAATATCGTGTAGCGCGCAGCCCAACATTTTCCATGAGTACCGCGATCAAAGCTCCCGATCCCGAACCGGCTCATCACTACCTGGTGCGGCGCACGGTTGAAGCCTGCCATCTGGCCAAAGAGGCTGCGGGCGCTGCCGCCGAGGGCATCGCCACCGGCTCCGCTCCTCTGCTCAAATCTCTTCATCAGCGCGAGCGTGAGCTCGACACGCTCGACATGGAAATCGATACCGGCGTCACTGCCGCCATCACCGAAGTCGAACCCGGCCAGGCCCGCGAACTGCTCGCCTGCATGAAGGTGATGATCGGCCTCGAGCGCATCGGCGATCTTCTGCTCAGCTTTTCCAATAGCGCGCAGGCCGCTGCCGGACGCATCGATCCGGAGGACACACGCGACCTCACCCACATGGCCACCATCCTCGAAAAGATGCTGACCGACTGCGGGGAAGCCTTCTCCGCGCGCGATGTCGGCCGCGCCGTCGACGTGCTCCGAGCCGACGCCGAGATGGATCGCCTGCGCAACCTGATTTTTCTTCGTCACATCGAAAACCCCGAAAATGCTCATCGCCAGGCCAGTCTTCAGGTCATTTTCATGACCCAGTCGCTCGAGCGCGCCGGCGATCACGCCAAAAACCTCGCCGAAGAAGTCTGCCACTTCGTCAGCGGACACACCGTCCGCCACGTCCTCATGGCTTACGACAAGCCGGTCGAGCAGATGTTCATCGACTACCTCCGCCGCCGCGACCAGCCTCAGTAGCGCCGGTTTCCCGCCGGCAAAGGATTATTAGCAGTTTAAGTATTGAAAGGCGTGGGGACCCCTGCACTCCCGCCAGAGCCCATCCTTCTGCGTTTTCTAGAGGGTGGACTCATCTCATCCTTCACCGAATGCGGGAGTACAATGCTGGCGAGCACACAAATGGCTGGCGACGACACTGGCGGAAAACAGAAAATCAAGATCGTGCAGCATACCTTCATGGGAACGGTATGGATCGCCGCGTGGCTGTTCACCATCGGCTTCCTGCAGCTGACTTTTTGGAGGGGTGTTTTGGCGATCGCGCTGTGGCCGTACTATCTGGGAGTGCACTTCAGTTCGCTGGCTCGCTGATCAGACGGCTGCGGGCATAGCCCCCGCGTTCATGCCATCGGCACTGCTCGCGCCGAACCTCTTTACGCCGCCGCTCACGACGTCCTTACCACTGCCGCCTCATCCTCCGGGATCGTCGTTGCGCCACCCGAAGCCTTCCCCGCCGCGCGTTCACCGCGACGGATCAGCACAATCGCTCCCAGGATCGCCGCCAATGCCAAGATCATGCGCGTGTTCAGCGGCTCGGAAGCCAGCAGCCATCCCAGCAGCACCGCCACGACAGGGTTCGCGTATGTGTGCGTGGCCACCAGCGTCGGAGGGCATTGCTGCAGCAACCACGTGTATGAAGTGAAGGCCACTCCCGACCCGAACACCACCAGGTAAGCCAGACCGAGCCAGGAGCGCAACGCGATATTCGCCCAGTGCACCTGATGCAGTTCGCCGGTCACGCCCGCTGCGGTCAGTAGCATCACAGCGCCGCAGATCATAGGCAGCGCCGTTCGTCCTAACGCGTCCGAAGGCAGCTTCACCCGTGGCGAGATCACCACTCCCATCGCCCACGACAACGAACCCAGCAACACTGCCAGCAATCCCAGTAAACTCGAACCCTTCATGGTGAGTTCAGCACTGAAGAGCACGGCGACTCCGGCGACGCCAAACATCAGGCCAAGCGCGCTGAGGCGGCTGATTTTCTGCTGTCCCATCATCCAGGCCAGCACAAGAATGAACATCGGCTCGGTGGCAATCAACACCGCCGCCAGTCCGGAGGCGACATATTGCTCGGCCCAGTGCAGCGAGCCGTGGCCGATCAGAAAGAACAATGCGCCCACGATTATCCCTGCAACCCAATGCTCACGCCTGGGACGAAAGCCGCGTGACCACGCCAGTGCAAGCATCATGGTTCCAGCTACGGAGTGGCGCAGGCCGGCCGCCACCAGCGGCGGGATCGTCTCAACTGCATAGCGAATGGCAAGGTAGGTCGATCCCCAGATTAAATAGATTGCGGCGAACGCCAGACCAATCCTGAGAGCATGGCCGCTGTCGTGGGTGGGCGCGGGTTGGTGTGGAGTGTTCACGATTACGGGCCTGCCTCCCATGTCTATCATTCTTCCCACGCCGCGGAAGCGCTTGGATTGGAACTGCCTGTTCCAGGACTCGTATATAACTGCTAAAATATTGTTACAAGGTTAGATGAAATGCTAGCGACACAATTATAACTTGTCAATATATTTTTAGCGGTTATATGATGTGACAAAAGGAGTTTCGGCGGTTCGAGGCGCCCATGGAGAGCACCACGGCAGGCGGGCGGCGGACATCGCGGTTTGGGTTGTTGGGAGGGCCGGTTTGTCTTGACTTCCTCAACACGCTCGATGACCGGCCGACGCAACCGAAAGAGCTGCTGAGAACCTTCATCGACCTCGCCCGCTTTGCCGGGGACAGCGGTGTGTTGACGCCCGCCCAGGCAAATCGCCTCATCGAGCGCAGCCCGCTGTTTCCGAGCGAAGCGGCGGCCACGCTGCACACGGCGCGCGAGATGCGGGAGGCAATGTTTGTCGTCTTCTCTGCCATCGTGAAGAAGCAGCCGGTTCCTAAGATTGCCCTGGCCCAGGTGAATGGATACATCCAGGAAGCTGCGCAGCACGCCAACCTCGCACTGCAGAACGGAAGTTTCGTGTGGGAATTCGATCGCTTTTCTAGCCCGGAGCGGCCTTTCGATCCTGTGTTATGGCCGATCGCGCGTTCCGCCGCCGATCTGTTGGCTAGCGATCAGTTGCGGTTCGTCCGTACCTGCGAGTCGCAAACCTGCCAGTGGTTTTTCCTGGATACCAGCAAGAGTCATCGCCGCCAGTGGTGCGACATGAGCAAGTGCGGCAACCGGGCGAAGGCGCGGCGATTCTATGCGAGGCAGAAAAAACGCGGCGATCACGGCGAATAACGATCGCGGCCCTGCCGAACCGCAGTTCATTCGATCCGTGCCTGGGGTTGTTGGACTACTCTGACGCTATTGGTGTTGATTGAAGGGCATGAAGCCACTAATAATGGCAGCACGGCTTCGCTCAAGATTACATGTGTGGGAGCGAGTGCGAATTAGAAGGTGATAACCACGGACAGGGCAATGAAAACGGCTTGTGGCATCTTCGCGCTAGTTGGCGCGATTCTCTCCATCGGCGTGTTTGGGCAGGCGCAAAACGTCGTCCACTACAAAACCACCATCGATAACGTGAAGTATCTTTTCGCTACCGCCGAGCCGGTGGCGCGGCTGCACTCCGGCGACATCCTCGATACCAACACGCTCGATTGCTTCGGGAACGCGCTACATAAGCCCGGAGACACCCTCAGCATGGTGAAGGGAGACAATCCGCTGGCCGGGCCGTTCTATGTGGAGGGGGCCGAACCCGGCGACACGCTGGCAGTGAAGATTCTCGACCTTCAGGTGGATGGAGACAGGGGCGTTGGCGCGCTAGTGCCCGGGTTTGGCGCCATCAACGAGACTAATTACACGCCAATGCTGCACACACCGCTGCCCGAGCGCATTTGGTTTTATCCCATCGACCACGCCGACAATACGGCGACTTTCAAGGCGCTGGACACGGATTTCTCCGTCAAGATTCCCATGCATCCGTTTTTTGGATGCATTGGGGTAGCTCCGGCGGAAGGCGAGGCGCGAAGCTCCATCGTGCCCGCAGAATTCGGTGGCAACATGGATTCGCCGGAAGCCAGCGTGGGCAACACGGTTTATTTCCCGGTAAACGTGAAGGGTGGCCTGCTCTACATCGGAGATGGCCATGCCGCCATGGGAGACGGCGAAATTGCGGGCACGGCCATTGAAGTACCGCTCAGAGCGCGGTTGCAGCTGAGTGTAATCAAGGGCCGCACCATCAGCTGGCCCCAGTTTGAAAATGACGATGCCATCATGACGGTTGGCGCTTACCGTCCGGTGGACGACGCGGCTCGCATCGCTCTGACCGAACTGGTGCACTGGATCCACAGGGATTATGGTCTATCCGAGCTCGATGCCTACGAATTGCTGTCTAAGGTTGCCAAGCTGCATTTCAACGAGATGGTAGATCCGAATTACGTGGTGGTGGCTTCGATCGAAAAGAAATATCTGCCACCGAAGAAGAAATAGTCACGTGCAGCTATCGTGCCAGATCGACGTCCCGGTGTACTTCTGATTACCTTGGAGTGTTAGAACTCCTTGACACCTGATCCGGGGGGAGCGAGACTCCAACGTATTGCAGTCTTGAAGCCCGAAATCAGGCTCGGAAAGCGCAATGCGCCGCGCTCCGAGCGATTGCGTTCGAGATTTCGGGTATGCCTGCGGCTATGGATCGTTACACGATTCTCGATCACGGCTCATCCAGTCCGGCCAAAAATGCAGCTGCACCCTCCAACGGTAAAGTGACCTTGCCAGAGGACGCGAAGGGCAAGGGCCCCGATACCGTTTCTGCAAGAGTTGCGGCGGCGAATCGACAACTTGGCGCGCCTGACCGCCCGCTGCACGCTGCTGTGCCTTTACTGGCAAAACTGGGGTTTCCCGGCGATGACGGAGGACGATCTCTGGCAGCAATGGCCGAATTCGATCTGGATGCTGCCCTGCAGTTACTGGCCGAGCGGGCACAATACATCACCGGGGCCAGCGGGGCGGCCATCGCGCTGCGGCGGGGAGTCGCGCACGACATGCTTTGCCGCGCCAGCGCGGGATCGAATGCTCCCGAGCTGGGTTCATTGCTTTCTACCGAATTTGGCCTTTCCGGCGAAAGCGTGCGCAGCCGCAAGGTGCTGCGCTGCGACGACGCGGAGCGCGATCCGCGCGTGAACCGCGACGGCTGCCGCCAACTTGGAATTGCTTCGGTGGTCGTGATGCCGATTGCCGGAGACGAAGAAGTGATTGGTGTCTTCGAACTGTTTTCCGGCAAATCGCATGCCTTCAACGAGCGCGATCTTGTAGCTCTGGAGCGGTTGGGAAGGATGGTGGAAACGGCGGTAAGCCATGCGGTTGCCGCCCAGCGGTTTCCGGAAGCTCAGCCGGCACAGCAGATTGACATCCAGCCGCCAAAGGAAAAAATTGAACCGGGGGTGATGGCTGCGTCGGCATCGGCAGCGCCCCAGCCCGGTCCAGTGCCGCAGGATGGAACAGAAAATGCCAGGAAGCCGCTGCTCTGGTCAGCGGCCGCGCGTGCGCAGGGCGCTGGACACCCGGCGGTCGAGGCCCAGCCAGTGACTGTTCCGCCGGTTTTGCGGCAGCTGCAAAAGTGCCAGCTGTGCGGCTTTCCGGTGTCATCGGGCCGTACCCTGTGCGTCGAATGTGAAAATAAGCAATCGGGCAGGCGACCCACGCGTCCGTCCGCTGTTGAGACAACGGGGAGAACGGCAGTAGTTCGTGATGCGCCGCACACCACTGCATCTGCATCGATTCGCAATGGACCGACTGCTGAGCCTAAGGGTGGCCATGCGGCGGCAGCGATTGCTGAAGTTCCGGATGGTGCAGACAATCCGGCAAGTCATTCAATACCGGCGCAAGGGGATCATGGGGTTATCGCAGAGACCGGACCCAAAGATAAGGTCGCGGAAACTCCCGCTCTGTTTCTTGCCTCGGCGCAGCAATCAGAATCCTGGTTGGCCCGCAACAGATTCATTGTTGGAGTGATGCTGCTGATCGCGATCACGCTCGCCGCCGTTGCCTGGCTACGCTAGCACCACTCTTTCCTTTCTTCACTTCCCACACGATTGTGCCGGACAATTACAATGCCTTCCGGATCTCTATGGACAACACCTACGCTGCCGCCGAATCCGCGGCCCAGTTTATTTGCGCTCAAACCTCGCTTCGTCCGCGGGTCGGCCTGGTGCTTGGTTCGGGCCTGGGTGGCTTTGCGGATTCGCTCACAGAAGCGACGCGCATTCCTTACTCCAGCATCTCCCATTTCCCGCGTTCCACCGCAATTGGCCACGCCGGGCAAATGGTGATCGGCAAGGCTGGCGCTGTTACCGTGGCCGCGATGCAAGGGCGGGTGCATTTGTATGAGGGATATTCCGCTCAGGAGGTCGCCTTTCCCATGCGCGTTTTCGGACGCATGGGAATCTCGGCTGTGATTCTTACCAATGCTGCCGGCGGAATTAATCGAAACTACTCGCAGGGCGCGCTGGTGGTAATCCGCGATCACATAAACCTGCAGGGAACGAATCCGCTGGCCGGACCCAACGACGAGCGTTTTGGCGTGCGCTTTCCTGACATGACGCAGGCTTATGCGCGAGATCTTCGCGCCATCGCGCGGGAAGAAGCGGCGAAGCTGAATCTGCCTTTGCAGGAGGGCGTCTATGCCGCGTTGCTTGGGCCGAGCTACGAGACCCCGGCGGAAATCGAGTATCTGCGGCGCATCGGCGCCGACCTGGTCGGTATGTCGACGGTGCTGGAAGTCATTGCGGCGCGGCACATGGGAATCAAAGTGCTCGCGATTTCGTGCGTGACCAACATGGCGGCGGGCATTCTCGACCAGCCGCTTTCGCATGAGGAAGTGATGGAAACCGGCGAGCGCGTCAAATCGAGTTTCGAAGCTTTGTTGCGCGCTGTCTTGCCGCGCCTACATGCTGCTGTCGCGGGATAAGGAAGGGCTTCGGTCTATTTCTTTGCGCGCGGCACAAACAATTCCACCGGTGGCTTGATCCCATAGATCGCAGCAAAGTTGTTCTGATTGACTGCCAGGGCGAAGCGTCCGCGGGAATCGATATACAGCAGCGGCCGGTTCAGCGGCACATCGCTGAAAGTGCGAACGAATCTGATTTTCATGTCTCGCGCGCCCAGCTTTACCGGCACTTCTTCTCCGCGCCGGTAGCCGAGTTTCAGAAAATCTTCGGCGCTGACATTGGTGACCAGGTTGCCGAACGGGCCGTCGGTGGCGATGACTTCGCCACTCAGTCCGCGGTCGTCCAGGCGCGCGGTCTTGATGTCCAACCGTACCAGGTCCCGTACCGGCAT
>DATKPV010000007.1:0-4134 GCA_035523915.1 Candidatus Aquilonibacter sp. | reverse complement strand
GCCGGCATCGGTTTGGGTGCAACGTTTCTTCGAGTGAATCTGGCTTTGCTGATCGGCGCTTTGTGGACCGTTCCCGCGGGAGTTGCCATCGGCTTCAACCCCAGGCTGGCGCGCATCGCCCAGCCTCTGGCCCAGATCGCGGCATCGGTTCCTGCGACCGCGCTCTTTCCGGTTGTTCTGCTGCTGCTGATCAAAGTGGGTGGCGGTCTTGGTCTCGGGTCGATTGTGCTCTTGCTGCTGGGCACGCAATGGTACATTCTCTTCAACGTCATCGCAGGCGCGATGGCCATCCCCACCGACCTGAAGGAATGTTGCAATGTCTTTAAGCTATATGGTCTGGAGCGCTGGAAGAAACTGATCCTTCCCGGAATCTTCCCCTACCTTGTCACCGGCCTCGTCACCGCCTCCGGGGGGGCGTGGAACGCCAGCATCGTTGCCGAATATTTTCACTTCAAGGGTCACATCTATACCACCACGGGCCTGGGTGCGGTCATCAGCCAGGCCACCGACCATGGCAACTTCCCTCTTTTGCTCGCCGCCACCATGATGATGGCTGCGGCCGTCGTCACCATCAATCGCCTGGTGTGGCGTCGTCTCTACGCCTTAGGCGAAACTCGCTTTCGTCTGGAAAGCTGAGACCGGTCCGCGTTGTCACTCCGATCGCGTTCAGCCCTGAGGACCTCGGTTTCCGCGCACGAGTCGAACCACGCCTTCCCTTGCGCAGGTTACTTTCGTGTTACCTTTCCAAACATTTCACCAATTCTTAACCTTCCTTTCATCCTCTAGAAAACTATTTGCGGCAAATTTGTAACATGCCGATAGATCATTCGCAGCGCGGGCAGGCACAAGACGGCGTGTTGTCGCGGATCTCGGCTTTCCCGGGCTTGGCGGGAAAGTTCGCGCCGGTGGAGCGCGTGCGCGATCTCTATCGCCGCGTGCGCCAGTCTCCCCACGGCTTCCGGCTGGAAAATCTTTTGGCGGAGATGCAGATCGAGGTGTGCATCGATCCCGCCGATGCGGCTCGCATTCCCGTCAAGGGTCCGGTGGTGGTCGTAGCCAACCATCCTTTCGGGGTGCTTGATGGCGCTATCCTCACGGTATTGCTGACCCGCGCTCGCTCCGATGTCAAAGTGATGACCAATGCCCTTCTCGGCGACATCCCCGAACTGGATCGTCATTGCATCTTTGTCGACCCCTTTCAGACCGACCGCTCTATCGACGTCAATCGTCGCGCTCTGAAGGAAGCCCTCGCCTGGTTGCGCGAGGGCGGCATGCTCGCCATTTTTCCCTCCGGTGAAGTTTCTCACTGGCAACTTCCTCACGCTCAGATCGCCGATGCCGCGTGGAACGACACCGCAGTCCGCCTGATCCGCCGTACCGGAGCTTCGGCGTTGCCGGTCTACTTCTGCGGACGCAACAGCGTTGGTTTTCAACTGCTCGGCATGATTCATCCCCGCCTGCGCACCGCATTTTTGTTGCAGGAATTCCTGCAACAGGAAGGCAAGACAGTGGAAGTGCGAGTGGGCAGCGAGATTGCCAACGATTCCATCGCCAGTTTTGCCGGCGGGCGCGATGGTGATCGCGAGGCGATCGAATATCTGCGCAGCCGTACCTACCTTCTAGGCCAGCGCAATCAGCCCGAAAGCGCGTGGCCGGCCGTGGTTCGCTCCGTCAAGCTGTTGCGTCCGCAGGAAGCGATAGTCGACCCAGTCCCACGCCAGCAACTCGGCGAAGAGATAGCCGGGCTTGCTGAAGATCGTCTGCTGGCGCGAAACGGCGATCTGCGTGTCTATCTGGCAAAAGGCGACGAAACTCCGCAGTTGTTGAACGAAGTGGGCCGTTTGCGCGAAGTTACCTTCCGTGCCGCAGGTGAAGGCACGGGCAAGCGCATCGATCTCGATCGCTTCGACCAGTATTACTGGCATCTGTTGCTTTGGCACGCGCAGAAACAGGAGTTGGTCGGCGCCTATCGCGTGGGCAACACCGCCGAAATCATAGCGGCGCATGGCATCTCCGGCCTCTATACCAGCACCTGCTTCCGCTACGATCCTGAGCTTTTTCAGCGGCTGGGTCCGGCATTCGAGCTGGGGCGCTCGTTTGTGCGCAGCGAGTACCAGCGCGAATATGCGCCCCTGCTGCTGCTATGGAAGGGCATCGCCCAACTGGCCGCAGCTCATCCCGAGTGCCCGGTTCTTTTCGGAGCCGTCAGCATCAGCAACACCTATAGCCGCGTCTCCCGCGAAATCATCTACCGCTTCTTCGAGGCGCGCCGGCAGAATGATGAACTCGCCGGACTCGTCGAGCCTCGCCAGCCCTTCCGCGCCAGCCTTCTGCGCCGTTGGGATTGCCGCGCTATGTGCCAGGCGCTGCGCGATCTTGACGACCTTTCTCAGCCGATCGAGGACGTGGAATCCGACGGCAAAGGCCTTCCTGTCCTGCTTCGCCAATATCACAAGATCGGAGGCAAGTTGCTCGGCTTCAACGTCGACCGGAAATTCTCCAACGTCCTGGATGGCCTCGTCCTTGTCGACCTGCGGCAGACTGATCCCGCAGTTCTGGAGCGCTACATGGGCCGGGAAGCCGCCGCCCGCTTCCGTCAGCAGCACGGCCTGTAATCTTCTCAACTTCCTGCTGTCATAACCCGCCGTGGAAATACCGCGCCACGTCAAGGCTGCAAAATCAAATAGGGCTTTAGCCGCTGCGCCCTGTGACCTTCGTGCGCCTTATGGCACGCCCGTGCCATTTACGGTCTCACGGTTCTGCCCTACTCTGTCTTTGAGCAGCACTTGGGGGAGGGCTGATCAACAGACGTCCCAAGACTCAAAACAGAGTCTGGGGCGTTTTGTTTTGCAGCCAAAAATTGCCCCCTCACGCGCTGGTGGGGGCAAACTTCAGCTTTGACTGTGGCTTTCCCGCCACATGGGGTGCTGGCATATCGGCACCAGGCCGTCATGCATCAGAAAAATAAGCAGTTATGAGACATTAGCTGCTGGCTATAGTCGCCCTTCGATGCACACTCCAAAATCGCATCAGTGTTCCGTGCGGAACATTTTGTTCGGCACGGAACACCTGGGTTCATCATTCCGTAACGGCCGTCTCTGTGGTCTCGCTGGCCGCCGGGCGGACGGTGAGCCAGTCTGTCCGCACTCGTTCCCACTCCTGGATCAGCACGCCGTTCGCCTCAAAGAAGCTGCGAATGCGCGCTCGCTCCCACCCCGCCGCTTCCTCCAGAATCGGAGCCAGCACGGCCACCGCGCTCGTGCTCAGCACGGTGCGCTTCGCTACTTGCGAGACGTCGGGCGATTCGGAGACAGCGATGGTCAGCCCATCGCGGGCGTTCACGTGCAGCATGACGTGAATGTCAGAACTGCCATCGCCGCTGTAGATCACGTGGTCCGGCCCCACCACCTGCTGCACCAGTAACTGGTCGAGGACCGCGACCTTGCCGTAGCCGGCCGTGGCTCGCACGATGGTATCGATTTCGCCTGTAGGCAGGTAACGGAATTCCGTACCATAAATATGATCATGCGGCACGATATCTTCCAGCGCCGAGTGAATCACCTCCACGGGCGCCGCCGAGAGCACATAAAAATCGAAGTAGTGGCCGTCGATCCCGGTTTCCAGCAACTGGTAGAGCAGCTTGATTCCTTCCTTCAGCCGGATGCGCTTGCCCACTTCGTACAGATGTTCCTTGCGCACCTTCGCTCGGAATTCTGGATCGTGCAGCAGCAGGTAAGCCAGCTCCGCTCCCTGTTGCACCAGATTGATCTTCGCCATGCCCTTGGCTTTGCGCTCAAACTCTTCCGTGGGAATGCCCACCAGTTCGGCCAGTACGTAGCCCGAGTCGTTGAACGTCAGCGTCTGATCGAAATCGCTGGCGAAAATATATCGTCGCAGTGGATTGTCGGTCATAGCGATTAGACTTCCTCCCGTGGCCGCCAGACCCATTAAAAAGATTGATGGCGATTATATGCCGCTTGCGTTATCTCGCTGTGAACAAAGACTGCAGCCGCTCGCTTGAAATGTTTCTGACTGGGACGTACCTTTAGCTTTCGCGTCCTCTCTGCTTTACACTGATCGTTTGGACACCGGGATCCAGACGTGGATATCGCAGCTTCGCGCCGGCGACAGCCG
>DATKPV010000006.1:0-44450 GCA_035523915.1 Candidatus Aquilonibacter sp. | reverse complement strand
GCCGAAGCGCCCATGGCCTCCATGGGCTGGCGCACGGTGGTAAGGGCGGGAGTGTAAAGGGCAGAAACCGCAACGTCGTCGAAGCCGATCACCGAACAGTGCTCAGGCACGCGAAGGCCAGCCCTTCCGAGAGCCCGAATTGCCCCGAATGCCGTCATGTCATCGAACGCCAGCAGTGCGGTAAATACGCGCCGCTGCTTGAGGAGATCCTCGGTCAGTTTGAAGCCAGCTTCGAAACTGGAGATCGGGTCGCGCGACTCGGGCAGGTCCATGACGAGGCGGGGGTCGAGCTCCAGATCGCAGGCTCGGGCGCAGTTGCGGATGCCGCGCCAGCGCGGGGAACTATCGGTCAGCGCCTTGGGGCCACGGATGAACGCGATCTTGCGATGGCCGAGGGAGTGAAGATGTTCCAGGGCAGCGTAACCGCCGATCTCGTTATCGACGATGACCGAGCTGATCGAATCGCCCTTCAGTTCGCATCCGATGATGGCGGTGGGGATGCTGCTCTTTTCCAGATCCGCAAGAAGATTGATATCCAGAAACAGCCAGTTGGCGAGAACGATCAGGCCTTCGATGCGGCGGTCGAGCAGCATTTCAAGATAACGCTCGAAGCGGCTGCGCTCGTTGTGTACATCCGTGAGGATGGGCAGATACGAGGCCTGATATAGCGTGTTTTCGATGCCGCGAAGAACCAGTGTGCAGTAGGGGTCGGTCATGTCAAAGACCATGACCCCGACGGTGTGGCTGCGCTTGCTGCGCAGGGAGCGGGCGAACTGATTGGGCCGGTAACCGAGCTTCTGCGCTGCGCGATGAATGCGTTTCTTGGTTGTGGGAGGTATGTAGCGGGCCAGCGGAGCGTCGTTGAGGACAATGGAAACGGTGGTTGAGGAAAATCCGCTCTCCTTCGCCACATCGCGAATGGTCACCATGGCAACAAGTACCTCTGGCATCGCGAGCCGGGAAATCTCTAATCACTCGACCTCGCGCCTGGATCCTACAGCTTGAATTTTCCAGCGAGGCTGGCGGACACTACAGCAGAGAGTTCCTCGAGTGTCAAGCCGACCGACGATCTGGGCGTTGCTCCTTGCGCTGTTGTGCGCGGCGGCGCTGGCATTGCACGCCGCACCAGCCGCAGCGAAGACAATCTGGCTGCAAGCCGCGCCGAATGGGGCATCTGGGCCGTCTGAGGGAGCGGATCCGGCAGAGCTTTTTCGGCACGGGCAAACAGCATTGAACGCCGGCCGGCTCAACGAAGCAGAATCGGATTTTCGCCAGGTGCTCGCGGTGAATCCGCAGGTCGGCGGAGCCTACGCGAATCTGGGCGTCGTCTACATGCGGCGCAAACAGTGGCCGCAGGCTCTGGAAATGCTCCACAAGGCGGAGCATCTGATGCCGAACGTGGCGGGAATCCGATTGAACATCGGCCTGGTCTATTACCGTCAGAACGAGTTTCTTAAAGCGATTCCACCTTTTGAATCGGTCGTGCGCGAGCAGCCCGAGGCTTTCCAGCCCCGCTACCTTCTGGGGGAGTGTTACTTCTTCGCCGAACGCTGGGCCGACGCAGCTGACACTCTCGCGCCTCTTTGGGAGCAGCAATCCACGCAACCGTTGTTTCTGTACATGCTTTCCATGTCGGCGCATAAGGCAGGCAAGAAGGAATTGGACGAGAAGGCATGGGCGCAGTTAATCAAGACCGGCGATGGCAATCCCGAATTCGACCTTCTGATGGGCAAAGAACATCTGCAGCTTGAACAATACGACCTGGCGCTCAACGAATTGCAGAGGGCCGCGACGGCCGATCCCCGCTTGCCCTTCGTGCACTTCAATCTCGGATTAACTTATCTGGCCAAGCAGGATTACGAACATGCCCGCGACGAATTCCTGAAGGATGCAGCCCTGGAGCCCGACCTCGCGCTGAACTACAACGAGCTGGGAGATGTCTATTCCCTGATGCAGCGGGACCAAGCAGCCGAGAAGAATTATCGTGAAGCTTTACGGCGCAATCATGGGCTGGTCACTTCCTGGGGCGGCCTGGCGAAGACCTATCAGCGCGAGCAGAAGTATTCGCTGGCGCTGGAGGCGATCAACGAAGCGAACAAACTCGATCCCGAGCGCACCGATCTCCATTATGTGCGCGGACAAATACTGCTACACATGGGGCGCAAAGAAGAAGGCAGGAAGGAGTTGGAACTGGCGGTACGAATTGACAACGAAAAACGGGCCCGACGGCAGAAACAGGTTGAAACTCAAAGCGTGCCCTCGCCGGAGATTATGCAGGAGCAGTGATACACTTAAAATATCCAGGCGCTTCCCACCTATTGTGAGCCGCAGGTCTTCCCAGGCCGCGTGGAGGAAATAAGTCATGAAACGCGCACTGAAAATCCTGGCCATCGTCATCGGGATCGTGATTGTCGTCGCCATCGCTCTGCCTCTTTTCGTGAACGCAAACACGTTCCGGCCGAAGCTGGAATCGGAACTAACCGGCGCGATGGGAAGGCAAGTGACAGTGGGAAATTTATCGTTATCGGTGTTCTCCGGGGGAGTAACGGCCGACAATATTGCCATCGCGGACGATCCCGCCTTCAGCAAGACGCCGTTTGTGCAAGCGAAATCACTGAAGGTCGGGGTTGAGCTGATCCCGCTGATTTTCTCCAAGGCACTTCACGTCACGGATTTGACGCTGAACCAGCCGGAAATCAGCCTCGTGAAATCGCAAAATGGCGAGACCTGGAATTTTTCCAGCCTGGGCAACAAAGGTTCGACACAGGGTCAGCCGCCAGCGCCCTCCGGCGCGAATTCTACGCAGCCGGCGTCATCCTCATCGTCGACCACTCCCGCCTCGAGTACTCCTGCGATTTCGGTAGCCAAACTCAACGTAAAAGAGGGGCGCGTTACGGTAAGCCACGTTGGGTCACCCGAGAAACCGCGTGTGTATGACAAGGTAGATATCGAGGTGACTGGGTTGTCTCTGACCAGTTCGTTTCCCTTCAAGATGAGCGTCAGTTTGCCTTCCGGAGGCAATCTCACGCTCGATGGCAACGCCGGCCCGGTCAATCCGGAAAATGCCGCCTTGACCCCCGTGCAGGCGAAAGTGTCAGTGCAGCAGATGAATCTGGCTACATCCGGCTTCATTGATCCGGCGTCAGGGATTTCGGGCATCGCCGATTTCGACGGTACCGTTTCTTCTGATGGCCATGAGGCGAAAACTGCGGGAACACTCAAGGTCGCGAAGTTGCAGGTCGTGAAGAAGGGGTCGCCCGCGGGAGAACCGGTGCTGATCAAATATGAGGCTGATTACAACCTGGCAAAACAGACCGGCCAGCTTACGCAAGGCGATGTCACGATGGGAAAAGCGCTTCAGCACCTGACGGGAACTTATGACACCGGCGGGGCAACCACATCGGTCAATATGAAGCTGGCAGGACAAGGCATGCCCGTCGATGACCTGGAAGCGATGTTGCCCGCGATGGGCGTGACGTTGCCTTCGGGCTCCCGCTTGAATGGCGGAACGTTGTCGGTGAATTTTTCGATCGTTGGACCGGTAGACAAGCTGATCACCACCGGCACGGTGCGACTGGAGAACACGGCGCTGGCCGGGTTCAATCTCGGATCAAAGCTTTCAGCTATTTCCGCCCTGTCGGGGAAGAATACAGGGGGAAGCAACACGACGATCCAGAACTTCAGTTCCGATGTGCGTGTGGCTCCGGATGGGACGAAGGCGGATAACATCAACCTGACGGTTCCGCAGTTTGGCGTGCTCACCGGCGCAGGTACCGTCAGCCCGAGCAACTCTCTCGATTTCAAGATGAACGCCAGCCTGAGCGGATTGACGCAAATGGTGGGCCTCGGCAAAGGAGGCGGCAGCATTCCGTTCTTTATCCAGGGAACCACTTCCGATCCGAAGTTTGTTCCAGACGTGAAGGGCATGGCCAGCGGGCTACTGAAGGGCGTGATGGGCGGAAGCAAGAGTGGGCAACAAAATCCGGTGAATAACGTCCTGGGACTGTTCAAGAAGAAACACAACTAATGTCTAATTCAAAGAAACTGCTCGAACCTCCCTCATCGGTTCTTTGCAAAATTTAGCAACATTAGCTGCAAGAAATTGCGAACTTTGGGCATCGGTGTGCAGCACGGTGCGGTTTTTCGCCTTCCGCGCACATATCCAGCGAGTCTTTTCTTACGAAATCGCGTTTGCCATGGCATTATGAGGTTCGCGCCCTAACAGGAGGGAAGTCGTGTCCAGATCAGCAGGTTCCAAAGGAGCGGTGGTTGCTGTTGGTGTGGTGGTAGCACTTGCGGTAGTTGTTTTGGCGTTTGCTCCCGGGAATCGCATCAGGGGTGCGCGCGAGACTTTTCCGGTCGCTTCTGCAGCGCAGCCGGCAATGGCCTCAACGGCAAAGGCGGAGCGAGTTCGCGCCAGCTATGCCGGGCTGCCCCTCGCGTTTGAACCGAATGAGGGCCAGGCCGATCCGCAAGTGAAGTACCTGGCGCGCTCGACGGGCTACACCGTGTTTCTTACCCAGAACGAAGCTTGGTTTTCGTTTTCAGACAGTTCCTCATTGCGAACGCAAGCCAACATCGCGAAGACAAGCGGCCTCATGCCGCTGCGGCAAACGGTTCACCACGCTACTCGGGCTGCAGCAGTGAATATGCGACTGGCAGGTGGAAACTCGCGGCCGCAACTGATATCGAGAGACACTCTTCCCGGAGAAATTAACTATCTTCTGGGCAACGATCCCGCTAAATGGCACACTGGCGTCCCGCAGTATGCTCGCGTCTCTTATAACAGCGTCTATCCGGGCGTCGATCTCGTTTACTACGGGGACCGCAGCAAACTCGAGTTCGACTTCATTCTCGCTCCAGATTCGGATCCGTCGCCCATCGCTTTTGCCTTCGGCGGCGCGCAAGGCATCAACACGGATGCCGCGGGCGATCTGGTGGTCCGTTCGGCGGCAGGCAATCTGGTATTGCACAAACCGAAGGCATATCAACAACGAAACGGCTGGCGGGAGAATGTGGATACCCACTTTGTGTTGAAGGCGAGCAACGTGGTGAGCTTTGCGTTAGGCAACTACGACCATAGCCGCCAATTGGTGATCGATCCTTCGGTTACTTATGCCACATACCTCGGAGGCAAAAAGGAAGACGACGCCTACGGCATTGCCATCGATGGCGCGGGGAATGCTTATGTTACCGGACAAACCAAGTCCACCGACTTTCCCACTAAGGGAGGAGTCGCGCCCAACACGAATGGCGGCGGATTCGACGTTTTCGTCACCAAGCTCAGTGCGGATGGTTCGAGCCTGATCTATTCGACCTATGTTGGCGGCAGCGGCGACGACAGCGGCAACGCCATCGCCGTCGACAGCAGTGGCGACGCGTTTGTGACCGGCGGCACCAAGTCGACCGATTTTCCCACGACGAATGGAGCATTCCAGACCATCTTCGGGACGAAGACCGGAATGGCGACGCTTGACACCTTTGTATTCGAGCTCAACTCCGCCGGCAATGGGTTGACCTACAGCACGTTTATCGGAGGAAACGGAGACGACATCGCGACCGGTATCGCGATCGATGCCAGCGGCGCCTATGTAGCCGGATCTACACAATCGACGAACTTTCCCACCCAGTCGGCCGCGCAGGGGAGCATCAATGGCACGGTAAATGGCTTCGTTACAAAACTGAACTCTACCGGGAGCGGGCTGGTTTACTCCACTTATCTGGGCGGCGGCACCGGCGACTTTGCGGCTGCAATTGCAGTCGGCGGCGGCGGCAAAGCTTATGTCACTGGGGCATCGCAAAATGATTCCTTCCCGACCACCAACGGCGTGGTCCAGCCAACCTGCAATAGTTGCGACAACGGGACGCCGGATGCGTTCGTAACTGTCTTCGACAGCACCGGTGCCATCTCGTATTCCACTTTTCTTGGAGGCAGCGGCATCGACCAGGGCCTAGGCATCGCGGTGGATTCTTCCGGTCGGGCTTATGTGACCGGATTGACGCAAAGCTCCGACTTCCCAATGCAAGCCGCCTGGCAGCAAACGCTCGCCGGCGGCCAGAACGCCTTTGTCACGCGACTAAACGCAACTGGAAGCGCACTGGACTACTCCACGTTTCTCGGCGGGGGCGGAATCGACGGAGGTAACGGCATCACCCTGGATGGAAAAAATGATGCCTACGTAACCGGTCTGGCCGGATCGCCGGATTTCCCCCTCGCGACCCCAACTCAGTTGAAACTGGGAGGAAACAACGACGCCTTCGTGAGCGAGTTCAACCCCGCCGGCTTGCTGATCTTTTCCACCTATCTTGGAGGATCGCAGGACGAAGATACCAACGCGGGTTCGAATTTGTCGCTTCTCGGAAGTGTTGCCGTGGACAGCACAGGCGCCAACCTATACGCAGCCGGCAATACCTCCTCCAGCGACTTTCCTACAGTCGCTCCGGAACAAAGTGCAGATGCTGGAGGTATCGATGCGTTCGTCGCCAAGTATGCCCTTCCGACCGGGCCCGACTTTTCGATTTCGGCTAGCAACCCGGACTCGGTGAGCCCAGGCACTTCCGGCACCACTTCGGTTGAGTTGATTGCTCTGAATGGTTACAGTTCGTCGGTCACCCTGAGTTGCAGCGTCAGCGGCGGCGGCACTCCTGCGCCAAGCTGCAGCGCGAATGGTGCCTTTTCCACGAACCCGGTTACACCCACAGTCAGCGGAGCGACCACCACACTCAGCATCACGACCACCGGGAACAACGGGAGTTCGAGCTCCTTGTCCCGCCCCCGCGCGATTTTCTACGCGGCGTGGCTGCCGATTGGAGGCTTGTCGCTTCTGGGAGCGGGATTCGGTTCTTCCAGATCGCGACGGAAAAAACTCTTCGGTTTCGTCATGATCGGGGTTGCCATGGCCTCGTTGTTCATCATGCCTGCCTGCAGCAGCAGTAGTAGCAGGACGACCATCACTGGAGGCTGCACTACCTGCACTGTTCCGGGCAGCTACACCATCAAGATCACGGGAAGCGACGGCACCACGACACATTCCACCCAGGTAACGCTGATCGTTACTTAGCACGCCCTGGTAGCCAAATTCCTCGTGGCCGAACTCTGGCCGGACTGCCCGTTGGCGCAATGATCGGGTCTGTTTTAAGATGCTCGATGAGTTCCTTGCGCCAACTGGTCGTTCAGCCTCATGGTTGGGCCGCCGGTCGAAATCTTTTGCTTCGCGGGGCAGCTTTTGAGCGGTTGGAGGAATCGAAGTTAGTTTGTTCCCCTCAATTCCATGGTGAGTTCCAGGAAGTTCGTGCGCGCAGCCGTTAGAATCCTGTTGCTATTCACACTGTCATTGGCGTCGGTTTCCGCCGCTCTTGGACAGAACCCGGACTTTACCCTCATGCCGCAGCAGTTTTCGCCGCCCGCTGTGGATCCCGGGGTCTCGACCAGTACAACGATTTCGGTCCAGCCGGTGAATACGGTGAATCCTCCCACCGTAAACTTATCCTGCAGCGTGGCTCCAGTCGAAACCGACGGACCGACTTGCAATGCCTCACCGGCCTCAGTGGTCGCGCCTAACGTTGCTAGCGTCACCATTGATACCTTAGAATCCACTCCCGAGATTAGCTACACGATCACAGTGACCGGTACAGATGCAAGCGGCAGCCAGTCTGTGAACCTGGGGTTGACGGTAGTGGCGGTGACCCCAAGCTACACGCTCACGGTGAGCACACCTCTGAATCCCACCAGTGTGCCCCAGGGCAGCGGGACCTCCGGCATCCTGACGGTGACGCCTCTCAATGGTTACGCGGGAGGATCGACTGGAAAGATTACGCTCTCTTGCAGCATGGTGACGCCTCCGGTGATCGCATCGCCCCAGTGCTCGTTTACCGCCCAGCCGCCGGCGGTGACGCCAGCGCCCGACACGGTCTCGGTCAGCCCAAGCGGCACCCCGGCGCGGGCCGTTATCACGATCAGCACGGTCGGCCCCAATACCACCCGGTTGCGCACCCCGCGGGTTTTTTACGCTTTGTGGCTCATGTTTCCTGCGATAGCGCTGGCGGGAGTCGGTTCGCGGAAAGGCAACGCTCGCGCGAAGGCTCTGGGCGGACTGCTGATACTAACGCTGGCTGCCGGACTTTTGTTGCTTCCCAGCTGCGGCACCAACACGCCGACCACCAATACCAGCAACAGCAGCAGCAGTAACGGGGTAACACCAAAGAACGCATACACGTTTACCATCACCGGTGCAGATGGCGATGGCCTGGTGCCCAGCAACACTGCCCCCACCGTTACTCTCACGGTCAACTGAGACAGGTTCTTCCACCCATGCCCTGGTTCCGGAATCCCGCGCCGCGCCATTGGGCGTGGAGGATTGTGGCTGCCTGCTTAGTAGGGCTTGCTCCGGCCGGCTCCGCCTTTGCCAAAAAGAAGCCGGCTCCGCCCAGAGTCCGCTGGAGCGAAAACCGGCCGGGATGCACCTTCTCCACAAGTCAGGACGGCAAGTATCTCTACGGATTATGGTCCGGCGATGTCGGCCTCACGCTTGCTGTGGATGCTCGCGAAGTACAAATCATCCGGCACCGCATTGAGCCGATCTTCGCCGTCTTCCTCACAGTTCACTATCGGGGCAGCCAGGCATTGGACGTAAGCGCCGACGAGATTACCTTGCAGTTCCTGAGGCACTTCAAAGTGGTGCAGACTTCTCTTGATCCCGACAGTTATGCGGCAAAGGTTCAGAATGATGCTGACGACCTCGATCACGAAATCGCGCGGGAAGTGGCCAAGCACCCGGACGAAAAGCAGGCGCGCGAAGGCCGCCTGCAGGACTATCAAAAATCTGCCAGCGAGCTGATCGAGTTCCTCAGCCAGAAAAGCCTGCGCCCCGCCCGTCTCAACAGTGGAAATCCCGAGGTGAGCGGGTGGGTCTACTTCAACACCGATAGCAAATGGCTGGGTAGATGGAAAACGCAGGAGGAATTCGTGCTGCGCGTGCCCTTGGCGGGGAAGGTGTTTGAGTTTCCCTTCAAGCTGCCCCCGAAAAAGGGAGAATTGCTGCTCCGCGAACGCCAGTAGGAACGAGCCTGGGAGCGGCCCAGCGCCACCTCTCGTTCCGCGCGCCTCTTACGATGCTGCCTTGCGCGCGTTGCGCTCCAGTTCCCTCGCCTGGTGCATGAGCACATCACGCAGCGAAACCAATCCTTTGAGCTCTTTGCCATCGACAATAGGAAGATGGCGGAATCCAAATTCGCGCATAATGAAGAGGCATTCCTCAACGGACTCGTCAACCGGGACGGCTCGCGGATTGGCGGTCATCACTTCCGACACCGCAGTTGTCCCCGGCGTCCGGCCCACGGCAACCACGCGGTTCATAATGTCGCGCTCGGAAAAGATACCCGCCAGTTGTCCATCGCGTACCACCGGGAGGGCGCCGATGTTGTGCTCCATCATGAAGCGGGCCGCTTCCAGCACGGAGCGGCTGGCATCAATCGAGTAGACTTTGCGGTCTTTTACGAGATCGCTGAGGAAGGGCATGCGGAACTCCTTGTTACGCGAGGTGATGGGATACGGCCCCCACGGCCGATCCCTGCGAGTGGGCGGATTTACTGTAACACATCGTCGAGGCTGGGGTTCCGGGTTTTCGGTGGCTTCCGCCGCCTTCTTTTTTTTCTTCCGAGGTTATTGCAGGTGATTCAGGTGAATCGGGCTTATCGTGGCTCCGCTGCCTTCGCCGCGCGGCGTCATGGAAATCACGGTGTACTCTCGTTCCTTGTTATCGAGATCTTCCACCCGCAGCATGATTTTATCTTTCTCCAGGCGGAACTGCGCCTGATCTCCTACAGGAAGCAAAACCGGGTGCTTGTCGTCTTTGGGCCGGATGCGATAAACCACATGGTCGGTCTGCAGAACGTATTCCTGGCAGAGCAGTTCATGAGTTTTCTTGTGTGAGGAGTCAGTTCCGATCATTTCGCCGGCCACGCTGCCACTGTCTTTTTCGTCCACGCCGCAGCTGACCGAATCCATTTGCAGTAGCGTACCGCGCTGGTAAGGTCTCGGCTCCTTGGCAAGGGCTGCAGAAGCCAGAACTAACATGCAAAGAATAACGTTGGGACGCATTGTCAGCCTCCAAAGGACAGCTCGAACCCCGGGTGTGCCTGCGACGATAGACTGATCTCTCGCGGCAAGACAAGTATTGTCCAGGCACGACCCTGCTGACAGGTCACGCTGGTAACGCCGCGAATTGACCGTTCGGACTTGTCCTAGCGCGTGACCAATTCGTCCAGGGTGGCAAAAAACGCGGGATAGGAGATAGCGGCGGACTCAGCTCCACGAATCAAGGTTTCGCCGCGCGCGCGTAACGCGGCAACGGCAAAGGCCATGGCGATGCGGTGGTCCCCGCAGGAATCGAGTTCGGCGCCGCGAAGTGTTTGCCCACCGGGAATCCGTAAGCCATCTTCCCGCTCTTCCACCTCAGCGCCCATGAGGCGCAGGTTGGTTGCGATGGCCGCGATTCGGTCCGATTCCTTCACCCGCAGTTCCCTGGCATCGCGCACCTCGATTCCCTGCTCGGTATAAGGAGCAATCGCGGCGAGCACCGGAATCTCATCGATCAGCGCCGCGGAGTCCGCGCCTGCGATTACAGCGCCTGTAAGCCCTCCGCCTTCCGCTTGAAGCGCGCCCACCATCTCGCCGTGGATTTCGTCGAGTTGAGTAACCGAGATTCGCAGGCCGATCCGGATGAGAATGTCGAGCAGACGGGCGCGCGTGGGATTCATGAGAAGACTTGTTACGGACAGCTGCGAACCAGGAAACAACGCGGCGGCGCAGAGAAAAAACGCCGCGCTGGAAATGTCGCCGGGAACGCGGGCTTCGAGACCGCGCAACCGTTGTCCGCCGCGGATTCGGACTTCATTCCCCCGCCGCGCCAGTTGCGCTCCGAAGGCACGCAGTGCCACCTCCCCGTGGTCGCGCGTGCGCAGCGGCTCCTCGACGCGGGTTTCACCCTCGGCGAGCAGGCCTGCAAACAGCAGACAGGTTTTCACCTGTGCGCTGGCGACCGGCATCTTGTAGTCGATGGCCTTGAGGCGAGTTCCCTTGATTTGCAGCGGCGGCCGTCCATTCTGCGAGTCGATCGTCGCGCCCATTGCCGTAAGCGGCGTGATCACCCGTTCCATGGGCCGCCGAGAAAGGGATCCGTCGCCGATCATCTCGCTGGCGAAGCTCTGTCCTGCAACCATGCCGCTTAACATGCGCATGGTCGAGCCGGAGTTGCCGCAATCAAGGGCCTGGGCAGGAGAGGAAAGCGCTGATCCGCTTCCCTGCACTTCAATGACGTTGCCGCGATCTTCGGTCGTCTGCCACTTCACACCCAGCGTACGGAGACAGGCCAGCGTGCTGGCGCAGTCGGCGCCGGTTGAGTAATTTTCCAGCCGTGACGGGCCCTCCGCAATCCCGGCCAGCATGGCATAGCGGTGGGAAATCGACTTGTCGCCCGGCAGAGTCACGCTGCCGCGCAGGCTGCGCGCCGGGCGCACGATCACCTCAGATTCCCCTTGCATCGTGAAATCAAATATAACGGAAACGGAGAGAAGGAAAATCAGGGGACGGGACTTTCAGGCGAACCAGATCGAAGCCGCCTTCACGCCAGCGCTTTCGCCTCTGCGGCAGCCTCTTTCAAAATATTGGCCGGGACTTCTTTCATGGTCACGCCAAACTCGAACATCGGCGTTTCCGTGCCGCGCCCCCAGCGTGCCACTTCCCAGTGCGCGCGCACGAATTTCACGTCGGGATGCGCCGCCAAATCCAGCAGCAGCGGCGACTCGCCGCAGTAAAACTTTTGCGGGAAAGCAGCGATGTGCTTCGCGCTCCATGTGGTTCCATCCGCCGAGCCGAAGATGGCGACATCGAGCGATTCCTGCTCGATGATCTTTGTGATGTTCAGCGTGATGAGAAACACGCGGTTACCGGCGGCGCTCACATCTACCGCTGCGCCGTCACCCTTGGAGCCGACAGTGGTTTTTTCGGGGACTAAGGAGGCTTCCAACATAACGGGAGAATTCTAGCAAAAACCGTGCACTTCACTCGCTCGGGTGCGGCGCCGTGAACTCATTGCAGCACGGCTTCTGCACCGGCTTGAACTCCATCAACTCAATGCGCGAGAGGTCTGGATCGAATACATCGAGCTGCCACTTGCCATCCTTACCGATCTCCGCTTCTTCATCATCGTGCGGCTTCCAGCCGTGGGACTCCAGAATGGCCTGCGCCTTCTTCATGTCGGCCACGCCCAGCGAAATGTGATTCATCACCCCCGTCAGCTTCAAGTCCGGATGCGGCGGCTGATTCAGCATGTATTCCAGCCAGTCGGTGCCGTCGGGAACCTGCATCGCGCGCCAGTCATCGCCGGTTCCGGGCTTGTCGTATCCGTGCCAGTAAAGCCGGAATCCCAGAATGTCGTGATAGAAGTGATCCTCTGCTTCAGCGTTGTAGACCAGAAAGCCAGTGTGAATCATACGATCCGAGACCGCCGACTCCGGCGGCGCGGGCACGGCGGTCTTGCCTCGTTCCACAAACTCAATGCGGTGGCCTTCCGGATCGCGCAGAGCGAAGCTGAGACTGTGGTCAGTGTGTCCTTCGATCGGCCCGGTTTTCACTCCTTTTTCCGCAAGATACTTGCGCAGCTCCACGATGTTGTCGGTGGTGAAAGCCACATGATCCATGCGATCTGTGGCCTTGGGGTCGGGGGCCAGACTGTAGCCCACCCACTGTTTGCCCACCATGTACCTCACCAGCCCTCCGGACTCGACCGGATCGGCTGAAGCAAGCCCCAGCGTGCCGCTATACAGTTTTTTTGCTCCTTCGGGGTCGGTGGTGTAGAAGGAGACGTGATCGATGCCGAGAATGTGCGGCCGCCGAACGGCGCGCGTCTGCGACGTAACCGGCAGCGCACAGGCAAGAAGAACAACCAGGGCGAGCAAGGATTTCATAGCGCCTTCAATTCTAGCCAGAAGCGGACCTTCACGGGGGAAGCTCTTTTAAATTCCGTCGAGAAACTGGCGCAGCAGCCGCGATGCTTCCTCCGGCTGCTCCCACGGCGAGAAGTGGCCAGCCTTCGGGACCACCTTCAACTGGCTGCCCGCGATCTGCTGATGCATGAGTTCGGCTTCATTGACTCCGGTGAGAATATCTTCTTCTCCGGTGACGATCAGGGCTGGCACGTTGATGGTCTTCAGCGTTTCCAGCGAATCCGCGCGTTGAGCCATTCCACGTTGAACCTGGGCCACGTCTTCGGGAGACATTTTGCGCATCATGCGCAGCGCCCCCTCGACCAGATCCGGCCGCGTCTCGCGCGTGGTCCTGCCAAGCAGGCGAGGAATCATGCTCTCGAAAAACGGTTCAGTACCACGATCGAGAACACCGTCGGCAGCCTGCAGGCGGCCGGCACGCCCCTCGGCAGTATCGGCGAGAGCCTTTGTGTTGCACAGCCCGACGGCAGCTACGCGGCCGCGGAATCTGCGCCAAAACTCGAATAACGCATATCCGCCAATGGAAACCCCAATCACCGGGGCGCGGCCCACGTCCGCAGCGTCCAGGACGCGTTCGATATCGGCAGCATGTTTCTCCATGGTGGCTGGGCCATCGCCCACGCCGGAATCGCCGTGGCCGCGCAAATCGGGGAGCAAGACGCGATAGCGCGTGGCCAGGACCTGAGCCACTGGCAGCCAGAATTCGTGATTGGCAGGAAACGGATGCAGAAGAAGGACCGGCGAGCCGTCGCCCAGTTCCCAGTAGAAAATCTCGGCGTCATCTCTCTTGACGGCGTGGGGAACCATGGGCTGCATGGAGAGATGATTACACACCCTCGGCCGTTCGGCCCAACCGCGACCCGAGACTGCGCAACGAAACCGCTGAGTTTACGGATTAGTAACGGTCGGCGCACCAGCCGGCGCTGGCGCAGGTAGAAGCGGCGGTTCGTCAGGCATGACAATCCAGGCCACGGGGTACGCGAGCAAGCCGATGCCGGTCATGAACGAAGCGATCAGCCAAATCACTCGGACGAGTGTAACGTCGATGTCGAAATACTCGGCGAAGCCGAGGCAAACTCCGGCAATCTTGCGTCCCTGGCGGGGCCGCACCAGACGCTTGCGCGCCACCGACGCTCCCACCCGAACTCCGCAATACGCGCAGACCGCCGCATCGTCCTGAATTACCTTCCCACAGTAGTTGCAATACATGGCGTCGCTCCCATGGATTCCTTACAAGACGCTACGCAATTGTAGCCCCGAAAGTTCCATGAAGCGCGGCCGGGGTTTCGACGTGGCTTCATGCCGCGGACTTGGCCGCCCGGCTTCTTGGTGCTTCGCCCGAAGCCCAGCCTTTCATTCCCGGTACGCTTCCTTGATGTGCTTGCGAGCCTCTTCCGCCAAGGAACTGCTCCCGTTTTCCGCCAGCACGGTCTGATATTTCTTCATGGCCAAATCGCGTTTCTGCAGCAGATCGTACATCTCTCCGGCAGCCAGGTTAGCCTTTTGCTGAACTTCCGGATCGGGATTGGAAACCTCGCTGACCATTTCGTAAGCCGCTGCGGCGCCCGCATAGTCTCTTTCACTACGCAGTAATCCTCCCAGGCCGTAGGCCGCCATCTCATAGTGCAGATTGTCGTACTTCCCCTCCCGGCCGTTCTGCCAGATTTTCCGATAGGCTTCCGCCGCTTCTTGGTTGCGCCCCAGTGCCCGCATCAGATTTGCGTCTTCGAGGGCAAACAAGTAGTCGCGGGGATAGCGGACCGACAGGCCGCGCATAATGACGCGCGCCTCTTCGTAACGGTGCTCCCGCCTGAGAAACAGCGCCAGCACGACCTTGGCGTCCACGCTGCTCTCGACATTGGCGTTCGCAACCTCCTGAAGATCTGCCAGCCCCTTCTCCTTGGATCCGCTGAGTCCGATCAACGCCACAGCCGCTTTTACGCTCCAGGGCAGGCTGCCCATTACGTAGTTATCCACGCCGACCACCAGCTTGGCATCTACATAATTGGGATCGAGCTCCAGGACCCGCTCGTGATCATGGCGTGCCCCCACCGCGTTGCGCAGCGCCGAAAACCAGGCTCGCTCCACCAGGCCCGTATACAAGGCGAACTGCGCCCGCGTTACGCCGCGGGCGTAGAGCGCCTTCACATCATCGGGGTTGGCTTTGAGTTCCTGCTCTTCCAGGCTCTCTGCTCGTACGACCAACTGCTTGATTCGCTCCTTAACCTTCGGGTCAGCGGGGCGGTGAGCCTGGCCGATGAAGCTATCGTTGGCATATTCCCCCGAATTCATCGCCCCCATGCGGTAGAGTTCGCGAACCAGCGTCGCGCTCAGAAGGTGGTTCACCGCAAAGGGATCGTTTGGATGCCGATCCAGGATCTTCTCGAAATCCTGGATCGCTCGGTCATACTCCATGTTGTAGAAGTGGTCGAAAGCGGCATCGACGGCGGGATCGTGCCCCGGCGGCCCAGGCGAACTCGGGGACGGGTTGCTGGCCTTTGTAAGTGACTGAGCTTGAGCAGGAACCAGCAGAAAAGAAGCGAACAGGAAGAACAGCAGGGCATTGCTCATCGATCTGCTTGTCGTGGTGCGGTAGCTCACCGGCATCCCCACTGTTCAGTCTAACCGATGCTCGACAGCACGCCTGGAACCAAGAAAGTTATTCGCGCGCGGCGACTCTCGCACATTGGCGGAAACCTAGATCCTATAATTCAGGAAAGCATCGGCTTGCGCTGCTCCGGTGAGCGACTGCTGACGTTTCTGAGCGGCTGTGGATTTAGCGCTCTCCAGGCCACTGGCCGGGCGTAACTGATGCAACTTTACTTGCAACAGCGCGTAATAATTGCGCGGCTGCCCGGAAATCGGGGCAGGCCGGAGTGGCAAGTATTTGACAGACAAGGTTTTTGAGAAGCTCAGCCTTTTGGCTCTCGACTTGCGTTGTTGAGTTCAGCGTTTCTGGCTATGGCTGAAGTAGTACACGACGCGCAGCAGGACTTCTGGAGGCCCCCGGTTGTCTCCGAGGACGTCAGGGAGGTCGCCACTCCTGCTAGCGCCGCAATGGCTGAGGCCTGTACCCGTTGCGGCTCCGAATTCATGATCGGAGCCAGGTTTTGCCATACCTGTGGCACGCGTCGTCCCGTGGCCGACCTCACCGCTGATGCTCGTGGCGCGGCAGTCCGCCATCTCTGGAATGGTGGATTATCCTGGGTGCAAACGGTGGTTGCCGACTTCTCCTGGCGAAAAATACCAGTCCCATCCTGGCTGCATTACCTGCACTTCCACGAGATCAAGCGCCGGGTGGGATTGCCCACAGGCTCGCTCATTGCCTTTCTGGTGGGCTTGGGATGCGTGACCGGGGCCATCGGCGTCAGCCTCTTCTACCGGGCATCCAACTTCGCAGAGTTTCAGGCCATCCAGATGTGGCGCCTGGAATGGTTGCTGGGAGCCACTGCTTCTTTCGTTGCCGGCATCCTCTTGAAGAAACCCACCGACGGCGACAACAACTAAACCTCTTCAGAATTCTTAGGGGAAAAACTTAGGACTGGTGGCCGGAACCCGCAGCGCGTCGTTGCAAATTCAAACGATAAAGATGATGCACCGGCCCGGTTCCACGCCCGAGTGGATGGCCTGCCGCAATCGCGGCGGAAACATATGTCTTAGCCAGCAGCGTGGCCTCAGCCACTCCTCGATCCAGCGCCAAATGGCACGCCATCGCAGTGGCGAATGCGCATCCTGTTCCATGAGTCGAGCTGGAGCGCTGCCGCTCGGCCTTGAAAACCTCCTGCTCTATTCCTCTTCGGCTTTTGTAACTTAGCAAGTCAGTGGCTTTCTCGAGGTGCCCGCCCGTAACCACGACGGCTGGCGCGCCCATTTCATGGAGCCTGGCTGCCGCGGCTCTCATCTCCTCCAGATCTCCCACTTTCACTCCCGTAAGCGCGGCCGCCTCATGAATGTTTGGAGTGACCACGTCCGCCAAGGGAATAAGCTTTTCGATCAGAAGTTTGGCGCCGGCAGAATCCAGAAGCTCAGTTCCAGAGGACGACTTGAGAATAGGGTCGATGACGATGTTCGCCAGTCGGCTCTTACCGGAGCGCGCCGCGAGAAAGTCCGCAACGGCCCGAACCACCCTGGCCGAGCCTAGCATTCCAATATGAACCGCGGCGATTGGCACGTCAGCCGCCAGTTCCTGGAGAGTCTCCGCAATCAGGTCGGGATCGCAGGGCTGGACTCGACGTACCCCGGCGGTTGACTGGACGGTCATGGCCGTAATGCAGGCAACGCCGTAACAAGCATGGGCGGCGATGGTCTTGATATCGGCGGTGACCCCCGCGCCGGAGGAAGGATCAAAACCAGCAATCGTCAGTACGACAGGTGGCTTCTCAGCCATGAGTTATCTCACTCAGATGCGGCAGATCGATAAATCCAGAGACAAAGAATGGCACAGGTAACCGGCCTCTGTCTGTGACGGATCTGCGTGGGAGCGCTCCGCCTCCTTGGCTGGGTCGGTTGCGGGTAGGAAAAATATCCATCACCGGATGCAACCTATTATCTAACATGCTAACGGCAAACGACTTACCGAAGGATTCACCGTAAACTATTGAATCAAATACACTTGAAAAAAATTCCCAGGTTACGTCCATTTCTGTATTTACCATTATATAAACATGCAACATCATTGTTTTGAATGATATTGCAGCATTCGTTGATGTATGACAACAGGTTACGTGCGATATCGATTACTATCGTGTCACCATAGGCCACGCAATTTCGGGTTGACAAGCCTTGTCTCGACCTCTAGCATTTACAAAACTTCAACCAAAACGACAGCCTAGCTAGGACGACTTTTGAGTATGCGAGGAGAACTGAATGCAAAGACGTATTGCTCATGGACTGACGATTGTGGCATTGATCGTCGGCCTGGGAGCGGCTCAGGGCCCGAACAACTCGGAGGCCACCCCAGCCCCAGATAGTTCTATCCGGAACACGCCCAGAATCCGCAATCAGGCCAAGGGGCACCCTTATCAGGTAGGCACTGCTTCCTGGTACGGTGAGGACTTCGAAGGAAAACCAACCGCCAGCGGCGAAAACTATGACATGTACGACATGACCGCGGCGCATCCCACGCTTCCTTTGGGCACCTATGTGAAGGTGACCAATATGCATAACGGCCGGGCCGTGGTGGTCCGTGTCAACGACCGGGGACCGATCGTGCCCGGACGCATTATCGACCTGTCCTACGGCGCGGCCCGGGCCTTGCACTTCGAGAAACGCGGATTGCAGCGGGTCCGTCTCGACCTGGTCCGCACGAAGGCTCAACCGAAAACCGCTTATCAGATGGTGGCATTCAACCACCCTCTACCCGAGGTCCACTGAAACCTCTACACTGACAGGGATGCTTGCCGCTTCCAATCGCATCCCTGCTTCAGATTTAGTCCCAAACGATCCTCGGGAAAAGCTGATCGTTGCGCTGGACGTTTCCACGTCCGCCGAGGCGCGAAAGCTCGTAGCCTCTGTCGGCGACTCGGCGCTGACCTATAAAGTCGGCATGCAGCTTTACACCGCCGAGGGTCCGCAGGTGGTGCGCGAGTTGTTGGAGTCCGGACGGCGCGTATTCCTGGATCTGAAGTATCACGACATTCCCAACACGGTGGGCGCAGCCATCCGCGAGGCGGCGCATCTCGGTGTGAATATGTTAACCGTGCACGCGGCAGGCGGCGGCAAGATGCTGCACGCGGCCGTTCACGCCGCCAAGAACGCGAATCCTGCATTAAGGGTTCTGGCCGTGACCGTGCTTACGAGTTTGGGCGAGCAGGAACTTCAGGCTATCGGCGTGCGCGATCTCGTGGTGGACGAGGTGATCCGCCTCGCTTCCCTGGCTCTTTCAAATGGCTGCCACGGGGTGGTGGCGTCGGCTCGCGAAACTCAGCCGTTGCGCGCAAGACTGGGTTCTCATTTCGCCATCGTCACGCCCGGCGTTCGACCACCGGGCAGCGCTCCCGCCGATCAGGTGCGCGTGGTCACTCCCGCCGAAGCCATCGCCGCCGGCGCCACGCATATCGTGGTCGGGCGTCCGATCACCGAAGCGCCCGATCCCGCCGCCGCTGCCGCCGCGATTCTTTCAGACCTTCGCTAGTCCCTGTTTTTCGATTGCGGTCTTCCGCATTACAGACGTTCCCAAAATGCCTTACACAAATTTTTGATTTGTCCGATTCCCGGGTTGAACATCTTCGAACCGGGTGTACAATTTTCTTAAAGGCACAAGGCACATTGCGCAACTTCGTTAGCAAGCCGAGGTGCTCATGAACGTTCACGTAAGTTATCGGCTTCATAAAATTCCCGCCCTCGAAAAAGACATCCAACACCAAATTGAAAAACTGCGAAAGCGGCTGCAAGTCTTCCGCCCGGAACTGGTCCACCTGAAAGGGGTCGTCGAGGAAATTTCTGCCCGCGAAGGGATCAGCGTTTCGCTGAACCTGCGGTTGCCCTCGGGTCAGATGGCAGTGCTGGCCAAAGCGGCGACCGCCCCGGCTGCGGTGAAGAGTGCATTCGAAGATTTGCTGCAGCAGGTCAATAAGCACAAGGAACTGCTTCGTTCTTCGCACAAGTGGCAGCGCCGCCGAACCGCAGAATCCGGACGCCGCCCGGTGACGGTCCCGTTTGAAAAGACTCTGGCAGCAGTATTTCCCCCAACCGTTTCTGCCGAGGATGTCCGCTCCTACGTGAATGCAAATCTCTCGCGGCTGGAGCGTTTCGTGGAGCGCGAAATTTATTTTCGCGAAACTTCCGATCAGGTGCCAAGCGACTCCGTCACCAAGGAAGAAGTGATTGACGAAACCATCGCTGCCGCCCTGGCCAACGGTCTGGAGAAGCCCGAGCGGATTGCCCTGGAGCCTTGGCTCTATCGCCTGGCGCTGCAATCGCTCGACCAACTGTCGCGTTCCGATGAAAGCCAGGCGGACAGCGTGCACCTCGAGGAATCCGCGCGTCCACGCAACGTCAAGGCCAGCGACGAGTCCGAACTGCAGTTCCATCAGCCGGATGAAGCCATCACCGAGGAGACTGTCATTGCCGACGACCGGGTCGCCACGCCCGAGCAGATTGTCGGCTGTGACGAAATGATGCGCCTGATTGCCTCTGCTCTGCGCGACGTTGGCCCCGGCCATCGCGAGGCTTTCATCCTGCACGCCATCGAAGGCTTCGGCGTCGACGAAATCTCTGTCATCACCGGCGATCCGCCGGACCGTGTGCTCGCTTCCATCTCTGCCGCGCGCGATCACCTGCGCAAATCGCCGGGCTTCGTCCGGCAGTTCAAAGGCCGGTTTGCCTCCACCGGCACCGCTTGAACCGGTTTCCAACCGAACAAATTGTGGGGAAAGGCGAATGATTACTCGCGAACAAATCCGTGAATTGGCTGAATTTGAAGAACAGGCGTCCTGCGCTCTTACTTTTTACTTTCAGCACACTACGCCCCGCAACAAAGCTCATAAGGAACAGACCATCCTTACCAAAGACTTGGCGCGTGAGGCCTTGCGGCGGCTGGAAAGCAAGGGCAAGCGCGAGTCCGCTCGCGCCGACCTCGAACGCATGATCCGCCTCTCGCAGGAATGGCTGGGCAACGGAGCGCGTGCCAAAGGGGTGTTTGCCTGCTCCGCCCAGGGCTTCTGGCGCGAATACGATTTGCCCGCGCATCTCAGCGAAACCCAGTTTTTCCTCGACCGTCACTTCCATCTCAAGCCGCTGGCGCGCATGCTGGGCGCTTTCCCCAGCCTGGGTGTGGTTCTCGTGGACCGTCATCGCGCTCGTCTCTTCGATCTGCGGCTGGACGAGTTGACCGAACGCGAAGGCTTCTTCCATCCCCTGACGCGCCGTGGCCGCAGCGATGGCTTTGCCGGCTACGATGGCGGTCACGCTGAGCGCCGCATCGCCGACGAAGCACGCCAGCACTTCAAGACGGTCGCCGAGTTTCTCAAGGATGCTCTGGACAAGGGCCTCTTCGAAAAATGGATCCTCGGCTGCCAGGATACCCATTGGTCGCAGTTCGAGCCGCTCCTGCATCCTTATGTTGCGCAACGGCTCGTAGGGCGTTTTCCCGCCGACGTGGCTCACATGACCCACGATGAAATCTGCTCTCACGCAGAGCGGCTGTTTGAACAGTGGCAGGAAAGGCGCTGCCAGGAAATCGTTCGTGAAACTTTGAGCCAGGCTCACAGCCACGCCCGCGGCGTCACCGGGCTCAGGCGCGTCTTGCGGGCTCTGGAAATGGGGGAGATTCAGACTCTGCTCATCGGAGAAAATTACGTCGCCCAGGCTGTGGAATGCAGCGGCTGCGGTCATCTGGATGCGCACATCGTTACCTCTTGTCCGGTGTGCGGCCGCGAGACTCGCGAAGTGGTCGACGTTGGCGAGGCTCTTCTGCCCTGGGTAATCCGCCGCGACATCGAACTCTTTTACGTCAAGGACGAAGCGGAATTCGACAAAGTCGGCAACATCGCGGCGCTCCTACGTTTTCGCGCCGACCGGAACAATAACGTTCGTCCCATCGACGCCGCCTCCGCCAGCCGCTCCCTGGGCCGCCAGGCTGGCCTGGTGGGCCGCTACCGCGGCGTAGCCGGCGGGTGACGCTGTTCGGTACTCCAGGCGCCTCGTGGGTGCAAGTGCGGAAGGATCACAGGCACCCTAGGGATGAAGTGAACGATGAAGCATAAGATTCCCGTGAATGTCGTAAATGACGACAATCGCGATCATGGCGACTACGCCGAGAAGAACAATCGAGAAAACAATGGCTAGGGGCCAGAAAAGCCAAAGAGATTCTCCTTTGCTGATGTTCTGTATGGCGTTGCGCCAGGAGAAAGCCGTAGCGACGGCCCCAAACGGAGTGAGAGCGGCCGCCGGCAAAAAGGCGTCGAGCTCCGATCCTCCGCATTTTGGCAGACAAGAAAGCAGGAAAGAAAAAGGCACGGCAAACGAAAGAATGTAGACGACTGCAACGAAATACGAAATTCCAAGGCCGAGCCGACGCAGCATATGGATCTACCCTCGAATGATTCTCCCGGTGTACGCACTGCCACGTTAGCATGCTTAGGGGAGCGGGCTCGTATTTGCCGCCTTGGCTGCCGGGATCACCGCAAATGGCCGCCCCAGCTTTCAAGGTCCTCCGTGGCCAAAAGCCGACTGCCGGGGCCTGCATCCGTGATATCCTCCCGCTTTCTCTAAGAACAAGGGGAACTCATGTCTTTTTCGCGCCGCGATTTTGTCAAGACTTCTGTCCTCGGAGCAGTTGCCACAGGAATTGGAACCCACACTGAAGCAGAGGCTCAGCCGGGCGGCACGCCGCTCGCGCAGCAGTCCTCCTCAGGCTCGTACAAACGGCCGATTATTATTTGCGCGCACAACGGCTTCAATTACCTGGACGACGGTTTTGCTTTCCTGAAGAACGGCGGGGACACGCTCGAAGCCGCGCTTCGCGTGGTGAAAGGCCCGGAAGACGATGCGAACGATACCAGCGTCGGCCTGGGCGGTCTGCCCAATGAGGAAGGCGTGGTAGAACTCGATGCCTGCTGCATGCATGGTCCAACGCGGCGCGCGGGATCGGTGGGCGCGGTGCGCAACATTAAGAATGTCTCGCAGGTTTCCAAAGCGGTCATGGATCAAACCGGCCACGTCATGCTGGTGGGCGAGGGCGCGGAGCGATTTGCGGTGGCCGTCGGCTTCCCGCGCGAAAACCTGCTGACCGAGAAAGCGCGGAAAATCTGGCTGCTGTGGAAGGAATATCACTCCAACAGCGACTGGTGGGGACCTGGCCTGGACGATCCGAACTGGCAACCGCCGGATGAGGGCAAGCCGCAAGCACAGCTGTGGCAGGAACGCTGGCGGCGCCTGGAAGAACACGCGGCTGATCTGGGCATTCCGCCGGAGTTTCGGCGCGAGGCAGTTCACAAGGTCTTGTTTCCACCCACGGGAACAATCCACTGCTCGGCAGTGAACGAAAAGGGAGAGATTTCCGGCTGCACCACAACCAGCGGACTCGCCTACAAGCTGCCGGGACGGGTTGGCGATTCTCCGATCATTGCCGCTGGATGCTATACCGATCAGGATATCGGCTCGGCCGGCGCCACCGGCAGCGGCGAGGAGAATATCAAGGTGGCCGGAGCGCATTCGATTATCGAGAACATGCGCCATGGCATGTCTCCGCTCGAAGCGGGTATGGATGTGTTGAAACGTATTGCCCGCAACTATAACAACGACATGAAAAAGCTGCGCTTTGTCGACATGATCTACTACGTTTTGCGCACAGACGGCGCCTATGCGGGCCTGTCTTTCTGGGAAGGCTATTCGGAAGGAAATCCGCACACCATTGCGGTGCACGACGGCAGCAAGCGCAGGGAGATTACCACGCCGCTATTCAAAGGATGGTCACAGGATTTTCCGCCGCCGCCAAGAGTACCGGCGAATGCGCGGTAGCAGGGGGAAGCTCAAGTCTTAGGAAATGAATTCGGCTTGGTTACGAGAACCGCACCTTCACGTCCGCTCCTTTCTCCAGATGGATGCTTTCCACGAAGCGGACCTTGCCGGTACGTAAGGTCATGATCACCGAAGAAGTCCGCGTGCCCTCGCCGAAGAAGCGTACTCCCTTCAGCAGAGCGCCATCGGTGACGCCAGTGGCGGCGAAGATAAGCTGCTTGCCGGGAGCGAGATCTTCCGCTTCGTAAATTTTGCTCTTATCTTTGATGCCCATGCGGGCGATGCGCTCCTCCTGCTCGGGTTTAACCACCAACCGTCCCAGCATGTAGCCGTTGAGGCAACGGATGGCCGCGGCGGTAATCACGCCTTCCGGAGCGCCACCCGATCCCATAACGGCGTGGACGCCTGTGCCGATTACGGCGGCGGCGATCCCGGCAGAGAGGTCGCCATCGCCGATCAGACGGATGCGCGCCCCAGCGGCGCGAATATCGGCAATAAGTTTTTCATGGCGTGGACGGTCAAGAACGATGACGACAAGATCTTCGACGTCGCGAGCGAGGCGCCTGGCGATATTTTTCAGATTATCGGCGACGGGAGCATCGAGTTCGACGGCATCCTTGCACGAAGGCCCGACAACGATTTTTTCCATGTAGCAGTCGGGTGCGTGAAGCAGCCCTCCGCGCTCCGAGGCGGCGAGCACCGTGATGGCGCCAGGCGCGCCGGTCGCGCAGAGATTCGTGCCTTCCAGAGGGTCGACTGCGATGTCGACTTCGGGAACATCGCTGCCGTCGGGAAACTCGGCCCCAACCTTCTCGCCGATGTAGAGCATCGGCGCTTCGTCGCGCTCGCCTTCACCGATGACGATGGTGCCGCGCATGGGAATCGACACCATGGTTTTGCGCATGGCTTCCGTGGCAACCTGGTCCGAAAGCTTGCGCTCGCCTTGGCCCATGGTGCGCGCCGAAGCTATCGCCGCGACTTCGACCACGCGCAGGAAACGCGATGCCAGATCGCTTTCAATATTCTCTCCGAAACTGCGAGCCTTGCCTTCGGAACGGGTCTGTGTAGCCATGGAATCTCCGTCGGACCGTGGCGCTCGCGCCACGAGCACGGCGCATGATGCTCCATGGGAGGGGTTGCGGTCAAGAATCGAATGTGCCGGTTACGAGCGCTTACTAGTGCACGGAGTGGACATCATTGGGCAGTAACAGCACGGCTTCGCATCCCGTGACCTCGGAGCAGGAGACAATGGCACGTCGCAACAGATGGGCCGAACTGCCTTGGGGAAAAGCAACTTGAAATTTGGCCCCTGAGAGCGCGTTCCCGGCAGACTTGAGCTTTTCAGAACCGCTGATGAACTGTACATCCTGAATCTTCGGACCCGGAGTAAAGAGCAGGAAAAACTCGGCCGAAGCTGATCCCGGAACCAGGCGCTTCAGTTTAGCGCTGCGCAGCTGGCTCAGTTCTCCTCCCAGGTCGCTGCGAATTGCCTCCATGCCTGGCGGTGGCTTGTCGCCCGTCAATTGCTGCAAGCGATGACGAATTTCATCCCCGTCTCCTCCCGACGTCCGTCCTTGGGGAGTAGACAGAGCCAGCCGGTACATGCGAATTGCCTTCTCGGTTTTCTTTTCCTGCTCGTAGGCTTGGCCTAGATGATTTCCGACAGCCACATCCTGCGTGAGAAGCCAAGCAGCATAAAGATAATCTTCGGCCTGTTGCAGGTGGCCCAGGCGAAAATGCGCCCAACCCAGGCTGTCCCAGAACATGCCGATTTTTTCCGTGCACTCCAGGTCATTGGGGAGGAGATGATCCAACTCTATGTCATAGGACTCGTTCTCCTGACCCTCCACGGCTCGCTGCGTGTATTGCAGAGCCAAATCGAGATCGACCTTGGCGTCGGCGAGCGAATACCCAACATCGTTGAGCATCACCGGTTCCGAGTGCTCTTTAAGAACTGCCTGCAACGTATCTGTTCCTTTTTCTGTCTGCCCGGCGTGCAGGTAGGCCATGCCCAAGGCTACTTCTGTAGTGGGAGTGTGGTTGGCCTTTGCCGCAACTTCGAGATAAGGCACAGCTTCCGCATAACGCATTTGCTGGAGGAGTAACCTTCCGAGTGCAGCGTTAGCGTCCGGATCTTCGGGAGCGACCTTTACCGTGTCACGCCACGCAGCAAGCGCCTCATCCGTCCTCCTCAAACCAGACAGCATGAGAGCGTAAGTCTTGCGGGGAACGGCCTGCTGAGGATCGGAGTCGATAGCTTGGCGAACTGCACCGAGGGCACTCTCCACCTTGCCCGACGCCATTTGCGCCACCGCTAATTCAATCCAGGCCCGCGTGAACTTCGGATCCTTCTCAAGAGCGCGCTTGAAGGTCGCAATAGCGGTGGAGCGATCCGTCCCCTCCATGGAACCGCGAGCATCGGTTTCCAAGCGATTTGCTTCAGCAGAATTGCTGTCGGGAAGCGAGCGCACGGCGGCAATAAGTGACAACATCGTTGCCGGCGGCTGGGGGGAAGAGAATGGCACCTCCGCCGTGGAGGAGGTTTGCACATAGCGGTTTATATCGTTTTCCAGTTGTTTGACAAAGTTTCGATAGTCTTCGAAATCGACGACCGGAACCTCGTGCATTTTGACCAGCAATTTGCGCTCGGCAATGAGCACGCCGTGATCTTGCGAATAGGTCGCGTGGTATTCGGCGAAGTCATATTTCAGATCCACATTTGACGGAAGCAGCGGTTTGTAACCCTTGGGCAATTCCACCTTGGAGTCTGAGACTGTCTCCAACGGAGGCCCGAGCCAAACGGGCTCCTTCGCGTCATCCCGGACGGGCGGCATGTAGAACGGCAGTCCCGGAACGGTGAACTGGTGGTTGCTCCAGTCGGGATAATCCTTGCGGTGGTAGGAATAGGAAAAGCGAAAAGGCTCTGCGGTGGATTCGACGGAATTGACGCTGACATCGCTCACGGTTCCGGCGTATCCCAAGCCATACGAGATCTGCTGCACGAGGTCTTTCCATTGGGCTTGCGGGAGACTGCGAAAAGCAGCGCGTAGCAGCACTTCCCCATCACTGCGAGCGCTGTCATCCACCTGAGCTTCGAAGCTTCCATCTTCGTTCAGTTTGCCCCCGATCTTGAAGCGCTGAAAACTTGCGAAAGGAGGATCGGCAGGGGTCGCGATTAACTGTGCCGAGTTCTCCGACAGTATCACCAGGGCTTGTTTATCGCGCAGGCGAGGAACGATGTAACCATAAGGTCCAACTTCGGTCGTGGTGTCAAGCCAGACCCCAGCTTTGCCTTGCGGGAGATAGCCAATGATATGGTCGAATTGCGCCGGGGAGGGGATATCGAGATCGAGCTTCCGGCTGGAGTTGATCAGCGCGGGGTAGAGTGTGATTCCGGAAGCCTGCAGGAGAGAAGCCAGCAAGGTGTGCTTGTCTTTGCAATCGCCATAATTGTTAGTCAGGACGTCATCGGCGGCATGCGGTTGATACCGGCCGATGCCAAATGCAATCCCGATGTAGCGGTAGCGCGTGCTCACGAAGCTGTACAGAGCGCGCAACTTATCCGCGTCATCGGTCATTCCCTGGGTGAGTTCCGCGGCTTTGGCCCGAATGGCGGGCGTAGGCTCAACGCGGTCTTTCTGCAGACCCCAGTACCAGCGACCCACCTCATCCCAGCTTTGGAAGCTGCTGATCTCTATATCGGGTGCGGACAGGCGGCCCAATGCCGCATCGGTTTTTTGCTTTTCGTTTTCAGAGCCTTTGTTTTCGTTTTCCTTCACCCGCGAATAGGTCCAGGTATAGACGCGGGCATCGCCCTCGGTGCGTTCGCTTTGCGTCGCTTGCGGTCCCTTGACTTTAACGACGCGGCCAGAGGGCATGCTGACCTCCAACCGTTCGTCGAGGACGATGCCTTCGTGACGAAAGCTATATTGAAACCAGAACTGACCCGGAATCAGAGACTTGGTGGTATGCCACCGGGCTTCATATTCGAGCGTGTCACCTGCCGCCAGCCCTTTCACCGCGACGTGCTTTTCCCGGAGATCACTATAGAAGGGAGCCGTGCGCGTTATCTCGGCATCTAGATCCTGCACGTTGTCGGGAGGAGTGACCAACGTGCTGCCGTCGGGCTTGCGCACACGCACGTATGCGATCTCCACTGTCTGAATTGCCGACTGAAAAGGAAACGTCAAGAGGCCCCATTGCTGCACGCCAGCGTCGGTTTGCACGCGCACGCGGGTAGTTTGCTCGCGAGTGTCAGTTCCGTCATTGGCAAAAGATATCTTGGTCGACATCTCTTCAACAACCGCAGCCTCTTGCGAGTAGTCGGCCTTGGCAGGAGGAGTAGCCGGTGTGTTAGGCAGGGTCTTCGGGGAGGTCTGGGCATATCCGGCCGGAAACACCGAAAATAAGATGGCAACAAGAAGGGCGCCACATCGGCTGGCCATAGCTTGCCTGTATTTATCTTGTGTCAGGGCAAAAGGCAAGCAAGAAAATAGGCGCTTGCAAGAGATTCATGGTTGTTGGCGTGCACCGGGAAGTGCCCTTTCGCATCGACGGAACCGTTGGCAATTATTTGGAATATTGAATGCCACGCCCCGCTGGCCATGGTATTCTCTCTGCCCTGATTCCAGCACCAACCCATGCCTCCTGTGCGCCCACTGAGTGTCCTATGCATCACCACTTACGAGAAGGGGCAGGAATTCATGCGCGAGTGCAAGCGCGGCGGATGCCGCGTCTTTCTGGTAACGGCGGAAAGATTGCGCAACGCCGACTGGCCGAGGGAAAGCCTGGATGACACTTTCTATCTGCCCGCCGATCTACCGCTAGCCGATATCGTACAGGCCGTGACTCATCTGGCGCGGACGCAGAAACTCGACCGCATCGTAGCGCTTGACGAGTACGACATGGAGACTGCGGCGACACTGCGTGAGCACCTGCGAATCCCGGGCATGGGTCTGACCACCATGCGCTATTTTCGCGACAAGCTCGCCATGCGTATGAAAGCGCTCGATGGCGGAATCCGCGTTCCTGATTTCGTTCCGGTTGTCCATCACGAGGACATACGTTACTACCTCGATCACGTGGCCGGACCCTGGGTGCTGAAACCACGGCAGGAGGCATCCGCCATTGGAATCAAAAAAATTCGTAATCCGGGAGACCTGTGGCCTCTGCTGGAGCAGTTAGGGGACAAACAATCGGCTTACCTGCTGGAGAGGTTCGTTTCTGGCGAGGTTTTTCATGTGGACTCGGTGGTATCGGAAAAAGAGGTGGTATTCGCGAATGTGAGCAAATACGGCAAGCCACCCATGAACGTAGCGCAAGGCGGTGGAGTCTTTACCACATACACCGTTCCGCGCGGCAGCGAGCCGGAGATCGGCCTGCGCAACATCAACCGCGATCTCATTGCTGCGCTTGGCCTGGTACGCGGCGTGACTCATGCCGAATTTATTCAGGCGCAGTCCGACGGCAACTTCTATTTTCTCGAGTGCGCGGCGCGCGTGGGTGGGGCATATATCAACGAGATGGTGGAAGCCGCCTCTGGACTTAATCTGTGGCGCGAATGGGCGCGCATCGAAATCGCTGGCGGTGACGGCAGCTACGAGCTTCCGGCAACACGGGAAGAACACGCGGGTGTAATTCTTTCGCTGGCTCGCCAGGAACAGCCGGACACCTCAAGCTACGACGATCCGGAGGTTTCCCTGCGAATCAAGAGGCACCACCACGCCGGATTGATCGTGCGCTCGACCGATGCCGAGCGGATTCGCGAACTCCTGCAAGGCTATGCTGAGCGTTTTGCAACTGACTTTCTTGCGGTCGAACCGCCAAGGGAGAAGCCGACGGCCTGAACCCATACATCTAACAGGCCGGCTTCTTCAACGCGGCCGCCACTATCGAGACCACAATCAGGGCAATACCCCCACCCAGTTCAAGGCGCTGCGCATGTCTCAAGGAGTTCCAGACGGCATCGGGTGGCCAGAAAGTCTTGGTATCGCGCAAAGCGTCCAAGCTGGCAAGGACGCCGGAGAGAAAGCCCACAGCATTCGCCAGACGGGTTCGTTTTTCCGGAACCATGTTATTTCAGAACGCGTCAATCCCGGTCACACTCTGTCCGATGATCAGCGAATGTACATCGTGCGTGCCTTCATAGGTCTTCACCGATTCCAGGTTCATCAGGTGGCGCATGATGGGATAATCGTCCGCCACGCCGTTTGCTCCGAGGATATCCCGCGAAAGCCGCGCGCACTCCAGTGCCATCCACACGTTGTTGCGCTTCGCCATGGAGATGTGCTGATGCTCGACTTTGCCCGCATCCTTTAGCCGCCCCACCTGTAACACGAGCAACTGCGCCTTGGTGATCTCGCTGATCATCCAGGTGAGTTTGTCTTGAATGAGCTGGTGCGAGGCAATGGGTTGATCGCGCCATTGCTTGCGAAGAAGGGAATACTGCAAGGCGCAGTCGTAGCAGGCCATGGCTGCGCCAACCGCTCCCCAGGCGATGCCGTAGCGGGCCTGATTGAGACACATCAGCGGAGATTTCAGGCCATCGCTTTTCGGCAACAAGTTTGATTCCGGAATGCGCACATCCTGCAACGAAAGGCCTGAGGTCACGGAGGCGCGCAACGACCACTTGCCATGGATGTCATCGGCTTTGAAGCCGGGGCGGTCGGTCTCGACCAGGAAGCCGCGAACCTTGTTATCTTCGTTCTCCAGCTTCGCCCAGATAACGGCGACATCGGCGATACTGCCGGAGGTGATCCACATTTTTTCGCCGTTGAGAAGGTACTCATTTCCAACTTTGCGAGCCCGCGTGCGCATTCCTCCGGGGTTGGAGCCGAAGCCGGGCTCGGTGAGTCCGAAGCATCCAAGTTTTTCGCCTTTCTGCATGGCGGGCAGCCAAGTGTTTTTTTGTTCATCGCTACCGAAAGTGTAGATGGGATACATCACCAGCGCGGACTGCACGCTGACGAAGCTGCGCACGCCGGAGTCGCCGCGTTCAAGCTCCTGAGTGACTAACCCATATTCCACATTGCCCATCCCCGCACAACCGTATCCCTGGAGTGAGGCGCCGAAAAAGCCGAGATCGGCCATCGGCTTTACCAGTTCGCGGGGGAAGCGGCCGGCGCGATTGCATTCCTCGATGATGGGAATGAGATTGTCTTCGATAAATTGCCTGGTGGTGTCACGGACCAAACGCTCTTCGTCGGTAAGCAGCGAATCGAGCTGGATGAAATCGACGCCGCGAAATTTGATGGCAGGCATAGAACCTCTCCCTCGAAAGCAAACATATGACGGTAGCAGGGGGCAGAGCGCGGGTCAACGACGGGCGAGAGGGCTGCGAACGGGATTAGAAGGCCGGTGGCGAGACGCCCGACGCGACGTTACGGTAGAATCAAATGCGACGAACCAGGAGAGACGAAATCATGGCAGTGGGCGCAAAAATCGCTAAAACCGCCGACCGGAAGAAGGTCATGGACACCACCAAAAGCACCGATTGCCCGAAGTGCGGCAAGGCTACGCGCATCGTGAAACGGGTAAAGGACCGGGAGCGCAGCGTCCCGGGCGGGATCTATATCTCGTGCTCGGCGTGTGAGTTTTTTGAGAAGCTGTAGATCGCCTGAAACTCGCGGCATCCAGTCCTCTTCTCACTATAAATCCCAGGGCGCTGCTTCTTTACAGGTTCTTCAAATAACGGCTAGACAGCAACCGTAACGGAGGTTTCTGTCCTCGTGACCGGCCGGTATAAAGTGTCCCGCTCGATCGGTTCTCTTCCGGCGGCGCGAATCAGCCGCTCCAGTTCCTGCCGCCGCATGCCTTGGGGAGTGGTCGCGCCGGCGTCGTGGTAGATTTTTTCCTCGATCACCGTGCCATCCATATCATCGGCGCCAAAGCGCAGAGAGATTTGCGCAATCTTCGGCGTCATCATCTGCCAGTACGACTTGATGTGCGGGAAGTTGTCGAGCACCAGGCGGCTGACCGCAAGCTGTTTGATATCGAGCATGCCCGTGGTCTTCGGCAGATGTTGCAACGGCGTGTTATCGGGATGAAATGCCAACGGAATGAACGTCTGGAAACCGTGGGTCTGGTCCTGCAGAGCGCGCAGTTTCAGTAAGTGATCGACCCGGTCTTCATCGTTTTCGACGTGGCCGTAGAGCATGGTGGCATTCGATTTCAACCCGATCTCATGGGCAATTCTGGCGGTCTCCAGCCACTGATCGCCGTCGATCTTGTGATCACAGATGATATGGCGCACGCGGTCGGCGAAAATCTCGGCACCGCCCCCGGGGAGGGAATCGACTCCCGAAATCTTCAATTGCTCGAGCGTTTCGCGGGTCGATAGCTTGGCGCGCTTGGAAAGATACGCCACTTCGACCATGGTGAAAGCCTTGAGATGTACCTGAGGAAAGCGTTGCTTCAGGCCGGAGCAGAGATCGAGAAAATATTGGAAGGGCAAGTCCGGGTGCAATCCGCCGACGATGTGAAACTCGGTGACCGCTTCGGAATATCCGGAAGCCGCAGTCTCAAACGCTTCTTCGAGAGCCATCGTATAAGCGCCGGGCGCGTCTTTCTTACGCCCAAAAGCGCACAGGCGGCAGGCCGCCACGCATACGTTGGTGGGATTGATGTGACGGTTGACGTTGAAGTACGTCTTGTCGCCGTGCATCTGCTCGCGAACGTAGTTCGCCATCCAGCCGACGGCAAGAATGTCGCCGCTGCGGTAAAGAGCGACGGCGTCGTCGGCGTCAAGGCGGGTGCGCGCCATCACTTTGTCGTAAATCGGCGCGAGGCGCGGATCATCGGCTTGAAATGGGTGCGTGGCGGGCATCTCTTTGATGATATCGCAGGAGGTGCGCGAAGTCACAGAAGCAACCCTGCTTCGTCCTGTACAATTTTGCCTCCGATGGGCCGGCACCGAAAATCGTGGATAGGAATTGCTTGTACGCTGTTGGTCGTCCTGGCAGCGCAAGCTGAACCTGTCAAGCAACTCAAGGCCACCGATTACGTCAACGATTTTGCCCATGCGCTGGACCAGGGCACGGTCGCACGGATGGATGACATCTGTGAACAAATTGATCACAGGGCCCACGCTCAAATCGCCGTGGTGACCGTGCAGTCTCTCGATGGCGAGGACATTGAAAGCTATGCGGTCGATCTCTTTCATCAGTGGGGAGTGGGTAGCAAGGCGACCAATCGCGGGGTGTTGATTCTGTATGCCATCGGCGACCGTCGCTCGCGGATTGAGGTCGGCTACGGGCTGGAACCCATCCTGACCGATGGGAAGGTGGGCAGTTTTCAGCGCGAGGCCATCCCGCTCATGCGCACCGGCGACTACAGCAAAGCCCTGCTGCTGGTCACATCGCGAGTAGCCGGCGTGATCGCCGAGGATGCAGGTGTTCAACTAGACGCCGCACAGCCGGTTGCTGCCCCGCCCGTACCGGTGGAGCAGCCCAGCACAGGGATCTCAGCTGCTGGAATTCTGCTGTTTATTGTCGTCCTCCTCATTGTTCTGTTTACTCCGCTGCGCAGCCTGCTTTTCTGGATGATTGTCTCGGGAATCTTCGGTGGTGGCGGAAGAGGCGGCAGTTGGGGTGGAGGCGGCGGCAGCTGGGGTGGAGGCGGGTTCGGCGGAGGCGGAGGCTTTGGAGGATTTGGCGGCGGCAGTTCGGGCGGAGGCGGCGCCAGCAGTGGTTGGTAGCGAGGATGCAATGATTCCAGAAAAAGTGATTGACGATTTCGTTCGCCGCCTGCGAGCGGCGGCGGGTGCGAACCTGGAAAGCGTGATCCTGTTCGGATCGGCCGTGGCGGGTGATTTTCAGCCCGAGTTCTCCAACCTGAACCTGCTCTGCGTGGTGCGTGACAGTTCGTTTTCGGCGTTGCAGGCCCTGGCTCCCGCCGTCAAGTGGTGGGGCAAACAGAAACAACCGCCGCCGCAGGTCATGACACGGCAGGAGATCATGCGCTCCGCCGACGTGTTCACGATTGAATTGATGGACATGCAACAACACCACCGCGTGCTTTTCGGCGAAGATGTTCTGCAGGGCCTTTCGATCCCGCTCACCCTGCATCGCGCCCAGGTGGAATACGAGTTAAGGGAGAAACTCGTGCTCCTTCGCCAGCATCTGCTGCTTGCCGCTGGCAACGATTCGCGCATGTGGGAGTTGCTGCTGCGCTCGGTTTCATCGCTGGCAACTCTTTTCCGGCATGCCTTGCTCGTGCTGGGGCAGGATGCACCGGCAGGCAAACGCGAAGCGGTGCAGGCGCTCTCGAAACGGTTGGATTTTGATCCCTCGGCTTTTCTGCAGGTTTTGGAAGTGCGCGAGGGAAAATTGGAAAGGCGAAAGCTCGATGTCGCCGATATCTTTTCGCGATATCTGGCGGTCTTGGAACAGGTGACTAGCGCGGTTGATAAAATGCTGGACTCGGCTCCGCCGGGAATTTCGTAATCTCTGCCAACCCGCTTTGAGGAGAATCTCATGAGCAAGGCGCTGATCGCTGTGGTCGTTGTGGTGGTGGTCGTGCTGCTGATCGCCATGACCATCTTTGGCCAGTACGTAACCGTAAAAAATACGCTGGTCAGCAAGAACGAGGCGGTCAAGGCGGCGTGGTCGCAGGTCGACATCGTGCTGCAACGCCGCGCCGATCTGATACCCAACCTGGTGGAGACGGTAAAGGGTTATGCGCAGCAGGAGCAAACGGTGTTCGGCGACATTGCGAAGGCGCGCTCCGCCTTGCTCTCCGCGGGCACGCCTCAGGAAAAAATAGCGGCCAACGGACAGCTCGATGGCGCTCTGGGACGCCTGTTGCTGATCGTCGAGAACTATCCGCAGTTGAAGTCCAACGAAAACTTCCTGCGCCTGCAGGATGAACTGGCCGGCACCGAGAATCGCATCGCGGTTGAGCGCAAGCGTTACAACGACACCCTGCGGGATTACAACACCTACGTGCAGCAGTTTCCTAATAGCGTCTTTGCCGGAATCGCGGGATTCAAGCCGAACGAGGCGTATTTTGAAGCCTCAGCCGGATCGCGGGAGGTTCCGAAGGTGAACTTCTCCAGTCCGGGTGCGACCCCTCCGCAGGCAAATCCTCAACCTGCGACGACGCGTTAATAATTCAACAGTCGTAGGGAGTGCGAGAACTGGCCGCCGAAAGTAGTTGCTCTTATCCGCCGAGTTTCTTTCTCGCCAGCGGCCGCGCCCATGCATTTGCAGGATTATGGGCGTTCGAGCTGAGTACCTTCCGGTAATAATCCTGGGCCTCTTTCTGGTTGCCCAACTTTTCACAGGCTTCGCCCAGCAGCGCAAGTACCATGGGATCGCGTTGATCGCCTTTTTGCAGGTCGGTGATCGCGGTTTTGTAATCTCCCGTGTAGAACGCTACATAGCCGGTTAAATAGGGATAGAAGCGGAGCTGGCCGGGATTGTTGGCCTTGTCGAGGGCGAGCTTGGCCGCGGCGATGTGTTTCTGCGCATCCTCAGGCTGGCCAGCACGGGCGGCGATGCGGGCCTGCGCGTTTTCCCAGCGAAACAGCCACAGGCTCTTGTCCGCGTCCGAAAGTTTCGGGTTCTGCAGCGCGGTGTCGTAGCCGACCTTGTACCACTTTGCCGCACAAGCCGGATCGCCGGATTCGAGGCAAACCCGGCCCGCTTCGTCCGCGGTCTCGGCGGCGCCGTTGAAATCGCTATTTCCCGAGCGCACGCTGAAAATCTGGGCCTCGAACCTGGCGGCCTCATCCGACTTGCCCTCAAACGCGTATGAGATCGCGGTCGCCTGCAGAACCCTCGTCCGGGCCTCGATGGGAGCCGAATCCAGAGCCTGCGAAAGATGATAGCGAGCGGAGGCATATTCGCCTTTCAGATCGAGGGCGATTCCCCAAGCCAGATGAAGCTCGTAGGATTGAGGAGCCAACTCGTAGGCTTGGCGATAAAGAGCGATGGCTTCATCCTGCTTGCCTTCGCTGTTCAGTTTTTCGCCTTGCTTGACCAGATCCACTGCCGATGGAGAAGGAGATGGCCCGGCTTGTTGCGCGCAACAGCTGCCAAGAAGCAAGAAACAGACAGAGATAGTGCGGAGCATGATCGCCCTCCGAAACAACTCAAGATTATGGCACGAGATGGTGTTGCGATTTGCAGCAAGGCTGTTTTTTGCCTGGAAATCTGCAAGTGATGGTTCCAGCTTCGGCTCTGCGCGAGGTTTGGTTCTCCCGGCGGAAAACGTTTTCTATGCTAGAATCGGGCCGTTCTTCCGACCCGGGAATTTGCTGCACACTGCCTCATGGCCAGAAACCACAGCCGCGTTGACATCCGGGATATCGCCAAGCGCGCCCGCGTCTCCACGGCCACCGTTTCGCGTACCATCAACCGTATCCCAACGGTGGATCCGCAACTGGCCAAGCGTGTGTGGAACACGATCGAGGAACTGGGCTATTACCCCAATACTCAGGCTCGGGCTCTGGTTTCTGGACGCAGCCGTATCTTCGGCATCATCGTCTCCCAGATCACCAACCCGTTTTTCCCCGAGCTGGTGCAGAAATTCGAAACCGTCGCCGTGCAAAACAATTACGAGATCCTGCTGACCTCCACAGAAAACGATCCCGGCCGCATGCAGCATGCGGTGCGCCGCATGATTGAGCGCCGCGTGGAAGGCGTGGCCGTCATGACCTTCGGCATGGAAGAAGTTTTGCTGGAAGACCTGAAGCTGCGTGGTACCCCGCTGGTGTTCGTGGATGTGGGGCCGCCGCGGCCGCGTGTCAGCAACATCCGCATCGATTACCATCATGGCATCGGGAAGGCTGTGCGACATCTGGCCGGTTTGGGTCACGAACGAATCGCCTTCATCACCGGGCCCCTCGGACTGCGTTCCGCCATGGCTCGCAGACAGGCCTTCGTCCAGTCCATCGAAGAAGCCGGCCTGAAGGCGTCGCAGGAACTGATCGTAGAAGGCGATCACACCATGGAAGGCGGCATGGCGGCCTTCACCACCATCCTGGCCGCGCAGCGCCGCCCGACAGCCGTGATGTGCTCCAACGACATGACCGCTATCGGCGTGATGCGCCGCTGCTATGAAGAGCAGATCGCAATTCCGCAGGACATTTCGGTTGTGGGATTTGATGACATTCACCAGGCGCAGTTCATGCTTCCCCCGCTGACCACGGTGCAAATGTCCCAGGCAGAGTTGGGCCGGCTGGCTTTCCACGCGCTGCTCACCGACGTCGAAAGGAAGGTTCCCGCGCCCCAAGGCACCGATTATGGGCTGCAGACCCACCTGGTGTTGCGGGAATCGACGGGAATCGCGCTGAACCAGCGCAAGCGCGCATAGGAGATTGGACCGATGACCAATGCGGTTGGCTTTGACAGAGAAGGCAGGGTCCGCGTAAAAAAGGGAGGCGCCGTAAACGTTTACGATCACGGAATATTCCCTCCTCACGGGGTCACTTTCTGAGCCATGCTGCTCCGCGCCTTACGTGAACAGGTACTCGAGGCTAACCTGGAACTGGTTCGCCGTGGCCTTGTGCTTTATACCTTCGGCAATGTCAGTGGCATTTCACGGGCCGACGGTCTTGTAGCAATCAAGCCCAGCGGCGTTCCCTATGAACAACTGGCGGCCGAGGACATCGTCGTTTCTGATCTCAATGGAAAAATCATAGACGGAACCTTGCGCCCGTCCTCCGACCTGCCCACTCATCTCGAACTCTACAAGCATTTCCCTGGTATCGGCGGAGTGGCGCATACGCATTCCGAGTTCGCCACGGCATGGGCGCAGGCCGCGACACCAATTCCCTGCTTCGGCACCACACATGCAGACTACTTTCATGGTCCGGTTCCGGTAACGGCGCATCTCTCAGCCGGCGAAATCGCCGGCGACTATGAGCAGGCTACTGGAACGGCCATCTGCCGTGCTTTCTCCCAACTGGATCCAGATGCGATTCCAGCGGTTCTGGTGGCCGGCCACGCCCCATTCTGCTGGGGTCGCGACGCTGCCGAAGCGGCGCATAACGCTGTAATTCTGGAGTACGTGGCCAAAATGGCCTGCCACACTCTGGCCATCGATTCGCAGGCTGCGTCGCTGCCCCGCGAACTGCACGATAAGCATTTCCTTCGCAAGCACGGCCGCAACGCCTATTACGGACAGGTCAAACCCAAATGATTGCTGCCCTCTTGTTGTCGAGCTCCTCCCGGCTCGTGCATCTCTCGCCAGTCGATCTGGTCATCATCATTTTCTATTTCGTCCTGGTGCTGGCCATCGGCTTCTATCTCAAGGGGCGGGCCAACACCAGCGAAGACTTCTTCCTCGCCGGGCGGGAGATGACGGCGTGGATCGCGGGACTTAGCTTTCTTTCGGCGAACCTGGGATCGCTGGAACTGATGGGCTGGGCGGCATCGGCCTATCAGTATGGAATTCTTGCCGCCCACTGGTATTGGATCGGCGCCATTCCGGCGATGCTGTTCCTCGGCCTGGTGATGATGCCCTTCTATTACATTTCGAAAACCCACTCCGTGCCCGGATATCTCAAGCTGCGGTTTGGCGAACCCAGCCGGGCGCTTTCTTCCATCTCGTTCGCTTTCATGACAGTTCTGATGAGCGGCATCAATATGTATTCCATGGCTTTGGTCATGAAGGTGATCCTGGGTTGGGATATCCACTTCAGCATCTGGGTCTCTTCCGTGACCGTGGCCATCTATGTCGCGCTCGGAGGTCTGCGCTCAGCGATTTTTAACGAGGTGTTGCAGTTTGTTCTAATCTGGGCAGGAGCGCTTCTGATTCCAATCCTGGGGCTGATTGAAGCGGGAGGAATGTCCGGCCTCAGAGCGCGAGTAACGGCCAATGTCGGGTCTGCTTATCTTCATCTGTGGGGAACTCTCGGCTCGGCTAATTCGAATCCGATGGGAATCGAGTGGGTTGGCATCGTCTTTGGTCTTGGAATGGTCATTTCGTTCGGTTACTGGACCACCGACTTTCTGGTGGTGCAGCGCGTCCTTTCCGCTCACAACCTGCGGGCGGCCAAGATGGCGCCGATTATCGGCGCAGCGTTCAAGATGTTTGTGCCGTTCATCGTCATTCTTCCCGGACTGCTCGGCCTGGCTGTGCTGCCATTTAAGCTAACGGGCGAGGGCGTCGCCGTCGCCACCGGCGGCCATAGCTATAATGAGGTCCTTCCCCTCATGCTGGCACGCTATTGCGGCCCTGGCCTCCTGGGACTGGGCGTGACGGCGCTCATTGCAGGTTTCATGTCCGGGATGGCGGGCAATGTGAGCGCCTTTGCCACCGTCTGGACATACGACATCTACGGCGCGCTCATTCGTAAGAGCGCCACCGATCAGCAGAAAGTCAGCATGGGGCGGTGGTGCACCATCGTCGGGGTGATCGTCAGCATCGGCACGGCGTACCTGGTGATGCACTTCAAGAGCATCATGGACTATGTGCAGGCACTGTTCAGCTTTTTCATCGCTCCCCTGTTCGGAACCGTGATCCTGGGGATGTTATGGAAGCGCGCCACCAAGGCGGGTGGATTCTGGGGGCTTCTCGCCGGAACCCTTTCATCGATCGGGATGTGGGCGTGGACCAAGGTGGATCCCTCCGCCTTGCAGTATGTCGCGCTGTCATCCCACGCCAGCGACATGGCTGCCAACATGTATCGCGCGCTGTGGTCGTGGATCGTATGCGTGCTGGTAACCGTAGTCGTGAGCCTGGCGACGGCTCCGCAGCCGGTCGAAGAACTGACGGGCCTGGTTTACGGTGCAACCCAGATTCCGCACGATGAACATACCTCGATCTTTCATCGCCCGGCATTCTGGGCGGCAGTGGTGGCGGCGGTGTTCGTGATTTTGCAGATTATTTTCTGGTGAGGCAGATGGCATGAGTTCACAATCGTCCCAGGCGCAGACCTCCATTTCGATCTGGTTTTTCATTGGCATCTCGCTGCTGGTGGATGGCGGCATCATCCTGGGAGCGGGCGTGTATGAACTCATGTATCCTCCGCAATTTCCTCCAGTCTTGTTTGGTCTGCATGCCAGCGTCTGGTGGGGAGCGCTTTTGACTTTGCTCGGCGCGTTCTATTGCCGGCACTTTGCACCATCGCGGACGAGCGGCAACTAAAGCGGGGTTCTGTTGGGAGAGGTTATGTCGAGCAGGAAAATGACCATGGGCGTGATCGTTGGGAATCGCGGCTTTTTCCCCGATCAACTGGCTAAAACCGGCCGCGAAGAGATGATGCAGGCGTTAGCCAAGGCAGGCATGGATTGCGTTGTGCTTAGTCCGGAAGAGAGCAAGCATGGCGCGGTCGAGACTCACGAGGAAGCCAGGCGATGCGCCGCGCTGTTCCAGAAGAATCGTGATCGAATCGGCGGAGTGATCGTGGCGCTGCCCAACTTCGGCGACGAACGCGCCATTGCCGATACCTTGCGTCTCGCGCACCTCGATGTCCCGGTGCTGGTGCAGGCGACGCCCGATAACGCTTCGAAAATGACTATCGCTTTCCGCCGCGACAGCTTCTGCGGAAAAATGTCGGCCTGCAACAACCTGCGGCAGTATGGCATTCCCTGTTCCCTGACCCGCCGGCACACCGTGAGCCCCGACTCGGAAGATTTTCAGAATGACCTGGCCTGGTTCGCTGCGGTCTGCCGTGTGGCCGGGGGCATGCGGAATCTGCGGGTGGGCAACATCGGCGCGCGGCCGGCCGCCTTCAACACCGTGCGCTATAGCGAAAAGCTATTGGAGCGCTCCGGTATCTCGACTGAAACCGTCGACCTTTCGGAAATTCTCGGCCGCATCGCGCGTCTGAAAGATGACGATGCCGGCATGCAAGCCAAGCTGGCCGAGATTCGAAAATATGTCGCGACCGGCAACGTGCCGGAATCGGCCCTGATCAAGATGGCAAAGCTCGGGTATGTAATAGACCAGTGGATGAAGTCCACCGACGTGAAGGTGACCGCGGTGCAGTGCTGGACCGCGATGGAGGAGTACTTCGGCGTGGTTCCCTGCACCATCATGAGCATGATGAGCAACAATCTGCTGCCTGCCGCCTGCGAGGTCGATGTCTGCGGCACGCTCAGCATGTACGCCCTGGCGCTGGCTTCCGGAACGCCCAGCGCACTGCTCGACTGGAACAACAATTACGGCGACGACCCCAACAAAGCCGTCTGCTTCCATTGCAGCAACCTGCCCAAACATTTCTTTCAGGATGTGCGCATGGATTTTCAGGAAATCATCGCCGGAACCGTCGGCAAGGAAAACACCTTCGGCACGGTGGTCGGGCGTGTGAAGCCGGGCGCGATGAGTTTTGCGCGCTTTTCCACGGACGACACCGCCGGTGTGATCCGCGGCTACGTGGGCGAGGGCGCTTTCACCAACGATCCGCTGAATACCTTCGGGGGAGTCGGCGTGGCGCACATTCCAGAACTGCAAAAGCTGCTCCACTACATTTGCGAAAACGGATTCGAGCATCACGTGGCGGCAAACTTTTCCACCACTGCTGCGGCGGTGCACGAGGCAGCCGTTCGCTATCTCAACTGGCAGATGTATTGGCACAAGAACTGACTTTTCCTGACCAATCGACAAAGAGATCACCAACATGGCCATCGTGGCGGGAGTTGACTTCGGCACGTTAAGCGTCCGAGTTTCCATTGTAGATAGTGACCGGGGGGTGCTGGGCTCAGCGCTTTCCGAGTACCCTCTGCACCGCAAACGCGAAAATCCCGATTTCGCCACCCAATCCCACGCAGACCACATGCGTGCTCTGGCGGAGGCCACCCGGCAAGCTGTGAAGGCGGCGGGAATCTCGGGCGATCAGGTCGACTCCATCGCGCTCGACACCACCGGCTCCAGCGTCATTCCGGTTGGCGAAGGTCTCGCTCCACTCGATGACTATTACCTCTGGTGCGATCATCGCGCGAAGGAAGAAGCAGCCGAGATCACCGCGACCGCTCACCGGGAAAAGCTGGAAGCTATCGAATGGTGCGGCGGAGTCTATTCCTCCGAGTGGGGATTCGCCAAGCTGCTGCACTGGCTGCGGCACAATCCGGAAAAACGCGCCCGGTTCGTTTCCGCTTTCGAGCACTGCGATATGGTCGCAGCTACCCTGTGCGGCATCGCCGAGGCCAAGCAAGTCAAGCGTAGTGTCTGCGCTATGGGCCACAAGTGGATGTGGAACGCTTCGCTGGGCGGCCTTCCACCGGAGAGCTTTCTGGTGAAGGTCGACCCTCTCCTTGCCGGCGTGCGCTCCAAACTGGAGGGTGAATACGCGACCTCGGACAAGATCGCAGGCAGGCTTACGCCGCTCTGGGCGGAAAAGCTGGGGCTGCGCGCCGCAATTCCGGTTCCCGTCGGCGCTTTCGATGCGCACTGGGATGCCATCGGAGCCGGCGCAAAGGAAGGCGACGTTGTGAACGTCGTGGGTACATCAACCTGCATCATTGCCTACGCGTCGAACGCGAAGCTGATTCCCGGCGTCTGCGGCGTAGTGCCGGGCAGCGTGCACCCGCAATTCACCGGCATCGAAGCCGGACTTTCCGCCACCGGAGACATCTTCAGCGCCATCGCGCAGCGCGCCGGCACAACCGTCAGCGATTTAAGCAAGGGGCTGGAAAAATATCGCGCCGGCCAAACCGGCCTTCTGCGCATGACCTGGGACAATGGCGACCGGACCGTTCTGGTCAATCCCAATCTCGGCGGCATCACGCTGGGCTGGAACCTTCAGCACACGGCACAGGACGAACTCTTTGCCGCCATCGAGGGCACGGCCTTTCACACGCGCGTCATTCTCGATCGTCTCAGCGAATATGGAGCACCCACCCAGCGCGTCATCAACGGCGGCGGCATTCCGCAGACCAATCCTGTGCTGAACCAGGTGTATGCCAATGTACTGGGACGGCCGGTGCTGGTCCCGAGCAGTAAAGTGACAGGACTCGGTTCCGCCATCTTCGCCTTTCTCGCGGCTGGAGCTTTTCGCACGATTGATGAGGCGCAGGATAAGGTTTGCCCGTCTTACTCCATCTTTACTCCACAGCCGGAGACACGGGCTACTTACGACGCCCTGTTCGATTTTTACCAGAAGTTATATTTCGACTTCGGCCAGCCGAAGCCGACCTCAGCCTTCGGCGAAGTGCTGCCCGCGCTGAAGAGAATCGCGCACGGGTAGACCGCGGCTTTGGACCCGCGGCGGAGGTGAGCCTGGAGGCCCCGGGCGGAGTCGAACCGCCGACCAACGGTTTAGGAAACCGCTGCTCTGTCCGTCTGAGCTACGGGGCCCCTTTAGAATCAACACGGCACTTTAGTGCTGTTGCATGTTGTTCCATATTGGGTCAAGATTGGTCCATGCAACAACGCTGGCAAGTTGGTTATTTGTTTACCCGGCATAACGGTTGGTTCGTGCGCTACTACAGCACGAAGATTGTAGACGGTCAGCCGAAGCGGGTGCAATGCTGCAAACGTCTTTGCGATGGGGATGTACCGAAGAAGACGGTTGAGCAGCTGCGCTATGAACACATGGCCTCGGTAAACGAGGTCACACAACCGCAAGCGGACCTCACCATCGTTGATTTTTGGGATAAAACTTACGAACCTTTCATCGAAGAAAACCTGAAACCTTCGACGGTGCGCGGTTATAAACAGGTGTGGGCTGCGCACCTCAAGAAGCACTTTGGCACCGTGTTGCTAAAGGATTATCGAACCCCACACGGCTCTGTGTTCCTCACTTCCCTGTCGAAGACCTACGCAAAACACACAGTGCAGAGCATTCGCTCATTGGCCTCGGGCATCTTTTCTCACGCGGTGAACCTCGGGCACATCGAATCGAATCCTTGGCACGATGTGAAGGTGCTCGGCAAGACCAAAGAGGTTCCGGCCACAAAACATTACACGTTAGAGGAAATCGAAAACATCATCAGCGCGTTGGTTGAGCATGTCGATTGTCAACTCATCATGGCGCTTGCCTTCTTTTTGGGATTGCGAAGGGGCGAAATTGAAGGCTTGCAGTGGGGTGATATTGATGCAGGGTTCATCCACATTCGGCGTAGTGCCTGGCAAGGCCACATCACTACACCCAAGACGAAGAAATCGGTGCGCTCCATCCCCATCATTCAACCAGTTGCCGCGTTGCTTGTGCTTTGGAAAGCGAAAGCTGGTGATGGGGCATATCTCTTTGACAAGCGAATGAACTATTACGCGCGGAAGATCATCCGACCGGCTCTGACCAAAGAAAAACTATCGTGGAAGGGATTGCACGCTGGCAGGCGCGGCCTCGGTACGGTGTTGCGCACCCTCACCGGCAACTCGAATGCTGGCCGTGATGTGCTTGGGCACACAACAACCCAAGTGACCGAAAACCATTATGAAGGCGCGATGCCGGAAGAAGCTTTGAAAGGTATGAAGCTGCTCGAAGCGAAGATCGCAAAGGAAACAAAGTGACACCACGCGAAGAAATCAAAGCAGGCAAGCATGAACGCATCAGAGAGTTGCTGCGCAACATCCGCGCTATTCAACCTGTCCGCGAGGATGACCGTTTGATGTGCGAGGCTGTTGGGTTTGAACGCAGTGAGCCGCAACAAATAAAGAAGCAACTTACAAAATCAACGAGGTGAACCATGTTCGATACACTGCTTGGAATGGTCATGTTTCTTTTCCCCATTGGTTGCGCGTGTGCGTTCTTCTACGTGATGTACCAGATCGCGCGATGGGTGGTTCGATCACTAGCAAGGTAAACCCGACCAAAACAATGGCCGGGGCAGGCCGCTGTAAGCAACAAAGCGGCCTTTTCCCACCACACTCAAACTATGTCAGGATCAAAAGCAGCCTGTTCGGCTGCCAATAGGAACCACTCCCAACCGGCATTCTTGCCCTTGCCTTTAATCTGCCTGGTGTCTGCTGGTATACGTTTTGCAACCCGTTGCCAAGCAGGGCAGTCAATGCCTGCATCTTTCAAAGCATCTTCAACCACTTTGCTCGGCTTGGCACCATCCTTTAAGAACGCTTTCAGGAATGCTTTTGCTTGC
>DATKPV010000005.1:0-92466 GCA_035523915.1 Candidatus Aquilonibacter sp. | reverse complement strand
AAAGAATGGCTCCTCAGGTAGGACTCGAACCTACAACCCTCCGGTTAACAGCCGGATGCTCTGCCATTGAGCTACTGAGGAGTATCGCGACCGCATATAGTAGAAACACGGCCGCTGCGTGTTCATCATAGCATTGCGGGTCGAAGTCTGAAAAATCGCCACTGCAATGAAGGACGCAGCAGCGTGCCCGCTTCGCGGATATGCCTAAATTTCTTAGGTGGGCGTGAGAGAAGCGGCGAGATTTTATATCAGCGCACTCCGTGCGCGTTGAGGAAGTCGCTGTACTTCTGGTCGACGTTTTGGATGTGGTCGCGCAGCCAGTGCTGCAGAAAGACCATCAGCTCCGGCGTTGCGTTACTGGTGCCGGCATCGAAGGATTTCTTAAAGGCCAGGACTTTGTCTGTGAGCGCCTTATGCTCTTGCCGGTGCGATGCAAGATAGGGATAGCCGTGCTTTTCCATCAGTTTTTCTTCCGCCGCGAAGTGATTCACCGTGTAGTCGACCAGCCGTTGCAGCACATCGCCGGCAACCTCTCTGCCGTGGCCTGTGCCCATCGCCGTATAAGGTTCGTTGACGATTGTGAAGAGCTTTTTATGCTGATTGTCCAGGGCCGTGACTTTAACGCTGTAGCTGTCCTTCCATTCGAACACGCCGCTCATTCGTGGCTCCAATGATGCTTTTGGTGTGCGGGGTTGCCAACCCGCAAGGTTCCTTGCCTTCCAGTTCAGGGTAGTGAGCGGACGCGTATGAGCGCCAGATGACTTGAGTATCTCGCGACACCATGCGTTTCCAATTCGAAACCGGTTCGAATTTGGAACCCAAGCGACTCACTCTTTTGTGGCGGGAGACGGTTTGTGGTTGTCCTCATCATTCTTCCCGCTACGTTTGGGCCCTGATTCCCTCTCGTCCCGTTTTGTGTTTTCTTTGGTATCCTCCGCATCGCTGTTTTTCGGCATGTATTGCACGATCACCGAGATGCGCCGGTTGGAGGGATCGAAGGGATCATCCGGCTTGCGAAGGCGCTGGTCGGCGAAACCGCGTACCTGGCTGACCTGATCGGGACGGATTCCGTTGGCCTGCATGAGACGACGGGCAGAATTGGCGCGATCGGTGGAAAGTTCCCAATTGCTATAGTTGCCGAATCCAACATAGGGCTTGGCATCGGTGTGGCCTTCGATGGAAAGTTTGTTGGGGAGTTTGCCCAGTTCGCGGGCAAGAGTAATCAGCATCTCGCGTCCGTCGCCATTCAGGTCTGCACTGCCACTGTCAAAAAAAGTGCCAGAAGCCCCTTCCAGTAACTCAATACGCAAACCTTCGGCGGTGACCGTCATCTCGATATGGCTTTTTAATTTGTCGAAATCGGCCATTTGTTGCATGGCCTTTTCCAATTCGTTCTTCAACTTGGGCATGTCGTCTTTGCTGAGAACGAAGTTCTCGCCGGCTCCCGCCAGACTGGTGCCCAATTTTTTGGATGTTCCGGTCGGGTCCTTGAAATAACCGCTTACCGCCTCCTGGATCTGCTTGCTCGTGTTTAGCAGCCAGAGGACGATGAACAGGGCCATCATGGCCGTGACAAAGTCGGCATAGGCTACTTTCCAGGCGCCGCCGTGGTGGCCGTTATGGCCGGCTTTCTTCTTGACAATCAGAATCGGGCGAGTTTTTTCCATGTTGCGAATTGCTGTCAGCTAACCTGAAGATGCCGCGGCCGCTGCTGCCGCGCCGCCTCCGCGACAGGCCTGTTCGACTTCTTTGAACGACGGGCGGACGTGGCCAGGCACGGCGCGCCTTGCAACTTCGACCGCCATGATAGGAGCGGTGCCCTTCAGAAAAGACACCATCAGCACGCGCAAGACGTAGAGGTAGGCGTGTTCCTCTTCTGCGGCTTTGGCCATGTTGGCGGCGATCGGTCCAACCAGGCCGTAGCAGAGGAGAATTCCGAGAAATGTGCCCACCAGGGCCGCGGCGACCTTGCGCCCGATTTCTTCTGGCGGTCCGCCGAGGGCGCCCATGGTAATGACCACGCCCAGCACGGCGGCGACGATGCCCAGCCCCGGTAGCGAATCCGCCATCGTGCTCAGCGCCGAAGTCGGCACGGTGGCATCGTGGTGGTGAACTTCGAGATCAAGGTCCAGAAGTTGATCGAGGTCAAAGGCATCGACGCCGGTAACCGCCATTCGCAGCGAATCGCACACGAAGTCCCGAACATGGTGGTTCTTCAGGACGGCCGGACCCTTGGAAAAGATCGCGCTCTTGTCGGGTTCCTCCACGTCCCCCTCGAGCGCCATCAAGCCATCCTTTCGCGCCTTGTTGAGCAGGTCGTACATCATTTTGAGGGAATCGATATATGCCTGCTTGGTGTACTTCGAGCCGCCAAAGACTCCGCCGAGGCCGCCGGCAATTTTCTTAAGAACGTGCAGCGGATTGGCGACCAGCACGGTTCCGATGGCCGCGCCTCCAATGATGATGAGTTCCGCGGGCTGGAGCAGCACCCGGAGGTTGCCGTGCTCCATCAAATAGCCGGCCACGATGGCACCGAAGACAACCACGATTCCGACGATCGCGAACATGGATTATCCGGTAGCGGAACTGTTGCCGGTGGCAGCGGCTTGACCGAGCGCGACGGGTCGGCTGGCTACCACCGCCCGCAGCGCGCGCTCCATCAGAGATTCGACCGTATCCCCGGTCTGGGCCGAAGCCTTACCAATGGAAACCGTAATCGAGTGCCGCTCTCCCCACCATTCGATAGTCGCGCCGGCCACCATCTTGCACATGCGTTCACCAACCGCCCGCAATGCGGTTTCGCTGCAGCCGTTGAGAATCACCAAGAACTGGTCGTCGCTCCAGCGGCCGACAAAGTCCGAAGGCCATACTGTGTTGCGAAGAGTGCGCGCCAAAGCGCGCAGAATCGAGGTTGTTGCATCCTGTCCGTAGCGGGAGCGGAAGGGGCCAAGATCAACCGCCTCGATGCATACCACACCAAAAGGAATGTGAAGTTCGGCGAACGTGCCCAAGGTTTCCCGCAGGTGCGACTGCATCATGATGTGATTGGCCAAACCGGTCACATCGTCGAGGAATCCACCCAGCTTCATGGACTCTTCCCCGGGGTCGGGATTGGCGATCGCGAGCGGTTCTTCGAAACTCTGAACCACTCCGATGATCAAGCCATGCGCGTCACGCAAAGGGGTGCTCCAGGAATGCACGGCCACGCGATGTCCCGCCTTATGTTGAAGAAAGATACCAGCCCCCACTGTCTTGCCCTGCTGCAACGCCACGGTCAGCGGACATTGCTCCGCGCATTGCGCGCAACTGCTTTGATTACATTGGCTCATGATCGTTTCGAAACAGGAGTGTCCCAGCACGTCCATGCGCGTGCGTGCTGTAATCTGCTCGGCCCCGTCGTTCCAGAAGATTATTTTTTTCTGAGCATCTACGACGCAGATGCCGATGGGCAGGCTTTCCAAAATGCTGCGGTAAATCTCCGGATCATGAATGAGGGCCATAGGCATGTCGCGCTACTTTCCTCATCGGCACGGCAAAGCCCAACTTCACGCCAAAGAATGCCTCGTGAATTGTGCAGTCCGACACGAATCGTATTGCAAGCGGTGTTGTTTCAATAGGTTAGAGGCATGGCACTTTAGGGGAAGACTATAGCACGCTCGGGCCATTTGCAAAGAAGCGGCATACGTTTAAGGTCTCAGATGAGCAGTTCTGGGGGAGGGCTGCCCGGGCGCCCTGAACTCGAAAGAGTTCAGGGCGCTCGTTATTTTGTGGAAGGTTTATCAACCCTTCTCCGAGACAGATGGCTAGCGTCCATAGCGGCCCATCCACTGGCTCTGCGCCAGAATGTGTCCCTGTATGGCGGCTTCGAGTTCACGTTTCACCGAATTCCCCTTGAGATCGAGCCGGGCGTCGAGCGCGAGGAGCTTGAAATAATATCTGTGTGGCTTGCCCGGGGGCGGGCAGGGACCGTTGTAGCCAACTTTGTGGAAATCATTCACTCCTTGCCGTGATCCATCGGGTAGTTGCGCAGTCTTGCTCACTCCTTCTGCGAGGTGCCGGGTTTCAGCCGGCATGTTCCATAAGATCCAGTGATTCCAGTTGCCGCCGGGCGCATCAGGATCGTCGGCCAGCAAAGCCAGACTCCTGGTTCCGCTGGGCGGCTCGCTCCACGCCAGCTGTGGTGAGACGTCGGCTCCATCGCAGGTGAATTTTTTCGGGATGTCGCCGCCATCGGCGAAACTGGTGCTCGAAATTCTGAAGGCCATGGGAGTGACTCTGCTTTTGTTGGGAGAGGATGGGCCGCGTGAAGAAGACCGAGCGTGGAAAGTCACAAACAGAGCAGCCGAGGCAATTCCGGCGAGAATGAGCGACCGCTCCGCGGTCCGCCGGCCCGGCGATTTGATCCCGGGATCAGGAACTGTTTTCACTGGGCGCTCCAGCCAAGAATCAATTAGTCGAGATGGTGAAGTTGACCGTAATCTTTGCCTCGGTCTCGACAGCCTCATTGCCCTCAAAATGGGGCTTGAAATGCCACTGGCGAACGGCTTCTTGTGCCGCCGTCGCCAGAATCGGGGGTCCGCTGACCACGCTGAGATTCTGAATGACTCCGTCTTTTCCCACCAGAGCGTCCAAAATCACCGAACCTTGCACTTTCATCTGCCGCGCCAGCAAAGGATAACTCGGCCGCACGGGGCGCGCCACAACTTGCGAAGTATCCACCGACATCTGCACGCGTTCGGCGGCATCGCTAGTAAGGTTTGCGGCGGTTCCACTTACGCCGGTGGGAATGGGGTCGGCTGCCGGGTGGGAGGGCGAGCCCGGCTGTAACTCCACATGCACAGAGTTGCTGCCGGGGCGAAGGGTGCGATGAGTGTCGCCGGCAATGACCTCAACCTCGAGCGGCGGCAGTACCGTGCGGGTGATAAAGGCGGCAGCCGGTTGGTCCGCTGCCGCAACCAGATTTGCCTCTGCAGTCGATGCCTTCGTCCTGATGGACCTTCGCGAGCGTACTCTGCGATGGCTGACCTTGGCAGGCGGGGCAGCTTCTTTCCCGCCCGCAGCCGCGGGCTCTATCGGCTTGGACGTGATCGCGGCAGGACTCTCAACCTCGCCGGCATCGGCTTGCTGTGAGTCGGGGAACCAGAAGTCACGATCGTGCCAGAGCACAATGGCCAAAGCCAGCAGAAGCAGGCACAGAGCCCCGACCATCAATCCGCGTTGTTTAGAGTCCAAGGGCATGGGCCCCGCAGGGGGCGCCACAGGCGCACGTCGAGGCTTCGGCGCTAAGGTCTTCTGCTCCTGCATAAACACACAATTTGAGGAAATCTGTTCAGCCTAGTATGCCCTGAAAACGCTGCAAAAGACCAGTCCAAAGGTACAGGGGAGCTTGCATTTTTTTCGCCTCGCAGGAGTGGTATTCTGCTGGCCCAGGTCTGATTACCCCGTAACTTTGCGCGTCCTCGGGAATCCCATCCTGACAGAGGAACTCGTTCTGGAGGGCTATGGACCGGAAAGTCGACGAAAAGAAGTTCCGGCAGATGAATCGGCGCGAATTACTAAAGCTCACGCCGGTGATCGCGCTGGGCGCTTTCGCCATTCCCAAACTGCAGGACTCTTTGCTTGGCAGGGGCCTGGGATTCAGCGACTGGATGTCGGCGCGGTTATTCCGCTCCGGGCACCTTGCTCCGACGTTCTCCACGGCCGACCTGACTCCCTTCGCCAGGTTTCCCATCAATGATTATGACGTGGACGATCCCGGCATCATTTTCGAAAACTGGAGTTTGACCGTGACCGGCGCGGTGCAAAAGCCGGGAGACTACAGACTCGACCAGATCCAGACCCTTCCCCGCATTCGGCAGAACACGCGCCACATATGCGTGGAAGGCTGGGACGTGATCGGACGCTTCGGCGGTGCGCGGCTGTCGGATTTCCTGAAAATGGTTGGCGCAGACCTCTCGGCCCGTTTCCTTACCGTGGGTTGCGCCGACGACTATTACGAATCGCTGGACATGGCGACAGCGCTGCATCCGCAAACGCTTCTCTGCTACGAGATGTACGATCAGCCGCTCACCCGCAAGCACGGCGCCCCGCTGCGTTTGAACGTGCCGACAAAAATCGGCTACAAGCAGGCCAAGTACTTAACCGACCTGAAAGTCACCCACGTACTCGACAAGGTCGGATATTGGGAAGATCAGGGCTATTCCTGGTTTTACGGGTTGTAGCGGGAGATACGAGGCCGGCGCCGGAGGCTTGAACATGAGTGATGCCGTGGTCGAAATCGTTCGGCCGGTAGCAAAGGCAAAAGGTGAAGAAGCTGCTACAGAAGAGCTCATGGTGGTCGGCCGAGCCATCTACGAGCACCCTTTGCCCGTACGAATCTGTCATTGGCTGAACGCGATTTCGTTGTTTGTGATGGCGGGCAGCGGTCTGCAGATTTTCCGGGCATTCCCCAGCTTTGGCGCAAAGATTCCACAGAAGGATCTCATCGACTGGCCGAGGTCGCTGGCTATCGGAGGATGGCTGGGCGGCGCGCTGCAGTGGCATTTGACCTTCATGTGGATTTACATCGCCACCGGACTGGTTTACATCGGCTACGAGATTTTCAGCCGTAATTATCGTCAGGTGTTGTTCACGCGGAAAGATATCCCGGGCGTGTGGCCGATGGTGAAGCACTACTTCTTCTTCGGTCCCAAGCCGCCCGCGCGCGAAGCTTATAACCCGCTGCAAAAGCATGCTTATACCACCACAATCGTGCTGGGCTTTCTTTCCGTGGTGACTGGCTTCGCGGTGTGGAAGCCGGTGCAGTTTTCCTGGCTGGCGTGGCTGATGGGTGGTTTCCACTGGGCACGCCTGTGGCATTTTCTGGTGATGTGGGCAATTCTGGCTTTTGTGTTTGGACATCTGGTGATGGTCATTCTGCATGGCTGGAACAATTTCGTTTCCATGCTGACGGGATGGAAGAAGAATCCCGACTACGAGTAAATGAAGAAAACCGCCGTGGCGGCGCAGGCCCATTCTTAGACACGAATACGGGGCGGCATGATGCCGGAAGCGAAAATGGTTCTACAAGACCCGGGCCAGATGGGGAATCCGCGCGAGCAGGACTTGATCGCGCGCGTGCAGCGCGGGCAGCGTGATCAATTCTATGAGCTGGTCCGGCCCTATGAGCGCAGGGTGTATGCGGCGGCGCTGGCTATTTTGCGAAACGAGGCCGACGCCGAGGAGGTTGCTCAGGAGGCCATGCTGAAAGCCTTCGCCAACATCCGGCAGTTTCGGGCGGAGGCACGCTTCAGCACCTGGCTGATTCAGATCACCGTCAACGAAGCCCTGATGCGCCGGCGAAGGGAGCGAACCGTGGTCATGGAACGCATCGACGATCAGCGGGATGACGAAGGCGAATACCAGCCGCGTGATTTCGCCGACTGGCGCGAAATCCCTTCTGAGGCGCTGGAGCGCAAAGAGATTCGTCAGAAATTGGGGGAAGCGCTGAGCACCCTCGACCGGAAGTATCGCGAGGTGTTCATGCTGCGCGACATGGAACACTTGAATATTCAGGAGACGGCACAGCTGCTGGGAATCTCAGTGGCGGCAGTGAAGACCCGGCTTTTGCGGGCGCGACTGATGCTGCGCGATCTGCTGGCCGCCGGATGGGAGCAGGGCTGGTTCAGCCGCTTGCCGTTTGAGAAGGGGAACAAGCCATGGTAGTCAATTGCGAACAGGTCTGGCGCGAGATTTCCAATTATCTCGAAGGCGATGTGGATGCGGCGCTGCGCACGGCCATAAATACGCACTTCGAGAGCTGCGCCCGTTGCAGATCGGTGCTGGAGGGGACGCGCAATGTGATTGCGCTCTACGGGGACGAACGCATGCTGGAGGTGCCTGTCGGGTTCAGCAGCCGTTTGCAAAGGCGCTTGTCGGAAAATGTCCGAGAAGGGAAGCCGTGGTCAACGTGGTCGGCATGGCTCGTTCCGGTGGCTGCACTGATCGTGATCGCCGGGACCGTGCAGTTGGTCAGCTCCTTTACCTTCCAGCCTCCGCTGAAGTCCGAACACGCGCAGCCCGGACATGACATTCCTCCGGATATGCAGGTCGTGGTCGCCGCAAACACCAAGGTCTTCCACCTTGCGGGTTGCACCTTCATCCATGATAAGAGTCAATTGAGGACGATGACCGCCAGAGAGGCGATTCGCGACGGATATGTGCCCTGCGTGCGCTGCTTGCGAAAATATCTGGAAGTCGCCCTTGGGCGGCAACCAGCTTCAACTCTCGGGACTGACGAGGAGGCGGAAGAAGAACAGGAATTGCGCAACGCAGGACACTAGGGAAAGGTCAAAATCTGACGCTGCGGCAGCGGAATTTGGTTCTGTACCGGTAAAGCTCAGAAAAAGATTCGCCACGCAGCCGCCCGGTGTGCATGGCGCCTGCGTGGCGGACGGACTCTGGTCCTAATTGTTTTTCATGTTGTCGTGCGACATGCTGTCGTCTTTCTTCATATCGTCCTTCTTCATGTTGTCTTTTTTCATCGTGCTCTTCTTGGCTGCTTTCTTCGCCTTCTTGTCCTTCTTCATGTCGTTCTTCTTCATCGTGTCGCTGCTGGGCTGGTCCTTTTTCATGCTGTCCTGGCTCATGGAATCCTGGGCGAAGGCTGCCATGGAGAGGGCCAGAACACATGCGAGAGCGAGACTGCCGAAAATCCGTTTCATACGTTCTCCTCGAAGAGATGTGCAGTTACGCCGGCAGGCAGTTCGTGCCCCTCGGCATAATTGAGATGAGCTGCCTGGGAGAAAGTTACAACTTACAGGCGAATTAGGGAATCCCCGAGGAAACAATGGCGCCGAGAGGGATTGTAGGTAAAAAAGCCGTCCGAGCGTTCAAGCGGTCTGTTTCAGCAGGCGAGTTGGTCGCGGGAGATCTTCAATCCATTCAAATTGCCCAAGGCGGTCAGGGCGACCAAGTCCGGGCGGAAAAATTCGTTGGCTAAGTCCCGCAGATCTTCGGCAGTCACAGCCTCGATCTTTTCGATGAGCTCATCCAGGTCGTAAAAGCGGTCAAAATACATCTCCTGACGCGCCAGATTCGACATGCGGGCGGTGCTCGACTCAAGCGAGAGCATAAGACTGCCCTTAAGCTGATCCTTGGAACGGCGCAGCTCTTCCGCAGGCACCGTAGCATTTTTCAAGTTGCGAAACTCGCCCACCACTGACTGGACCACCTTCGCCGCGGAGGCCAGCGATGTGCCCGCGTAGACTGCCAGGCAGCCAGTATCGCGGTAAGGATTCAGGTCGCTGTAGATGGAATAGGCTAGTCCCTGCCGCTCGCGGATGTTCTGGAACAGACGCGAGCTCATCCCGCCGCCCAGTAGAGTGTTCAGAATGTAGCCAGCGTGGCGCTTCTGATGCGCGATGGGATGCGAGGGCACGCCAATGCATAACTGCACCTGCTCGAGGGCCTTCTTGTTGCGCAGCGTGATGCGGGGCACGATTTTGGGTTCTGGCGAGTGGAAGCCATTTTTCATCGGCTTCATGCGTTCGAAGTGTTTGGCAACCAGCTCTACGAAGCGGTCATGGACGAGGTTCCCAGCCGCAGCCACGATAATGTTGCCGGGTGCGAAACGGTGGGTATAGGTATCCAGCACCGGTTCGCGCTCGAACCGCTTCACTGTCTCCTTGGTTCCCAGGATCGGTTTGCCCAGAGGATGATCTTTCCAGAAATTTTGCGTGAAGATTTCGTGGACGAGATAGTCGGGATTATCTTCGTCCATCTTAATTTCTTCGAGAATCACTCCGCGTTCGCGCGTGATATCGGCGCGGTCAAAAACGGGATACAGGACGAGATCGCAGAGAATCTCAAGTGCCGCCGGAACGTGTTCGTCCAACACCTTTACGTTAAAGCAGATGCACTCCTTAGCCGTAAAAGCGTCCATGTTGCCGCCGATGGAATCGACCTGACGCGCGATTTCTTCCGCCGTGCGGTGCTGGGTGCCCTTGAACACCATGTGCTCGATGAAGTGTGAGATACCATTCCACTGAGGGTCCTCGTCACGCGAGCCGGTTTCCAGCCAGATTCCGATAGAAGCGGAACGAATATGCTCCATCTGTTCGGTGATGACGGTCAGGCCGTGGGGCAACACCTGACGACGAACGCTGCGAACTTCTTGAACCATTTCGACGGGTGAATTTCGAATCAGCTTTCTGGAATTGACTTTATTATTCTTACACATCTGGCAGCAGCCGGGACGCCATGCGAGAATAGTATTGTTTTGCGTGTAGAATCAATAGGTTAGAGGATAGTGGAGGGGTCGGCGCGGTAAGCCATGCCACCTTTCCTGATCTTATGGCGGAACATCACTCATCTTCGTTGCTCGGGCTTAATCGAGGCGAAGTAGCAACCTTGCTCGAATCTACGGGCGAACCGCCGTATCGTTGCCAGCAAATCCTCGATGCAGTCTATCGGCAACGCGTGGAATCGATTGAGCAAATATTTACTCTTCCCCAAAAATTCCGCGACCAGCTTGTTCAGAGCGGGGTCTCCCTGGGATTTCCCCGCGTCGAGAGGAAGTTTGAATCTGCGGACGGCACAATTCGCTATCTGATTGCCTTTGCTGACGGCCAGACTGTGGAAACCGTGTGGATGCCAGAGGGCGATGACGGCGAAGAGGGCGATGGTTCGGAAGCGGGAGAGCCGTTGGCGGGCGCGTCGCGATGGGGGCGGGCAACGATTTGCCTTTCCAGCCAGGTGGGGTGCGCCGTGGATTGCCAGTTCTGCCTCACCGCGATGCTGGGCGTGAAGCGCAACCTCGAGGCGGGAGAGATCGTGGGCCAGGTGCTGGCCGTTTTAAACGATCAGAAGGTTTCGCTCGGGGAAGATCGGATCAATCTGGTGTTCATGGGAATGGGAGAGCCGTTTCTGAACTACGAGAGCTTCATGAAAGCGGTGCGCTTGCTGGTAGGCGAGGTTGGGATAGCAGAATCGCGAATGACGGTTTCCACTGCTGGCATTGTGCCGCGAATTTACGACTTAGGGCTCGAGCGGGTGCGGCCGAAGCTGGCGATTTCGCTGAACGCCTCGAACGATGCCCTGCGAACCAAGCTGATGCCGCTGAACAGAAAATGGAATTTGGGAGCCTTGCTCGCCGCCGCCCACAATTTCCCTTTGCGGAATCGAGAGCGAATCACCTTTGAGTACGTTCTGCTTGGAGGAGTGAACGACCAGCGCGCGCATGCCCTTGAAGTGATCGATCTCCTTTGCAGCCTGCGGGCAAAAATAAACCTGATTGCTCTCAACCCGGGCCCGGGAATTGATTTTGCAACGCCTGATGGCCAAACGGTCGCCGAGTTTCAGAGAATCTTGAGGGGGGCAGGCGTTCCGGCTTTTGTCCGCAAGCCGCGCGGACGCGACATTTACGCCGCTTGCGGCCAGCTCAAGCGAACGGTTGAGATTCCAATATGGCCGGAAACCGCGCCGGGTGCGGTTTTGCCGGTGCTGGGGAACTGACCGGCAGTTCCAGCCGGATCGTCGACCCGCCCTTTTCCTGCTTCTGAAACAGGATTCGCCCCTGATGCTCCTGCAAGATTTCCTGGCAGGCGCCGAGCGCGGTCTCCCCAAGTCCCTGGTCGAAATGAAGCTTCGAACCAGCAGAGGCCGTGTTGATTCCGTTGCCGGTGGGGCGGCCCAGACCGGAAACCCTAACGCTGACAGTGCCGTTTTGATGGTGCGTCGCAACTGCGAGTGAACCGCCGGTTCCCAATTGCTCCCTGCTTAACACGTGATTCAGGATCTGGATACAAACCTGCAGCAACTGGTTGGAATCGCCGAGAATGGTAGGCAGATCGGGCTGCAGATCCGCACGAACCTCAACCTTCAGGGTTTGCCACTGAGGCTGCGAGATTTTAATCGCAGTTCGGACCAGCGTATTGAGATCGACGGGAGCCTTGGCCGCAGGCCCCTGAGTGGCGAAGCTGAGCAGGCTGCTGACCAGCGATCGAGTTCGCCTCACTTGTTGTGCAATGCCGGCTGCGAGTTCGTGTTGTTCCGGGCTCAGAGCGGTGGCCAGTAAGAGTTCGCTGTAACCTAACATGGCGGTGATCGGGTTGTTGAGTTCGTGCGCCGCGCCGCCGACGAGTTGCCCGATGGAGGCAAGTTTCTCCGATTCCGTCAGCAAGGCCTGTAAGCGCTTAAGGTTGGCGATGGACTCTCTGGAGTGCTTTAGTAAATGGCGCAATTCGCCATCCAGCAGATGCTGCCGGGTGAACACCATGATCCCCATCAGCAATGCAGCCGCTAGAGTGAGAACCAGGCGAAAGGCGCGGACGCGATGGGGTAGAGCAGCATCGAGCAGCGTCCATGCCGCAAAGGCGGGAAGTGAGAACACGGCGGCCATTCCAAGGCGGGCAAGCCAGACTCCGGGCCCTGTGGAGGGCTCCTCGGAACTTTCCTGAGGCTCACGGTCCGGGGTCCAGAGGCCGATCACCGTAATCCAGGCCATGGAAATTGCCAGAGGAATGTCGTAGAGGCTGCCGCTGTAGTAAAGATTGCGGGGGATAGCCCAGTTGGCCACATAGGAACTAGCGGAGTACGTCAGGCTGGCGCCGAAGAGACTGGCATAGAAGCTTCTCCAGCCGCCCTTGCTGGACCACCACAGGATGGCAAGAGAAACAAGAAAGGCCACCTTCTCGACGAGGTATCCAGAATTCAGCGTGCGGCTGTATGCCAGATCATCGGCCACCACATATTGCCACGGGATCACCAGCAGCACGTAGAGATAAACCCACCATACAATCAATAAAGCGAAATCAAGACGGCCCACACGCGCCGAGTGTTCATCTTGGGGGACTTGCGGGCGCAAAGCCAGCGCTGCCATCAGGGGAACAATGTGAAGGAATAATACGATGTCTCCAGCGAAAAGCTCGGGTACCTCCCGCCGCTGCCACACCTCGATATAAGTCCACATCAGCTGATAAGAGAACCACATCGCGATTGCGCTCATGATGAGCGCCCAGAACAGGCGCATGCGGCCCCGCGACTTGAGAACGTGTGGAAGAAACGAAAGCGTCCCGGAAAGCAACAGCAAACACTGAATAACATCGCTCAGGGCTGTGAGGCGGAAGGAATGGTGCAGCAGCACCGCGGCCGCGACCAGCAGAAGGAGACTGGCGGAGGTAACAGCGGTCCAAATCTTCGAGTGCGCCGGCAAGCAGATGCCCCTGGCGCTTCATTTTAGAAGGGAAACGAGAAAGGGTTACGTTACTTGAGTAACTTCCAGGTGATTGGGGCTCCATGTGCGCGTGACTCGGGCGATCCGGCCTAATACTTTCGTAAAAGTTTTGCTTGCTCCGGCCCCATCTTATCAATAATATGCGAGACACATGCCGTCGCTGCCCGGTCAGCCGCGGAAAGTTTGACTCGCTTGCCTCCCCAAGCCGCACAGTATCGTTTCTTTTGGAGACCTAAGGCTCCCACTGACCCCAGCGAGATTCGCCGGATCGAACGCTGGCTGGCGACCGCTCGTCTCTTCCTGGCTTTCTGCGCGCTGGTTGCGATCCGGATGGATCCGACGCAGTTAGGGTATTCGTCAGCGGCCTACGGCCTGCTCAGCTTTTACATGGCGAATGCATTTGGGATCGTAATGCTGCTGCGGAGGCGGCGCGAGTCCACGGCTTCGTTCCGACTGCTGGTGCACATCGCGGATATCATCTGGCCGGCCTTCATTTCAGTCTTCGGCGAGGGGCCGCGCAGCCCGTTCTTTCTCTTTTTTGTGTTTGTGCTGGCCGCGGCTGCCTACCGCTGGGGATTATGGGAAACCTTAACCACTGCGGCAGCGGAAGTCGCCTTGCTGTGGACGGAAAGCTTCCTGCTGCTCCACGTCTGGGCCACGCCCGAAGGGGTGTTGCCCTGGCGGATTTTTTCCGGCCTCCGGGTCAACGTGCAGGAGTTCGAACCCAAGCGCTTGTTCATGCTGTCGATTTACCTGCTGGTCATGGGTTTGCTGCTGGGTTATCTTGCCGAACAACAAAAACACCTGCGGGCGGAGAAGGCAGCCGTGACCGGCTTGCTGGCAAGAGCCCGTGTCGAAGCCGGCCTTACGGGAACCTTGCAGCAGATTCTTGGGGAAGTGCGAGCCATGTATGGCGCTTCGAAGTTGCTGATTGCCTCGCAAGAGGCCCGCAGCCACAGAGTTTTCCTCGGAGAATTGAAGAACTCTCCGGGAGTTCCTGCCGAATTCATCTGGCTCGAGCCCAGTCCGCGCGACGCCAAAAAGTACGTTGAGGATTTTCCCGGGGATGTTTGTTACGCGGCGTGCGAAAAGGATCGCTGGTCCACGGTCGCACTGGACGATGAAGGAAACCAGATTGCCGTCGGGAGCATGCAGTCGCTGGCGCAACTGAAGGAGCTTCAGCCTTTCCAGTCGTTGATTACGGTTGCCTTCCTGCTCGGCGGCGAATGGAGAGGACGACTCTTCCTCTTTGATCCCTCCTGGCGCGGGGAAAAGCAGGAAGAACTTAGGTTTCTGCTGGATTTGGTGCATCAGGTCGGGCCGGCGGTTCACAACGTTTATCTGCTGCACCGTCTGCGCCGCCGGGCAGGTGCCGCGGAGCGGGCACGCTTTGCCCGGGAATTGCACGATGGCGCGGTGCAATCGCTCATCGCCGTGGAGATGCAGGTTGACGTTCTAAAGCGTCAGGCGGCGAACGAACCATCGATTGTAGCCGGTGAGCTGGGCCGCATCCAGGGCCTGCTACGGGAAGAAGTGCTCAAGTTGCGGGAGCTGATGCAGCAGATGAAATCAATGGACGTGGATTCGTCCCGCTTTCTCAATGTTTTGAACGACACGGTAGAGCGCTTCGAGCGTGAGACTGGCATCACGGCAAGGTTGGTGACTGATCTGGACGGACTCGACATGCCTCAGAAGGTTTGCCGCGAACTGGTTCGCATCGTGCAGGAGGGATTGGTGAATGTTCGCAAGCACAGCCGCGCCCGCCATGCCCTGGTTCGGCTGGCCGCGAACGACACCCAATGGAATCTGACGCTGGAAGACGATGGCAAGGGCTTTCCGTTTTCCGGCAAGCTCACGCAAGCCGAACTCGACCAGATAGGTAAAGCCCCCCTGATCATTCAGGAAAGGGTTCGTTTAATTGCAGGCGAACTCACGGTAGAATCAAATCCCGGCCTGGGGACACGGCTGCAAATCACCGTGCCTCGAGGTGGAGAACTGCCGCATGAATTTTAAAAAAGCGCAACCTGTCCGCATCGTGATTGCCGACGACCATCCCATTTTTCGCGATGGCCTGCGCCGTCTGCTGGAGGCCGAACCCGATCTGAAAGTGATGGGCGAAGCCTCGGATGGCGCGGAAGCAGTCAAGCTGGCCCGCCAATTGAAACCCGATATCCTGCTGTTAGATCTCGCCATGCCCAAGCATCCCGGTCTTGAGGCTCTGCGGGATTTGAGCACGAGCGCAACATCCACTCCGGTACGTGTCATCCTGCTCACCGCCGCGGCGGAGAAAAGTCAGATTGTCGAGGCGTTGCAGTTGGGAGCGCGCGGGGTGGTGCTCAAAGATTCTGCGACCCAGCTTCTGCTCAAAGCCATCCACACCGTGATGTCGGGCGAATACTGGGTTGGCCGGGAGAGCGTCTCCAATCTGGTGCAGTATCTGCGTACGCTGATGCAATCCTCCAGCGATGAGGCGCGCCAGAAGAAGTTCGGCCTGACTCCGCGGGAACTGGAAATTGTTTCGGCCGTGGTCGCGGGATATTCAAACAAAGAGATTGCGGAGTATTTCAAAATCAGTGAAGACACGGTTAAGCACCATCTCAGCAATATCTTTGACAAGCTGGGCGTGTCCACTCGGCTGGAATTGGCGCTGTTTGCGGTAAATCAATCGCTTCCCCTGAAAAGTATCGCCTGACGATAGGTAACCATGGCTACGTGACCTTTCGGTTTTTATGGCACGATTGTGCCATTGGCGCATCCGGCTTCGCAACGTATCATCAAACTTAACCATCCAGCCTCGGGAACAGTTTTGCTGGTCACGATTGCGTGACTGAGTCCCCTCTGTTTCGGAAAAGGGCGGGGTTTAGGCACATTTAGAGAGAAGGATTTCGTTAAGGAGAAGGAGCCCGTGGCAAGATTTCTTCAGAGTCTCTGGAAAGACGATCAAGGCCAGGACATCGCGGAATACGCGGTCATGCTGGCAGTCATTCTGGTTATCGTAGTTGGCACCATCCGGCTGATCGGCTCGAACGCGAACAACGTGTTTTCTAACGTCGGCAGCGCCCTCCAGTAGCCGGTGGGTGTCACTCGCCGCGCAATCGGGACCCGGATCTGCATGCTTGTAGGTGCGGGCTGACGCGTGCGCCGTTCTGCCTTGTCGTCCACCGTTTTGGAGATTACACCCTATTGCTGAATTGCCAAGCACCGCCTCATTTCGCCGGCGCAGGTGTGGTCGAGGCCACTTTTTCACTTCCCGAGCCCGAAAGCCGTGTCAGATAGGGGAAGAAAGGTGTGATTTCGAAAGGCATTTTTTCGCGCGCCGAAGCTAAAGCCACCGGTTTCGCCTTCTCCAATTCAATCTGATCGCTCCAGGGATCGAGTTTGACACGGCCGCCAAGCGGAAGCGCAGCGATTTGGTCCGTGCGCTGCGCCTCAAGTTGTGGAGCCGAAGCCAGGAGCGCCGACATCCGGATGCTCTTGCCGGAAGCGAGGCCATTGCCCAGGTGCGGGCGAATGAGATTCGGCAGATCGGGCGCAAGTTCCTGCAGTTGCTTGAGGAATAAACCCGCGTTGCCCAGTTTGTCTTTGTAGGGCGAGTTCTTGAGCAATTCCAAAGCCTTGGCGTCGGCTGCCTCTTCCTCAGCCGCGCTCCGCTTAAAGTCCAGCCGCTCGAATGAGTCCTGATCCGGGAAAAACATCCGGTCATTGAACGCCAGCTGAGTGTCCATCGTTTGTCCCAGAATGATGTGACTAAGTTCGTGGGCCAGTACCATCGCCAGCGAAGCCTCATCCGGCAGGACATCCAGCAGACCGCGGCTTACCACTATTGTGTGACCGACGGCGAACGATTCCAGGGGCGAAGTCAGCAGCACGCGGCAGCGCACGTCGGACTGCAGGTCGATGTTATTGGTCACAATCAAATTGTTGACCACGGTTAGCAGAACTTTGTCCACATCTCCCGCAGGCGCCAGAAGACCGATCCGTTGCAAGCGCTCAATCGCGTTGTCCTCTGCCTGGCGTTGCCACATGCGTTCCGCGGCAACCGGGCTGGCATCGGCAGCAGTGTCGCTCTGATCCTTGACCGACTGGGGTGAATCCACCAGGATCTGAGTAAACTCTTCGTTCTTGTTCAGACCCTTCAGGTCATATCCCCACAAGCGAGTCTGTGCCTTGAAGTGCAGCGGCCGGCCCAAACCGGTCTTCATGTCCGATTCTTCGCTGTAGATGTAGGCCGGAAGCCAAGCCCCCGAGCGCATGTTGAGTCGCCAGCTGTCGAAGTGCAAATAAAAACCTGCCTTGGGGTGCGGATAGTAAGTGCCGTTGAAGCGCACAACGTTGTAGTCCTGGTCCTCTACCCAGATGCGTCCCAGAAAACGTCCGGGAGGCGCATCTTCACGGGGCTGGACGTCAATCACCAGGCAGCGCACCTCGCCCAAAAATTCCCTCCGCACGAAGGTGAAGTGGTAGTACTTCTTCTGAAAATCGGTATCGAGCACCACCATTTGGGCAAAGCCAAGCGGCAGGAAGTGCATGGAATAAAGCCCCGTCAGGCGATTGATCATGCGCCGTCCGAAGCCGGGCTGCCCCATAAAGGAAGTATCCTCAGGACCATCGCTCATATCGAGCCGTCCGAGGAAGTATCTATCCTTCACAGGTACCGTGCTTCCATCTTTTTCCGTCTTCAAATCCTGAACATAGGTTTCGACCATGGGCCGCAGATGACGCATCTGGGCCAGAAAAAAATGCTCCCTTTCGATTACCCGATCCATGACCTCGTTGAACGAGGTCGGTGCGGGTGTAGACAGGGGCGTGGAAGCCCGCGGAGTAGCCGTGTCCGAAGCCGGGATCGCCGCCGGCGGGGCCGGAGACGGTGCATCCTGACAGAGAGCAGTGAAAGCAGAACCTGCCAGCAAGAGACATAGTGAAACGAACTGGAAAATACGCATAAGACCCTTCTGAAAAAACATCATGCCAGTTGAAAGATGATGTGCAAGACAGCAGTGGAGTCGAAGGGCTGGCCATCCTTCATCGCCGGCTTGAAGCGGATCTGTTCCGCGGCCTTCACCGCGCTGTCGTCGAGCCCGTGGCCGAGGCCCCGAACCACCCGGACAACCCGCAACCTGCCTGATGCCTCCAGCACTACCTCGAGAAGCACCTCGCCCTCGATCTTCAGCTGCCGCGCCTCTTCCGTGTAGACAGGAGTCGGTTTGGAGAGAATTTCCGCCGGAATCACTTTCGACACCGCCGGCGCCGATAGCGAACGCGTTGCCGATGCCGGCGGTACATCAGCATCGCCGAATCCCCCCTGGCGAACTGTAGCTCGCGAAGCGGAACTGCGTGGATCGGCGACCGCTGTTCCATTTCCGAATCCGGAGCTCGCAACTACGCCGCGGACTCCTTTGCTGCCGCCGGTTCCATTGCCGTAACCGGCGCCCGCCGGCAGGTCGAACGAACCGGCTGCCGCGATGTTTACCGCCCGACTCTGATCTGGCTTGGCAGCAAGTCCGTTGGGATCGCCGAAGCCGCCGGTTTCTACCTGCGATGCGGGACGCACGATGGTCGGAGCGGCGGAACTCCCCGTGGAAAAGACATTCGTTTTCACGCCTTCCTTCGGAATCACCGGCTTGGCCTCGGCTAAAGTTTCCATTTTCTTGGGCGGAATGCTCACCGCGGGTGCAGGATCATCCTCAACTCTGATTCTCGGTTTGGGCTGTGGAGCGGGCAGCCGCAAGGCGTCGGTCGGCGGATCCAACCGCGCCATGAGGATCGGTTTTGGAAGATTTCTCACCGGCTGGGGTTGATGGTTTACCGGAACCGGCGTGGGCACCAGCTCGACGGAGCGGAATGTATGCTCCGGCGATGAAAGAATCTCTGGATGCAGCAGCGGAAGCGATAAGAACAGCGCCACCACGAGGGCCTGCGCCCCGGTACTGAGAACGAACTCTTTCCACGGCGGTCTCTTTTCCGGCAGAAGCGAGAAGAGACCCTCTTGGGGAGCAACAGATCCCATAACTACAGTCCAGTGACTCAATGATTCTGTGCTGTTGAAAACACTTGCCAGGGGCCGAAGTTGCACTCAGCCCGGGAATTGCGTGGCCTGCCTGGGAAGTCCCGCACTGAGATGTTTAGTCTACTACCCCTAACAAGCTTATGCACGGCAATGGCCACTCCCGCTGCCGATCAAAACAATAACTGGTTTTCTCCTCAGACACTTATGCCAACGTGGGATAGTGCGGGAAGGAAACTCTGCGAAAGCGCAAAAAAATTACACCGGCGATGAGAGTTTTACTGCTCCGGCACGTTTGGAGGAGAAAGTCCCTATCAACTTCTTCCGGCTAACAGGGCACAATTTTCGAACTTTGGATGCCTTTGGTGGCATTCCGCGTATCGACCACCAACTGCGCCTCCGCCACGATGCGACGATAGTCGTAGTCGGAATGATCGGTGACGATCAGAACGCAATCATATTGTCCCAAATTCTCCAACTCCGTCCGCTTCATCTGCAAATCGTACCTTCGCCCTTTGCCGATGAACGGAAAATAGGGATCGTGATAGCTGACCTGAGCTCCCTCTTTCTGCAGCAATTCGATGATGGTCAGCGCAGGAGATTCGCGCAAATCATCGATGTCCTTTTTGTAAGCCACGCCCAGCACCAGCACGCGCGCTCCATTCACTGCTTTTTTCTGGCGGTTGAGAGCTGCGCCGACCGAGGCCAGCACGTGATAGGGCATGTTGGTGTTGATCTCGCCCGCCAGCTCGATGAAGCGCGTATGGAAGTCCCACTCTTTCGCCTTCCACGACAGGTAAAACGGATCGACCGGAATGCAATGTCCGCCGAGTCCCGGACCGGGATAAAACGGGTGAAACCCGAAGGGTTTGGTGGAAGCAGCCTCAATCACCTCCCAGATATCGAGGCCCATGCGCAGGCACAGGAGCTTCAGCTCATTGACCAGGGCGATGTTCACGCAGCGATAGATATTTTCCAGGAGCTTGGTCATCTCGGCCGCAGCGGGCGAAGACACAGGAACCGTGCGGCGAAAGATCGACCCATAAAGCGCCGCGGCCAGCTCCGAAGCTTGTGGGTTCAATCCTCCAACTACCTTGGGAATGTCGGGGCGCGCGACCGTGGTGTTGCCCGGATCCTCGCGCTCGGGGGAAAAGGCCACGAAGAATTCCGCGCCTGAGTTCGCCGCGCCCCGCGCGGCTTTCAGCCCATTCTTGTTTTCCTTCTCGAGAATTGGCACCATCACTTCTTCGGTGGTGCCGGGATACGTTGTGCTTTCCAGCACGATCAGATGGCCTTCGCGCACATGGGGGGCAAGCGCATGCGTGGTGTTAGTGATGAAACTGAGATCCGGCTCATGATATTCATTCAGCGGAGTGGGGACGCAGATGATGACGGCGTCCATATCCCGGATCAGGGAATAATCGGAAGTCGCCGAAAACCCCTGGGCCTTGGCGGCGCGGATTTCATCCGGGCTGATACGGTAGATGTAGGACCCGCCCTGAGAAAGGGTATCGACCTTACGCTGATCGATGTCGAAACCTGTGACGGCAAATTTCTGCTCGCTGTATAGCAAAGCCAGAGGCAGTCCGACGTAGCCCAGACCGATAATGCCGATGCGGGCCTTGCGCTGCTGAATTCTCTGCCTGAATTGATCGACGGAATTGGCTGTAGCCGAAGGAGAAGTTGGCATGATCACAATGAAGATATCGGTTGGGATGAAATCGTTTCGATTTTAGCACGCACCTTCCGCCCCGCCGCTTTCAGTGGTGGTTCGAGCCATTACCAAAGAGACCGGGCGGAGAGAGGCTGGAGGTTCCGGGAAATGAGACTGCGGCCCCGAGGGGCAACGCTCTGGTTGCTGGCTTTGTTCGCGTTCGCTGGCCTATTGCTGTTTGCCGTTGAGGCGGGCGAAATCCTCATCGTGAATAGACCGCGTCCGTCGGACGTGATTCTCGTATTGGCCGGCGAAACTGAGTACCGCCCGGAACGGGCACTGCAACTTCTCCAACAGGGATACGGGCACCAGGTCGTGATCGACGTCCCGGAAGGGGTCAAGATCTACGAATTCGACCAAACCGATCTGGCTAAGAGATACGTTCTAAGTCTGCCGCAAGCGGCCGCAGTGAGCATTTGTCCGATAACCGGCTTGTCAACGAAGGCCGAGACCAAGGACGCGGCGAAGTGTCTGGCAGCCACGGGCGCAAGGAGTGTCTTGATTGTGACTGCCGACTTTCACACCCTCCGTGCTCTCGATATTTTTCAGCGAGAACTCCCGCAGTATAGGTATTCCATCGCAGCCGTCGAGAATAATCAGCAATTCGGAGCACACTGGTGGACCCATCGCCAGTGGGCAAAAACCCTGGTCGATGAATGGATGCGCCTGATCTGGTGGAAACTGGTGGATCGCTGGTTATAAAACAGCCCGTGGCGAGGACGGCGGCCAGGAGTTTTCCACTGTTTTCTAGCACTCACGAGCGCAATATTCATTGACTGCCAATAACTTGAGAGGATACGATTCACCGATAAGGCACCTAGCTAGTTATTAATGCATTGTGGGAGTGGGCATGTCTGCTTTCCGCAAGATGGTAAGTTGCGTGCTACTGCTGTTTTTCCCTGCTTCGATCTTTGCCGCTGATTCTGGAGCGGCTATGGTTTACATCAACGGCACCGCCTGGTTGAACGGAACGAGTGTTCCACGCTCCTCCGCGATTTTCTCGGGCGATCTGCTGCAAACGCGTCCGGGTTCGGTGGCCAACATCAATGCTCCCGGGTCAGCGATAACGATTCTGGGCGACACTCTGGTTCAATTTGACGGCGCGTCTCTGAAGGTTGAGCACGGCGGCGTTGCAGTTGCTACCTCCCGGAGCGTCGCGACCGTGGCCGGAGAAGTCAAAATCGCCCCGGCGTCCGACGCATGGACTGAGTTCAACGTTAGCGATGTCGATGGCACAGTCAAGATCGCGGCGCGGAAAGGCGACCTGAGCATCACTGACAGCAGCGGCACCGTTAGGCTGGCCCAGGGTCAGGAAACCACGCGCGAGGAAAGTTCCGATCAGTCCAACAAGAAAAAAGACAAAAGACGCGGTACCGGCGCTGCCCCGGCGGCCGGTGGCGGCATGCTCGATTCTCCGATAGCGATCGGGATCGGCGCGGGAGCCGTGCTGGGCGTCACCACCTGGGTGCTCATCAAAAGCGACAATCCGGTCAGCCCTTCTTCGCCAAATTAAACGACGTTGAGTGAACCGGCCAGGAAGGTTCGCGTCTGATCTGCGCTGACGGGTCAGGACGCTGGAATCTTGCGGAAATACTCTCCAAGAACCGAAACTGACGGCTAAAAGTTGGTTGCGGGCTTTTGCAGCGCCGCCTCGGGCGGAATCTCGTCGGCTGGCCGGCTCTGGACAACTTTGCGCTTGCGCGCCGGTTGGGCAAACGGTCTGGAAACTGCAATCGTACACAACACATAAAACAAGGCGGCGTTCGCCGGGATTTGCAGATTGAAGTCCAGGGCGCTGTGGACGAGAATGCCGCTCACGCCCAGCAGGCAGGCCATGGCTACGGCGCCGCTGATGTCTCCCGTCCAGTTTCCAACTTTCCTGATGGCGGTCCGGTAGACCACGATCAGCAACCAGATCATGGTAGCGAAGCCTAGCAAACCCATTTCTATCAGGAGTTGCAAATAATCATTGTGTGCCGCGTTGACGAAGAAGTTGGTGTAGAAACTGCGAAACTCCGGGTAGACAACGGGAAAAGCGCCCAAACCCCAGCCCAGCACCGGTCGCTTGACGAACATCCGCAAGCCGTCGCGATTGATGCCGATGCGGAGATCGGTGGTGAGATCGGTGCGTCCCGGACCGATGCTGGCAATGCGCTCGACGAGTTTGTCGCCTCCAATCCAGACCAGCAAGGTCAAAACGATGGCGAGAAACGCGCCAATTCCAATCGCCGTGCGCATCCCACGCTTTTGCTTGGTGATCAGGATCGCCACGATGATGAGTTCGGCGCTGATCCCCAGCATCCCTCCGCGCGATCCGGAGAGAAAGATCGTCCCGACCATGATGGCAGCGGCGGTCGCTGCTGCCATGCGCAACCGGTGTGAAGCCAGATGCGTGAGGGACAAGACCAGCGGAATCGGGACCAGCATCTCCATGAGACCCGCATAGTGGTTGTGATTGACGTAAGGACCATAGATCCAGCCGCCGTTGCGGGGCTGACGCAGCCAATAGAGCTTGCCATTCGGCGAGATCCCTTGCAGCAGCGCGAACCCGGCCACCGCAGCCCCGTAAAGAGAGAGCATCACCGCCAGCTTTCGCGCCTGCGAGCTGCGCAGCAGAGTTTGTCCTGAAAGGAAGCAGAGGATGGCATAAGAGCAATAGACAAGCCCTTCCGTGATCGTGTCGTGAGGATAGGCGCTGCGGTGAAGCAGCAACTGCGCAACGATCAGCAGGCCGAAAGCGCCCATGGGAAGGAACAATGGGTTCCACACGACAGAAAGTTCTCCCTCAAGGGCCTGTTTGCTGATCCACAACACGAACAGAATGGCGGAGCCCGCCTCCATCACGAACATCGACCAGGGTTCGACCGCGCCAAAGGCGAGAGGGCCGAACATGAGCAGTCCAAAAGTTCCGTAGAGAAGCACCGATCCCAGCGTGGATGCCGGTTTGCGACCCCGGACGACGGCAATGGCGTTGGCGCTCATGAAATGGATGGCGTTCGCACCGAAGCTACTCTTCTTTTTTCACCAGCCGGAAGTCGTCGATCCAGAGCTTACCACGGATCGGACTGCCTTCCGGAAGACGGCGTACGTGCAACAACAGCAGCCGTGTGTCCGCGCCGGTGGTGAATTCTCCGGTGACTGACTTCCAGAAGCCGGCATCTCGCAGTTCGTCGCTGTCGAACGCCACCGCGCCGGTATAAAAATCCTGCAACGTGTAGTGTGGCCCGCCGGCGCCTTCGAGACCGCCGTTCTTGTAATAGGCGGAGAAATCGTAGGTAGTGTTCGGCTGAACTGGAACAAACTGGTAAATGCCGGCGTCACTCACGCCCGGTCCGTCAAAGGATATGAGGAGCGAGCGGTGACCAGCGTGCGAGTCACTGGGATCGAGCGTCAGGGTTACGCTGCGTTGCTTCTCGTACTGCCAATCGAACCCTGCATTCAAAATATCCAGGCCGAAATCGCCGTTGACGATCAGGTTGTACGCCATGGGGACGTAGGAAGTGAGAGCAAAGCGACTCGCCCCCTCCTGCCACACAGAAAAGGCGTCGTCCACGTCCTTATGCAGAATGAGATAGCGGAAATACTCGAAAAGAAAGCTTCTGGCAAAAGGTTGCTGGATGCGCATCAGAGCGTCCCATACTTTGGCAGTGGCTGCGGTTTCCTGCTTGGCCATCAACAGTTCAAGAAAGGCGATATAGGCCTGTGGCTGCGGGGGAACAACCTCTGCAAGAAGAACATCTGCATCCGGCTTGATTCGCCAGCAGAGTTGCATGGCGGAGTTGGCCAGCGACGGATCGTTCTGGAGCACGACGCGAAACTCCCGCAAAGCCTTGTCATCCTGGCCCTGGACCAGGTAAAGGTTGGCTGCCTCCCAGGCCACGTCGGGTGTGGTGGGGTCGGCCTGGATGGCGTGCGCAAGTGCGTCGGTCTGCTGCCCGATATTTCCCAGGATCTGATAAGCCGATGCCAGATCGAACCAATAACGGGCGGAATGGGGGTCGAGATCGACCGCTGCGCGGTACGCTCCCGCGGCAGACACCGGATCGCGGGCGATCAACGCGAAATAGCGCCCCAGATGGTCGCGATAGTCCGCGTTGTTGGAGTCAAGCCGAACCGCACGTTGCAAACTGGCCAGTGCGACTTTGTCGGCGAACCAGGATGCCAGAAACAACCGTCCTGCCAGCGCTAAGTATCCACACGCCAGCACGGTTGCTATTGCAACGACGAGCCTCTTCCGCCACGGGGTGTTGAGGGCAATTTTCATTGGAGTGGTTTGGGAGCCGCCGTCACTCGGAAGTTGCGCTAGGCGCTATTCGGAGATGCCTCGTCTGCTCCTTCTGTATCTTCAATGTCCTCATCCTCTTGGCTGCCGCGCGGTTCGTCATCGCGATAATAGCGAGCATATTTGCCCTGATACTCATAGTAGTAATAGTAATCAGGTGAGCTCAGATCGACGGCATTCAACAGAACGCCGGAAACCTTGGCGTTCACCTGCAAGAGGACATCGCGGGAGCGGCGCAATGCCTGTTTGGTGGTCTGCCCGGAGCGAATCACCAAAACGACCGCATCCGTCCGGGGCGATAGAACAACGGCATCCGTGACCGACAAAGTCGGTGGCGTATCGATTACGATGTGATCGAATTGCTCCCGTAGTTCTGCCAGCACGTCCCGCATGTTGGTGGAGGCCAGGAGTTCCGCCGGATTTGGCGGCGGAGTGCCGGCGGGAAGCACCGAAAGGTTTGGCAAAACCGGCGGTCGTGTGATGGCTTGCTCCAGCGTCGCGCTGCCGGTCAAGACGTTGCTGAGTCCGCTGCGTGGGCCTAATCCCAGGGTTTTGTGGATGCTGGGGCGCCGCAGATCGGCATCGATGAGGAGAACGCGAACTCCTTTCTGCGCCAGCACCACCGCGCAGTTGATGCTCGTGGTGGTCTTGCCCTCCTGTGGGAGAGCGCTGGTCACCATGATTACCTTGGGCGGCGCGCCCAGGTTTGAGAGAAGCAGGGAAGTGCGCAGCGCGCGGTAGGATTCCGCCATTTGAGACTGCGGCCGCACCTGCGTGATTAACTCGACGGCTTCTCTGGAAGCAGCGATCACCAGTCGCTGGGAGCCCGAGTTCTCGCGCAAATTGCGCGAACCCATAGGAATCATGCCCAAGGGCGGAAGACCGGAAATCATCTGCGCTTGTTCGGTTGTCCGTACCGTGTTGTCCAATCCCTCAAGCAGATAGGCAAGCCCAACCCCCGAAGTGAGTCCCAAGAGCAAGCCAAAAGCCAAATTGCGCGGGATGTTTGGTTCGACGGGCGAGTTCGGCACGCGGGCCACGTCGACGATGCGGAAATTGTTGGAACGCAAACCCGCAGACACTCCCGCCTCTTTCAGTTTCTCGAGCAGCCCTTCATAGAGTTGCCGGTTAGTTTCGACGTCGCGCTTGAGCAGGCTGTACTCAATCGCGCTCTCGTTCAACTTATTGGCTTCCTGCTTCTGTTTTTCGAGAGCATCGTGCAGCATATCTTCCCGCTGCAGGGCTTCCATGTATTGCCCGCGAATGCTGGCCACCACCTTCTTGAGTTCCGCCCGAATCTCAATGTCGACCTCCTTGATCTGGCTGTTCAACTCCGCCAGCTTCGGATAAGACGGCCCGAACTGCGTATTCAGATCCGCCGTCTGAATCTTCAAATCCGCCTCTCTGGCGCGCAGAGTTCCCAGAAGTCCCGAGGCGGTCTGACTTCCAGACCCGCTTACGTCCGCGCTGCCGGCAGCCGATGCGATTGCGTCGGGGTCGCCGCCTTGGGTCAGGCGATACACGGCCTCTTTATCCATGCGGTCGGATTCCGCAGCGGTCAGCGCTTTGTTCAATTCGTCCAGCTTTGAGGTGACGATATTTTGCTTTTCGTCGATGCCTAGAATCTCGTGTTCTTTCTCGTACCGGACCAGCTTTTCCTGCGAGGTTTCCACCTTCATCTGCAGGTCGACGAGTTGCTGGGAGAGCCAGTCGGAGGCTTCCATCGTGGAATTGAAGCGGGCCTTGAAATTGTTCTCGATGTAGGTGTTCATCAAGGTCGTAACCACCTTGGCCGCCAGATTTTTGTCGGGGTTACGGTACTGCACTTCGATGATGCGGGTGTTGGGAAGCAGTGTGACCTTCAAGCTGCTCCTGAATCCGTTCAGCAACGAAGTGGTTCGCGCCGAGTCGGTTTGCAGGGGGTCGGGAGCCAGATCAAGCGAGGAGGGCAGAGCCGACGGGTTGCCGCTGTCAGGCGGCCGGTCCAGGCCCAGTTCCTTCACCACCTGCAGGGCGAGAAGATCACTTTGCAGGATCTTGACCTCAGTTTCCAGTTCGGTGGGGTCGTAGTAATCGAGACTGAGCGTGGGAGAGCTGTTGAAATTTACCAGATCGGAATCCGGTTTGTTGACGGCAATACTGCCGCTCGCTTCGTAGACGGGCGTCATCCGCAGGCTTGCGATGGCAACCACGCTGAAGATCGAAGCCAGGCAGATTAATACCGTCCACCTGCGCTTCACCAGCACACGTATGTATTCGCCGAGCGCCGATTCGTGAGGAGAAAAATCTGGAGGGAACGCGAGGCCTCCGGGTCGGCTGAGGTCGGGAGGCGCTGCAGGCTGGATATTTCGAAAATTGCTGTTGGCCTGAACCAGCGGTCCGGAATCCATTCCTGCTCCTCGGTCTAGTTTGCAAAACCCGTCTACATTGCACACAGGTTCCGGAGACAACAACCCCTTTTAGCCGGTGACGCGCTGCTGGTTTCGTGGCACCGGCGTACTCCTGTGCATTGGCTGGTTTGTTTCGCCGATATTCTAGCATTGCTTCCGGTGAAAATAATTTGCGAATCGGCGGCGGTGCCATCGCGGTAAATTCAAGATCAGAATCTAATGCGCAGACGGCTGAGAAAAGTCCGCTATACTACTTGCCCAAGCCCCATTGCAAGCAGATTCTGGTACAAGGCAGACGAGGTGGCAGTTTGATTCAGGAAAGCCCTCCGATGGTTTCTGAGAGACCTGCGATGAATTGGTCCGAGCAGGCAGTTCTGGTCACAGGGGGAACTGGTTCGTTCGGGAAAAAGTTCGTTGACATCATGCTGCAGGAGTACCATCCCAAGCGGTTGGTAATCTTCAGTCGCGACGAACTCAAACAGCATGACATGCGGACCGCGGGATTCGATGATCCCAGTTTGCGCTATTTCATCGGCGACGTGCGCGATGCCGGACGCCTGGAGCGCGCCCTGGCCGGTATCACCATTGTCGTCCACGCTGCGGCACTCAAGCAGGTGCCGGCCTGTGAATACAACCCCTTCGAGGCGATCCAGACCAACATCATCGGCGGCCGCAACGTAATTGACGCCGCCATCGACCAGGGAGCGAAGCGCATCCTGGCGCTGAGTACTGACAAGGCGGTCAATCCCATCAATCTCTACGGCGCCACCAAATTGTGCTCCGAAAAGATGTTCGTACAGGCCAACGCCTACGCCGGAGCCCAGGAAACCCGCTTCAGCTGTGCGCGATATGGCAATGTTGTCGGAAGCCGGGGCAGCGTGATTCCGATTTTCCTGGAACAGCGAAAGCGCGGCCGAATTACCGTCACCGATCCCCGCATGACCCGGTTTTGGCTGACCCTGGAACAGGGCGTCAGGTTCGTGGTGCGCTGCATCGAACAAATGCACGGTGGAGAAATCTTTGTGCCAAAGATTCCCAGCATGAAGATTACCGACCTGGCGGAAACGATCGCCCCGGGCTGCGCCATCGAATGCGTCGGTATCCGTCCCGGCGAAAAACTGCACGAGGTTCTGGTGTCGGAAGATGAAGCGCGCAATACCCTCGAGGCGGAGGACATGTACATCATCCAGCCCGCGCATTCCTGGTGGCGGCGCGAGAATTGGGGAAATGCGAGGCCACTGCCGGAGGGTTTTCGCTATACCAGTGACGCCAATGATCGCTGGCTTAGCGAACGTGAGCTGTGGGAACTGATCAGCCCGGAGATGAATATTGAACCCGGGGTTCGAGCCCGTATTCCCGCTTAGAGCCGGTCCATCATGAGCACGACTTCCCTGAGTTCGCATATCCTGGCCATCGATGGAGGTTCGCCGGTGCGCGAGACGCTCCTGCCCTATGGCCGGCAATCGATTGATGAGGACGATATTGAGGCGGTGGTCGAGGTTCTGCGCTCTGCCTGGCTGACCACGGGTCCAAAAGTTGCTGAATTTGAGGAAGCATTCGCGGCGCGGGTGGGCACAAGCCATGCCATCAGCTTCAGTTCAGGCACGGCCGCATTGCACGGAGCGGCATTCGCCGCCGGATTGCAACCCGGCGACGAGGCCATCACTTCTCCCCTGACATTTGCCGCCACGGCGAATTGCGTTCTGTATCAGGGCGCGATTCCGATATTCGCCGATGTCTCCCGCGACACTCTAAATCTGGATCCGGACTGCGTGCGCGAACGAATCACGGAAAAGACGAAGGCTATCCTTCCGGTCGACTATGCTGGGCATCCGGCCGATTTGGATTCACTGCTGAAAATTGCCGGCGCGCACGGGCTCGTTGTGATTGAAGACGCCTGCCACGCTCTGGGCGCAGAATATCGGGGACGCAAGGCGGGCGCGATCGCCGACATGACAGTATTCAGCTTCCATCCGGTCAAACATCTCGCCACAGGCGAAGGCGGAATGGTGGCGACCGATAATTCGGTGTTCGCCGAGACCCTGCGCCGCTTCCGGAATCACGGAATTTCCAGCGAGGCTCGCCAGCGCCAAACCGCCGGGCAGTGGCACTATGAGATGGTGCTGCTGGGTTTCAATTACCGGCTGACGGACTTCGCCTGCGCTCTTGGTCTCTCGCAACTGAAGAAGCTGGATATGAATCTGGCGCGGCGCAGGGAAATCGCCGCCAGGTACAATGCCGCGTTGGCCGACGTTCCCGGCGTGGTTACGCCCGCGGTTCGAGACGGCATCAATCCGGCATGGCACTTGTATCCCATCCGCCTTGTGCTGGCGAAGCTCAGAACAGACCGGGGACAGATATTCCGGGCGTTACGCGCTGAGAACATCGGCGTCAATGTTCACTACATTCCGGTTCATCTCCATCCGTATTACCGGGACCGGTTTGGTTTTCGCGGTGGCGAGTGCCCGGTCGCCGAGGATGCCTATGAGCGGTTGATCACCCTGCCCATGTTCCATGGCATGAGTGATCGCGATGTGGAGGATGTGATTACCGCGGTGAACAGGGTCATACGGCATTACAGCCTATGAAAAACGGCTCATTACAAAGGGAGTCTCGTGATCCCTCGGCTGTCGAAGTGGCGGGAACTGCCCAAACAGAGGCCTGGAGGGGCGACTTTGGCCGCGAGTATACGGATCGCAACACGATGGATGTCGCCGCTCTCGACGCTCTCTGTCACAAACGCTATGGAATGAGCCGTACGCAAATCAACGAGATCTTTCTGCGTGACATCCCGAAGGAAGCCAGCTTTCTCGAAGTCGGTTGTAACACCGGTAACCAATTATTGCTGCTGCGAGAGATGGGATATTCGCAACTCTCCGGTGTCGAACTGCAGCCTTACGCCCTGGAAATTGCCCGCTCGCGTTTGACCGGGGTTTCATTATTGGAGGCATCTGCCTCGGATCTCCCGCACGCAGACGCGTCGTTTCAAGTCGTTTTCACTTCGGGTGTCTTGATCCACATCGCACCGGAAAATCTCTCCCGCGCACTGGGCGAGATTCACCGATGTTCCAGGACTTACATCTGGGGGCTCGAATACTATGCGCCCGAGGCGACCGAGGTAAATTATCGCGATCACAGCCGGCTGCTCTGGAAGATGGATTACGCGCAGCGCTATCTGGATCTATTTCCAGACCTCGAACTGGCGCGCGAAAAGCGATTTGCTTACCTCGACGGTCCGAATATCGATGCCGGATTCCTGCTCAAAAAGAGACGATGAACCGTCCCATCCGTCCCCGGGCTTTTTTGCGGAGGAGTTTTGAGAATAGTCGCCATCATCCAGGCGCGTATGGGTTCGACGCGGCTGCCGGGCAAGGTGCTCGCCGATATTAACGGCCAGCCGATGCTTCAGCGGGTAGTGGAGCGCACCCGCGCCGCAAGGATTCTGGACGAGGTCGCAGTCGCTACGACCGAAGAGCCCGCCGACGATGCCGTTGCTGCATTCTGCCGGAGGCACCAATACCCCATTTTCCGCGGCAGCGAAATAGATGTTCTTGACCGCTATTACCAGGCATCCCGGGAATTTGCCGCCGATGGGATCGTCCGAATCACCTCCGACTGCCCATTGATCGATCCGGACGTCACTAACAAGACAGTGCGCGCGTTCCTCGAGCAAAAACCTGATTACGCTTCCAATTCGCTGGATCGCACCTATCCACGCGGACTGGACACTGAGGTGATTGCCCGTCCCGCGCTGGAAAAAGCCTGGCGCGCAGCCAAGGCTGGTTACCAACGCGTTCACGTAACTCCATACATTTACGAGAATCCAGGCCAGTTCAGGATTCTCTCCGTCACTGGAGACGAGGATTACAGCGTCTATCGCTGGACGGTCGACACTGCGGAAGACCTGGAATCTGTCCGCGCCGTTTACGCCCATGTGAAGGGCGACCTATTTCCGTGGACCGAAGTGGTTTCACTGCTGCAACAGAAGCCTGAGCTTTCCGAAATCAATCGGTCGGTTACGCAGAAGGCTCTTCACGAGGCTTGATGCGATTGATGTCTGAGGCTGCGAAGCGGCCGCCAGTTTCCCGCTCGGTAATATTTCTTTTAACTATGAAGATTCTGGCCGTTCATTCAGAAGACGATCCGGATCAGGGCCTATGGGCCGGTTTGCATTGGGACCGGATCGTCGACCTGGGACTCGGCGGGGCAAGGACCTATGAGAGATGGGCCGCTAGGTTCGCTTGTTCCGTCAGACCTCTGGATGCCTTTCGCAGTGGATTCGATGATCTTCGCCACGTAGCTGACTTGCTGGCGCGGGGAACTGGCCGGCTTGTCGACCGTTACGATCTCGATTGGTGGGAGATCATGTCAATCCTTCTCGTCGAACAACTGCAGAGAGTGATTTTGCTGCAGAAGTTCGTGCAAACGCTTGAGCCCGGCGACGAGGTGCACGTCTCGCGGCCGGGATTTCATGCAGATGTTTTACGCCTGTTGCTGGGGAGCCGTTTGCAAATCTTTCCCGTCGAGAAGGATGCAAAACGCGGTCTGCCTCACTATTGGCGGGTTTCCACCAGGCTTTCGCGCAGGCAGATCGTCGATATTTTCTGGGATAAGTATGATCCGGGCTACCAGGTACGCGGCCGTCTCCTTGGAGGGCGCAGAACTTCGGCACAATCCGCGGTCCTCTTGCCCACTGCCTACGTGAACGTCTCGCGTACCGGATTCGAATACGCCAAGACGTTTCCCGAAGAACGCTTCCTTCTTGTGACGACGCGCCGAAGCGGCTGGGTACAAAAACTCCCGCCGAATGTTGCGGCCGCGTGGTTGTCTTCTTATGCATCGGTTCGCGACCGCTCTAGCGAGAGCCGCGAATTGCAGGCGCGGTGGGAATCCCTGAGGCGGGAATTGACAGAACTGCCGGAATTCGCCGCGCTGGACCGGTTGGGGCAACTCACCAGCTTTACCGAGAAGATCAGGCACGGATTCGAGGTCCGCGATGCCTGGCGAAACGTCTTGGATCGCGAACCCGTGCAAGCCGTGCTTTGCGCCGACGACACCAATCCCTACACGCGTCTCCCGCTGCTCCTCGCTCGGGGGCGGGGCTTGCCCAACGTTGGCTGCCACCACGGAGCGCTGGATGGACGTTATTTTTATAAGCGCAGCCATGCTGATGTCATTTGGGCGAAGGGGGAAATGGAAAAAGACTATCTGGTTCGAGTGTGTGGCGTTCCCGGCGATAAAGTCGAACTGGCCGCCCCCGCGCGGCCGCAAATCTGGGCCGCGGCCGATCGCTCCGTCGGCAACGGCTTCCGGCCTTATCTCGTTTACTTTTCCGAGCCCTCCGAAGTATTCGGAGGCCGGGCGGAGGAATTTTACCGGGATGTGCTGCCGTCATTGGCGAGTTTGGCGTTGGCCCATGGCCGCCGGTTGATAGTGAAGCTTCATCCGGCCGAGAGCGAGCAGGAACGCCGTCGAACGCTGGACACCGTGCTCTCCGCGGAGCAACGCCGCGTCTCTCGGGTGGTCAGTGGGCCTCTTGCAGAAGAATTGCTGACGAAAACCTGGTTTGGGGTTACGGTGCTTTCCACCATGGCCATGGAGTGCGCCGTCCGTGGAATCCCATGTTTCCTGTGCAAGTGGCTGGACTTCTCGCACCACGGATACATTGAGCAGTTTATCCGCTACGGAGTGGGGATCGGGTTGGATGGTCCGGGCGAAATAGAGAAGATCCCGCAATATTTGCAGGAGCGCGCAGTGGCGCCGGGCGTGCGCGACGATTGCTGGCGTCCCGTTGCGCCGGGACGCTTGCGCGAACTCATCGATTCCTCCCAGAAAATCTGCACTCCAGCCGCCAGTTGAACGGACCAGCACGCGGGAGAAGAAAGAAGCGAGCAGGAACGTGGGGACACTTCTAATTCGGGCGGATGCCAGCGTCAGTATGGGCACAGGACATGTCATGCGATGTCTGGCTCTGGCACAGGCATGGCAGGATGCGGGAGGGAAGGCGGTACTTGCCTCGGTTGACCTTCTGCCGTCGGTGCGCGAGCGCTTGCTTTCGGAAGGAGTTGAGGTAGTTTCGTTGGAAAGCGCGCCCGGAAGCGCGGACGACGCGAGATGCGCGACAGAATTGGCCAATCGATACGCGGCTGCGTGGGTCGTTGTTGACGGATACCACTTCTTGGCGGACTATCAGCAGAAATTGAAAACCGCAGGTTTGCGGGTTCTCTTTCTAGACGACAATGGGCACGCCGATCATTATGCCGCCGATCTGGTTCTCAACCAGAACGTTCACGCCGACGAAAGCTATTATCGGAGCCGTGAGCCTTATACTCGTCTTCTTCTCGGCACGCGCTACGTTCTGTTGAGACGCGAATTTCGAAGCTGGAGCAATTGGAAGCGTGAAATCGCGCCCGTTGGGCGCAGAGTTTTGGTCAGCATGGGCGGCAGTGATCCAAGGAACGTGACCGCATCTGTGATGCAGGCACTTAGGTCGATCGCGGTTGACGGCCTGGAGGTGGCAGTTGTGGCCGGCGGCAGCAACCCGCATCTCGGTTCATTGGAGCGAACCGTAGAATCGTACGACGGCGGTTTTCGGCTGCTGAAAAATGTGCTGAATATGCCGGAGCTCATGGCCTGGGCCGACGTCGCGGTGGCCGCTGCCGGCACTACTTTCTGGGAAATCTGCGCGCTGGGTTTGCCCTCCATTCTTGTGGTGCTCGCAAAGAATCAGCGGAGCATAGCCGAAAGGGCCACACAGCTCGGCGCCGCCGAAAATCTCGGGGATTCCTCGAGTGTGACTGCAACGATGATAGCGAACGCCCTCCAGAAGCTGCTCGGCAGCCCTGAAGAACGGGAAATTAGGTCGCAGTGTGCCCGCAGGCTTGTCGACGGAAGGGGCTCCCAGCGCGTTCTTACATTTCTCTCGGACTTGAAGTTGCGGCGAGCCAACGACGGGGACGGCCAGTTGTTCTGGGACTGGGCGAATGATCCGGGTACCCGCGCCTCGTCCTTCACCTCAAAGACCATTTCCTGGGAGGAACACGTTGCCTGGTTCCGCTCGAAGCTGGCCGACCCGCAAGCGATTCTTTATACAGCGACTAATGGCGAGGGCACGCCGCTTGGGGAGGTGAGGTTTCAGCTCCGTCAGGATGCGGCAACCCTATCCATAAGCCTGGGAAAGGAGTTCCGCGGGCACGGTTGGGGCCGGAGGATACTTGAGGGCGCAATCCATCAACTCTTTCACGATTACCACGTACAATTCATTGACGCGTACGTGAAACCCGAAAACGAAGCGTCTCTGCGGCTCTTTGCCGGTTCGGGCTTCAAGCGTATGGGCTCGGAGACTATCGAGGGTCAGCAGGCAGTGCATTTTGTGTTGAGACGGGGCGCATAGTGATTGGAGCATGGAGATAGGGAATCACAAGATTGGGCCGGGCGCAGCCGTTTACATCGTTGCCGAACTTTCAGCGAACCACGCTCACAGGTTCGAGAGAGCAGTGGAGATCATCCAATTGGCCAAAGATGCCGGCGCCGATGCCGTCAAGCTGCAAACCTACACTCCCGATACCATGACGCTCGACAGCCGGCGGGAGGAATTCTGCATCAGCGGCGGCACCATCTGGGATGGCCGGAACCTGCACGATCTTTACCGCGAAGCTTACACGCCCTGGGACTGGCAGCCTAAGCTCAAGAAAGTGGCGGAGGATTTGGGCCTGGATTTATTCTCCAGCGCCTTCGATTCGACTGCGGTGGATTTTCTCGAGACGATGGACGTTCCCGCCTACAAGCTGGCATCGTTCGAACTGGTGGACCTCCCTTTAATTGAGAAGATGGCGCGCACTCGCAAGCCGCTGATTATGTCGACCGGCATGGCCACCGTGGAGGAGATTGAGGAAGCCCTGCAAACCGCCCGCCAGGCCGGAGCGACGCAGATTGCCCTGCTGAAATGCACGAGCGCCTATCCTGCCCAGGACGATGAGATGAATCTGCGCACCCTCCCGGAGATGGAGAAGAGATTCGGCCTGCCCGTGGGCCTTTCGGATCACACGATGGGAATCGCAGTCCCGGTTGCAGCCGTTGCGCTGGGCGCTTGCATCATTGAAAAGCATTTGACTCTTTCCCGCTCGATTCCCGGTCCCGATAGCGCTTTTTCGCTCGAGCCGTCCGAGTTCAAGGCCATGGTGGGAGCGGTGCGGAGCGCCGAAAAAGCCTTGGGGAAGGTGCACTTCGGCCTTAGTGAGAAGGAGAAAGCCAGCCGCGCTCATCGCCGTTCGCTCTTCGTTGTGGCAGATATGAAAAAGAACGCACAGTTTACGACCGCCAATGTGCGCTCGATCCGTCCCGGGCACGGGCTGCACACCCGGCATTTGCAGGAAGTGCTGGGGAGGCACGCTTCGCGAGACATTGAACGAGGGACTCCATTGGCCTGGGATCTCATCGTTTGATGAGCAAGTTGCCTTAGCCGATGTGCGCGGGTTCCCCATTCGTTATTCTGCGCGTCACACCTGAACCCGAAAAAGCGTTTAGACTATGGCATCGTGGTTGCCGGTCCACTCGCAAAGCGGCCGGTGTTCGCCCAGGATTTCATCCTCAAGGAAAGCGGTCGGAGACCTCTTTTGATATCCGAGTTGCGAGAAACGGCAGGCTCAAGCCCCTCTCCATCGAACGGCTCGGAAACACTGATCTTTCGCTCCGAGATGGGCCGGATTTCGCGGCAGTCGGGCGTGGCGTTTGCGGGGACGATTTTCACAGCGGCTTTTGGCTATGTCTTCAAGGTTTATCTCGCCCGCGTGCTGGGAGCTGAGGCGCTCGGCCTCTATGCCCTGGGGATGACCATAATCGGGCTCCTCGGTTTGCTCAACGCGCTTGGACTGCCACAGTCCGCCGTGCGTTTTGTAGCAGTCTATGCGGCTTCGAACAGATACAGTGAGCTGGCTTCTCTGCTTTGGAAGGGTTCCGGGGTTCTGTTGCTGGCGAATCTGGTTTTTGCCGCTCTCTTACTGAAGGCCGGACCCTGGGTTGCGGTTCACTTTTATCATGCGCCCGCGCTTACCAGGTATTTCCCCCTGTTCGCGGCGATCATGGTTGTGGGCGCTTTGAATTCGTTTTTTGGCAAGGTGCTCGCAGGCTACAAAGAAGTCGGCCTTCGCACGATCGTCACCAGTTTTGTTTCCAGCCCTCTGACCATGGCGGTCACGGTGGTGCTGGTTGCCTTGGGAGGTGGGCTAGGCGGATATCTCTGGGCGCAGATTTTCAGCGGTGCCGTCGTCCTGATTCTGCTGGCTTGCCTGGTCTGGCGGCTTACTCCTGCGGCTGCCCGTTTCAAGAATTTCGGGAATCTTCGCCTTGACCCTGAGATTTGGTCGTTTTCCGCGGCAGTATTCGGCATTGGCCTTCTCGAGTTGATCATCGTGCAAACCGACCGGGTTGCCCTGGGGTATTACCGCGGCGTTCGAGATGTTGGCATTTATGCGGTGGCAGCGGCTCTGGTTGCTTATGAGTCGATCATCCTGCAGTCGGTGAACCAGATCTTTTCGCCAGTTATTGCAGATCTTCACGCGCGCGAAGAGCACGCCGTGTTGGGGCGCCTCTTCCAAACGCTCACCAAGTGGGTGCTGGGGCTGACCTTCCCTCTGACCGTAGTGATTATTGTTTTCGCGCGGCCGATCATGGGCATCTTCGGTCGCGAATTTGAAGCCGGCTGGCCCATCCTGATCATCGGTACCTGCGGCCAACTGGTGAACTGCGCGGTGGGGTCGGTCGGATATCTTTTGTTGATGTCCGGTAATCAGCGGCGTTTGATTCGCGTGCAGGCCGCAATGGCAGCGTTGGTCGTACTTCTTTGCGTGGGGCTGGTTCCGGTGTGGGGAATGTGGGGCGCGGCAACGGCCGCGGCACTGACCAATATTGGCATGAACGCATGGAATCTTTTTGAGGTGCGCTCGACGCTCCGGCTCTCGCCTTACAACCGGAGCTATGCGAGGCTAATACCTTCCATGCTTGGGGCGCTGTCTGTGACTTTGCTGGTGAGCCTGCTGGCACGCCCCGGCTGGCACAATTGGCTGATAATCCTGTTTGCCCTGTTGTTGGCTTATGGCGTCTTCGGAGCGGTGAGCCTCGCGATCGGGCTGAACGCGGATGATCGTTTGGTCGCCGATGCCATATGGGCGCGCGTGCGGGGCAACTTCGGCAGGATCATGCCGGGAGTTCAGCCATGAGCGAGTTCCGCCAGATCCGTGTTCCTGAGGACTTGTGTGCTGCCGCGGAATCGAAGTTTGGCAATGGTTTCGGCAGTGTGGACGAGCTGGTTGCCTTCCTGCTGCAGGAGTTGATGAGGGGAGATACTGTGAGCCTAGATCGCGCGGAGCAGGAAGCTGTGGAACAGCGCCTCAGAGACCTCGGATATATGTAGACAACCGTCCTTCTTGATTTAGAAAGGTCGCTTAAGGAAATCCGCACGATGCGCAATGTATTGACTCAGGCGTGGCAGCGGGGCAGGGGGTTCGTCCCCACACACGGCTTTGCATTCGGACGTCCCCTGGTGGTGCTGCAAAGCGACGACTGGGGACGGGTCGGCCTGCGCGAGGATGCCTGGGAGGAGGTTCAGCGTTTCGTGCCCAACCTGGGCGAGCGCGCCTACGACTGCTACAGCCTCGAAACTGCGGAAGACCTTGGCGCGCTCGCGTCCTTGCTCGGCCGCCACCGCGACTCCACGGGCCGGCCCGCGTGCCTGCAAATGAACTTCATTCTGGCCAATGTGGACTTTGCGAGAGTGGCTGCCGACGATTTTCGAAACATTCACCTTGTTCCTCTCACCCACGGCCTTCCCGAGGGCTGGGAACGTCCCGGACTTTTCGAGGCCTATCAGGAAGGAATCGAGGGTGGTCTGTTTTCCCCCTCCTTGCATGGAACCACTCACTTCTGTCGCCCGGCGGTGGAGCGTGCTCTGGCGGATCCTGGCGAACGAGGCCTCCAGATACGCGGGTTATGGAGAGCCGGCGTGCCCTACATTCACTGGCGCATGCCGTGGATTGGATTCGAGTACTGGGATCCCGAGCAGGAAGAAGAAAAGCGATTCCTGAATCCAGAGACTCAGGAACAGTTAATCGCCAGCGCGGCCGAAATACTCAGCAAATTGTTTTCCCGGCGCCCTCGCTCGGCGTGCGCGCCTGGTTATCGCGCCAACAACGATACGCAGCGGGCGTGGTTCAAAAGTGGAGTTCGCGTAGCACAAAATGGTCCAAGCGATCAAACGCTGCCACATTTCGATCGCAACGGCATTTTGCAGCTCTCGCGCATCATCGACTTCGAGCCGGCCATTGATCCGCAGTTATCCATTGCGGCGTGCATGGCGACTGCAAGCGAATGTTTTGCCCGCGGTTTTCCCGCCATCATCTCCATTCACTCTATCAATTTTCATTCCGCCATCAAGGACTTCCGGACGCGGACGATTGAACTGCTCGATCAGTTTCTTGCCGCGCTGGAATCCAGGTTTTCCGATCTCTTGTATGTCTCCGATGAAGATTTGTATCAATTGGTCGATACGGGAAAACTCGAATCGCAAGGACCTGTCGTAAGAGTGCCCGTGTCCAGACGTATCTTCGCTCCGGGACTTGCTTTCAGGCGGGGAGCATAAATGCCGGCTCCGAAATCGGTGGTGCTGGTCACGGTGGATTGCTTGCGCGCCGATCACTGCAGCTTCATGGGCTACGGCCGGCCGACCACCCCCTTCCTGGATCAGCTCGCCGGGGAAAGTTTTGTTTTCCCCGCCGCTATCGCGGTCGGCGTCCCAACCTATTATTCTGTTCCCGCGATTCTTGCTTCGCGCTACCCGCTCGCTTTCGGGCGCGAGATCATCGGCCTCGCCTGCGAAGAACAGAATCTCGCTTCAGTATTTAAGAGCGCCGGCTATACCACCGCATTTTTCGGAGCCGCCAATCCCTATCTTTCCGCGCGCTTCGGATATGACTCTGGCTTTGATACCTTTGAGGATTTTCTGGAGGACGGCCCGGATTCCAAGTCTACGCCTCCTTCTTCGGCGCGCAGAGCCGGTTGGACGCGAGACTTGAATCAGATCCTAAGCAAAATCAGCCACAACCTCGGCCCCATGGGCGGGCTCTATGACGAGTTATATTTTCACTATTGCCAACGCTGGGCGGCATCGGTACCAAAATCGCTCGACGCGCTGCGCCGCTTCCCGTCCGCCGATGTTATCGTGGACCGTGCTGCGCTGTGGCTGGCCTCTGTGGGCGAGAAGCCTTGCTTCCTGTGGCTCCATCTCATGGATCCGCACTCCCCGTACTATCCGAAGGCGGAGGCTCAACAGTTGCTCGGGGGCAAAACGATGAGCCCCAGCCAGGCACAGTACCTGAACGCGTCCTGGAACCGCTCAGACCTCCAGCCCGGAGCTCTTCGCAAGAACCGCGAGCAAGTCATCATGCTCTATGACTCCGCGGTTCGCTGGGTGGATGCGCAAATTGCACGTCTCGTGGAGATCATTCGTCAATCGGGGCGCTGGGAGAATTGCATCTTTGTGCTGACCGCCGATCACGGAGAGGAATTGCTCGATCACGGCGGGAGATATCACGCGCCTTCGAGCCTGACCGAAGAGTTGATTCATGTTCCACTCCTTCTTCGCGCAGGCGGAGTAAAGAGTCGTGGGTTGTCCGCCACGCCTTTCAGCCTTCTGCATTTGGCTCCAACGTTGCTCGAAGCTGCCGGAGTGTCGGCCTGTGAGGACTTTCAAGGGAAGAGCCACTGGAGAGAAATCTGTGAAGGAAGAACTTGGGATGAGCCGGCCCTGGCGGAATGCATTTCAGGTTGTACCAACCCTTTTCGAGCCGAATTGCGGCTCGGGCACCGAATCATCGCGGTCCGAGAAAAGAAATACAAAATGGTTTTGAATTTTGACACGCAAGGTGGAGAGCTTTTCGATCTCGAGGCCGACCCGGCTGAGCGAAGCCCTTTGCCGAAAGACGCCGCGAAGGCAGAGCGCCGGCGTCTGTTGCAGCTCGCGCTCCAGCACTTGAGCAAATCACGGCGCCACCGTTCCGAGATATACCTGCGCACCCGGCTGCGTGAGATGGGACCGGTTCTCTCCCGCTCCAGGCAGCCGATGGCTTCAAACGTTGCGACACGGATGTAGAAACCTGAACCGAATGAAGCCCATCCGCATCCTGGTCGATTCCTTCGCCGACGACGATCTTACCAACGCGCAGATGATCAACGCGCGCGAGATCGTCTGCCGCCTTGACCCGCCACGCTTTTTTGTCACCATCTTCTACCGGGAGAGACCTGCAGAGGAGATCAGGCGGCGGTCCAATACGCGGCTGCTTCAGCTTCCAGCACGACTGCAGACGATCCCTCTGTTTGCCAGGTACATGCTGGGAGGGCACGATATCCTGTTCTATCTCAAGGCTTCGCCTGCCAGCCGATGGTACATGAAGCTGCGGCCAGCTCTGCGCCGCCAGTGCTTGACCGTGGGGACCATTGAGTCGCAGACCAATTGGCAGGACGGAAGTGTCACACCGCAGGCACGGCGTCTCTTCGAGGAGACGATTTTGCGCTGCGATTACCTCTACAGTAATTCGGAAATGGTCAGACGCAGCCTGGAGACCAATTACCGGCTGCCCAGCGAAGTGATCGCCACGGGGGTCGACACCGATTTTTTCACGCCCCATTGGCAAAGGCCGCCGAACTTGCGCCCACGCGTGCTTTATGTCGGCTCGCTGCGTCCATTCAAAGGTCCGCAGGTTGTCCTTGACGCTGCCCAGCGTCATCCTGAGGCGGATTTCGTCTTGGTGGGAGACGGTTTGATGGCGCAGGAGCTGCACTCCAAGGCCGAAAATCTTCCCAACGTAACCATGAGAGGATCGCTAAGCCGGATTGCCGTTCGTGAAGAATATCGACGCGCTGACATTTTCCTGTTTCCCTCCCGATGGGAAGGATCGCCCCGCGTGTTGTTGGAGGCAGCCGCCAGCGGCTTGCCCGTGGTGGCGCGCAGAGACTACGAACCCGAATCAGTGATCGACGGCGAAACTGGCTATCTCGTGGCCAACTGGGATGAGATGATGAACCGGCTGACGCAACTGATTGCAGACGGCGATTTGCGACAAGAATTCGGCAGGGCCGCGCGTTCGCACATCATGCGCTTCGGCTGGGATGTGATTGTTCGGCAGTGGGAAGCGACATTTTGCAAATTGGTTTCCGCTTTCGAGGAGAGGAGCGGCTCGCGCTCTTGATCCGACGACTAGTCATCGTGACCGAGATCATCGCGCCATATCGCATTCCCATTTTTAATGCCTTGGCCCATCGCAAGGAGATCGATCTGCAGGTTATTTTCCTCTCGGAAAGCGACCCCAGCTTGCGGCGGTGGCACGTCTACAAGGAGGAAATCGACTTCCCGTACGAAATTCTTCCTTCTTTCCGCCGTCGGCTGGGCCGATATCATTTGCTTCTGAATCGCGGGATGCGGGACGCCTTGGCGCGAGCAAATCCAGACGCAATCTTATGTGGCGGTTACAACTATCCTGCCTCCTGGCAGGCTGCCTTCTGGGCCAATTCCAGGAGGATTCCGTTTCTACTATGGTCGGAGAGCACGGCTCTGGATCACCGGCGCAGCCACTGGCCCGTCGAATTCATGAAGAGCCGTTTCCTGCGTTTGTGTCAAGGATTCGTTGTTCCGGGCAAGTCATCGCTCGACTATCTGAAGCAACTTGGAATACCGGCGGCACTGATCTTCAAGGCGCCCAATGCCGTCGACATTTCTCTGTTCTCGAAATTAGCTGCCGCCTGTCGAGACCGGCAAGCAGCGGTCCGGGCGCAAAACCGTCTTCCGGCGCGCTACGTTCTCTTTGTAGGTCGGCTGGTCAAGGCCAAGGGAGTGTTTGATCTGCTTGAGGCCTATGCCCGTCTTGATCCGGAGGTTCGCTCGCAGGTTGGGTTAGTATTTGTGGGAGATGGCGAGGTGCGCCAGACGTTGATGGACCGAAGCTCTACCATTCAGCGCGGGCAAATTCAATTCGCCGGTTTTGTTCAGCGTGAGCGCTTGCCGGAATTTTACGCATTGGCGGAAGCGTTGGTTTTTCCTACCCACAGCGATACTTGGGGACTGGTAGTCAATGAAGCGATGTCCTGCGGCTTGCCGGTGATCGCGAGCAGCGTTGCCGGATGTGTCGCCGATCTGGTGGAGGAGGGTTGGAATGGATTCATCGTTCCGCCGCGCGATCCGGCGCGGCTTGCGCTTTCCATGGCTCGCCTGGCGGTGAACCCCGGGCTGGGACTTAGAATGGGCGCGAACAGTTTGCGGCGAGTGCAGGAGTATTCCCCGGCAAATTGGTCGGATGGACTTGTCCAAGCCATTCAGTCAGTGAAGCGAGGTCTGGCATGAGCTTGCGTTCGAGGGCCCTGCTTATCCCGGCGATCCTGTTGGGGTTGGGCGCTTTGTTCTTGCTTCTCGTACGCAATCCTGCTGATTTGGCCAACACAACTTATCTCGGTGGAATTGTCGCGTTGGAAATCGCCTTTGCCGGTTTGGCCCGGTTTGAGGACTTGTTCTTCCCGCTGTTGATGAGCGCCTTCCTGTTAGCGGGCATGGATTTGCCGTTTTACTCCGTTGCCGTTTCCTTGCGATGGCTCTTGCTCGCGGTGGGAGCGCTGGGAGGTTTTCTCATCTGGTTGAAGAGCCCACAGCAGCGTCACTTTGGATCAATCCATCTTGTCGCCGGGTTTTGTGTCGTGGCTACATTGGTTTCGGCAACGGTATCGGAAACGCCGCGTACTGCCGTATTAAAAGCGCTCAGCCTGTTTCTGTTGTTTCTCTATGCGGTTTCCGGCGCCCGTCTGATGATTGCGGGACGCGAACACGTGTTTGTAAACAGACTGGTGCTCGCCTGCGAGGCGCTGGCATACTTTTCGGCCGCTTGCTATTTCGTTTTGAGGTTTGATCTGTTCGGCAACCCCAATGCGCTTGGCGCGATCATGGGCGTCGTCCTGATTCCCATCATGCTCTGGGCCGCGCTGGTGGCCGAAAGCGAGCGGCTGCGCCGTCGAAGGTTTCTGGCGCTGGCGCTGTGCGGCGCCCTGCTTTATTACTCGGCCTCGCGCGCTTCGATCCTGGCTGCGGTCGTGACCGTGGTGGTGTTTACGCTGGCGATCCGGCATCAACGGCTGCTTTTCCAGTGCGCGCTAGTGTCGGTCTTTTTGGTTACGCTGTTTCTGGTAGTGAACCCGTCTCGCTGGGATTCCTTTGTTTCGACGGTTACGGAACGAGTCTACAAGCAAACCGAAGCCAATCCCGGAGTATTCGGATCCCGTGTCACCCCCTGGGCTCAGACGATTTCCGTAGTCAAACAGCACCCCTGGTTCGGCAGCGGATTTGGCACCAGCGATCTTGGCGAACTACGCCCCGACGTCTCCGGATCCGAGCTTTACACCAGGGTAGGGACCAATCGCGAGCACGGCAACAGTTACTTGGCCATGGCGGAATACATGGGATTGCTGGGAGCTGCTCCTTTTGTAATCTTATTGCTGATGGTCTTGCGAGTCACGGTGCGGACGCTTGCCTGGGTTCGCAAGACGGCCGGTCCCTACCACTTCGCGGTGCCCTTCGCTCTGGTGGCTACAGCAGGATTGGTTCATGCCTCTTTGGAGGACTGGCTCTTCGCTGTGGGCTCCTATCTCTGCGTTTTCTTCTGGGTGGCAATGTTCCTTCTGGTGGATTTAGCTCCGGATCCTGAACTCGCGCGTGCAGCATCGGTGGTGGTAGCAGCTCCCGATCCGTCAACCGTCCGGCAATTCGGACTTGGGGCAGGGAGTATACTGACTCGCATCCATCGCTGAAAACAAACAGGAGTGGGAGAAGCTGGATGGCGGATGGAAGAATGCCGCGGACAACCGATCAGAAGATCGGAGCGTCTGCGCCGCAGCGGGTTCAGATCTTGGAGTGTACGCTGCGCGACGGCAGCTATGCGGTCGATTTTAAATTTACCGAGAACGACACCGCGATTCTGGCTGGCGCTCTGGGCAGACTCGGTTTCCAGTGGATTGAAATAGGTCATGGTCTAGGGCTCGGCGCTGCGCTCGCCGGGAAAGGATCGATGCCCGCCAGCGACGAACGCCTGATCGAATCTGCCAGGCGCGCCGCTCCCAACTCGAAGATCGGTTGTTTTTTTATCCCCGGAATTGGCACTGCCGAGCAGTTGAGATCCGCTCGTGCCGCTGGCCTGGATTTCGTTCGCATTGGATACAACGCTCCTGAAATCGAAGAGGTATACCCTTATCTGACACTGGCGCGCGAATTGGGCCTCACTCCATTCCTCAACTTCATGAAATCCTACGGCATTTCGCCCGAGTCTTTTGGCGAGAAGGCGAGAGGCGGAGCGGACGCCGGCGCCGAAGTCGTTTACTGCGTAGACTCCGCAGGTAGCATGCTTCCCGAAGATGTACGCAGATATCTCAGCGCCGCGCGCGAACGTTGTCCCTGCCAGCTTGGTTTTCATGGGCACAGCAACCTGCAATTCGCGGTGGCCAATAGCGTAGAGGCTGTGCGCTGTGGCGCCGCATTCGTCGACTCCACGCTTTACGGTCTCGGACGAAGCGCCGGCAATGTTCCGACCGAGGTAGCCGTGGCTGTTTTCGATAATCTTGGTTGGAATACGGGTGTCGATCTGTTCGAAGTGATGGACGCAGCGGAAGAATTTCTGGGACCGATGATCTCCCAAATGCAGCTCTACGACATGATGTCGGTGGCCATGGGATACAGCCAGTTTCATTCCTCATTTCTCCCAAAAGTAGCCACTGCGGCGCGCAAGCACAGCGTCGAATTACGAAGGCTGGTGGTGGCCATGGGCAAGCTCGATCCGGTCAATCTGAACGAGGAAAGCCTTGAACGCGTTGCGCGCAGCCTTCCCAAAGCCTCTGGCGGAAGGACGCGGACAGGACTGATGTCTTTTGCAGCTCCGGGAATTTCCGAGAACAGCATCAGCAGTTCGTTGCAGTCCGTGCGTTCGCTGGTGGAAGGAATGAACGTAACGTGTGCCAAGAGGCGAGCTCGGCCCGTGCTTGAACTGGTGGCCTCCGAGTCGCACTCGGCTGAGCTCGTACTGGCCGATCTGGTCTTGGCGGAAGGCCCGGTCGTGCTCGGGAGGGTGGTCTACGGCTCGTTTGAAGTGCTGGAGCAGGTTCTGAGGATGACGGCGAACAGCGTAGCGCTTTACCTGAACGATCTCGACGGCGGCTCGTGGGCGATGGACTGGCCTCCTTCACTGCAGGAAATTGCCGGTGCCGAACGAATCTTGCCAGTCCGCTCAAGACGCCTGTATGCGAACTACATCGATGAAGTCATCATGGCAGCGGCACAGCGTTTCGGCGATTTTTGCATCATGATCTATGGCAGACCGAACGCAGCTTTGCTGCGTCATTGCGCCGAGTCATACAAAAATGTCGTGGTCCACGGTGAGATGCCTGCTGACCCTCCCGCGAATTGCTGGCCCATCGCGGACTTCACCGACCGCGTGCATTTCGACCTGGGTCTTACGGCGGCCCTCTTTCTGTGTCCGCCGGGTCCTTCTGATGCCGCCGCCATCGGCCAGCTTCTCCTGCCGGAGGGCATCCTGATCACTGCCGGCCATTTTCCACGTCTTGAACAGGAGCTCATTTCACGATCCATCTTACGGCTCGACCCCAACCATGCCTACCGCGGCCAGATGGAAAGGTGGGTCGCCATTTCCAATCTCCTCAAGTCTACTCAACCCCAGCACTTGGCTATCCAATGACGATTCGCGAAACCGTAATGGATGTAATCGAGCGCCATAGCGACGTTACCTTCCTCATTGACGCGGAGACTCGCCGCGAGATCACTTACGGTGAGTTTCACGTTCGGGCATGCGCGTTGGCTGGCGAGTTGCGCGGGATGGGCTTGCGCAAAGGCGACCGCGTCGGGGTGATGATGCCCAACTCCTGCGAGCTGGCTGTGCTCTATTTTGGGTGTATGTATCTTGGCGCAGTCATCGTTCCCATCAACCGGGCGCTCAGCAAAAGCGAAGTCCATTTCATTCTTTCGAGTTGCAAACCGGCGCTTGTGGTGGCCGATCCCTCATGCTCCGATGCGGTGAAGGCAATGCATTCGAGCGTAGTTCAGCTGTCGTCAGAAACATCCCATTTGGAGGCCGTCGAACCTGCTGCAAGGGCGATTGAGACGCCCGAGGCGGGCCTATTCGTACCCTTCACAGAATCTACTCCGGACGACCTGGTCCTGATCATGTACACATCGGGCACGACGGCCAAACCCAAGGGTCTGGCGCACAGGATCGGCAGCATGTTCCGTAATGCAATGGCTTTCGCCAAAACCAAGAGAATCGATCGAGAGACGCGCTTTTACCTCACACTTTCTATGGCGTATATGGGGGGCTTCTACAATCTGCTCGTCTTGCCCTTTTTGTGTGGCGCAAGCGTGGTCGTGGACCGCGTCTTCGATGCGCGTTCCAGCCTGCACTTCTGGGAGAAGGCCAGGAGCAATGGTGTCAACGCGCTATGGTTCGCACCCACGGTTATGTCCATCCTGTTGCGCATGGATCGAGGCCGCGTTGGGGAAGAGTTTTGCCGCAGCTCGGTTCGCCACGCTTTTGTTGGATTTGCTCCTTTGCCGGTCAAGGTCAAACATGAGTTTGAAGATCGCTATGGCGTGCGAGTCATCGAAAACTACGGCCTCTCAGAGACGCTGTTTGTCACGGCACGGTCGAGCAACGTTCGCGATGCGGGATCGGGATACGTTGGTGAGCCGCTGCCCGGAATCCAATTGCGAATCGTAAACAGCGAAGAAGAATCTGTTCCACCATGCGAATCTGGAGAGGTGCAGATTCTCACCCCGGATCTCATGGCGGGCTACCTCGACAACCTCGGGAACCTTGTTGGGATCGACTCGTCGACATGGTTTGCCACGGGCGACGTCGGCCATCTCGATGCAACAGGATCGCTATTCATCACCGGACGAAAAAAGGATCTGATCATACGAGGCGGCGTCAACGTCAGCCCCGCCTCCATCGAAGAAGTGCTGGTGCAGGCGTCGGGAGTGGCTGATGCTGCTGTCGTCAGTATTCCCCATGAACTTTACGGCGAAGATGTCGTCGCCGTGTTGAAGCTGGAATTCGGCGTGGAACTGGAATCCATTCTGCCTGCGCTGATTTCTCACGCAAAACAGAACCTGGCCCAGCATCAGCAACCGGCGCGATATATGGCGATCGATGAGTTTCCCCGAACTTCGAGCGGCAAAGTGCAGAAGGCGCGGATTCGAGAGCTGGTGGCCGAAAAGCTGCAGATCGGGTCGCGCCCGGTTGTTTCCGAACAACCGGCTGAAGGCGCTGCCGTGCAGGGCTGAGGAACCCACTCCAGACGATGAAACCACGCGCTGAAGAACTATTGACAACATGAGGATCATCGACCTTTCGCTTCCCATCGAAGAAGGCATGATGACGTTCCCCACCCATTGGCATCCCGTGGTGGAGATCACTATTCTTGGCCGGCACGGAATCGAAGGTCGCGAAACGCGCAAACTCGTTCTCGGGACGCATGTCGGCACCCACGCCGACGCGCCCCGACATTTCATTCCCGGCGGCTCGACCATCGACGAAGTTCCTCTCGATGTGTTGATCGGTCCGGCGACGGTGGCCGATTTCGCCGGCTGTCCTCCTTTGCACGAAATCGATATCGCCGATCTGGAAAGCAGGCTTGGGACATCCGTACCCCGGCGTCTGATTTTGCGCACCGGCTGGTCCGAATACTTCGGGCAAATGAAGTTTTACCGAGAGTATCCTTTTCTTTCGGAGAAGGCGGCGCAATGGCTTGTGGAAAAGGGCGTGCGGCTCATTGCCATGGATACTCCTTCGCCCGACAATCCCGCGCATTCCAGGGATTCTGCCAAAGATTCTCCCAATCACAAGGTGTTGTTGGGGTCGGGTGTTGTGCTGGTGGAGTATGTGGCCAATCTTAAGGCCTTGACGGGTTCTGAGGTAGAGCTGGTGGTTATGCCTCTCAAGCTGAAGGGATGCGATGGTTCGCCCGCCCGCTGTGTGGCGATCGAAAGGTGAGAATTTGAAAGAACAGGTGCAGGAGTGGTTGCAGAAGTGGTTTGCCGGCCGGGGAAAGATGGGCCAAGGCAGTCAACCGAACTTGCTGGTTGACTATTTTGCCGCCGGCTGGCTGACTTCCATGGAAATCGTGGAGTTTGTCACTGAGATTGAGCAACAATTCCGAATGCAGTTTTCCGAGGCCGATTTGCAGGATGCGCGTTTCGTAACCATTTCCGGCCTTTCGGAGTTGATTCTCGAACGGTCCGCCCAACCCGTACAAAGCAGGTAATGAATCCTTGCGTGCCCTCGAAGAATTGCAGAAGACGGTCAGTCCGGGGAACGGGGCCGACTCTCTCGCGAACACCGGGCCGAAATCCCGGCCACTGCACGTGGTCACCCTGACGCCTTTTTATCCTTCGTTGGAAGATTCGGTTCGCGGCTGCTTCGTTGCCGAAAGTCTTCGGCAGATGGAACTTTGTGGAGTCCGTTCGTCGGTCATCGCGGTGGAGAACATCTATCACCCGCGCCGGCAGGCAGACGTGCGTGCTCCCGCACAGTGGGTCCGCTACGCGCAGATCCCCGGAAACCTTGGCTTGTCGACCGCCGGCGGCTTTCTCGGTGTGCGCCTTCTCAGCCACGTGCGAAGCCTGCACGCGAAGCTGCCCATCGATGTGATTCACGCCCATGCGGCGCTCCCTTGCGGCCATGCTGCCTCATTTCTTTCCACACGTCTCGGCATTCCCTTTGTTGTCACGGTGCATGGCCTTGATGTATTCAACAGCTGCTTCGAGAGCGGGTCGGCCGCTGGCTGGCGGCGGAACGCCTCGTTGCGTGTCTACGAACGCGCAAGGAATGTCATATGCATCAGCGAGAAGGTGGAGCAGCGGATCTCGAATGGCGCGGGCGCTTCGGTTTCTACCGCGGTGGTCTACAACGGTACGGACGTCGAGTTCTTCGCGCCGGGATCGGCGCCGGAAGAGCCGGCGACGATTTTGATCGTTGGCAATGTTCTGCGGGGCAAAGGACATGAACTTGTGTTGCGTGCCCTCGCGCGCCTGCAGCCAATGCATCCCAACCTGCAGTGCCGGATCATTGGAGAAGGAGCGGACCGGCAACGTTTTGAAATCCTCGCGCGCGACCTCGGCATCGCGGAAAGGGTGCATTTTCTCGGTCGCCGGGATCGCGCCGGAGTTGCCGCGGAGATGCGTGCGTGCACCACCTTCGTTCTTCCCAGCCGTTTCGAAGGCCTGGGCTGCGTGTATCTCGAGGCAATGGCGTGCGGCAAACCGGTGATCGGATGTCGGGGCCAGGGCATCGACGAGATCATCGAGCACGGCGTCAACGGGTGGCTGATTCCGGTGGACGGTCTCGCCGAACTGGAGCAGGGGCTGAATATTTTGCTCAGTGACGCCGGCCGCCGGCGGAAAATCGGTGAGGCGGCGCGGAATACCATCGTTACCCGCTTCACGCTTTCGCACCAGGCGGCCAACCTTATCGAAATTTACAGGCGAGCTGTGCGATGATCGCGAATCCTCGCGTGATGCCTCAACCCCGTTCTTCCCCGCGAATCTTCGCGCTTGCTGAAGGCGACCTGGGCGAGGTTGCGCGCTTCATCGCAAAGCAATCGGGCAGAGAAGCGGACGCCGTCCAGGCTCACCTGCGTTGGTTCCTGCTGGAGAATCCCGCTCGGCTGCCACGACACCCCTTGGGATTTGGCTTGTGCTGCGAGAGCGAGCTTGTCGGCTGCATTCTGTGCTGCCCGCAGGTGTTTCGCTTCCAGAAAAAACCGATCGAGCTCATGGGTTCGAGTTCCTTCTATGTAGACGAGCAACACCGTGGCTGGGGCGGCCGCATTTTCCTGAGCTATTGCCGCCTGGCGGCCACCTGGCCGCTGTTTGGCACGTCTGCGAACCTCGCTGCGGCGGGCCTCTGGAAAGCTGCAGGCGCCTCTCCAGTTCCTTATTCTGACGGTGAGCTTCTCGGAGTCCTGCGCTGGCCGCCGGTGGTTGAAGAAATCGTTCATCGTCGGCGCTCCAGTCCGGTCCTGGTGCGGCTGGCGCGAGGTCCGGCTTCCAATATTGCCGGCCTGCTTTCTTCACTCAAGATTGGTCGCCACGCGGACGACGATCTTCGGCCGCTCTCGTCTGCCGAAGAGGCAGCGGCGCTTTGCAATCATGATTTCGTGCCCAGGCTGACGGCTGAGCGGGACTTGCCCTACATTCGCTGGCGCTATTTTTCTGGCCGGGACGAAACAACTCAGATGTTCGCCTTTCGCAGCCGCCGGCCCGACAGGGAGGTCCTGGTCGCAGTAAATCAACGTTTGCGCGGATACCGCGGCCAGATCAACACGCTCAACCTGCTCGATGTTTATCCGGAGGTCGGACCTGACGAACACCTTGGCATCGTTGCACAACTGATTAGGCGCTATGGAAAGGCTGTCGATGCGGTAGTGCTGCGCAACCAGGACGAAGCCCAGCGACAGTCCTATCGCGCGAAAGGTTTTCATTGGCGGACTTTTGAGGCTCCCATTGGCTGGTTTCTCGACAGATCCAGACAGCTTGACACGCGAAACTGGTACGCGGTGCCGGCCGATGGCGACGGGCTTATCTGAATGCAACAGGCCGCCCCGAATTTCAGAAGCCGAGCGCGATCGCTTGCGATTCGGGCTACGACCCTGGCCCATCTCGATCGATTGGCCTTTCACCTGCAAACCGCAGTCCGGGCAGATCGTTTCGGTTTGATTGTCGGAGTGCATGAGACTCCGGAATCGCTGCGATCCCAATTTCGCGAACAACTCGATTGGGTCGCGCAGCGCTTTGCGATCACCAGCCTGGAAGGCTTCGCCAAAATCTGGGACCGCAACTCAGGGCGGGATGGCGCTGCCAAACCTCCCGTCCTCTTCACCTTTGACGACGGCAGAGAGAGCAACTACACCGTAGCCGCACCGTTGCTGGAATCATTTGGCGGTCGCGGCGTATTTTTCGTGGTGCCGAGATTCGCCGAGTGCCCCGCGAGTGAAGCGCTGGCCTTTTACCGGTCCCACATTAATCCCAACTCCCGGCCCGGGGACGAAACCTGGGAGGACTGGAAACCGATGAACCCGGCCCAGATTGCCGACCTCGCCGCACGCGGCCACGCCATCGGCAACCACACCATGTCTCACACGAGGCTGCGCGGGCTCTCTCCCCAGAATCTGGAGCGCGAGATTGGTGACAGTGCAGGCCGGATTACCGAGTGGACAAGAAAGCCGGTCGAGGCATTCGCCTGGACGTTTGGTTGGGATGCGGTGGACGCCGAGGCTTGGAATGTGATCAGGCGCTATCATCGGTTTTGCTTCGCGCCGTGTCCCGGAGCAATTTATGCCAGCCGGGATACGCCCTCGCTCATGTGGCGCCGGGAAATCGAGGTGAAGTACTCAAAGGCTGAATATCGTTTTCTTTACTCGGGATCGGTCGACCTGTGGTGGAGCACCCGACGGCGGCGCCTGCGCAGGATGCTTCGTGCTCAGAACGGCTGACTAGCTTTCTCAACCGGTTGGAGGTTCGACGGAGAGTCAATTATTCATCTTGCGCATTCCGTGTTTCGTAACTCCCGCCCGTGATCCATCTCTTCATCAACGCGCTCGCCGCCAGTGCCGGAGGAGGGCTGACCTACATTCGCAACGTCGTGCCCTACCTCGCGGCCCGAACGGACGTACATACAACGGTTTTGGTCAGCCGGCCGGGCACTGATCAAATCGAGGCGCGAGACAATGTGGTTGTTCTTCCTGCCTCCGTGCCATCGGGTTCACTAGCCCGATTCCGTTATGAACAACGTGTGCTGCCAGATCTGCTGCGCCGCTCGGGCGCCGACATCTTGCTCTCAACGGGAAACTTTGCCACATTTCAGTCTCCCGTACCTCAGATTCTTTTGAGCCGCAACGCGCTCTACACGTCTTCCGACTTTCGTCGTGACCTGCGTCAAAGGGGCGATTACCGTCTCTGGCTGGACACCGAATTGAAGTCGGCATTTGCCCGCTGGTCGATCGAAGCTGCCGACCGAACCGTCGCTCCCAGTGCAGCTTTTGCTGAGGAACTTCATCGTTGGACCGGCAGTGAAATCAGCTCTATTCATCATGGTTTTGACCACACAGAGTTTTTTCGTGACCAAACGCCGCTGTCGTGCGAAGTCCGTGCCAAGCTTGCCGCAGCCGATGGCTGCCTGCGATTGCTGTTCGTCAGCCACTATAACTACTATCGGAATTTTGAGACTCTGTTCCGCGCAGCTGCGATTCTAAGAGGAAAGCTCCGTCCGCAGAAGGTGCGGCTCATTCTCACCTGCAAATTGAATTCGCCCGACAATCCAGGTGAGTATCGCGCCGAAAGCGCGGCGGAGTTGCTGAAGAAACTCGATCTGGAAAATGAAGTCATAGAACTCGGTACGGTTCCATATCCTTCGCTGCATCGCCTGTACACAACCGCCGACTTTTACGTGACTGCGGCATACGCGGAAACATTCGCTCACCCGCTGGTGGAGGCGATGGCCAGCGGGTTGCCCGTAATTGCCTCCGACTTGCCGGTTCATCGGGAAATCTGCGGGTCCGCCGGATTGTACTTTCCGCGCTTTTCTCCGCAAATGCTTACCGCTCGCGTTATCGAAGCGTGCAGCGCTTCCCAAACACGCGCAACCATGCAAGAAGCGGGACGGCGTCGTGCCCGCGACTTCAGCTGGAGCCGCCATGTCGACGAGTTGCTCAAACTGGCATGCGCCCTGCGCGACGGAGCATCTGCTCACTAGCAGGTTGCGCCAGTTCTCGAACTCTCGCCCTGAGCTGGCGCAAGTTTGCTTTGAAAGGGCACCGCTTCCAGTCGCGCCGCGAAGCTCTTCAGTCCCTTCGCGCTATGATTGCTTCTGAGCTTTCCCTAACATTCGATCCTTGTGTGCGGAATATTCGGCATCGCCACGCAGCGAACGCACGTCCCAGAAAATATTCTGGAGCGCGCCACTCAATCTCTTGCCCACCGCGGCCCCGACGATGGCGGCACCGTCATTCTGCGCGACTTGCCAGAAAGTGTCGAAATCGGCCTGGGCAACCGCCGCCTCGCCATTCTCGACCTCTCGCCGCTTGGCCATCAGCCCATGCACGACCCGGTCACCGGCAACTGGATTGTTCACAACGGAGAGATTTACAACTTTCGTGAAGTTCGCCAGGAACTCGAGCGGCATGGAGTGCATTTCTCCAGCCAGTCAGACACGGAAGTCGTGCTCAAGGCCTATGGTTACTGGGGCGAAAACTGCCTCGACAGGTTCCGCGGCATGTTCGCCTTTGCCATTTGGGATGCAAAACACCATCGTCTCTTTGCAGCCCGCGACCCCATGGGCATCAAGCCGTTTTACTATCACGACTCCGGCCACCAGTTTGTTTTTTCCTCAGAGGTTCGAACCCTCCTTGGAACTGGTCTTACTCCTCGGCGGATCGATTCGACTGGCCTGGTGAACTATCTCACTTTCGGATCGCTCTGCGACCCGGTGACTCTGATCGACGGCATTCACGCTCTCCCTGCCGGCCACTATCTGATCTGGGAGAAAGGACGGCTCCAGCAGGTTCAGTACTGGGACCTTGCAGTTTCAGAGCACCAAGATGAGAGCCTTCGCGAAGCGCGCCGTCAGGAGCTCGAAGTGCAAGTCCACAAGACTCTGGACGACTCGGTGCGCATGCAACTCGTAAGCGACGTGCCAGTGGGGATTTTTCTCTCCGGTGGCATCGACTCCAGCTGCCTTGTCGGTCTCTTAAGCCGGAGCGGCGTTCGGCCCAGCACCTTCTCCATTGTTTTTCGCGAAGCGGATTACTCCGAGGCGGCGTACTCGCGTGCGGTCGCGCGCTGCTTTGGCACCGACCATCATGAAATTACTGTGTCGGCGCAAGATCTGTTTGCCTCCATCATCCCTGCTGTCCGCGCTATGGACCTTCCCACCATCGACGGCATCAACACATACTTCGTCTCGTCGAAGGCGCGGGCCGCCGGCGTAAGGGTTGCACTTTCAGGTCTGGGCGGCGACGAGATTTTCGCCGGCTATTCCAGTTTTCGCACCGTGCCGCGGATGGAGCAGTTGTCCTCACTTTCGCATCACGTGCCAAGCCCGATCCGTCATCCTCTGGCCCGTGTTTTTTCCGCTCTGGCTCCCCCTAGCGATCAGAACCGCAAACTGGTTGCGCTCCTGCAAGACGGAGAAAGTTTTGTGCACAGTTATTTTCTCTCGCGAATGCTGTTTACCCCCGAGCAAAGAAATAGACTGCTTCGCACTGCCGATCCATCGGCGCTCGATCACGCCGCCGGACCGCTGAAGGATGGGTTGAGGCGCGCTGGCCATCTTGATACGATCAACCGAATTTCCTATCTTGAAGCGCGCCATTACATGCTCAACACGCTGCTTCGCGACTCCGATTTCATGAGCATGGCGCACGGATTGGAAGTACGCGTTCCTTTGATCGATCATCGCTTGGCACAGCAGGTCATGGCGCTTCCCGGCGCATGGAAACTGAATGCAGGTACGCCCAAGCCGCTGCTGGTGCAGGCGCTGCGCGGCCAGCTTCCTGAGGAGATCGTTCGCCGGTGCAAGCGCGGTTTTACCCTCCCCTTCGAACACTGGCTGCGAAAGGACCTGCGGCCGACACTTGAAGAAGCTTTACTGCGGATTAACATTGGCCCGCTGGGCGAAGCGATCGACGCGTCGGCCGCGCGCCGCGTCTGGGACGATTTCCTGAAGGGCAAGACTTCATGGTCTCGGCCTTGGTCGCTCTATGTATTGCAGACCTGGTGCGAGCAGCATGAGATCGCAGCCTGACGCGCGAGCCGGTGCATGCCTCGGCGTTACTTCGTAGCCGTCACGAGTAGGAACAGTTTCCATCTCCCGGCCAATCTTCCCACCATCCAACGCGGATATGCTTTCCAGACCATGCCGTAGAACGCCGACTGATATCGCGCGGAAGGTTGGTGAAGTAAGAGGTCGCCCGGGCTGAAAGCCAGTTTTATGCTTACGTTTCGAAAGCCCTGCATCATAGACACAACTTCTTGCTCCGTGTACGTCTTGGTGCCAGGACTTTCCAGGTAGTCGTAGACGGATCGGCGCAGTGACTTCCCGCGCCATATTCCGTAGCGCAGCCAAAGCATCAACCCGGTCAATGAAGGATGGTGATAGACCATGATTCTGGCCTGCCCGCCAGGCTTCAAGACGCGCCACGCTTCCCGAATGCAGCTGGCCGTGTCTGGACTGTGGTGCATCACTCCGTAGGAATACACCACATCGAAAGACTCGGCAGGGAATGGCAGATTTTCGGCGTCCGCGACTTGCAGATCGGGAGTATACCCAGCCAGCCGGCAGCGTAACCGCGCGCCTTCGAGGGAGGCGGCCGAGAGATCGATTCCAGTGGCATGCGCTCCTGCCTTGAGCCACTCCAGATAATCGGCTCCCATCCCCACGCCAATTTCCAGCACTTTCAGGCTGCGCGCCGATTGGAAGCCGGCAAACTCAGCGATAAAAGGCTCCAGCTCGTACCGCTTGCGCGCATGAGCCTCGAAATCCTGGCCGCTTTCCAGATAGCGGGAACCGCACGGGTCGGCGTCCCAGAATTGCCGGATGTCACTCTTCTGTTCGGCAAGAAGATCAGCCTGGGTCATGATGGCTTTGTTCGGATATTAGCAGCTTGTCGGAGATTTCGTCATTTTATCCACTGCGACTCAGGATAATATGTTGCCAGTCAACCTCGCGATGCATCAATTAGCCGATTCGATATCCGCTCCGGCTGGGCGTTCAACGGCTGCGCTTCCCATCAGCGCGGTCGTCGCCGTGCGCAACGAAGAACGAAACCTGCCGCGCTGCCTCGCATCGCTGCGCGAAATCGGCGAGGTCTACGTCGTCGACTCCCAGAGTACCGACGCTACAGTCGAAATCGCCCGCTCGTTTGGCGCCAAGGTTGTGCAATTTCACTATCAGGGCGGCTGGCCCAAGAAACGCCAGTGGGCCATGGAATCCTTGCCCTTAGCTCACGATTGGATTCTTCTACTGGATGCCGATGAGTCCCTCACCCCTCAACTTGCAGACGAAATACGCGGTGCGCTTCGCGATCCCCGCTACGACGGCTACTACATCGCGCTTCGCATTTTTTTTCTCGGGCGGGAACTTCGCCATAGCGGCGCCAGCTTTTACAAGTTGTCGCTGTTCCGCCGCGGCAAAGGACGCTACGAATGCCGCCTCAAAGACCAAGACGCTTCCATGGCGGATATGGAGGTTCACGAACACGTGGTTGTGCAGGGACGCACCGCCAAGTTGAAGCATCCCTTGCTGCATCACAACATTGCTTCCTTGTCACACTACATTCGCAAGCACGATGCATACTCCAATTGGGAAGCAAAGGTGTGGCTCAACGGTCAGGCCAGCGTTGCGGACTTAGTCCCGTCCTTGACGGGAACCCAGGCACAGCGCCGCCGTTGGCTGCGCGGCAAGTTCTTCGCCCTTCCCGGCTCGCCGCTGGCTTTTTTCCTCTACAAGTACATCTTTCGTCTGGGATTCCTCGATGGAATTCCGGGCTTCATTTATTGCTGTTTTCAGGGCATCCAGTTTTTTCATATCAAAGCCAAGATTTACGAACTCAAGCTGCAATCGGGGAACTGACGCGCCATGTGCGGAATCAGCGGCCTGGTCAACTGGGGAGATCGCGACGTGCTGAGCCGGATGACTCAGATTCAGGCGCATCGCGGTCCCGATGATTCCGGACTTTGGGAACGAAAATTTCCCGATGGCTCCTACGTCGGGTTAGGCAGCCGCCGCCTTGCCATCCTTGATCTTTCGCCCGGCGGTCATATGCCCATGTGCAACGAAGACCGCCGTCTTTGGATCACCTACAACGGCGAGATTTACAACTTTGCCGAGCTGCGCCGAGAGCTGTCGGCCAAGGGCCATCGCTTTCTCTCCAACACGGATACGGAAGTCGTGCTCCATCTCTACGAGGAAGAAGGCTTCGATTGCGTCAAGCGGCTGAATGGCATGTTTGCCTTCTGCATCTGCGATCTGCGCTCCGGCGCGCCCGAGCTGTTCCTTGCCCGCGACCACTTTGGCGTGAAGCCCCTCTACTATATTCAGCGCGGACGAAAGCTGGCTTTCGCTTCGGAAGTCAAGGCCTTGCTCGAAGTTCCGGAAGTCGACCCCAAACTCGACCTCGAGGCTCTGCACCAATATCTGACTTTTTTGTGGGTTCCCGATCCGGCAACCATGTTCTGCGGAATTCGCAAGCTCCCAGCCGGGCACAGCGCCACTTTCCGCGATGGCGAACTGAAGATTCGGCCGTATTGGGATCTCGCTTTCCCACCCGCCGCCACCCAATACCCGCGTTCGGAGGAAGATCTCGCTGAGGAAATTCGAGCGCGGTTCCAGCAATCCGTAAAAGCGCAGATGGTCAGCGATGTTCCGCTGGGCGCGTTTCTCAGCGCTGGCCTGGACTCTTCCAGCATCGTTGCCATGATGTCCCGGGCGAGCGGGCAATGCGTTCGAACCTACACGATTACCTTCCCGGAGAAATACCGCGTTGGCGAAAACACGCTCGACGACCCTGCCGTTCCGGCTCGTCTGGCGCGTCACTTGGGTTGCGAGAACCATCAGATCGTCGTTGAGCCGGACGTGGCGGACCTGCTCCCTCGTTTGACCTGGCACATGGATGAGCCCACCGCTGATCCCGCAATCATTGCCGCCTACCTGGTTTGTCGCGAAGCGCGCAAGCAGGCCACGGTGCTGCTCTCCGGCGTGGGCGGCGACGAGCTGTTCGCCGGATACCGCAAGTATGCGGCGCACTACTGGGCGCAGGCCTATCAAGCTACTCCGCGTGGTTTGCGCAGACTGATGGAAGCCGGGGTGAAATCGCTGCCCGCGCTACGCAGCACTCGGGCAAAAGGCCATGTGCGTCTGGCCAAGAAGATGGCAAGAAGCGCCTCCTTGAATGCCCAGGATCGATTCATCTCCAACTGTACGTACCTGGACGCCGGGCAAAAGGCGCGTTTGTATGCGGGGGACATTGGGCACGAATTGGAAAGCGTCGATCCCGCGCTTCAGCATACGTCATGCTTTGAAGCCGTGCAGCATGCCGACTTCCTGAATCAGATGCTGTACCTTGATACGAAAATCTTCATGGTGAGTCTCAATCTCACCTACAACGACAAGATGAGCATGGCATCATCGGTGGAAGTGAGGGTGCCGTTTCTTGATCGCAGTCTGGCGGAGTTCGTAGCCTGGAACGTTCCGCCGCATCTCAAGCTCAAAGGAGTTCTGCGTCCCACAACGAAATACATCTTGCGCCGGGCCATGCGTGAGATTTTGCCGAACGAAGTCTTGCATCAACCCAAAGCCGGATTCGCCGCCCCCGTCGATTACTGGCTGGCGAACGATCTGCGCGAGATGGTCGATGATCTTCTCTCCGAATCCAATATTCAGAGGCGCGGATTGTTTCGTCCTGCCGAGGTCCGGAGGATGGTGGCTGACCATCGCCGAGGGGCCCACGACTGGTCGATGCAAATCTGGCAGCTCCTGACACTGGAAACCTGGATGCAGACGTTCCTCGACAACGGAGCTCGACGCAGGTCGGCGGAATTCAGTCCCACGCGAGAGGCAGCCACCGCATGAATGCAGCGCTATCAGCGGTCCAAGCCACCATGAACTTTTCTCAAGGAGATTCCAACGGCGATGCCAAGATGAAACGGATCGCCAAAGCAGTGGGCGAAACGGCGGGCTTGCTGCGCGGGCCGCAGCGTGTTTTCCCCCTGCTGCGTCTGCTCGCTGTCGACAGGCTTCGGCTTACCTTCGGGCAACACCACCTTTACTCGTATACCGCCACGAAACGCCAGACCTCAGAAACGCTGCAATCGGTTTTGCAATGGATTCTGGATGCGCAGCGCCCCGATGGAGGCATCGCCGCCTACTTCAGTCTGCTCAGTGGATACTCCGAGTCCTATCCCGAAGTCACCGGCTACACGATCCCAACGCTTTACGACTGTTCACGCTTGCTCGGCAGGCAAGACGCCGCCGCGGCGGCCGAACGCGCGACGCGTTGGTTGCTGCCGCTACAAATGCCATCCGGCGCATTTCCCGCTGGCCTGCATGGAGCGGGCTCAGAAGCTTCCGTGTTCAACACCGGGCAGATTCTGCAGGGACTCGTCTGTGCTTACCGGGAGACGAACCGTCCCGATCTTCGGAGCGCGGCCATCGCGGCCGCCAACTGGCTGGCGAACGTGCAGCAGCCGGATGGATCATGGTCAGGCCCCGAGGCCTATCAAGGTGTGGCTCACTCGTACTACAGCATGGTTTCGTGGGCGCTTGCTGCTTTGTCGGAAGCGGTTGACGACGATCGATACGGCCTTGCCGCCGAGCGCAACCTGGACTGGGTCTTGCACCATTTTCGGCCCAGCGGGTGGATCGACGGCATCAACCTTCGTGGCCATCCCAACTACCTGCATTTCATCGCTTACATACTCCAGGGTGTTCTGGAGTGCGCGGTTCTGAGAAACCGCAAGGATGCCCTGCGGGCGGTAGAGAAGCCATCCCGCCTGTTATTGCGCAAATTCGAAATCAATAAATTTCTGCCCGGCGCTTACAATCCGGACTTCAAGAGCCACGACCGCTACGCTTGCCTCACAGGGAATGCGCAGATGTCCGCTGTATGGTTGCGCTTGTTTCAGCAGACAGACGATCTTCGCTACCTGAACGCAGCCCTCAAGATGAACGAAATGCTCAAACAGGTTCTCCCACTGCGCGGACCAAAAGGAATCGCCGGCGGCGTCGGTGGTTCCTTTCCTCTTTGGGGCGCATACCAGCCGATGCGCTACATCAGCTGGGGATGCAAATTCCTCGCCGATGCCCTTCTGCTGGAACAGAAGCTCACCCAACCACTCGAGGCCTGTTCATGCGCATAGTGCTCCTTTGTCCCAGCCCATACAGCGAGTCCAGCTGCGCCACGGCTGTTCTGCTGTCGAGATTGGGCTATGTGCCAACTGGAGCCCTGACGCTTCCCAGCGTAGAACGGCGGACTCTGATCCGAAAAATTGCCCAATGGGGCGTCCGCGATGTTGCCCGCTACGCGCAGTCCAAAATCATCTCGCGCAGCCGCATGGAGAACCAGCTGCACAACCCGTACCTCCAAGGTCTTCTCTCCCATGGAACGTCGATCTTTCGCAATCTGCACGAAGTCGGCAGCAAATATGGTTTTCCAGTCGTGATCTGCAAAGCTCAGAATGGCCCGGACTCCATCGCACAACTAAGCGAGTGGTCGCCCGACTTGATGGTCTTCACCGGCGGCGACATCCTGCGAGGGCAGTTGCTGCGAATCCCGCGGCTCGGCGTGATCAACCTGCACCTCGGCCTGCTGCCCGAAATTCGCGGCATGAGCAGCCCGGAGTGGTCTCTGCTCACCGATGTTCCTGCTGGCGTTACGGTGCACTATATCGACGCGGGCATCGACACAGGTCCGGTGCTCCGTCGCTGCGAGTTTCCTGACATGGCAAACTGCAACTCGCTGGACGACTTGCGCAACCAGCTCATCGCCTTCGGCATTGAAAAGATCGCGGAAGTTATCGCAGCTTTCGGGCGCGGTACCATATCCGCACGAGCGCAGTCTGAACTCAATCACGACAATCAATACTTCGTCATCCACGAACGGCTCAAATTGCTGGCTGCTCAACGGCTGCAGCACTGCCAGAATGCCGCCGCGGCTGTGAGGGCGCATGGGTAGGGTCAGCACGGCGTTGCAAATCGGACGCACCTTTGGCGTCCGTGACGGCATGTTGCGCCTGGGCTATGAGCTGCAACGCGGAACGGGTCTGATGTCACGCCGCCTGCAGGCGGTCGAGGGATGGCGCTCCTGGGATGTAAACCAGGTAGCGCCTGGCTGCAAAGCAGAAGATCTGCTCGCCACTCGCCGTCGCGGAACTCCTGCCTTCTTCTTCGCCGACGCGAGAAGTTTAAGGCAAGCAATCGAAAAAGCTCTAGGACCCGCCGGGAGAGAATCGATCTTCACTGAGGCCGAGAGCATCCTCGCCGGAAAACTGCCGTTTTTCGGAAAACTCTCCTTTGACTGTGGCTTTCCTCCGAACTGGTTTCGCAACCCGGTTACGGGCCAGCGTGTCTCCCCGAGGCAATCCTGGACGCGCATGCGTTTCGCTTCACCTTCCTATGGCGATCTCAGGTTTATTCTTGAGCCTTCCAGATTCCTGTTCGTTTATCCGCTGGTTCGTGCCTATGTTCTCAGTGGGGACGATCGTTATCCGCAGGCTTTCTGGAATACGGTAGAGGACTGGGCCCGCAACAATCCGCCCATGACTGGGCCGCTCTGGATTTGTGGCCAGGAATGCTCTCTGCGGATTCTCGCCTGGACCTTTGCCCTGCGCGCCTTCATCAATTCGCCGGCCACCACTCCGAAACGAGTGGCTCTGCTGGTCTCGATGCTCGCTGCCCACGCCTGGCGCACCGCGCAGACTCTGAGCTACGCCCGCTCGCAACACAGCAATCATCTGGTCAGCGAGGCGGTCGGTTTGTGGACCGCCGGAGCACTCTACCCGGAATTGACCGGCGCTGCGGCGTGGCAAAAGCTTGGCGCACGCTGGCTGCGTGAGGCGGTTCTCGACCAGATCACGCCCGAGGGAGTTTTCCTGCAGCATTCCTTCAATTATCAGCGCATGGTGCTCCACCTGCTCCTGTGGACGCTGCGCCTTGACCAATTGCACGATTCCCAGTTGCCCGGGGAGATTCGTGTGCGCGCCGTGGCCGCGCTCGAGTTTGTCCAATGCTGGGTCGATTCATCGAGCGGCCATGTGCCCAACTACGGTTCGAATGATGGCAGCAACATATTCCCGCTCTCGCTCAGTGAATACGGAGACTTCCGCCCGTTGCTTCAGTTGGCGTCATTGGTTCTGCGCCGGCCCGGGTTGAAGTCCGGTCCCTGGGATGAAGCCAGCCTTTGGTTTGGCGTCACACCCTCCGCCGCCACGCCGACACGTCAAACCGCGCCTCCCGCTCCCGACACGGGTTACTATCGCCTGGGTGAGGAAGAGTCCTGGGCAATGATCCGTGCCGGCCGCTACACGCGTCGGCCATTTCAGGCTGATCAGTTGCATGTCGACCTGTGGTGGCGCGGAATCAACATTGCCCGCGACGCCGGAACATATCTCTACAACGGAGAGCCGCCATGGAACAACGGCCTGTCGCGCACGCTGGTTCACAACACCGTCACGATTGACGGACATGATCAGATGCGGCGAGCGGGGCGGTTCCTTTGGGTGGACTGGGCGCAGGCTTCCGGACGCTCCACCTCGTCTTCGCACCAGCCTCACGCAGATCGTTTCGAAGGCGAGCACGATGGCTACCGGCGTATCGGCGTAACGCACCGGCGCACTGTCCAGTGGCTCGGCGCAGCGGGATGGATCATCGCGGACGATCTGCTCGGCACGGGAGATCACGAGGTGCGTTTGCACTGGCTGGCCTCTGATTTGCCCTTCGAGGTTTCATATGCGCCGTTTCGAGTGACCTTCGCATCGTGCGCATCCGAACCCGGCCGAATTCGCTGGTTTGTTAGCGGGAGCGCGCCGGGTGAGCCGGCCGTGGTCAGGGAAGGGAAAAGAAACTCGGCTGAATTCAAAACTGCCGATTCTGCCTTGCTGGGTTGGGACTCTCCGACGTATGGGGAGCTTCGCCCTGCGGTTTCTCTGCTCTATTCCGTTCGTGCAGAGTTGCCAATGCGGTTCGTCACCGTGGTGCTTACCGGCGGGCAGTCTTGGCTTGCTCAGGAGCGCGACCAGTGGGTAATTTCAGATCCAACCGGTCCACTCTATCGCGTGAGCCTTAACCCTTCGCAACGCGCTAGCCCGAGAAAGCTCCATAAATCAAAAGAACGCGAGCCGAATCTATGAAACAACTCCTGCAGGACGCGCGGACCGGGCAGGTCGCGGTTGCGGAGGTTCCGGCGCCCAAACTGCTGGCGGGATGTGTACTGGTTCGCACAGCTGTCTCGTTGGTTTCGGCGGGTACGGAACGCGCATCGTCCGAGTTTGCCAAAAAGAGCTTGCTGCAAAAAGCCAGAATGCGCCCCGACCTGGTGCGCGACGTTTTGAGCAAGATCAGCCGCGACGGACTCGTGGCCGCGGCGGCCGCAGTCCGCTCCCGCCTCGATCAACCCAATTCCCTGGGCTACAGCAGCGCTGGAGTGGTGGTCTCCGTTGGCGAAGGCGTGACCGATATCCAGCTCGGAGATCGCGTGGCATGCGCCGGCGTGGGTCACGCCGTCCACGCGGAATTCGCCCGTGTGCCCCGGCTGCTGGTTGCGCGCCTCCCGTCGGATGAAGTTACCTTCGACCAAGCCGCCTTTACGACAGTCGGATCGGTTGCGATCCATGGTGTGCGCACCGCCGATGTGAGACTCGGCGACATTGTCGCCGTCATCGGCCTCGGCCTGCTCGGACAATTGACGGTACAGGTTCTCAAAGCTGCCGGATGTCGAGTGCTCGGGATGGACATCTCTCCCGAGCGGGCCGAACTGGCTTCGCATCTTGGCGCGGATGCCACGACACATTCACCTTCGATGTTCCGCGATCTTTGTCTTCAATACTCCAGCGGACGCGGAGCGGACGCCGTCCTAATCGCGGCTCAAACCGCCAGCAACGATCCGGTGAATCTGGCGGGCGACGTGGCCCGTGATCGCGCGGCGATCGTCGCCGTTGGCACCGTTGGAATGGACATCCCGCGCAGAGTCTTCTATCAGAAAGAATTGGATTTCCGCGTTTCCCGTTCCTGTGGCCCGGGCCGCTACGATTCGCTGTACGAGCAAAAAGGACTGGACTATCCCATCGGCTACGTGCGCTGGACCGAAACCCGCAACATGGAAGCCTTCCTGACGCTCATCGCCGAGGGCAAGCTTCGCTTGAGCCAGTTGATCACGCATCGCTTTGCTATCGAGCGCGCGCCTTCAGCCTATGAGCTGATAATGGGGCAGAGCAACCAGCCGTTCCTGGGAGTCTTGATCGATTATCCGGGAAACGCCACACAGAATACCCAAGTCGCGGTCGCCTCTGGCAGGATCATGGCTGGCGCGAAGCACGTCGGTATCGGCCTGCTCGGGGCCGGAAGCTTCGCCACCAGCACATTATTGCCTGCAATCAAAAGCATCGGTGGGGTTGAGTTCGTCACAGCCTGCGCCGCCAGCGGGACGCACGCCCGCCACGCCGCTGAGAAGTTCGGCTTCCGAAACTGCACCACCGACGAGCGCGAGATCTACGATGATCCCGCAATCAGCACCGTTGTCATCTCCACTCGCCATCATTTGCATGCCGGCCAGGTGATCGCCGCCATAAAGGCAGGCAAGCATGTTTTCTGCGAGAAGCCGCTTTGCCTGAATGAAGAAGAATTGCGTGAAATCTCCGCCACGCGCGATGCGCAAACTTCCTGCCCCCATTTTCTCATGGTGGGTTTCAATCGCCGATTCTCACCGTTCGCGCTTCGCATGAAGAACTTTTTAGAGGATGCCCACGAACCGCTGGCCCTCCACTATCGCGTGAACGCAGGCCTGCTTCCCGCCGAACATTGGCTGAACGATCCCGGGCAGGGAGGAGGCCGGATCATCGGCGAAGTCTGCCACTTCGTCGATTTTCTCAGCTTTCTGACCGGCGCGGCTCCCGTCGAAGTCGAGACTCGCGCCCTGCCCAACCTTGGTCCATACAGCAACGACAATGTGGTTTGCTCTCTGCGTTTTTCCGACGGATCGCACGGAACCATCAGTTACCTTGCCAACGGCGACAAGTCCTATTCGAAAGAGCGCGTCGAAGTGTTCGGCGGCGGCAGCATCGCTGTCCTGGACGACTTTCGTTCCCTGGAACTCACCCGGCGGGGCAAGAAGAACACTTTCCGTTCCCGTTGGCACAGGGATAAGGGACACCGCGGCGAATGGGCGGCATTTGTCGAGGCGGTGCGCACCGGAGCGGAAGCGCCGATTCCATTTCGCGGGGTGGTAAGCACCATGCGCGCGAGCTTCGCTTTGGAGCAGTCGCGTTGCCTGGGGCGCCCCGTTGCGGTGGCGTTGCTTGAGTCCGACGGTTCATCTTCCGCACCGAGGAGCTTGGACCGCGTCTCCTGATTTGTTTCGGGCCTTCGGAATGAAGATTCTCTACGTTTCGCAATATTTTCCTCCGGAGATGGGAGCGCCGGCGGCGCGCGCCGACGAACTGTCACGCCACTGGGCGGAGGCCGGGCACAAAGTCACGGTGCTTACAGGTTTTCCCAACCATCCTACCGGCGTTGTTTCCGCTCAATATCGCAGCAAGTTTCGCAGGCTCGTAGTTCGCGAAAGGGCGAACGGCGTCGACGTTGTGCGTACGTGGTTGTGGCCTCTTCCCAACCGCAAGGCCTACGAGCGCATGCTGAACTACGGATCGTTTTGCCTCTCAGCCGCGACTATGGGAATGTTCCTGCCCGCACCGGAGGCCGTCATCGCCAGTTCGCCCCAGTTGTTGGTTGGGCTTGCCGGTTGCTGGCTCGCCCGTCGCAAGCGCGTCCCTTTTGTATTCGAAGTTCGCGACCTGTGGCCCGAATCATTGACTGCCGTCGGCGTCGGCACGGATCATTCGATTCTGCACCGTTCCCTTGCCAGAATCGCAGGGTTTCTCTATCGCTCCGCTGATCGCATCGTCGTCGTCACTCCAGCCTTCCGGGACTATCTGGCCGGGCACTGGCGAGTGCCGAGCGAGAAAATCTCGGTAATTGAGAATGCCGTTGAGACAGACGTCTTCTCCCCGCAGAATGCCGACGCTCTGCGCCGGGAACTGGATGCCGAAGGAAAGTTCGTTGTTTCCTACATCGGCACCATGGGAATGGCGCACGGACTCGAAACCATGATCGACGCCGCTGCGCAAGTGATGGAAAGCAATCCTGAGGTTCTTTTTCTCTTCGTGGGTGAAGGTGCGGAGAAGCAAAAGCTGGTTCAACTTGCCGGGCGGCACCGTCTGCACAACCTCAGGTTTATCGGCCAGCAGCCGCGAGAGAAAATTCCCGCCTACATCTGCGCCTCCGACGCCTGCCTGGTTTTACTCAAAAAGACCGAATTGTTCAAGACGGTGATTCCCACCAAAATGCTCGAGTTCATGTCCTGCGCGAAACCCGTCATTCTTGGAGTGGAAGGCCAGGCCCGCACCATTCTGCAGGAGGCGAATGCAGGGTTCGCGATCGAGCCGCAGAACTGCGCGCATCTTGTCGATGCAATTTCCAGGCTGGCGGCCGATCCAGAGCACGCCCGGTCACTCGGTCAGAACGGCAGGGAGTATGTAGCGCGTCATTTTTCCCGCCGCCAGACGGCGCAAAACTACATTCTCATGCTGGAAGAACTGCTGAGCCGCTCACACGCTCCCGGCCGGCAATTGGCCGCTTGAGGTGCAGTTCCCCTCAGGGGTGAACCGCATAGATGCTGACCGCGGTGGCTGCCGACATGGCAGCTTCAAAAGTACGCCCAGCCAGAACCTTGCCGCCGCTGACCGGCACAAAAAGAATATCGTCGGCCTGTAGCGTAATGTCCGGCGCTTTGGCCTCCAGCATCTTCTTGAGCGGGACTCGCGTCTCAGTCATGCCGGTGGGGGTCTTGCGGACAATGCGCACCGCATTCAACTTCGCCGTATGGTTGGTCCCGCCCGCCAGTGCGATGGCTTGCAGCACCGTCAGCGTGCCATTATCCACCAGCAAACCGCTCGGCCGTCCCACGTCACCAACGACGTAGATCACCGGCGCGCGCGGTATCGTGATCGTATCCCCCGGAAATATATCGACATTCGCTTGCAGGTCGTCGGCAAGGTTTCTGGGAAGCTTTACGGTGATCGCCTTGCTCTGCCCATGGCGGATGATGCTGATATTTCGTCCCGCGGTCTGGGTGAACCCGCCCGCCGTCGAGATCACATCGTAGAGCTTGCGGTCTCCTACCACTGGGTAGATACCCGGTTTAGCCACTTCTCCCAGGATCGTGACCCCCTGCGCCGTAGATTCATCCACGAAAATGGTCACGTGAGGGCTGCGAACAAACCCGCCATCGGTGAGCCGCTTCTCGATGACCGACTGCGCCTCATCGACGGTCAGGTCGCCGATGTGTACGTAGTCGATGAGCGGAAGGTAAATATCTCCCGAGTTGCTTACCCTGGCTTTCGTGCTCAGGTCCGGTACGTTGTAGACACTAACATCTACCAGATCTCCGGGACTGAGCTTCAGCAGAGATGAGTCGGAATTGTCGGCGGTGTCGGCAGTGGCTGGCGCTGGGGTTCCGGCAGGTTTGGTTGCATCTTGATCCTTCGCGGTCGCACTCTCTGCCGCCTGCTGCACGGTTTGCGCGGCGGGGATGGGAGGCGCACTTGGCGGCGAAGAAGTCGGTGCTTGTTGTCCCCACAACCAGGACGGCACCCCACCGAGAAGACAAACTGCGAGCACGAACGCACCACCGCTGCGGGCAAGACTGAATCTGCCGGACTCCATCACGACCCCGAAGTTGTGGAAGTAGAATCGCTAAGCAGTGTAGCACGGTATGAAATCGCTGCTGACGATTCCTGCGCGTCATCGTCGCGGTAATGCAGTGTTTTTCCACAGAATTTTCGCTGGCAGGGAATTGAAAGCTGCTGCCGCCCCCTGTTAGATTCCAAAAACAACTCTCAACGCAGACGGAATCCGCTAACTAACTACCAGCTGGCAGGGCGGTGTCGCATACTGAACGTGGAATGAAAGCGTCGTGCCCCGATGATCTCTGATGGCTGGGCGAGGGAGGCGGTTTGACCGTAGCTTTCTTCGCGATTTTCTTCCTCTCGTTGCTGTGCTCCTTTGTCCTGACTCGCTGGGTTCGGGACGCCGCGATCGTTCGCGGGTTAGTTGCTCTTCCTTCCCAGGAGAGACACCTGCACAGCAGCCCGCTTCCGCGCCTTGGTGGCGTTGCCATCTTCATTTCCTTTTGCTTCAGCATCGCGGCGGCAGTTGCCATGGCCTCGCACTTGCCCCGCTTGAGCGAGGCTTTCTCTGTCAAGACTTTGCTCATCATCTTGGCGCCTGCATCGTTGGTCTTCTTGCTGGGCGTTTATGACGACCTTCGAGGCGCGGGGCCTTATGCCAAGTTTGCCGTGCAGGCGGTCGCCGCCACCATGTTGTTCGCGGGCGGCCTGCGGATTCTCGACCTCCCCCTCTTGTTCGGCTCTCATCGCTTGCCCTGGTTTGTGGGTCTGCCGCTCACCATTCTCTGGGTTCTGGCGATCACCAATGCTTTCAACCTGATCGATGGCCTTGATGGTTTGGCCGCCGGTTCGGCTCTGTTTTCTACCCTTGTGGTCTTCGTGGTTGCCCTGTTAAACGGTCAGTCGCTGGTCACGGTGATGGCAATTGCTCTGGCCGGCTCGGTTCTCGGATTCTTACGTTACAACTTCAATCCCGCCACGATCTTCCTTGGGGATTCCGGCAGCCTGTTCATCGGATTTCTTTTGAGTGCACTGGCTCTTGAAGGTGCACAGAAGGCGCCCACGATTGTCGCAGTTGCGATTCCAGTGGTCTCATTCGGGCTTCCGATCCTGGAAACCTCGCTTTCCATCTTGCGCCGCTGGATCAGCGGCCGTCCGGTTTTCACCGCCGACCGTGAGCACATCCACCATAAGCTTCTGCAGCATGGTTTGACACACCGCCAGGTTGTGATCGTGCTGTACGCCGTCTCTGCCGTGTTCGCATTGCTCAGCCTGTTTCTGCTTTGGCCGACGGGCAGTTCGTTGGGTTTGGTTTTGGCAGTCCTGGGCACGGGAATTTGGATTGGTGTTCAGCGCTTGGGCTATCTCGAACTTGGCGAGTTGGCTCGCGTGGCGCAGCGCACGCTCGAGCAGCGTCAGATCTTCATTAACAACCTGGCGATCCGCCGCGCCACTGAAGAACTCAAGGTCGCTCGCGACTACGAACAGATATGCCGCATTCTGGAGGCCGCGTTTGCTTCGAACGATTTCGACGGATTGGACGTAAAGATTAAGCTTTTTCCGGGCGAGTATTTTTCCCTGGGCGCCGCTGAACTCAATGCCCAGGCCCGCCGCGGAGAAACTGCCTTTCACTGGACAAGGAATGGAGGAATGAAATCCCTCGAGGGTCTTGCCGTCTGGACTCTCTCCCTCGACCTGATCGGCGCTTCCAATCGTCACCGGGGCGCTTTAACGGTTCACCGTCTCTACTCGCAACGCGATCTGCAACTCGATATCAATCTTCTCACCATGTCTTTTCCCGGCGCTCTGGCCGATGCGCTGGATCGCACACTTCAACCTGTCGTGCAGATGATTCCCCGCCAGGATCCGGAAGATCAGGGATTGGTGACCGCCCAAGCCGGATAATCTGAAGCCAGTGAGTAGACGTACACATGCGGTGGGCTACACCGACTGTGTACACGTGTGCTCTCGCTTCCTTTGTCTCGGTGAGATTGAGGGGAGGAATAGGGTTTAGAGTTTGGCGCTCGCGTAAGAGTTGATTTCACAGTTCAGGCAAACTTCTTGAAAGGAAGGTGCAGTCCACTCCATGGTTTCCCCCAGTCGCCCCGGAGATACTTTCCCTCCGCAACGTACTGAAAGTCTAACGTAGCCCTCCGCCCAAATCAATACCCCGGGGACCTGAATCTTCGTCCTCTTTTCTACGGAGTGCAAGCCTCTGCACACAGAATTAAAGTCTTCTCGTACTATCAGTTCCGCCAGCTGCGAGCGGCCTGGTTTTCCACACCACGAACCACCGCCGTCACTTTTTCCCGACCGCTGAACCTGTTTTCCTTGTGGGGCTCCTTTATCGAGAGGTTTATGCAAGCATGTTCCGCAAGGCGATTGATGCTCGTGACTACAGCGACGTTTATTTTGTCCCTTTGCAGTCGGCCACTTTTTGCGTGCAATGCGAGTTGATCAGCACCAACAGCACTCCACGGTGCCTGGCTTGCGGCAGTCAGGCAGTACTGAATTTGTCTCGTGTTCTTGGCGGCTCGTTGCGGAACCAGCAGACCGCTCATCTCATCACCGATGCCGAACTGGACTGCCTGGTGCGCGATCTGCTGCGCACCGTGCCGTTACCGGATGGGCTCCCCGCGGCTGAGCATCATCTGCGGATCCCCTCGCTGGCTTTGCGGAGCCAGCTTCGCGTGGCGAACGCGGCCCACCCCATCTCAGGGTTTAGTTCCATGTCGGCCGTCGAAGAGATCGAAGCTCACGCCGCCGAGCTGGATTTGGAGCCGGCTATCAGCGCCATCGCCGAGCGCGCGTGCCATCTTACCGCGGCCACAGGAGCCGCCATCGCCCTGCGCCGGGGAGAAGAGATCGTTTGCCGCGCCCGTGCCGGCCGCAGCGCTCCCGATCTCGGCGTGCGCTTGCAGGCCGATAGTGGCATCTCCGCCGAGTGCGTGCGCACCGGCGAAGTCATGGTCTGCCACGACGCGGAACGCAATCCCCGGGTTGATCTGGCCAGCTGCCGGCGCCTGGGAGTGCGCTCCATCCTGGTTTCTCCCCTGCGCCATTATCGCCGCACGCTGGGAGTGTTTGAGGTGCTCTCCTCCTCGCCTTGTGCCTTCGATCAGCGCGATGTCGCCACCATGCAATTGCTTTCCAGCCTGATGGTGGCTGCCATCGTCCGCATTTCGGCCATGCATCACGGGCATTTGTCCCGGCAGGCGGGGTAAAGCTGCCACATCGCCGGATTCACGGGGTTCCCGATTCGCGACATCCTACCTTTTTCCCCAGGCCCTGGCTACTTTCTTCCCTCTCCTTTTTCCACAGTCTCGGGGTAATATGGGAAGCGCAATTTTCGAAGGGATTGGTATTTTATGGCTCTTGGGGCGCAAGTGGACTGCAAGAACCGTCGGCAAGGCATAAGGCACAAGAGCCACGCGCCTGCTTATGCCAGTTTCGGTGGAGAGTCCAGAGGAGTCATGCGGGAACTGCATGAGGTCCTGAACATCGGCGAGAAGGGCGTCGCCATCCAGTGCACATCGCATCTCGAACCCAATCGCGCTCTCGAATTGTGTCTGGATCTTTCAGGAGAAGCCGGCCAGATCTGCACCACCGCTTTTGTTGCCTGGTCCGATGGAACCGGGCGCGCCGGGCTGAGCTTCCCCAATCTCCCCGACTCATCCCGGCAGCGTCTGCGCGAATGGTTGTTTTTCAACACGATGGTCGCGGCGGCCAACGCCGAGTCGTCCGGCCGGCTGGTTTTTGGCGAGCCCTTTGAAAGGCCTCGTCCCAACTATAGCGACACGCTCACGGCGGTCTCTGCCGTGCAGAGGGAAGCCGAGGCTCTCGGATCGGACCTTTCCGCCGTTCTCGGACTGATCGCTTGCCGCGCCCGTGCCCTGCTTGGGGCTTCCGGCGCGGCCATCGCCCTTTCGACTCAGGATCCCGATGTTTTGCGCTGCCACGCCAGCGCCGGCGAATGCGCTCCACCGGTCGGCGTGACTTTGCACGTGGGATCGGGTTTTTCCGGCGAGTGTGTTCGCAGCGGGTGCATTTTGCGTTGCGATGATGCGGAGACCGACCCGCGCGTGGATCGCGAAAGCTGCAGTGCTCTCGGCATTTGCTCCATGCTCGCTGCTCCCATTGTGCTGGGCCAGAGGCGCAATGGCATCATCGAGGTTTTTTCCGCCCACCCCGGCGCCTTCAGTGACCATGACAGCGCCGTGCTGCAGCGTCTCGCCGGAATTGTTCAGACCGCCGTAACCCGTACCGCGCACTCGATCGGCGTCTCAGAGGGGCAATGTGTTGCCGCTCCAAAACCAGCTTCCAGCACCGAACCCGGCTTCAGTTCGTCGCAGCCCGTGCCCGGTAGTGTTCTCTTCCCGCCGGATCCAAAAACCTCCGGCTCGGCGAAACAAGAGATCGCCGAGGATCCCCAATCCGAAGAAACGCATAGCAGCGAAATTCACCTTCCACGTTCTCTTCTCGTTCTGCTGAGTTGCGCTCTTGCGGCCATTTTCCTGGCAATGGGATTCGTCTTCGCTCCCTCGATCCAGCAGACACTGCGGTCCCGCGCCCGGCGGTCGGAACAAACGGTTTTCGCTTCATCTCCGGCGCCCAATCCTGCAACTCCGCTTCCTCCTCCAGTGAGCGTCGATACCGCCACCCTCGATCAACTCCAGCACATGGCGGAGCAGGGCAACGCTGCAGCTGAGAATGCGCTGGGACTTCGCTACGCCACCGGAGACGGTGTCAAGCACGACGAAAAGGAAGCGGCGCGATGGTTTATGAGCGCAGCGGAACACGGAAATGTGGCCGCTCAATCAAAATTAGGGCAGCTTTATTGGAGCGGACGTGGCGTGGCCCCTAGCCTGAACCAGGCTTATTTCTGGACGCTTCTCGCCCGAGCCGGCGGCCAGGAGGGCAGCAAAACCCTTGCTCCCTTCATGGCTTCACGCATGACTTCCGCCCAGCGCGCAGCCATCGAGCAACAAGCCGCGGACTGGTACAGCCAGCACGAGCCCGGAGCCAAACCCAGCGCAGGCCGCTAGTCTGCTGTTTCGGAAATGTCCCTCGATGAGACTAGGCATCCTGACTTAGGTGAACAGATCAGGGCTGGCGCGCCAGGCGCCGTCGGCGGTCCCATAGGGGCTGGCGACCACGACGGTATAACCATCAGGATCACGCATCCAACACTCCCAGTGATTCGGCCCGCCGTCACCATCGGGAGGGTTGCGATGCCGTGGCATAACAATCTCGACGCTCATTTCGGCGGCGCGCTCCATCACTGCCTCGAAATCTTCCACTTCGAACCAAAGCAGCACACCATTGCCGTAGGGCCTGTCGGCGCGATTGCCGATTGGGCCGTGATGATGTTCGACATCAAAGCTGTGCAATTGCAGAATGAGCGAGCCAGCCTTCACGAGCTGCTCATATTGTTTGCCGCCGTGAAATCCGCGGCAACCCAGCAGGCGCTGATACCAGCGGCTGCTCGCTTCGACATCCGTAACACAGATGAGAGGTTGGGAGTGCATAGCAAAACTCCTGGAAATCCAGTCCCGGGAGTCAAGATATTTATTCTAATACCTCGGAAACGGCGTACAAAACGGCGGAACGTCTTTCTGCGCCCCCCATCCCGCATGCTATGGCCGAAGCCAGATGCCAGAAGCCAGAGGCCGGCTCCAGCCCGCGCTAAAATAACCTGAGAGGTTCTCCGTGCCCACTCTTCGCGCCATTCTCGACCAGCGCGTTCGTGAAGCCGACCCCTCCTTGTGCCAGGATTTGGGCAACCACCGCGTTCGCTGTTTCTCCTGCGGCCATTGCTGCCCGATTCCCGAAGGCCAGCCCGGCGTCTGCAAAGTCCGTTACAACCGCGAAGGCAAACTCTACGTTCCCTGGGGATACGTCGGCGGAACTCAGTGCGATCCCATCGAGAAGAAGCCGTTTTTCCATGCCTATCCCGGAAGCCTGGCCTATAGCTTCGGCATGTTGGGCTGCGACCTGCATTGCGCCTATTGCCAGAACTGGGTGACTTCGCAAGCCCTGCGCGATCCCGGCGCGGTCTCGCCGCCGCTCGATGTTTCTCCGGAATTGCTTGTGCGGGATGCGATCGCTCACGGCGCCAGGGTTTTAGTCAGCACCTACAACGAGCCGCTCATCACCAGCGAGTGGGCCGTGGCCGTCTTCAAGGAGGCCAAGGCCGCGGGACTGATGACCGGTTTCGTCTCCAACGGCAACGGCACGCCGCAGGTTCTCGAATTCCTCCGTCCCTGGCTCGATCTCTACAAAGTCGATCTCAAGAGTTTCGATGATCGCCACTATCACGAGCTTGGCGGCCGCATCGGCCCAATTCTCGACACAATTCGCCGCATCCACCAGATGGGATTATGGCTGGAAATTGTCACGCTCCTCATTCCCGGCTTCAACGACTCAGCGGACGAACTTCGCCGCCTGACGGAATTTCTTGCCGCAATTTCCGTCGATATTCCCTGGCACGTCACGGCTTTTCACACCGACTACAAAATGCAGGGCAAAGACCAGCGCGACACCAGCCCGGAGGATTTGCTCCAGGCCGTCGAAATCGGGCGTGAGGCTGGCCTTCGTTACGTCTACGCCGGCAATCTTCCCGGCAGTGTCGGCCCTTGGGAGAACACATCCTGTCCGCAGTGCAGCGAGACTCTCGTGCAGCGCCACAGCTACCTGATCGAAGACTACCGCCTAACTCCCGAGGGCCGCTGTCCCAGGTGTGCTGCCTCGATCCCCGGCCGCTGGGCCGCTCGATTCGACGGTCAGATTGCCTCCCGTCCTTTCCTTCCGCGCAGCGCCTCGCGTTTAGTTACAATCTTCAATCGGCAATAGGGCACAGGAGCAGTGCGGCTAAAATGCCGTACCGCCGACGCCGCTCCGCCTCACAACAACTCATGCGAAAGCCAGCCATCCTGACCATCATTTTTTTCATTCTTGCCTTGCTGCTGTTGGCCTCCCTCGCCTGGTCTCCCCGTGATTTCCTGACGCGCCGTCTGGCGGCGCTTCTTATTGCAGGCTCGTCCAGTTTCAAAATGCCACAGGAGTTTGTGCTGCACACCGGCATCGTCTCCAATCAGGACTACCTCTCGCCCGAAAATCTGGTGCTTCTCCAGCGTGGCTGGCTCTCGGCATCCGGTTCTGCTTGTCCCCGCGACATTGCGCCCCCGCCGTGTTGGGACCTGATGTTGACTCCTTCCGGCGTCGATACCTTTAAGGTTCTCATGTCGCCTTCGGACTCCGGCAAACCATCCTTCAGTATTCCTGTGGCCCGGCGTCAACTGGTCGCCATCACTGGAATCAGCAAGCAAGGCTCCTCCGCCGATGTGGACTTCACCTGGAAGTGGTCGCCCATCAACGAAGTCGGCGCGGCCGTCGATTCGGGCGACGTGCGTTTCCACTCCACGGTGGCTTTCCGCTCCTACGATGACGGCTGGCGGCTGGTGCAGGAAACCTTCCGCTCCGGGCAATCCATGGACGATGCGCTCAAAAACGCCGAGCCCGTACGCTAAGTCACTTTGACCCGCGGTCAAGCGGGCTCACAGCAGCCTTGCTTGTCCCGTCTGCCGCGTTGTATAACCCTACTTCCCTCCGGGAACCCTTATGAAAACCAGCAAACTCCTGCTGACGCTCGCCCTCTCTTCCTCCTTTTTCGCCTTCGGCCAGAACAAGCCCAGGCTCACGCTCGATGAATTTTTCAATTCGGTCAGTTTTCCCTCGGTCGAAATCTCTCCCGATGGCAACTCCGTGGTGATCACCGCCGAACGCGCCGACTGGGATCAGCAGATCTTTCGTGATGATCTCTGGCTCTATCGCGACGCCAATGGCGGATCGCTCATCCAGCTTACGCAGTCCGGCCACGATTCGCAGCCCAAGTGGTCGCCCGACGGCCGCTGGATTGCCTTTCTCTCTGATCGCAAAGGCGCTGCTGCAAAGGACGACAACTCGGGCGGCGATGAGGACAAAGCCAGGGAAGAGCACGACAAAGACAGCGACAAGGAAACCGCCCAGATCTTCCTTATCTCCCCCGACGGCGGCGAGGCCTTCGCCGTGACTCAGGGAGATGAAGAAGTCCACTCCTTCGCCTGGTCCGCCGACTCCCACACTCTCTACTTCGCCACGCGCCAGTCCTGGAGCAAATCGCAAAAAGACGCCTATAAGGAAGAATGGAAAGACGTGGTGCAATACCGCACCGCCGAACGCGGGGACACAGTTTATGCCCTTGACCTCGCCACCGCCCCGGCCAACCACGAGGCCGCGCCCGCCAGGAACGAGAAAGAATCCGAATCAACTCCGGGCGCCCGCGCCATCGCCACCTCGCCGCTGCGAGTAGAAAATCTCATCGCTTCGCCCGATGGCAGCAAACTGGCCTTCGTCTCCAACGCAATCAACCAGCGCCAGGAAAAAGTTGAAGATACCGAAATCTACACGATTGCTCTCGCAGGTGCCGATCTGCCGGGTGCCGCGGCGGCGTCATCCCCGGCTCAACCACGTCGCGTTACCCACAACCAGGCAGTCGAGGATAAACTCCGCTGGGCCAGTGACAGCCGACACATTTTCTTCAGCGTCGAGGTCGGCGATGTTTCCGGTCCTTATCGCGACATTCAGCCGCATCTTTATTGGGTTGACGTGGCGAGTGGCGTCATTGAGCAATGGAGCAGGGACTTCACCGGTTCCACGGAGCACTTTGCCGTAGCCGCCGACTCGGTCCTTGCTTCCGCCCGTTTAGGCACCGACGTGCAGATGTACACCGCCACTCAGCCCGCCCAATCTCTGAAAAAGCTCAACGGATGGAGCGGAACCTACGAGAATATTTCGGTCTCGCCCCGTTCTCCGCACGTTGCTTTCATTTATTCGTCCTTGCAAAGGCCGGCCGAGGTTTATTTCGCCGCGAGTACGGACCAGCTTGCGCAGGCGCGTCCCATCACTTCCTTCAACAAGCTCTTTACCGAACGCGAGCTTCCGCAAGGCAAGCCTTACCGCTGGAAGGCCGATGACGGCACCACGGTAGAAGGAATGCTGATCTATCCTCCCGGCAAATTCGGCGACAAACATCTGCCCATGTTCACCTTCATCCACGGTGGTCCCGCCGATGCCGACGGCGACCACTTCGAGGCCGACTGGTATCAGTGGGCCGCGCTCGCCGCCACCAACGGCTGGCTGGTTTTCGAGCCCAACTATCGCGGTTCCACCGGCTACGGCGACAAATTCACCCTGCAGATCGTTCCTGTAATCGTCTCCCGCCCCGGCAAAGACATTCTCGAGGGCGTCGATGCGCTGGTGAAAGATGGCATCGCCGATCCCGATCACCTCACCATCGGCGGCTACAGCTACGGCGGATACATGACCAACTGGCTCATCACGCAATCCACCCGCTGGAAGGCCGCCGTCACCGGCGCGGGCGCGGTGGAGCACATCGGCAACTGGGGCAACGACGACACCACCATGGACGATGCCTACTTTCTCGGCGGACGCCCCTGGGAAGCCCCGCAGCGCTATCACGACGAAGCTGCGATCTTCCAGATCAACAAGGTCACCGCCCCCACCCATATGGTCGCGGGCGCCGATGACATCCGCGTTGCCGTGCTCGAAGATTATTTGCTCGAGCACGCGCTTTATTCGCTCGGTATTCCCAACGCCCTGCTGATCTTCCCCGGCGAAGGCCACTCCCTCGACAAGAATCCCTGGCACGGCAAAATCAAAGTCCGCGAAGAACTGAAGTGGCTGCAGAAATACGGGGGAGTACCTGCAGGAAATTGAGACGAATCATGTGGGGACAGCCGCCCTCGGCTGTCCGGCTGGGTGCAGCCCTGGTCGTTCGTGATGTCATTCCGACGCGCGAGCGCAAGCGAGCAAGGAGGAACCTGCTTCTGCAGCCAATAAGTGCGGGGTTGACACATAACCCGTGTGCACATATACTGTGCAAATGAATCTTACACTCTCCATCGACGAGCAGCTCGTCGCCCGCGCCCGCAAAAAGGCCCAAGCCCTCGGCAAGAGCCTCAATCAGCTCATCCGCGATTACCTGCAAACCGTCGCCGGCGGAGACGACGCCGAGCGCAGCATCGAAGAATTCAGGCGCTTGTCCGGCAAAGGCCATTCTCGTGGCTGGCGCTTTAACCGCGACGAAATTCACCAACGCTAGAAATCATGCCTGTGCGCAGCTTCTTCGATACCAACGTTCTCATCTATGCCGACGACCAGGCCAATCCGGCAAAACAGCGCCGCGCCGTCGATCTCATGGCCGATCACCGCCGCGCCCGAAGCGGAGTGGTTTCCCTGCAAGTGCTGCAGGAGTACTTCGTAACTGCAACCCGTAAGCTGCGAGTGGAAGCGGCCATAGCGCGCCGCAAGGTCGAAATCCTCGCCGAATTCGACGTTGCTTCGCCTGACGTGAGCGACATTTTGGCCGCCATCGACTTGCACCGCCTTCACAACTTCTCGTTCTGGGACGCTCTGGTTCTTCGCGCGGCCAAACAGGCTGGCTGTGCCGTGCTTCTAACCGAAGATATGCAGGAGCGGAACTTCGACGGCCTGCAGATCGTGAATCCGTTTCGCTGACGCAAAACGCCCGCGATGTCACTCTGACACGCGAACGTAGCAGGGAGACTCTCGCGGTGGTCGTCTCGACCGCAACCGCATTCACAACCGTCGCTGGCGGGAAGGCGCGAGTTCACTCGCGCCGCGCCGACCCTCTTAGAAGGAAACACGCTTCAGATGGCGAGGGGCAAAGATCACTGCGTGCCGGTGACAGGCATTTCTTTGGAGGCGACTTTCACACCCCGGGAACTGACCGCGTAACGCGCGATCCCGCGATACAGCGCTTCCGCGATGCGTTCCCGGTAGCCGTCGCTGCGCAGCTTTTGCTCGTCGGCGGGGCTGCTCACGAAGGAAACCTCGGCCAGAATTCCCGGCATGGTGGTTTCGGTGAGTACGACGTAGGAAGCCTCTTTCACGCCGCGATCGCGCAGTCCGGGATTTTGCGCGGAGAGCGTTCCGTAAAGCGAGCGCTGCACGCTGGCGGCGAGCCGCCGCGATTGCTCAATCTTCTCATGCAGGTCTGCCGCCGAAAGTGTTGCGGGCGCGCTCTCCGGGCCATCGGCGCGGCTTTCGCTCTCCGGAGCATCTGCATCCTTCGCCTCCGGCGCGACGAAGAAACTGGTGTAATAGGTTTCCACACCGCGTGCCGAAGGCAGATCGCTGTAGTTGGCGTGCACGGAGATAAACAAATCGGCCTGCGCCTGGTTGGCGATGCTGGCCCGCTCATCCAGCGGAACGTAGCTGTCGTCGCTGCGCGTCATAACGACTTCTGCGCCCAGCCGGCTTTGCAGCAGCTTCGCCAGCCGCTGCGCGATTTCCAGCACCAGATCCTTTTCCAGCAAGCCGCGCCGCCCGACCGTGCCCAGGTCCCAACCGCCATGGCCCGCGTCCACTACGATTTTCATGCGCGGCACTTTGGCCCGCAGTTGCAAGTCTTCGCGCGTCGGCGGAGGTACTACGATTGCCATCTCCCTCTCTTCCCGCTGCTTCGCCCCGGGGAAGAGATCGATGCCTGCCTTCGGTCCGGCTCCGACCTTGCGGAGCTCCACCACAAGACGATAAGGATTCGGTTCCAGGCTTACCGAGAAATTGGGACTGCCTTTAGTCTCCAGCACCACCCGCGTTATTCCCGGCACGGGCTGCGCTGCGCGAATACGGGTAAGCAGTCCATCGTTCACATCGATGGTTTTGCCCACAAGGTCGGGCGCCAGCGCCGTCTCGTGCAGATCAAAGTAGATGCGGTCGGGCCCTGCCAGGCGGTGTGCTTCATACTGCACCTGATCCTGAAGATCGAGAACCACCGTGCTGGAGTCGGCGGAAGACCAGTGCCGAATTCCGGTGACACGCGGCAGCTTGGAAAGCTCCTGCTCACTGACGCCCGTATCCGCAGCCGCAGCCGGAATGGCTGGCTCCGATGTCGCGCCGGCCGCGGGATTCGTACTCGTGACGGAGCTTGCGTTCTGGCCGGATGGCACACTCGCCGCTGGCAACGGCAACTCTGGCGGGTTGGAGCTCCCCGTTTTAGCCATCGCCTTCCGAGCGGGCTGCACAACACCTTCGCCTATCTCCGCATTCTTGACCTTCCACCACCAGCCCAGCCCAGCGAGGGCCGCAATCACCAGCAGCACCAGCATTACCAGCGCCGCCGGATGCCGGTCGGCGTGCTGCTCTTCAGCTTCTGGAGCGGGAGTCGAGATCTCTTCCGAAGAAGCGACCGCCGCAGTGCCAGGCAAGATCGCGCTTGGCACAGCCTGGGCTGGCGCGGCGACCGGCTGCTCCAATACATCGTCGTCCTCGGACGGCTCCGAGATCACGCCCGGACTTTCTGCCGAAGCCGCCGTGAGCAGTTCCAGGAGAATCGGTTCGTCGTCCACCGCGGCGGATTCCGTCGCAGCGGCAGTGGGTTTCTCGTGCGCGACACTCGGGGCAGGCTCATTTATCGGCGTCGCGATTTTCTCTTCGATTTGCAGCGGAATCTCGCGTTGCGCGTCCTGCTGTTGTCCTTCACTCTGCTCGGTGAGGGCTGGGGCGGCTTCGAGCTCGGTTGCCGCCGCCTCTGCTGCTTTTGCGAAGCGGTCCTCGTCTTCCGGCTTGAGCGCGCCCACAACCAGTTCGGCGAGCAGTTCGAGGCTTCGCACATCACTGTCGTTAAAACCGTAGGTTTCCGAGGAGAACGCTTCCAGCAATCCAATGACGCGCCGCCTTCCGCACAGCGGCACGGCCACCATGGAGTGCGCGCCCAGCCGACGGCACGCCTGCACATTCACACGATCGTCGCTCTCGGTATCGTTGCAGCGGATGATCTGCGCCAGCCGGAAGCATGCTCCGGAAAATGCCGAATCGCGGTCAATACGAGCTCCCACATCGGGCTTGATCGTACCTGCGGATGCCCTCAGGACAATCTCGTTGTTTTCTGCCAGAGCGATGGCCAAGCCGTCCGCGCCTGTGATACCGACCGCCCGCTCCGCCACCAGTTGCAGGACCTCGTCCAGGACAAACTGCTCTCCCGGCTCAAACTCCCGGGCGGGCATGTGTAATTCGAATCCCGGGCGATGTGATGCCAAAGCTGTGCGCCATCGCACTTGCTGGTGCAACGCGGAAAAAGCGAGCAGCGCCTGCAAAGCATCCCGGCGGGAAGGTTTTTGGCCGGTTTCCTCGCTCAGAGTGGTCGACACGACTACCGAGGGGTTCAAGCTTCGCGGCCAGGGCGACGCACTGCTGCCCGGTAATTGCGTGGGTATCTCAACCTGCGCTTTTGTGGGAACTGTTCCCATTCCGCACTCGCGCCCGGGTCAGCCAGCGTCTCTGGCTGCGGGTGAAGTCCCTGTCCGACCTCGACATGCCTGCGCCGCTAGGCCGAAACCCTTGCCCAGCCTGCGGTTCGGCGCAAGCGCACACTCCTGTGACTGGGTAAGCTTACACCATAGGTTCACTATTAAGTTATCGGGCTTTTGCCTGAGTTTCAATGACTTAGGCTGCCCTCTCGGACAAGGACTTTGGTAAGGCGGGCTCATTGCTGTGGAGTCTTTCAGCTCGGAAGAAGTTTCCGAGAGCCAAAAGCCAGCAAGAAATCCGTTCACAGCCGTCCGCTCAGAACCACAGCAGTCACTCCGGCCCGGGCCGCGCCGGAACCTAGAATTGTGAGATACAGGCCGGTCCGATCGAGCCATTGCGGCGGCGAGCATGCAGACGGTTTCGTTTCCGGCGCGAAAGTCGCGCGCCCTTTATCGGCACGAACTTCGCAACTTGGCCTACGTTACCCTCGACGAGGCCAACGGCGGAATTGTGCGCAATCTCAGCCCGCAGGGAGTGGGCATTCAGGCGGTGGCTCCGCTGCGCGAGAAACAACGGATTCGCGTGCGCTTTGAGCTGAGACACCCACGCCTGCAAATCGACTCGCCCGGCGAGGTTGCGTGGGCAGACTCGTCGGGCCAGTGCGGTATCAGGTTTTTAGGACTTTCGGCGCATGCCGGCCGCGAGATCAAGGAATGGATCTTCGGCAACCTGCTCGATTCCATTTTTCGGGATGCCGCTCAAGATCGCCCGCTTCTCCGAGCCGCAGGTCAGTCGGCCCGTGAAGACGGACTGATCTTTTCCACCAGACCACGCCCTGTCATTCCGCTCGATCCCCCCCGAGCATGGCATGCCGATCCCTCATTGCCGCATCCAGCGGCGGAAGCTGTACCTGAACAGAATTTTGTTCCTGCCTCGTATGCAGAACTCGACTGGCTCTCGCGTCCGCTCTCGGCACGTGCTTTAGCGACGTTGATCGATTCCCTGGTGATCCTGGCGGCCCTGCTGATATTCACCGTGATCTTCCTCGCCATGGCGAACGAACTCCCCAGCTGGCAGTTGACCGCGGCTGGATTAATCGCCAGTGCAGCGTTGGTGGCCATCGCCTATTGGATCCTGTGCTCACTGTTCGGAGGGGCAACTCTCGGCGTCCGGCTGGCCCAGATAGCTGGTGCCGAGCCGCGGGATGAGGGGAAATATGAAAACGAAATTCGCCTGCGCTGAGAAAAAAACTGTGAGCCGAGACCAGTCAACGCCCGTCGCGCCAATCGACCAAACCACGCCCGGGCGCCACACTTTCTCAGTTGGTAAAGAACTGCTGCGCCAGCCAAAGCCGTAGCGTGTGATGCGTCTGCGGTGCAATCTTGACGAAGCGGATGCCCACATTGCCCCGCTCGTCGCTCCACGCCACCTGCGCGGCCGCCTTCAAGATATGTTTGGTGTGAGGAAGCGCAAACGAAATCCGCAGCGGCTTCGCGGTATCGAACCTTTCATCAACGTGAATCTGCAGGCCGCCCTGGCTGATGTTGATCAATTGCGCGGCCAACTGCTTGTGCGTGCCAGGACTGAGGCTGACCGGAATCTCCAGGCCGACCCGATGATAGCGGAGGCGGCCGTCAAGAATCATGTTGCGCGCGGCCGAAAGTGTACGCACCGCCTGTTCCACCGAGATCGGTTTCTCAAACGCGAAAATCGCACCCGTCGCCGCCATGTCCGGATTGGTTTGTGGCGCGCCCATAATCACCAGCGGCACGGTGTTGACCGGCACGGCCTGCATCTGCAACTCGCGCAGAAATTGTCCCGTTCCATTCAGATCGCAATCGACGATGAGGGCGTCGACTTTGGAGCGGCTCAGCCGCGCCATCGCTTTTTGTGGTTCACTCTCGACAGCCACATCCATGTGAAGACTACCCAGGATGCATTCCAAAACACTGACTTCCTGCCAATCGCGGGAAAGCACCATCGAGGAAAGTGTCATGGACCCACTCTATCTACGTGCTTCCTCTCGCCCTAGATCACCAACGTAATGCGGAATCCAAAATGAGGCTTCAGAGGGCACGCGCTGAGATCATTGCGGAACGACAGTTGTTGTTCGATACCACCCCACTGTGCGGCGCAGTCCCTCTTCAAAGTCAACTTTGGGTTTGTAACCCAAAGCAGATTCCGCCTTCGAGATGTCGGCCAGCGAATGCTTGATGTCTCCGCTGCGTTCCGCGCCAAAAGCTGGCGGGCCGGAATAGCCTGTCAACTCTTGCAGCAATTTGAATGTTTCATTGAGTGTTACCCGGCGCCCCGTAGCCACATTGAACATCTCGCCCGCTGCCTGTCGTGCAGGAGCAGTGCACGCCAGCAGGTTCGCTTCGACCGCATTGTCGATATACGTGAAATCGCGGCTCTGCTCTCCGTCGCCAAAAATCGTGGGCCGCTCCCTGCGCAGCATCTGGGTGATGAACTTTGCCAGCACGCCGGAGTACGGTGAGGAGGGGTCCTGCCGTGGACCGAAAATGTTGAAATATCTCAGCGCCACGGTTTCGAGTCCATAACAGCGGAAGAACGAGACCATGTAATGTTCGCCTGCCAGTTTCGCCACGGCGTAGGGTGAAATCGGGTCCGGCATCATGCGTTCGTGCTTGGGCAAAGTCGGCGTATCGCCATAGGCAGAGGACGACGCCGCATAGACCACGCGCTTCACCTTGGCGTCGCGCGCCGCCAGCAGTAGATTTACCGTTCCGTCCAGATTGGCCCGGTTGCTGCCGAGGGGATCGAGCACCGACTTCGGCACCGACGGAATCGCCGCCTGATGTAGCACGTAATCTGCCCCGGTGCAGGCTTTGTGCATGGCATCAAGATCAAGCAGATCAGCTTGCCGAAAATCGATCTGTCCCCGGATTTCATCTATATTTTCTGGTTTTCCGGTGGCTAAGTTGTCCACGCCCCGAACGCTTTCACCGCGTTCCAGCAGAGCCCGCGCCAATGACGATCCTATAAAGCCCGCGATACCGGTAATGAGATAGAGAGCCATAATCTTGTCATCATAGCGAATCGGAACGCATTCGGGTGCGTGGCACAGGTAGTTAGCCGAGAGAAACGGCAACTTAGCTTACGGTTGCTGGCTTTTGCGCAGTAGCCGGGAGAATTCCTCGCGCGTTAAAAGCTGACGCTCGTCGAAATACTGAACGATCGCCTTGATGGCGGCTTCTGCATCGTTGATGGGCGGAAGCGACTCGGATCGCCGCAGGGTGGGCGCCACCGGAGTACTTCCTGAACCAAGAATCACCGACGGCCGGGAAATCGAGCGCAGCAATTCCCGCAGCTGGGCGCGGTCTTCCTCGAGGATATCGATGAACGCGATGCCCATTCCAAGGTAGGGATAATTCACACGCACGGTTCCCTTGGCATTCACTTTAAGGCCATTGGCTTCGAGTTTCATGTCCATGGTCGTGCCCACGGGGTAAGTGGAGGTGGCCTCTACATAGCACCCGTGCAGGCTGATGTCAGTGAAGGTCGCCCATGTGCGCTGGTTGGTGCCCTCCTGGTGCATCTCCGCGCTGCCTTCACATTTGTAGCGGGGACTGCGGCGTTTTTCCGCTCCGCTGTAACGCTGCGAACGTTGTGGAATTCCCGAAACCGCAGCCTTCGGGGAAGCGGGCGGTTTACCGTCGCCAGATGATGCGGCTGCCTCTGATGCCTGCTTCAGTGACATCAAATAAGACACGCTGTTGTCGGACTCGTTGGCCATTTGGCGTCTCAGGTCGTGAGCTTGCCCGCACTCAGACTGCGGGACTGCAGACAAGACACTGCGACCCGTGCGTCCTTTTGAAGCTCTATCGGAAACTTGGATGGAATAATTTAGCCCCTGACGGTTGGGTGCTTTCGCACTAAGCATCTTCTAATGACGCTGGTGCGAGGCTGGCGGGCCGACACTCGCCAACTCTCTCGCAGCATGCCGGATCTGCTTCCATAGTTCGTCCCTGCCTGCGCCGGTCTTGGCCGAGTAAGGCACGACGGTCTCCGCCGGATATTCCCCGGCCAAAAGCTGCAACGCATGCCGTAACTGGTTGCCCGAGAGCCGGTCGGTCTTGGTTGCGACCACCAGAAATTCGCGGCCGGCGGTGCGCAGAAATTCCGCCAGCTGACGATCGCTCGCCTGCGATGGAACATTCGCATCCACCAGCATCAGGCACAGCGCAAGCGCGGACCGCTCCTTCAGATAAGGCTCAATGAATTTCGGCCATTCCTGCGAAATTTCCCGCGAGATTTTCGCATAGCCGTAACCGGGGAGATCGGTGAAAATCAGCTCAGGACGTGGCTTGCCCGGCCACCGCACTTCGAAGAAATTGATGCTGCGTGTTCGGCCAGGAGTGGAACTGGTGCGGGCGAGCTTGGAACCCACCAGAGAATTTATAACGCTGGACTTGCCCACATTGGAGCGCCCCAGGAAGGCAACCTCGGGAAGAGAAGGGGCAGGAAAATACGCGACCTCAGTCGCTGCCGCCAGAAATCGGGTAAGAACCCTCATGCTGAAGTTTGCAATGGCGGGAAGGAACTTGGCAAGCCGGACGTTCTGTGTCAGCTCGAGTCGCGGACTTGACTGCCTGGTGTGTGCGCCAGGATGAAGTCAACGCGCGCGGCGATATCCGTTTTCGGAACCAGCACCGGTTGATATCCGAAGCGTTCGTATGCTGCGACCAGAGAGTCATAGGCGGCTTCAGCGTCCGCGAAACTGTGCCGGCGTTCTTCGTCGTTTCTGAAAATCTCCTTCCATGGCGGCAGGACAAACACTTTCTCGTAGTAGCGGTATTTTCTTGCCGCATTCGTCAGATGCCCAGGCACGGATAGATTCGCGCGCTCGAATCCGCTGATCTGATCGATGATTCCCCGGTCAAAGAACGAAATGCGGCCCGATTTCGCGGCCTTGATCATGCAGTGCATCGAACGGCAGATCGAGATCTCCAGGAACTGGCGGAAATCGCGCCAGGGAAGGGCGGGGCCGTCAATGTAAATTTGTTCTTTGACAATCTGCCGCCCTGCCTCTTCAAACACCTGAAAGCCCCGCCTCTCGAGCTCCGCCAGCAATGAGGACTTGCCGGCTCCGGAGCATCCCGAAAGCACAACAAAGCGTTCTGGCCTGCTCGCCACAAGTTGGGGTTGGTACAAATCTTCGCGCACGCGAAGATCAGACATATTGCACCTCGCAATTGGTAAATGGAGAAAATCCTTCCTTAGAGAGTTTCAGGAGGGTAAGTCTGGATAGATTACTGGTGAGCTGTGGGGCTCTCTGTGGCGCCCGAGGTCAAGGGAGGGGCGATTGTCTGCGGGACTTGCTCCACTATGCTGGGCAGCGGGCCTTCGAGAGCAATCTGTAGAACCTGGTCCATCGTATCGACGAAGTGGAGCTTCATCGCGTTGCGCAGGTTTTCGGGAATCTCGGCCAGGTCTTTCTCGTTGTCTTTGGGAAGAATGACTTCAAACAGGCCGGCGCGATGCGCGGCGAGAAGCTTTTCTTTCAAGCCGCCGATGGGGAGGACTTTTCCGCGCAGCGTGATCTCGCCAGTCATGGCCAGATCGCGGCGCACCGGAATCTTGCTCAAGGCGCTGGAAATCGCGGTCGCGATGGTGATGCCGGCCGACGGTCCATCTTTTGGAATTGCGCCCTCCGGCACGTGCACGTGCAAGTCGAGATTGCGATAAAAGTCGCGGTTCAGGCCGAGGCGATGGGCACGAGAACGCACATAGGACATCGCCGCCTGCGCCGACTCCTGCATCACGTCGCCCAATTTCCCGGTCAGCGTGAGCTTGCCTTTGCCGTCGACCACGGTGGCTTCCGTGCTCAGAATCGAACCGCCGATTTCCGTCCACGCCAATCCCGTAACCAGGCCAACTTCGCTCTTCTCGTGCGCCAGGGTATCGCGGAACTTGATGACACCGAGAAAGTCATTCACGTTCTCCGGCGTGATCGTGGCGCTGTAGTCTCCGCCTTCCTTCACCACCTTGCGCGCGACTTTGCGGCACACATTGCCAATTTCGCGCTCCAGATTGCGCACACCCGCCTCGCGAGTGTAGGAGCGGATCAGTGCAGTAATGGCTTCGTCAGTGAACCTCAGGTTTTTCTCCGACAGGCCGGCCTGCGCCATCTGCTTTTTCACCAGGAACTGCTTGGCAATCTCAAGTTTCTCCTGCTCGGTGTATCCGTGCAGCCGCAAAACCTCCATGCGGTCCTGCAGAGCCGGTGGAATGGTGTGCATCACGTTGGCCGTGGCAATGAAGAAAACCTGCGACAAATCGTATTCCACGTCCAGATAGTGATCGATGAACATGAAATTCTGTTCGGGATCGAGCACTTCGAGGAGTGCCGCGGAGGGATCGCCTCGGAAGTCCATCGACATCTTGTCCACTTCGTCCAGCATGAAAACCGGATTCTTTGTGCCGGCCTTCTTCATCATTTGAATAATCTGTCCTGGCAGCGCTCCGATATAGGTGCGGCGATGGCCGCGAATTTCGGCTTCATCCCGCACGCCGCCCAGCGACATACGCACAAATTTCCGCCCCGTAGCCTTGGCGATCGACATTCCCAGCGAAGTCTTGCCCACGCCCGGAGGGCCGACAAAACACAAAATCGAACCCTTGGGGTTCTTCACCAGTTGCCGTACCGCCAGAAACTCAAGAATGCGCTCTTTGATTTTTTCCAGCCCGTAATGATCTTCGTTGAGCACCTTCTCGGCTCGGGCGATGTTGCGAATTTCCTTTGAGCGCTTTTTCCAAGGCACCGCCAGCAGCCAGTCGAGATAGTTGCGGGAAACGGTCGACTCGGCCGACATCGGCGGCATGGCTTCCAGCTTCTTCAGTTCCTGCAGGGCCTTGTCTTTTACATCCTTGGGCATGCCGGCAGCTTCGATCTTCTTCTTCAGCTCGTCGAATTCGCTCTTTTCTCCGCGGCCGAGTTCCTTCTGAATGGCCTTGATCTTCTCGTTCAGGTAGTACTCTTTTTGCGCCTTCTCCATCTGGCGCTTTACGCGCGACTGGATCGTGCGGTCGACGTTGAGCTTCTCGATTTCGATATCGAGCACGTCGCCGATTCGAGTCAGACGCTCCGCGGGATCGAAAATCTCCAGCAGTTCCTGCTTCTCTTCAATGGAGAGCTGCAGGTTGGCGGCGATTACGTCGGTCAGCTTGGCTGGATCTTCCATGCGGACCGCAGAAATCATGGTCTCGTAATTGAGTGCCTGGCAGAGCTTGACATACTGCTCGAACAGCGAGGTCACCCGCTGCATGCCCGCTTCAATCTGCGGGTTCATTTCGGTCGCATAGCGGGCCAGCCTCACCGAGGCCTGCATGAATCCTTCCGTATCCGTGACCTGCAAAATGCGGCCGCGCTCAATGCCTTCCACCAGAACTTTAATATTTCCGTCGGGAAGCTTCAGACTCTGCACGATGTTTACCACCGTGCCCACCTGGTAGATTTCGTTCGCTTTGGGTTCGTCGATGGAGGCGTCGTGCTGGGTTGCAAGGAAAATCTTCTTGTCGGCCGCCAGAGCCTCTTCCAGGGCGCGCACACTCGACTCGCGCCCCACCACGAACGGCGTCATCATGAACGGAAAGATGACCACGTCCCGGATCGGCATCATGGGCAGCTTTTTGCTTTCGAATTTTTCCTTGGATGTGGTCAATTCTTCTCCCCGGGGCTATTGTTGATCGTTCGGCGCTGTTTTTCAACTCACTACTGAATTATCCCGCTTTTTCCATCATCGCGAACGAGGCGCTACGTTTTTCCACCATTTCCCGCGTAACTTCGAACTCTTTTAGTTTCTTCTGGCTGGGCAGGTGGAACATCAAATCCAGCATCAGTTCTTCCAGGATCATGCGCAATCCCCGCGCCCCCACCTTCCTGGCCATGGCCTGGCGCGCGATGGCACGCAGGGCCTCGTCGGCGAACCTCAGCCGCACGTTCTCGAATTCAAACAGACGCTGGTACTGCTTGACAATGGCATTTTTAGGCCGGGTCAGGATTTCAATGAGGGCACTCTCATCCAGGTCTTCCAGCATCCCGACCACCGGCAAACGTCCAACGAACTCGGGAATCAGCCCGAACTTGATCAGGTCTTCCGGCTGAATTTCGCTCAGCAGCTCGTAATTGCGCTTGCGCGAACTGCCGACTTCTTCTTTCTCGTTGTCTTCGCCGCTGCGGAATCCCAACGATTTTTTCCCGACGCGCCGCCCGATTATCTTCTCCAGACCCACGAAAGCGCCGCCGCAAATGAAAAGAATGTTCGTGGTGTCGACGGGTGTGAATTCCTGATGGGGATGCTTGCGGCCACCCTGGGGCGGAACGTTGGCAATGGTGCCTTCCAGAATCTTCAGCAATGCCTGCTGTACGCCCTCGCCGGAAACATCGCGCGTAATCGAGGGATTTTCGTCTTTCCGCCCGATCTTGTCGACTTCGTCAATGTAGATAATCCCGGTCTGAGTCCGGCTCACATCGCCTTCGGCAGCCTGCAGCAGCTTAAGAATAATATTCTCGACGTCTTCGCCCACGTAGCCCGCTTCGGTCAGCGTGGTGGCGTCGACAATGGCAAACGGCACGTCGAGCATCCGGGCCAGCGTTTGTGCCAGCAGAGTCTTGCCCGTTCCCGTTGGCCCGATGAGCAGAATGTTCGACTTGGTCAGTTCGATACCATCGCTGCTCTTCTGGCGGTTCATGAAGATGCGCTTGTAGTGGTTGTAAACCGCAACCGCCAGCTTCTTCTTGGTCTGCTCCTGCCCGATGACATACTCGTCGAGAAAAGCCTTCACTTCCTGCGGTTTGGGCAGTTGATTGGGCGCGGCCGCCTGGGGCGTGGCGGTGCGGTCGTCTTCCAAAATGGAGTTGCAAACCGCAACGCACTCATCGCAAATGTAAGCCCGGGGGTAGTCGCTGGGCGAGGAGATCAGTTTGGCCACCGCGTCCTGGGACTTGTGGCAGAACGAACATCGCAGGATCTCGTCAGTGCCCGACTTATTTTTCACTCTGCTTTACTCCTGAACCCTTCTCGCGCTGCGACCACTTCCGCTCTGTCATCCCGAGGTCCACGCTTCTTGCCAACCCAAAAGACCTGGGCGAGCCGCGCGAATCTCAGAGCTTGCCCTAAGCGAGCGCAAGCGACTGACTGGTCGCGTTGGCTCGCTTCCTTATCCAAGCCCGCCGACGCGAAGGCCTATCCTACCGCTTTTCCCGTCTTGTAGATGATATCGTCTATGATTCCGTATTCCTTCGCCTGCTGCGCGTTCATGATGAAGTCGCGCTCCACATCCTTTTCTACCTTATCCAGCTTCTGGCCGCTATGTTTCGAGAGTAACTGGTTGGTGATTTCCCGCATGCGGAGGATTTCCCGCGCGTGGATGTCAATATCCGTCGCCTGCCCCGACAGCCCGCCCATCGAAGGCTGATGGATTAGAATTCTCGAATTCGGCAGCGCCAGGCGCTTTTTCGCCTCCCCCGCCGCCAGCAGCAGCGCTGCCATCGACGCCGCCTGCCCTACGCATAGCGTCATCACATCGTTTTTTACATACTGCATGGTGTCGTAGATCGCCATGCCTGCCGTGATCGATCCGCCCGGCGAATTGATGTAAAGTTGGATGTCCTTTTCCGGATCTTCCTGCGCCAGGAACAGCATCTGTGCGATCACCAGATTGGCGATGTTGTCGTCTATGGGGGTACCAATAAAGATAATGTTGTCACGCAGCAGCCGGGAATAGATATCGTAGGCGCGTTCGCCTCGGCCCGTCTGCTCGATGACCATCGGCACCAGCATCATGTGGGGATCGTCATGTTTCATGTGCACCTGCCACACTCCACCCCGAAGAAACAATTTTACGCTAAGGGGAGGATCGAAGTGGTCCGCGTCTCTTAGTTTCTACGCGGACTGGTGATACAGAAAATCGAGGGTCTTTTCGTTGCGGATTCTATTCCGGATTCTATCGAGGCCCCCATCTTGTGTCAAACGAGCGCGCACCGCTTCCGCGCTTTGCTTGCTCTGTGCAGCCAGCGCCTGAATCTCTTTTTCCAGCGCTTCGTCACTGACTTCAATTCGTTCTAATTCCGCGATGCGATCCAGCAAAAGAGACGACTTCACATCCTGCACCGCCTGCTCGCGCTGGCCCGCCCGCAGCCGCGGCAAATCCATTTTCTTCAAGTCTTCCATCTTCATGCCCTGCGCTGCCAGCGCCCGCAAGCCGCGCTCCAGCCGCAGATCGATCTGCCGTTCCACCAGCGCCTCGGGAACCTCAAACTCGTTGCGCCGGACCAGTTCCCCTACCAGTTTATCCTTGGCTTCGCGCTCCGCAGTGCGTTGCTTTTCGGCCAGCATGTTCTCGCGAATCTGCTTGCGCACCTGGTCGAGCTCGCCGAAGTCGCCCAGTTCTTTCGCGAATTCATCGTTCAGCTCCGGCAGATTTTTCTGCTTGATGCCCTGCACCTTCACCGTATACACAAACGTCTTGCCCGCCAGCCGCTTATCCTGCGAATCCGCCGGATAGCTCACGTCAAATGTCCTCTCTTCCCCGGCCGAGGCGCCCCGCAAATTCTCGCTGAATTCCGGCATGGTGTTCTTGCCGCCGATTTCAATCAGAACCTCATCCATGTGGACCGGCTTGGTGTTGCCCTGGGCATCTTCTTTCGGTTTGCCATCCATGCCAGCCTGCGCAAAATCCCCGTCCGCCAGCGCACGCCCTTCGACTGAAGCAAACGTCGCATGCTGCTCCCGAATATTGTTCAACGCCTGCTCCACGTCTTCATCGCTGACAGAGATTTCCGGCCGGTCGGCGCGCAGTTCCTTGTAGCCTTCCACATGAATCTCGGGCAGAACTTCAAAGCTGGCCTTGAAACGCAGCGGTTCGCCGTCGTGAATGTGCAGATCGGTCACTCGCGGCTGCGACACCGGAATCAGTCCCTGCTTTTCCGCCTCGATGCGAAAATACTTGGGAACCAGCGCTTCCAC
>DATKPV010000004.1:0-41166 GCA_035523915.1 Candidatus Aquilonibacter sp. | reverse complement strand
ACCCGCAATGCTATGATGAACACGCAGCGGCCGTGTTTCTACTATATGCGGTCGCGATACTCCTCAGTAGCTCAATGGCAGAGCATCCGGCTGTTAACCGGAGGGTTGTAGGTTCGAGTCCTACCTGAGGAGCCATTCTTTTTCTGTCCCTTTGGCTTTATGACAACGGCATGGAGTAAATCGCGCCCCCGTTTGGGATCCTTCTGCGGGCTGCTCCTGGTACTTCCGGTTCTAATAACGCCTGATTTCGCTTATGGGAAGCGGCAGGAGTTTCTCGGCTCAATGGTCGAGTTCTGTGGCAGATTCGGCGGCTTGTAATCCGGATCGACCTTGAGCTTCTCGGGCACCGTCTCGTGCAGAACAGAACCTTCAGGAATCACTCGCCTTGCTCCCAGAGGAATGTGCCACTTCGCCTTCTTTGTCACCGAGTCGTAGTAAGAGTGTGGCAGGAATTCGAGAATCCACCATAGCCAGGTGAGCGAGTTGTGTATTTTGGCCGCCGGATCGGGAGCGACCGGTGGCGGCGGTGCGACTCTACCCACGGCTCGGTCGGCCCTCTCACCATCCACCAGAAGTCCACAGGAAACAGCTTCGCAGAGCATCCACTCCAGCGCGATCTGGGACAGGCCACTCTCGGCATAAGCGTAGGACCCGCCAACATCGGAGTGAACGCCGGCAAACCAAACCTGTTTCAGGCTCTGGCCCGGCAACTGCGGGCCCCACAAATTGTTGCGAAAATAACAACGGCGCTCGTCGATGGAGACCGCGTGGCGGCCATTGGCCATGTCGGGATTCTGCGCCGTGTACGGAAGCTTCAGAGGATCCCACACCCAACCCACCGAGCTGACCGTATCCCAGAGTCCAACAAAATGCAGGGGGCAGGGCCGGCAGAACGTGGCTTTGAATTCAGCCGCCACCTCGAAAGTGCTGGTCATTCCGCCAGCGGCGCGAGTTCGCTTGGCATAGAGCCGGATGACATAGGGAATCAGGCCCTGATTGCCCGGGTCAAGTAATCCGAACATGTGCAGCGCGCCAGCCAGCGCCCGTGCCGTGTAGGCGCCGCGGCTGAAGCCGAACAAGTAAACGTGGTCGCCATCTTCATAGACATTCATCAGGTACCTGTAGGCGTCGCCGACATTGGCCAGGAGCCCGGCTCCGAAGGCGAGGCCCATCACCACCGACCAGGCCTTGCTCAGCTTATTGTGAGCCGTGGGCGCACCCATGGTGCCCACACCCGGATGGTAATAGCCGATCTGCTGGCGCCCATCGACCACCAGCGTGCTGTAGAGTTTGACGACGTTGGAGTTGTGGTCGCCGAACTCGTTTCCGGTACCGTCACAGCAGATAACGATGTTCCTGGCCACGTGACCTCCCGGAATGATCAACCACGCGATCAACGAAAGTTGATCGCGGAAGGCGACGCAGTCTAACATACGCAACGCAGAGCGGCACCATGACACGCGGCATTGTTCCAGTTTTGTAAAACGGCCGTATTCTCGACTTCCCTTTCGCGTCCTCGCCGTGGAGCGATGCGCCGGGTATGCTAAATTCAAAAGCTTGATGGATGCCGTTCCCACCATTTCTACTCAGGCCCTGACCCGCCGGTTCGGGGAGTTAATTGCCGTCGATAACGTCGATTTGCGCGTGGCGGCAGGGCAGTTTTTCGGCTTTCTCGGACCCAACGGGGCGGGCAAATCCACCACCATCAAAATGCTCACGGGACTGCTCGCTCCCAGTTCCGGCCGGATCGAAATTCTTGGTCTCGATCTCGAAAAAAACCCGGTGGATGTGAAGCGGCAAATTGGCGTGGTGCCGGAAGGGATGGCGCTGTTCGGCCGGCTTACCGGGTCGGAGTTCTTGAACTTCGCCGGGCGAATGTACGGACTGGATCGCGAAACTGCCGCCAAACGCTCCGGCGAGTTGCTCGATTTTATGCAGCTCAGCGATCAGCCGAAAAAGCTGGTCACCGACTACTCGCACGGGATGCAGAAAAAGCTGGCGATGGCCGCGGCAGTCATTCACGGGCCAAAGGTGCTGTTCCTCGACGAGCCTTTTGAAGGAGTAGATGCGATTGCAGCCGGCACCCTGAAGTCTATGCTGCAACGCATGATTGCCCGCGGCGCCACGATCTTCCTGACTTCGCACGTGCTAGAGATCGTAGAGCGGCTCTGCAGTCACGTAGCCATTATTCATCAGGGCCGGCTGGTCGCCCAGGGGTCACTGGAGGAATTGCGCGCCGGAGTGCAGGCGCAAGCGCCGACAGCTTCCGGAGATGGAGTCGCCGAGGCTTCGGTGTCGTCCGGCGAAAAAATGACGCTCGAGGAAATCTTTCTGCACACCGTCGGCGGCTCGCGACAAAGCGAGCAGGAGCTTTCCTGGCTGGGATGAAGACTCCGCGGTGGCGGTCGCAACCATGAGCAAACTCAATCTAACGATGCGTACTCGAAGCCAGCTTGCAGCGGTCGCCTGGTTGCGCTGGCGGCTGTTTTCCCACTCGCTGCGCACCAAACGCGGCCAGTTGGAACTGGTGTCGCGCATTATCGTGTCACTTTCCTTCACCATGCTCGGGCTGGGTGGAGCGGCCGGCATGGCTTTCGGCGCTTACTACTTCGTTTCTTCGGGCAAGCCGGAAATGCTGGCGGTTCTGTTGTGGCCGGTGTTCGTTTTCTGGCAGGGTTTCCCGATCATGGCCACGGCTTTCACCAACAATCCGGACTCTTCCGAGCTGCTCCATTTTCCGCTGAGCTACCGTTCCTATTTTCTGGTCCGGCTGGCTTATGGGACGTTCGATCCGGCGACGGCGCTGGGGAGTTTCTGGTCGCTGGCATTGCTGCTCGGGGTTGCCATGGCAAGACCACTCTTGCTGCCCTGGGCGGCTCTCGTGTTGCTGGCCTTCGCCATTTTCAACATTCTTTTCATGCAGATGATTTTCGCCTGGGTAGAGCGATGGCTGGCACAGCGGCGCACGAGGGAGATCATGGGAATTCTGTTTGTGCTGCTGCTGCTGAGTTTTCAGCTCATCGGCCCGTTGACCGAGCATTTCGAAAACAAACGTCCTCCCGAATACGAGCGCATCGTGCAAATTCTGCAGCCCGTTCAAAGCCTCTTCCCACCGGGATTGGCTGCCGATGCTATCGCGCGCGTGGCGGATTCAGAGTTCATGACCGGGTTCACGTCCTTGCTGCTGTTGGCAGCGTTCGCCATGGTCATCGCCTATTTTCTGCATTTACGCCTGTCTGCGCAGTATCGCGGCGAAAATCTAAGCGAGGCAGCCGCGCGAACGGTGGATGCGAAAGAGCGGCAAGTCCGCCTGGGATGGAGGTTCCCCGGATTTTCGCAATCGGTGGCCGCCGTGTTCGAGAAAGAGATTCACTATTTAAGCCGCAGCGGGCCCATGCTACTCACCCTGATCATGCCGGTCTTCATTCTGGTGATCTTTCGCCTGGGACCCTTGAACCATGTGCAGCATACGAGCGGATTTGTTATGCGCGCACCCAACGTGGCCTTCCCCGCAGCTGCCGCGTACGCGCTGCTGGTGCTGACCAACCTGGTCTACAACAGCTTTGGCGGCGATGCCGCGGGCATCCAGTTCTTCTACGCTTCTCCCGCGCGCTTCAGCGAAATCGTGCTGGGAAAGAACCTGACCCACGCCTGCATTCTGGCCATGGAAGTTGCGGCTTCGTGGATTGCGGTTACTTTGCTGTATGGCGCGCCGGCAGTCAGCGTGACCATCGCATCGTTGGCGGGACTGATCTTTGCCGCGCCGATCAATTTCACCGCCGGCAACCTTCTATCGATTTATTCGCCGAAAAAACTCGACTACTCGACGTTCGGCCGTCAACGCGCCTCGCAAACCACGGTTCTCATCAGCATGCTGATCCAGCTGGTGGTGGTTGGAATCGGGGTCTGCGTCTTTGTGATTGCGAACTACTACGACAGCTTTTGGATTGCTACTATGATCTTCCTGATCCTGGCGGCGATTACTTGCCCGGGATACTTCATCGTGCTGCGCCGTCTTGATTCCATCGCACTGGACCGGCGGGAAACGCTGGTGGCCGAGTTGTGCCGCGCGTAGCGGATCATTTTCGTTCAGGACTTGCCAGAAAGCGGTAGCCCACGCCACGAACCGTCAGCAGATGGCGCGGCTCGGAAGGATCCTCTTCAATATAACGCCGCAAGCGGACAATGAAATTGTCGATGGCGCGGGTGTCGGTATCCTCGTGCAAATCCCAAACCTTTTCGAGAATCTCTTTGCGCGGGACCACGCGGCCATCGTTGCGAACCAAGTAGCGGAGCAGTTCCGACTCCATAAGCGTGAGATGAACCAGATTTTCGCCGGAGCGCAGTTCCAGGGCCGCGAAGTCGATGGTCCTGCCGGCGAAGGAAAAGCGATCGTTGGAGTCTTGGGAATTCCCCGCGCTTTCAGTCTGGTCTTTCGCGTCTGGCGCTGCCTCGCCCGAGCGTGTCCACGCGCTGCGCCGCAACAATCCCTGCAACCGCGCCAGGAGAATCGAAAGATCAAAGGGTTTGGGAAGATAATCGTCCGCGCCGGAAGCAAACCCTTTGAGCACGTCTTCGGGGCGCCCGCGCGCCGTGAGCATGAGAACCGGCACGTAATTGCGAGCCGCGCGCAACTCGGAAACTACGCTGAAGCCGTCCTTGCCCGGGAGCATGACATCCAGCACGACCGCATCGAAACCTTCCCTTCTGGCCAGCAGGCGCTCGGTGGCGGATTCGCCGTCGCCGACCACCTCGGCGGAATATCCTTCGGCTTCCAGATTGAAACGCAAGCCCTGCGCCAGATGATCTTCATCTTCCACTACCAGTACCCGGCTCATGCCACCGTCCTCGGTAGCTCCAGAGTAACTGTTGCCCCATGGCCCTCGCCATCGCTCTCGGCAAACACTTTCCCGCCGTGTTTTTCGGCAATCGCCTTGACGATGAACAGACCCAGGCCGGTTCCTTTCACGTGCGCCAGGGAGCGGTGCGTAACCCGGTAGAAACGCCGGAAAATCCGTTTGACGTCATCCTGCGAGATGCCCACACCGTGGTCCTGAACGCTGAGAACGACCCGCTTCTCATCAGGGATGGTGAGTAACACGTGCACGTCGACGTGATCGCCTGAATATTTCACCGCATTGTCCAGCAAGTTGACCACGGCGGTGCGCAAATCCTCGGCGCTGCCCAGTACATGCGCAGCGGTTCCGTTTGTCGGCCCGTGTTCATATCGCATCGCCTCCGGCTGCAAATGATGACGCGATCGAACCGCCTCCATGCAATCGCGCACCAGTTGTGCGAAGTCGATGTCAGACCGGTCGCGCCCGGCTCTCCGGTCACCAGCCCGTCCGGCGCGAAGAACCTGCTCGATGGTTTCGGTAAGGCGGTCCGTATCGCTGAGCATGAGCTTGTAAAACTCATGCTTCTGCGTCTCAGGCACGTCGCGTCGCTCGAGGGTTTCCAGGTGCAGGCGGATGGACGCGACGGGCGTTTTGAGCTCGTGTGTAACAGCGTTGATGAAACTGTCGTGCTGCTCGTTGCGGCGGATCTCGCGAACCAGAAAGCTGGTGTTGACGATCATCCCGGCGATGATCACGGCGAAGAAGATGATACCGAAAAACAGCAGGACGCCTTCGCGCCAGTTGAGGATGATCCAGCCCGTGCCGAGCGCCACCGCCAACGCCACCAGACCGACGCCCAGACAAAGGAAGAAGATGATAGTTCCGCGGCGGCTGGTGATGCGCATGAGAGTCGGTCCAGCCCGATTTTACCGCGTTGGCGGCAACAAAAAACCCCGGCCGTTGAAGCCGGGGGCGTGCCAAGAAACTTGTTTGCTTAGTCCCCCGCGGCCGCGCCCTCGGGAACGGGCTGAGTAATCAGGTTTCCATTCGGCGCAGCAACCAGCCCGTTCTCCACATCCGCGAGCGTCACGCGCTTGATGTCCCACGCCAGCCCCAGTTGTTTCATCACCCAGATGCCGTACCAGTTGGTGTCAATCTCATACCATGTGAATCCGTGGGCGGCTGAGGTCGGATGCGCGTGGTGATTGTTGTGCCAGCCTTCGCCGAAGGTCATCAGAGCAACCCACCAGCTGTTGGTGGAAAGATCGCGAGTGGCGAAGCGGCGCGAGCCCCAGGAGTGGGTCGCTGAGTTCACCAGCCACGTGCAGTGCAAGCCAAAAACCGTACGGAAAAACGTTCCCCACAACAGCCAGGGTAAACCGCCAATGGCCAGCAGAATGACGCCGCAGACGATCTGCGGGACATAATGATACTTGGTGATCCAGACGTGGAAGCGGTCCTTGGCGAGATCCGGGACGTACCGCGCCAGTGTGGTGGCATCGTGGTGCATGGACTTGCCGGTGAGAATCCAGCCCATGTGGGACCACCATTTGCCATCGATGGGCGAGTGCGGATCACCCGCCTGGTCAGAATACTGATGATGAATGCGGTGCGTGGCTACCCAGAAAATCGGCCCGCCCTCGAGCGCCAGCGTGGCGCAAATTGTGGTGACATATTCCACCCACTTATGGGTCTTATACCCGCGATGGGTCAGCAGGCGGTGATAGCAAATACCGATGCCGATGCTGCCCGAGATACACCACAAAAGCACGGCAACGGCCAAAGCACTCCAGGTAAAGAAAAACAGAGCTGCCACCGCTCCGATGTGGAACAGCACCATGAAAATTGTTGTGATCCAGTTGATTTCGCCCTTGGCGGCTTGCGGTTTCTCCAGGTCTTCCACTTGCATGTTCGGTCGGTCCCCGTTGGGTTGGTTTGAAAGGCGATCCTGACTGCTAACCTAACAGGGCGCCGAATTGCCGCATGTAATAGTTGTGTAATAGCGGGATTACGGTGGTAATCGAAAGTAAGGGGGGCGAGCTCTTGCTGTGCCCATGCAGCTTCATCGCAGAGATTTCCGCAAGAACTCTACCCCAAGTCAATGTGGGGATTGAGACACTCGGATGAAATGGAGAGGGCTGCTGCGTCGTTCGGTCCGAACGAAGCTAAGAGATGTGGTTGGATCGCAAAACCCAGATTCCTCGATTCGCTCCGAACGGTAATAGGATTGGGAGGGCTTCGAAAGAATCAGAAGAACCGGGTCACGCCCTCTTCCAGTACGACCACTCTATCCTCGATTCCGGCCGAGCGGGCTTCCTGCTCAAGCAGTTGGAGCGGTTCTTCCACCGGCTCGTGCGATAAGCGAAAGCTGCCGTAGTGCATGGGCACCATCCAGCGCGCTTTAAGGTCGAGGAAGGCACGAGTCGCATCTTCGGGGTTGGCATGAACGTTGCGGAATTGCGGCGGGTTGTAAGCGCCGATGGGAAGCAGAGCCAGCTCGGGCGAGAGGCGTCGCCCGATTTCGCCGAAGCCTGCAAAGTAAGCGGTATCTCCGGCGTGGTAGACAGAATGCTTGCCGGCTCGCAGAACGTACCCGCCGTAACCGCGGTGCGAATCTTTCAGGATGCGCGCTCCCCAGTGGCGTGAGGGCACGTGCGTAATGGCGAGATTGCCGTAGCGCGAAGTCTTCCACCAATCGAGCTCAATGATCTCCGAAAAACCGAGATCGGAAACCAGATCCGACACATGGCTGGGAACGATGATGACCGGCGCAGTCCCGCGCTTGCGCAATGTATCCTGCACAATCGCCCGCAGCGAAGGCCGATGAAGATGATCGAAGTGGGCGTGGGTCACCAGCACCACGTCGATGGGAGGCAGATCACGCACGCGGAGTCCGGGCCGCCTGAGCCGCTTCAAGACGAACAGCCAGCGCGCGAAATTGGGATCGATCAGCACGCTACGCCCGCCGATCTGCACAAAAAAACTGGCGTGGCCGATGAAAGTCACGCCCAGTTCGCCGTTCGTGGCGAGCCGCGGTATGCGGGTTTCACCCGAACGCGGGGTCACCGCAGAATGCCGCACCAGGCGGCCGAATTGCCGGGCGCGCTTCCGCAGAGCCGGGTTGTGCAGCGTTGCTTTGATCATCCTGCTTCGATGGGGCGGGGAACGATCTCGCCCGATGCTAAGGTTTTCTGCCCAACTTGTGGAGTGCCAATTCCGGTGCCGCCTTCTGTAACGGGCACTGCTATAAGCTACTAAGTTCGATGACCTTCGAACGTTCTTCGGCTTTATTTTAGTTCAGCACTAGCGGCAATGGGAAACAAGTACGGCGTTCTAACAATTCAAGACGGCTATTTGAGGCAAACGGTGCTTTCCCGGAATCAGGCCCGCTCACGTCCGGAGCCTTCGAAATCCTGCACCAAGAATTTGCCTTCCCGCCATCCCGCGGGAGATTTGCTTGACCTCTCCGCAGGCCGTCGTATTTAATCGCAACGCAGTACCTTCTACGAGGGGAAGCACGACATGCGAGTTGCTTTCATGGGGTTGGGAATCATGGGCCACGCCATGGCCACGAATCTGGTCAAGGCCGGTCACGAAGTCACGGTTTGGAATCGTACACCGGGCAAGCTGGTAGAGGGAGCCGCCGTCGCGCCCACTCCTGCGGCGGCGGCGCAAGGCGCGGAAGTGGTGTGGATGTGCGTTGCCGATACCGCCGCCGTCGAAAACATTTTGTTTGGTCCGGACGGCGCCGAGCAGTCGCTGACCGAGGGCATGATCATCGCCGATTCCAGTACCATTTCGCCGTCGGCGACAGTGAAGTTTGCCGAACGAGTACGCGGCAAAGGAGTCGCCTATGTCGATGCCCCCATGACCGGCTCAAAAATTGGGGCCGGCAATGGAACGCTGATTTTCATGGTGGGAGGCGACGAGGCCAGCGTCGAGCGCCTCAAACCCCTATTCGCCGCTATGGGCAAGAAGATTTTCCGCATGGGCGAAACCGGAAAAGGCCAGGCCACCAAGCTGGCCATGAATCTGCAGATTGCGCTGATCTTCGAAGGTTTTGCCGAGGCTTTGACCTTGGCCACCAAACTCGGCGTCGATCCGCAACAACTACTGTCGCTGATTGAGGCCACTATGGTGCGTTCGGGCGTCGTGGAATACAAGGCGCCGTTCATCATGCAGCGCGATTTCACGCCGAATTTCCCGCTGCGTCTGATGCACAAGGACATTCGCCTCACCCTTGAGGCAGCAAAAGAAGCGCGCGTCAAGTTGCCTGGTCTTGAAACCGTTGAGGAAATCTACGAGATGACTGCGGAAGACGGGCATGAAGATCAGGATTACGCCGCGACCTTGACGCTGCTTGAAAAGTGGGCCGGCGTACAGGTAAAAAGTAAAGCCGCCTAACTAGTAGGCCAGCAGGATTCGCAGATCGCGCAGATTATTCCCCGTCGGGCCCGTCTCGATCGCATCGCCCAGAGCATGGAATAACCGGTATGCGTCAAATTTCTGCAGCGCGGACCGCGGGTCCAACCCCGCGGCTTGCGCCCGGTCGATCGTGCTGCCATCCGCGATTGCACCCGCCGCCGGGCTGTTGCCATCGATGCCGTCGGTTCCGGCGCTGAGTACGGTCATGTTTTCGCCCGCTATTTCCCCCGCGCAGGCCAGGGCAAACTGCTGGTTGCGGCCCCCGACGCCGCCGTTGGCAACTTTCACCGTGACTTCCCCGCCCGAAATCAGGCATACCCGGTCCGATTCTCGTCTCAGCTCGCGCAGGCGATTCAGCAGATAATCGGCGGCACGCTCATAGTCCCAGTCGTCGCAGGAATTGTCCACGTGCACGGTGAAAGCTTTTGCGCGCGCTGCGACGCTCGCTTCCTCGACCGCGGTTTTATTCGAGAGCACGGTCCACCAGCGCGAGCGATAGAAAGCCTGATCGTCTGACTTCGGGGTTTCTTCCAGGGCGCGGCCTTCGAAGAGTTCCTGCGTCGACGGCGGAAACTGCAGCAGGAGATTGTGCTTCTCCGCGATACGATAACAATCTTCCGCACGGGTTGAGTCGGGCATGGTGGGCCCCGAAGCCAGGGCATCGGGCGTATTGTCCGGAACGTCGGATACCAGCAGAGAAACCTGCTGCGCCGGAAAGGCCGCGCGCGCTAACCTTCCGCCTTTCACCGCGGAAAGATGCTTGCGGACGGCGTTGATCTCGACAATCGGCGCGCCGCAAAGCACCAGCGTCCTGTAGGTCGAGATCAGATCTTCAAGCGAGATCTCCTCGTCAATGGGCTTTTCTACGATGGACGATCCGCCTCCGCTCAGAAGAAAAATTATCAGCGAGTCGGCGGTCTGAGCCTCCAGCACCTTCAGAATCGCACTGGCAGCCCGAATTGACTCGGCATTCGGCGTGGGATGTCCTGCGTGAAAATAGCGAAAACCGCGGACTTGGGAGGCCGGCATCACCGAACTAGCGACGATACCCTCCAGCGATGACGTGCCGGCCAGTTCAGTCAGCGCTTCCGTCATGGTGTGCCCGGCTTTGCCGATCGAGACGACGAGTACGCGAGAATAGGAGTGCAGATCGTAAAGGTCTTCGCAAACCCGCAGGATTCCGCGCTCGCAATGAATGTGCCGGGCGAAGGCCTTCGAGATGGAGGACTCATTCAACGCGCGGAAAAAGATTTGCTGCGCACTCTCGCGCATCTGGCGAAAGCGGGCTTCGCGAGCTGCATCCGACATATCCGAGGATTATACGAAGGGACATGCAGTCACTGGCCAACTGTCAAGTTTTAGCCGGCGATCAATCGCGGTTGGAACATCGCTCTCGCAGGTTTGGGGAAGCCCCCAAATTTAGCCGGCGACCGAAGGCCGAGGACCGATGGTTTCCTTCACCCAATCCTCAATCGTCTCCCGTAACTCCCGTAACCGCCCTTCGAAGAAGTGATCCGCGCCTTCGATCAGCATCAGTTTTTTGGGCCCGGGCAGCGATGCAACCAGCGCTTCCAGCATGGCCGGCGGACCAAACTGGTCACGGGCGCCGCTGACAAACAGCTTTGGTTTTGCGCATGCGCGGAGAAAATCGAAGCTGTAAGTGCGTGGTAGTTCCGTATCAGCAGCCACCGCCGCCACCGGCGTTCCCACGCCAATCACGGCCTTCACCCGCGCGTCACCGCAGGCGGCTCGCAATCCCATGGCCGCTCCGAAAGAGAATCCTGCCAGCACCAGGGGCAGGTGAAACTCTGCATCCAACCAATTCAGGGCGGCGCGAACATCATTCACCTCACCGTTGCCTTGATCGTGTTGACCCGCGCTTAATCCTGTTCCGCGAAAATTGAAGCGCAACACCGGAAAGCCAAACCTGTTCAAAGCTTTCATGGTATGGAAGACAACCTTGTTGTGCAGCGTCCCGCCAAACAGCGGATGAGGATGGCAAACCACGGCAGCGTGCGTGGCATCCTCGGCGCCGGCGTTCAGCAGCGCTTCCAGCCGACCAGTTGGACCTTGGAGAAAGAAAGATTTGATGGTGGAGTTCTGAGCGATCACAAAGTTCAGATTACATGAAATGAGAAGCGAAAGAGCAAAGCGCAAAAAGTCAGAACCTGGAGGGATCGTATTCTCGAACGAAGGTTCGGCAGCATCGCTTCGATGGTCTGCTATTCTCTCCCCCATGGACGCCGTCGCGCTCACGCGCCAGCTCGTCGATATTGAATCGATCACGGGGAATGAATCCGCAGTGGGCACTTTTCTCGAAGGTGAACTGCGCCGGCTGGACTGGCAAAGCACAAGAATGCCGGTCGACGGCAATCGCTTCAACATTCACGCGGTGCCTGGTGAAGCGCATCGAGCCGCTGAACGTGCATCTCAATCGAAGAGCACCGCGGGAGAAGTGGTTTTTTCCACGCATATGGACACCGTCCCTCCCTTTATTCCGTCGTCCGAAGATGCCACGCGCATTTACGGCCGAGGCTCGTGCGACGCCAAGGGCATCATCGCCGCCCAGATTGCCGCAGCCGAAGCACTGCGCAGGGAGAACATCTTCGTTGGCCTGCTGTTCGTGGCTGGCGAAGAGCGCGACAGCCTGGGAGCGAAAGTTGCGAACGAACATCCACGCGGCTCCAGATATCTGGTGAACGGCGAGCCCACCGAGAATCGCATGGCGCTGGCTTCGAAGGGAACGCTTCGCGTCGAGGTAACTGCCACCGGACGCATGGCGCATTCCGCCTATCCCGAGCTTGGCGAATCCGCCATCGATAAATTGATCCCGGCCCTGGCCCGCTTGCGCGCCATGCCCTTGCCGGCAGATCCTGAGATCGGTCCCTGCACTCTCAACATCGGGCTGATCGAGGGCGGGCGCGCGCCCAATATCATCCCCGACTATGCCCATGCCGACTTGTCCTATCGTCTGATTGGATCGTCGGAAGAATTGCGCCAGCAGATTCTTCGGGCTGCCGGCGACCAGGTCAGGGTGACCTTCCCTTTGGAACTCCCCTTCATGCGCCTGCGCACCGTTGACGGCCTGCCCACCATGATCGCCGCCTTCACCACCGATATCCCGCAACTCACCAATTGGGGTGAGCCGCTGCTTATCGGCCCGGGGTCGATTCATGTCGCGCACACCGAGGGTGAATTCATCGAAAAGGCGCAATTGCAAGAAGCCATCCACCTGTACTGCGCCATTGCCCGACGCCTGGTTAACGACAAAAAGACCTAGCACGTATGTGCGTGCTGCTCCATGTAGTGAATCGGTGCTGGAGTAGGGCATCCAGCCTCGTCCTGAAGGCTTCTTCCTCGGAACAAATCAAAAACCTAAGAAAAAGCTTGACATTTGTGCTCTTGTGTTATAGTTATGTATAACACTATGAATGCCAGGCTACATGGATCGCTGGCAATCGGCTGGCGAACCGATCTGCCCGGAGAAAAATTGAGCTTTTCAAGGAGGATGAACCATGAATTCGCGCCGTTTTGCATTGACCGTCGTTGTGATGTCGTTGGCCACCCTGGCTTTTGGCCGGTCCGCCGCGGCTCCTGTTGCGCTCTCGGCCGCGCAAAAGGCCTTCGATCAACTGAAAACGCTGGCGGGCACGTGGCGAGGCCCGGTAACCGTCGATCCGCCGCCACCCGACATGGGGAAGAATACCCTTCTGCAGGTCTCATTGCGCGTGACCTCCAGAGGGAACGCAATCGTGCATGAGATGCAGGAAGCCGGGACGCCCCTCGATCCCACAAAGTACGATCACCCGGTCACTATGTTCTACCTCGACGGTGATCGCCTGACGCTGATCCATTATTGTGACGCCGGCAACCGGCCGCGCATGATCGCCCGGCCTTCGCCCGATGGCAAGACCGTGGAGTTCGACTTTGTCGATCTTTCCGGCAGCAATCAGTATGGACACATGTACCATGCCGTGTTCACTTTCATCGACGCCAACCATCACCGAGAAGACTGGACCTATATGATGCCGGGAGATAAGCCCATGCACGCGCACTTCGATCTGCAGCGGGTAGAGTAGCAACGCACCGTTAACGTCGAGTCGACTGGAAAATAGGATGGACCGTGAGTGGAACGACAATCAGCCGATTTACCGCCAGCTGCGCGATCGCGTGGTCGCGATGATCCTCGATGGCGTTCTCAAGGAAGGAGATTCCCTTCCCTCGGTGCGCACCGTGGCGGCTGAATACCGGGTCAATCCACTTACGGTCTTGAAAGGCTATCAGGAACTGGTGGACGAAGAACTTGTGGAGAAAAGGCGCGGCCTCGGCATGTTCATCAAACCCGGAGCCCGCCAGCTTCTGATGCAGGGCGAACGCAGGAAGTTTCTGGCGGAAGAGTGGCCCAGGATTCGGGCCACCATCCAGCGGCTCGGCCTGACCGCCGAGGAACTGCTTGACGGGCGCACAAACTCGCCGCCGAAATCGAACCCCAAACAGGAGGACCGCTAGATGGCATGCATAGAAGCGCACGGCCTGCGCAAGGCCTTCGGCACGACCATCGCGCTGGACGGCATCGATCTGCGTGTCGAAGAAGGCCGGATTCTCGGCTTGATTGGGCCCAACGGCGCAGGCAAGACTACCGCCCTTCACGCGATCCTCGGCCTGATTTCTTATCAAGGCGATCTGCGGGTGCTGGGGCACGATCCCTGGAAAGAACGCGACCAGCTCATGCTCGACGTATGCTTCATCGCCGATGTTGCCGTGCTGCCGCGCTGGATAAGGGTTTCGCAGGCTCTTGAGTATCTCGCCGGAGTGCACCCGCGGTTCGATCGCGCCAAGGCGGAAGGATTTCTTGCCAGGACCAACATCCGGCAGACCAGCAAAGTTCGGGAATTGTCGAAGGGTATGGTGACCCAACTCCACCTTGCTCTAGTAATGGCGATTGACGCCAAACTGCTGGTGCTCGACGAACCCACGCTCGGTTTGGACATCCTTTACCGCAAGCAGTTCTACGACTCCTTGCTGAACGATTATTTCGATCGCAGTCGCACCATCGTCGTCACGACCCATCAGGTGGAGGAGCTGCAGCAGGTTCTTACCGATGTCATGTTCATCAACCGCGGCCGCATCGTGTTTGCCTGCAGCATGGAAGAATTCGAGTCGCGCTATGTGGAAGTGATGGTGAATCCGGAAAACGCTCCAGCAGCGCGGGCTTTCAAACCGATTCACGAGCGCCAGGTGCTGGGGCGAAGCATCCTGCTGTTCGACCGCGCCGATCGCCAGCAACTCGCCCGGCTCGGCGACGTGCATACGCCCAGCATCGCCGACTTGTTTGTTGCCATCATCGGCAATCAGGCACAGGTGGCCCAAGGAGTCTCCAGATGAATACACAATCGAACGCGATGCCTGAAACCTTTGCGGCGCGGAATGACAGACCCGTAAGGATCTCTGCAGCCCGGCTGCTGTACTGGTCGGTGCGACGCGAATTGTGGGAGTACCGCTCGATCTATCTGGCGCCGATGGCGGTCGCAGCCGTATTCCTGTTCGGGTTTCTGATCAGCACGATTCATCTATCCGCGAGGATGCGCGCCGTCTCGACGCTCGACCCGATGCGTTACCGCGCCGTCGCAGCCCTGCCGTATGACTTTGTGGCGGGTCTCATGATGGCCACCGGCATCTTGATCAGTGTTTTCTATTGCCTCGACGCGCTTTACGGGGAGCGCCGCGATCGCAGCATCCTGTTCTGGAAATCGATGCCGGTTTCCGATCTCACCACAGTGCTGGCCAAGGCCAGCATTCCGCTGATAGTTCTGCCGCTGCTCGTCTTTGCGGTCACCGTCATCACGCAGCTCGTCATGCTGCTTTGGAGCAGCGCAGTTTTGGCGGGAAGCGGTCTGGATGTCGGGAAGCTTTGGGCAAGCTTGTCATTTTTCAGAATGTCGGCGCTGCTTCTCTATCACCTTGTAACAGCCCATGCGCTGTGGCCGGCTCCCGTCTATTGCTGGCTGTTATTGGTCTCCGCGTGGGCGCGTCGTGCGCCATTTCTTTGGGCTGTATTGCCGCCGTTTGCCATTGCCGGCGTTGAAGGAATCGTGTTCCATACTTCTCACTTCGCTCGCCTGCTTGCCGAACGGTTTATCGGCGGCGCGCCAGTCGGCACCGTGTCGCCCCCACATGCCTTCCCCACCGGCCCAACGGTACACGTCGTGCCGCTTGAGCTTTTGAGCGCACCCGGCCTGTGGATCGGCCTGCTGATCGCCGCAGCATTCCTGCTTGCAGCTGTGCGCATGCGCCGCTACAGCGAACCGATCTGAGTTGATCGGGTAATGCTCACAGGCGGGATGACTTAGAGTAGCTCCTGAGGATCCTAGCGCCGGCTGGGAGTCATTGCGGCTGCTTCGCTTTGTATTCTTCCTGGGAAATCGCGACCGCGCCCTCCGGGCTGGGCACGTAAACATCCTCCCGTACGTTCGTCTTCAGGTCGAAGGTGTAGAATTTGCCAGGCGCGCCGATTTCTCCAACCAGCATTTCTAGTTTCAGCGTGGGCTTCTTCCATTTTGCCAGGTAGTGTGCAGTTCCGATCGTCCTTTGGAAGGGAGCTGCTGACTCATATGTGAAATCGAAGGCATGAATGGAGCCGCCATCTCTGATGTTGCCTCGCCCCCATCCGTCGACGCTGCCGTCGCGGTGGCGGTGCCAGTGCGACTCCACAACCTGTATCTGCAAGGGATAGTCCGCCAGGTTCTTGCCAGCGAGCAGGATGGTCGAGAGGCAGAGCACGAGCCCAACTGCAATCGCTGATCTCTTCATGGCACATCCTCCGCCCCAGCGAAGGGATTCTAGCAAACACATGCTGCCGAGAGTAAGGAGTTTCCGCTGTAACCGCCAGCCGCGCAGTACACTTGGAAAGTCATGACGACGACCGCCGTTAACTCCCTCGCCCGTGCCTCTTCGGCCTATCTGCGCTCGGCCATGCATCAGCCGATTCATTGGCACGAATGGGGCGAGGAGGCATTCTCCGCCGCGCAGCGCGAGAACAAGCCGATGCTGCTCGACATTGGCGCAGTCTGGTGCCACTGGTGTCACGTGATGGATCGCGAGTCCTACGAGGATCCGGCAATCGCGGCCATCGTGAACGAGTTTTTCATTGCCGTGAAAGTCGACCGCGACGAACGCCCTGATATCGATAGCCGTTACCAGGTGGCCGTGAGTTCGATCAGCGGACAGGGAGGATGGCCGCTGACTGCATTTCTCACGCCCGACGGAAAGCCGTTCTACGGCGGAACGTATTTTCCCCCCAACGATGGTTATGGTCGTCCCAGCTTTCGGCGCGTCCTGTTGAGCATTGCCGCCGCATACAAGGAAAAACATGGCGACGTAGCCGAACAAGCCAAGCTGGTGGAAAACGCCGTTGCACACGCGGAATCGTTCCCCGGGGGCGGCGGAAAAGTGTCTGGCGGGATTATCGAGGCAATTCAGGAATCGGCGGTCAAGATGTTTGACCCGGAGCATGGCGGATTTGGGCGGGCGCCGAAGTTTCCGCATCCTTCCGTGTTGGACCTGCTGATCGAAAGGTACTCACGGATGACGAGCGGAGCGAAGTTCTCCCCAGCCGAGGGCCACAGCCTCCACACAGACAACGGTGACGTCGTCATTCGCAACGTCATCATCGCCACGCTCGAGCACATGGCCAATGGCGGCGTCTATGACCAGCTAGCGGGAGGGTTTCACCGTTACTCGGTCGACGAGCGATGGGTCGTCCCGCACTTCGAAAAGATGAGCTACGACAATTCCGAACTGCTGAAAAACTACGTGCACGCCTTCCAGGCTACCGGCTCGGAATTTTTCGCGAGCGTGGCCCGAGACATCATCCGCTGGATGGATGAATGGCTCAGCGACCGTGAACGCGGCGGCTTTTACGCCTCGCAGGACGCGGACATCAATATGGACGACGACGGGGATTATTTCACCTGGACTCTCGATGAGACCCGCGCAGTTCTCAGTGGAGAAGAGGCACAGGTCGCTGCGTTGCACTATGACATCAACGAGATTGGCGAGATGCACCACAATCCGGCGAAAAATGTGTTGTATGTGAAGGCGCCGATGGACGAGATCGCGCGCCGCATGAGTCTTACATCGGAACACGTGAACCAATTACTTGCGTCGGCGAAAAAGAAGATGTACGCCGCGCGCTTGCAGCGGCCAACACCCTACTTGGACAAGACGGTGTACACAAACTGGAATAGCCTGTGCGTTTCCGCGTATCTGGAGGCGGCCAAGGTTCTTGGACTGAAAGACGCACGCAGGTTTGCGCTGCGTTCCCTGGATCGAATCCTGTCGGAGGCATGGAAGGGCCAGAGTGATTCATCTTCTCCGGCGGGCAAGAATGCCCGTCCCACACACCTCCTTCACGTGGTTGCCTATTCCGATCCGAAAGCGGAGCATCGCGAGGTGCCCGGCATGCTCGATGACTATGCTCTTACCACTCTGGCTTGCCTGGATGCGTATGAGGCAACCGCCGATCTGAGTTACTTCAAATTCGCTCACGCAATCGCCGATAGCATGATCGCCAGATTCTTCGATGTAACGGGAGGCGGATTCTTCGACAGTGAGGCGCCGGCTCACGGCAAGAGTCTTGGAGTGCTCTCGATGCGCCGCAAACCACTGCAGGATTCGCCCACGCCGGCGGGAAATCCCATGGCGGCCATTGCGCTGCTCAGACTGCATCATTACACGGGAGACACTCAGTATCGGGAAAAAGCGGAGCAGACTCTGGAGACATTTGCCGGCGTGGCGGGAAAATACGGTATCTTCGCAGCCACTTACGGAATAGCCGTCGCATATTTACTGGAGCCAGAGACGCAGGTAGTGGTGATTGCGCCGAGCCCAGCGGATGTCGCTGCCGAGAAACTCCATGCCGCCGCAGTTTCAGCGCTCCGTTTTGGCAAGAGCGTTCTGCGGCTCACAGCCAACGAAGCAGTAGCGGCCAATCTTCCGCCCGCGCTGGCGGCAACCATTCCCAACCTGCCTGCCTTGTCTTCCGGCAAGGCTTTCGCTGTCTTATGCTCCGGCTTCACCTGCCTGCCACCGGTGACAGACGCAAGAGAGCTGCAGGAGCAACTCGCGGCTTAGTCGAGCCCTTCCCTTTCGTCAAGCTGCGCCGAACTGGAAGGGCAGCTGGCGCAAGCGCCGTCCGCTAGCGGCGAAAATGGCATTGGCCACTGCAGGCGCGACGGGCGGGAGAGCCGGTTCCCCCATGCCTCCCGGTGCTTCCTGGCTCGGCAAAATATAAACTTCGATGGGCGGAGCTTCGTTGATGCGGATGGGATCGTAGCCATCGAAATTGTTTTGTTCCACGGCTCCATTTTTCACCGTGATTGCGTTCTTCAGGGCGGCGCTCAAACCATAAATGACGGCGCCTTCGGTCTGCGAAGCGACGGACTCCGGGTTCACCGCTTGTCCGCAGTCTACGGCCACCACGATGCGATCAATCTTCAAAGTCTTGCCGTTAGGAATCGAGACTTCCGCCACTTCAGCAAAATAGCTGCCGAAGGAAGCATAAGAAGCGATGCCACGTCCTCTTCCCTTGGCAAGCGGAGTCGACCAGCCAGATTTGTCGGCCACAAAATCGAGCACCGCGCGCAGGCGCGCTGGATCGGGATCATCCTCGTCGCGCGGTTTCCAGGTCGGCGGCTTAACCAGCAGGGATCTGCGAAACTCCACGGGATCTTTGCCGGCCGCAGCGGCCAGTTCGTCGATAAAGCACTCCACAGCAAAACCGTTGAACGAATTCTCCACCGATCGCCACCAGGCGCGGGGAATAGCCGTAGCCACCGGGTTATATTCGAGGCGCACGCTGGGAATCGCGTAGGGCATCTGCTTGGCTCCGCCGACTTCGGTTTCTTCCGGGTCTTTTTCCGGATTGAAGTACGCGTTGATCGAAGTCGAGGCCATGGTGTCGAACCAGGCCGAGGGATGGCCGTGCTCGTCGACCGAGCCACGGAGATAGTGGCAGGCCATCGGCCGGTAGAAATCGTGAGTCATGTCGTCTTCGCGGGTCCAGAGCAACTGCACAGGCTTTCCGACAACCTTGGCGATTTGCGCTCCTTCCGCCGGGAAATCCGCCATGTAGCGGCGGCCAAACCCTCCGCCCATCAGCGTGGTGTGCACAATTGTTTGTCTCGGCGCGATGCCCAGAATCTGGGCGACAGTGCGTTGCACCCAGTCGGGGGACTGCGTTGGAGCCCACACTTCAGCCTCCTTGCCGCGCGCGTGCACGGTAATATTCATGGGCTCCATGGTGGCGTGCGCCAGAAATGGAAATTCGTACAAGGCCTCGACTGGCTTCGCGGTCTGGGCTAATGCGCCGTCAACATCGCCATCATTGCGTACGCGCTTACCGGACTTGTGCGCCGCGGCGACGAGCGCTGTACGTAAAGCCTCAGTTGACTCCGAAACGGCGGGGCCGTTGTCCCAGGAAATCTGGAGCGCGTCGCGCGCCTTGATTGCCGCCCAACTGGAATCGGCCACAACTGCAATTCCCCCGGCTGCGTGGATACCGGGCCCCAATGGCGGTACTTCGAAAACGTCGCGAACTCCAGGCATTGCCTTGGCTTTCGTCGGGTCAAAGTGAGTGGGCTTGCCACCGAAAACGGGACACCGGGCGATTACGGCGAACAGCATGTCGGGGACGCGCACGTCGATGCCGAATTGCGCGCTGCCATTTGATTTCTCCGGCACGTCCACCCGCGGCAGGGGATGGCCGATCAATTCAAACTGTGACGGGTCTTTGAGCCGCACTCTTGCCGGATCCGGCAGCGGCAGTGTGGATGCAGTTTCCACAAGTTCCCCGTAACTCGCACTTCGGTTTGAAGCTCGGTGGATCACGGTTCCCCTGCGGGCTATGCAGTCGGTGCGAGGCACCTTCCACTTCGCAGCGGCGGCCGTAATCATCAATTGCCGCACCGTCGCGCCGGCGCGGCGAAGAGGCATGAAATTCTCCCGCGTACTGCTGCTGCCTCCGGTTCCCATGTGCGCATAAATGTCGGGCCGCGTTGGCGCCTGCTCCACCGTGACAGTATTCCAGTCAACCTCGGCTTCTTCCGCCAGACACATCGCCAATCCGGTGAGAATCCCCTGACCCATCTCCGACTTGGCCACGATCAGCGAAATCTTCCCGTCAGGCTTCACGTGGATGTATGAGACAAACGGGCTGGGCGGGGACTTTTTTCTGGCTCCCTCCACCAGCATCAACGCCTCTGGAAGCCGTACTCCTATGACGATCCCGGCGCCTGCGACTGCCCCTCCTGCGATAAATCCGCGGCGACTGATAGGCACGGTCAGGCTCCTTTCTCGGCGCGATGAATGGCGCGCCGGATTCGTTGATACATGCCACAGCGGCAGAGATTGCCGACCATCGCGGTGTCGATTTGGTCGTCTGTAGGATTCGGGGTCTTTGCCAGCAGGGCGGCAGCTGCCATGATCTGCCCCGACTGGCAGTATCCGCACTGCGGCACCTGTTCGGCAATCCAGGCGCGCTGAACGGGGTGAGAGTTGTCGGCGGAAAGTCCTTCAATGGTGGTAATCTTTCGCTGGCCCACCGATGACACTGCAGTTTGGCAGGAGCGCACTGCCTGGCCATCCAGATGCACCGTGCATGCGCCACAAAGTCCCAAACCACATCCGTATTTGGTTCCGGTTAAGTTAAGCCTGTCACGCAGCACCCAAAGAAGCGGAGTGTCGGGCGCGATGTCAACATCGTGAGGATGCTCATTGATCAGCAGACGAATCGAAGCCATGAGAAAGACTCCGGAAGGAATGTAACGTAACAGGAAAGGCTAAACCCAACCGGGCGTTTCCGCAAACATCAGCCAGGAAAGCGTCGGCTGGAGGTGCAACAAATAAAAAATAAAAGGGCCGACGGGGATATGAGGTTCCGTCAGCCCGAAGATTGCGAGCCCTAAGTGTTCGACCCTGGGCCCAGGTTACTTTCGGTTACCTTCGTGACCTTGCGGCCACAAGCGGTTCCCGGTTTAACTACTCTGCGTTAGAAGTTCGGCTTGCAGGTGGGCGGGTTGCCACCATTCGAGCCGTGTAACACCTGCTGGATTGTCGGTGGGCACAGCGGAATTGGCCCTCCATCGAAGGCGGCGGCCAATGCGTATGTGCCCACTAGTCCGATCATCAGGATCGAAATCCTGACCATGCGTTTCATGGGTTCTTCTCCTTAACCACAGCAGAGGCCGACACTTTGACCCCTTTGCTGCGGGCCAGAATTATACGTTACGGTGTCAAGCTGAATCGGGATCCCCCGCGTTCGGGAATGCTCAAGTGAACACTGACTGACGCGAGCGCTCAGGCGTTGGCTGTGGTTTTTATATTTATGATCCAACTGAATACCACGGCCAACCTGAAGTGTTACTTCATGTCAATGTCTGTGATCCGAGGGTGGCGGGAAGTCGTTTACGAAATCGGAACAAGATCAGGCGCAACCTTAGCGTAACTTTCCAGCGGTCACGCTTCTCGATCCCAGCCGGCGCTGGGAAAATCCGGAAAATTCAAGCTGCGAACCAGCAGTTTCATGCTCAGATGTCTGATCGGAACTGCCGCTGAGCACCGGTGACGGTTGAGTGCGCGAGAGCGCGCGATCCACCATACCCTCGAACATCGGGATCAGGGAGTCGCTGGGTAGAGGATGATGGATGTCGGCCAGGCTCTGCTCCCAGCGTTGTGGCTGCAGGAGATTTTCGGTGGCGGCCCGTACAGGGCTCACTGCCAGCATATAGCCCAGCCAGGTGAGCAGCGCAGCGTTATAGGCAATCACGTTCACCAGATCAATCGAGCCGCCCGCGAGATGATTCCCCGCCCAGGAGGCGATCAGAGCCAATTCCACCATGGCATAGCAGCCGAAGCCGAGGGCAATGCCAAAGCTGTGTTGGCGGCGGCTCACTCCCAGATAACGAGCGAAAACCAGAAGAAACAACACCATTCCCACCTGGATGATCCGCACGCACCGTTGCGTCGTGACAATCGCCTGCATCCACGGCGTGATGTTCGACGAACCGCTGGACACCGAAACCACACCAGCTACCAGCAACATTACCAGGCCAGCCCACTTGAACAACACGGTGCCCAGATCTCGCAAGGTGTGGAAAGGCCGAAAAACATCAAGGAAGACCTCATGGATGACCATGAAGCCCAGAAAGACACCGATCGCGTTGGTCGCCCAATAAAGGTAGAAAAATGTGGCGTAGCTATGATGCACGTAGGCTGGATAGAGCAGAGCGAAAGAACCTATTTCCGCGCAGAGATAGGCGAAGAAGAACTTGAACTTGCGATATAGAGAGCGGCGGATCATGACTGTGGCGATCGCAGCCTCCAGCAAGGGGTGGGCGATCCACAAAGCGCTGTAGAGGAATTTGGCGTTCTCGCTCATTGCCATCACGTTCCGACCGCCCGGCGTCATCACCCAGCGATTCGGTGGGGGCGCGCTACGGCGTCGCAGCTTGGAGACACTGCTATCTCTCTGCTTAATAAACCTTAATGGGTGGTAATCTAGCGTTCAATGTACGAAGGTAACCGTAAGTAACGTTACTTTCTTGACATGCCGCACGAATCGTAGGTGACGATGCAGATGTGGTGGAAAGAGACACAATTCGATCGCGTGCAAGGACCTTCCTTGTTGCCCGACGGGCCCGCACGCAATGGCTTGACTGCTGACACGCTACGCTACGAGTACCACGTCGAGAACCTTCTCGGCATGGTCTCCCAGGTTGCTGCAAAATCATGCTAAGTTATTCGTGAGGATGAGTTAGCTCGTCCACGCGACTCCGAACGAAAGCTCCCCACCGCTTTGGAGGCCAACTCGCACCCACCGTTCCGATCCAAGCAGGAAGTTGTCATCAATGCGCCTCTGGAAGCGGTATGGTCATACGGCATGGATTTGACTAAGATTCCAGAGTTCCATCCTCGCGTCGTCCAGGTCGATCTTCTTGATGGAAAAGCATTCCGCGAACCGGGCGTGTCATACCGATGTCATCTTGCGGGCGGGAAGCACACATGCATCGAGAAGGACATTGAAATTATCCCGCTGCGCAAGATCGTCACCATCTTGCCAGAGGACACGTTCGGTATAAGCAAGATTCTCAGCGATTACCGGGTAGAAACGACCTTACAGGAGCTTGGCCATCTCTCAACCAGGATGGAAATCAGCCACTTTTACTCAACGACAACCCTGAAAGCCAAGCTCCTCAACTTAGTCGTAAAAGGTAAGATCGCCCGCGACACTCAGGCAACATTGAATGCACTCAAAGCTGCGATAGAAGCTGCCCACCATACACGATAGAACTAGGAAACCGGTCCTAGGCCTCGGGCACGGAGTGAATGTACGCCCGCATCATGCGGACCTCGTCGTCCTTCTCATCCAGGTCATGCAGCAGGATGTCGCGCAGCGACACGATACCGATCAGTTGCCCTTCCTGGCATACCGGCAAATGACGGAAGTTGTGGCGCCGCATTAAAGTCATGCAGGCCTCCAGGTCATCGTGTACGTTGACAGTCAGCGGATCGTCGGTCATCACTTCCGCGAGGCATGTGCTGCGGGGATCCCGGCCTTCGGCTACGACTCGCCTCATCAGATCGCGCTCCGAGAAAATTCCCACCAGTTTCTGGCCGTCCATCACGGGAACGGCTCCAATGTTATGTTGCACCATGGCGCGGGCGGTTTCGAGCACGGTCTGGCCCATCTCCGCCTTGTAGGTGTGCTGGTTGACGATCAGGTCGCAGATTCGCATTTAATCCTCCGATTCCTGACGTTCCGGGAGTCGAAAGAGCTCCTCACCGGGGCGTGAGTATAGCCCGAATCCAGGTGCAGGGGAAGAGCTAAAAAATGACGTGCCAGAAAAGCTTTCAGAAATGGGAATCCGTCCGGATAGAAGCTACCTGTTCTCTCCCGCACGAGTTTGCGGCGCCTCATCCATGAAGATGAAATAGGAGCAGTTCCACAAGGGTGTGGGCAGGCTTCCCCTCGGGCGGGCGGTCAGGACGATGTTGTATTGCTCTGACGGCGCGGAAGTAACGCCGAGTAGCAAACTGAGGAGATCTCCGTCCGGCGGCGGAGTTCGCGTAAGGGTTCCGCTCGTCTTGGGCAGCCCGACGGGTTCGATCACCGCTAAGCCTGCCAGGAACTGGTGGAGATCGCGAGTTGGGGAACCACCCGTCACCAGGAACGAAATCTCCGCGTTTTCCTGGGAAAAGTGCCAAGCCAACGATGCCGCCAGGTTCACCGCACGCTCGTAAGCTCCTGGCGAAATCGTACGGGCCGCCGGGTTATCGAAAACCAGGCAGAGTTTGCGCTCGTCCTCGCGAGTGAACTCGCGCACTTTCAGCGAGCCGGACTTGGCGGTAGCTTTCCAGTCGACATGGCGGGCGGAATCCTCGGGAGCATATTCGCGAATGCGGTAGAGATCCGACCCACGGCCGCGGACGAAGCTCTCCCATTCGCCGCGGACCAGCGGCAGAACCTGGAAGAATTCGTTGGCCGGCTCAACCGGCGGATAGACCAGAATCTCGCGCTCCAGGGCGACCCGCCGCATTTTCTTGAGGAAGGCAAAAGGAAAGCGCGTGGCCAGGCCAAAACTGGATTCGCGATAGCGTCCGCGGCGATCGAAACGCAATTCCAGATCGGCAGATAGCTCGGCGCGGGCGGGCAGATACGGAAAGTAAACCGCGCCTTCAAAGATGCCAGGCGCTGTCGGATTAATGGCCACGCGCCGCACGCGCCAGTCGCGGAGGCGCAGCCACCGGCCGCTCTTGGGAAAAACGAAGCTGGTTTGCTCCAGATGCCATCGCTTGCGAATTTTCCTTTCTTTGCCTTTGCGTGTGGTGACCGCCTGGATGGAGAACGAAGGCAGAAACCGGCGCGGATTTTTCAGCACAACGCGTCCGGCAACGGACCGTTCCGCGAAAACGTGCCCGGGCAGATGAAGGTCAAGCTCCAGATCGCGCAGAACCAGCGCGGAAACGAAACCCGAGACAAGGATAGCGGATAGCATTGCCGCAACCACGATATACAGCAGATTGTTTCCCGTATTGAGCGCGGCAATCCCGATCACCACCGTAACCAGCACGTAGATGATTCCGGCGCGCGTGATTTCATAGTCGAAGCTGTCGCGCAGGCGCTCGACGGCCACTCGCCGCGCCAAGTAAGGCACGGTGACTAGTCCGACGAAGGCAGCCAGCAGAAGCGCCAACGAAGCCAGTCCAATGGAGGCCCACAGATTTCCCGCCTCTCCAGAGCTCGTCGAGAACAGCGCGGCCGCAAAGGCAAGGCCGAGCCCGGTCAGAGCGAGCAGAAACCTGGCCCATACTCCGGCGGATGCCGACTGCATCCAGTCGACAAGGCGGCTGGCCGGGAAGGACCCGTGCGAGGCGGAATCAGCTTGTGCGGAAGTCACCTTATTCGAAGCCTAGCACCTGCCACTGGGAACGGACAATCGGGATGAGCTTGCGCGGCAAGCCAGAGTAACGGACAATTTGCGAGCAGGAAACTTGTTTGCCATCCCAGACCATCGGCCCAACCACCCGTTCAAGAAGTTTAGAATGAGTCAATTAGAGCGTTCGGAGAGGACGACCAATTTTCGTGAGAATCTCCACGTCTGGAATCCGGAGAATTGCCAAGTCGTGCGCTGTTTCTGTACTGGGCCGTGAGGCCCGGCCGAGAACCATCGTCCGCGGACTGGCATCCGGCTACCGGATTTGTGTTTCTCCGGCAGAAAATCTGGGATACCTCGTGGGAACGGATGAGCCCCACCTTCAGAGAGCGATCCGCAGGTTCGTTTCTGCGGGTGACACGACCTATGACATCGGAGCAAATATCGGGTACGTTTCCCTCTCGCTCGCCAAGCAAGTTGGGCAGAAGGGGCGCGTGATCGCCTTCGAGCCTGTCCCGCGAAATGTGGATCTGCTGCGGGCAAATGTGAGGAACAACCAACTGCAGAATATCCAGGTGTTCGATGTCGCGGCGTCAGACCGGCAGGGCGAAGCGGTAATTCGTATTGCTGACAACCACTCCATGGCAAGCCTGATTTGGCATAAAAACGTTCCCTCTGCCGTTGAGCTCGTCATCAAAACAGTTGCCATCGATGATCTCGTATCAGCCGGGGAATTGCCCGCGCCCAGCTTTGTCAAAATTGATGTAGAAGGAGGAGAAGGTCTGGTTCTGCTTGGAATGCGCGGCACCATCTCGGCCGCAAAGCCCGTCTTGTTTATCGAGACTTCCGACGCCGGGCGTCAAACGGCCTGGTCAATGCTCTCCGAACTGGGATACCGCTGTCAGTCGGCGATTACGGGCAGACCCGTGAAAAGCTTCGGAGACTACCGCCATTCTGACTTTCTCTGGCTGCCGTCCGCTCGAGTCTGATCGGCTACGCCGCGGAGACTGGCTCGGACTTCGCTCTGAAAGTCGCCCGCCCGGCGGCACTATTTTTTCAATCCGAAAACCTTCAGCGCTTTGTTGGTGGCTACGTACACCTTGCCATTAGCGACGATGGGCACGAGGTTGGAGTCGCCGTTGAAGTTGGGCCAGTTTCCTGCCGCGCTCCGGAATAATTCCGTCATGGTCGTGCCGCCGGTGTCGGGATTAAAGGCATAGAGAAAAATGGTATTTGCCGACGCAGAAGCCGGGCGTCCCAACGCCCAGATAATGCTGGCGTTCGTGCCGTTCGATGAGATGGATGTAAAGAAGCCTCCGGATTGTCCGTTGGTGATAAATGGCGATGAGGTCACGCTCGTCAAAGCGGGAGTCGGCGAAGTCTGTAGCGTCCACACCTTAACCCTGTTCCCGCCGCTGCTGACCACGCGAGATGTGCCATCGGAATCCACATAATAAGACTGACCGCACCAGCAAGGACCGATCCCGTAAGAGCCGTAGACATTGTTCTTCACCGTCGAATATCCGCCGAGGTGATCTTCGTTCATCAGAAACATCGCACCCGCTTTACCCGCTGCCACTGCGAGGTGGGGATTGGCACCGCTCTGGTCGGGCAGAACCAGAACGCCGCCGGCGCCGAAGTCACCGTCTACCTCGTCAAGATAGGCCTGGTTCTTGGGCGTGAACAGGTCGAGCACGCTGCTGAGATCCGGCGAAACCTTTACCACACTCTCCTGAATGTTACTCACGCCGTCGTAGGTCGTGCCCGAGTAGTCGGAGTTTCCCGTAACGAAGAGGATATCTCCCGAGTCGTCAGCCGCAAGTCCGTACCCCGACATCCAGATGGCGGAAAGGAAAAAGTCGTCGGGCGAGGTCGCCTGTGTATCGAGCACCTGATTGGCGGAGAGAGGCGCCAGAGTTGACGCGTTCCATCCCAGCAACCAGCCGCGCGACACATCGGCACGGGAATCGCAGAAGCTGCCGAATCCCGCGTAGACATTGCCATTTGCCAGCAGGAGAGCCGGACGTTGCCGCTGATAGGTTGCGTTGAAGGTAAATTTGGTGCCGTTGATCAGCGTGTGTGAGGCAGTGACCACCTGGGCCGTGATTTTGTCGCTGAGACTGCCGAGATCGAGGGCATGGATACGGTAGGTTGGACCCCCGGAATCCTGCGTGTAAGCCATCACGTAGAGCGTGCTGCTGCTGGGGTCGATTACTGGCGTGGAAGTAATGCCTACGTTCGGTCCATTGTTATTGCAACCGAGCGGTTCGGATACTGGCTTGCCGAGATTTTGCGTGAGCAGCACAGTCCCTTTATTGGCATCGATGGCATAGACCGTATTGTTTTCCGTAACCACGTACACCACATCGTGAACGCCCTGGTGGCTGCCGGTTGTGATGTTCACTCCCGGAACTACCAGCGGCTGAGCATCGACCTGATCGTCGAGGGAAACGGTTCCCAGCAAGCCGAACTTCCCGGGAACGACGTTTGCAGGTGTAAGTTTGGTTTCGGACTGGTTCCAGCCGGTGCGGTAGTTATCGTAGTGATAGGTCGTCACCGACGTCTGGGCGGCGGCCAGGGCATTGGCAAGAAGGAAGATAAGAATTACACGAAGACCGGGCCGATGACCGCCGAGCAAACCCATAACGCCCACCCCCAGAAGACAGCGCCTGATTCTAGGTTTGCTGCGAAATTAGGGTCAACTGGTAGAAAGGACAGTGGAAGGAAGACTCCACAAAACTATGCGACCCTCGCGGCTGAAACTAGAAACTCCTGATCAGTACTCTGCCAACTCCTTCATGGCGCGGAACAGATCGCCCACCTGCGGAAGGATGGCATCTTCGAGGATTGGTTGGTAGGCAATGAACGTATCGGCGGCGGCCACCCGACGGACCGGAGCATCGAGCTGGTCGAAAAGCTGGTCGCCGATGCGGGCGGCAATCTCGGCCCCGTAGCCCCAGCTCAGCGTGTCTTCATAAGCCATGAGAACGCGGCTGGTCTTGGCGACTGAGGCAGCGATCGTCTCCCAATCGAACGGATTCAAGCAGCGCAAGTCTACGATCTCCACGCTCACTCCGTGCTCGCGCTCGAGTTTTTGAGCCGCCTGCAACGCCCGCGGCACGACCGCCCCGTAAGTAATCACGCTGAGGTCGGTTCCCGGATGTACGACCTTCGCCTTGCCGAAAGGAATCGTATATTCAGGCCCGGGATAGGCCCCGCGGCCGTAGGTTTCGCGATACAGACGCTTGTGCTCGAGGAACAGCACCGGGTCATCGCAGCGAATGGCAGTGCGCAGCAAACCGGCCGCGTCGACGGCGCTGGACGGGAAGACCACGCGGAGTCCAGGGATGTGGGTGAAGACGTTTTCTCCGCATTGCGAGTGATAAATCGCCCCGCCGGTGAGATATCCGCCGATGGCCACACGAATCACGCAGGGCGCGGAAAATCCGTTATTTGAGCGCCAGCGAATGGTGGGCAGTTCGTCGCGTAGCTGCATCATCGCCGGCCAGATGTAATCGAAGAATTGAATCTCTACCACCGGCTTCAGGCCGCGCGTGGCCATGCCCGTAGCGCGGCCCACAATGGAAGCCTCCGCCAGCGGCGCGTTGAACACCCGGTCGGGGCCAAATTCATTCTGCAGGCCGAAAGTCAGCTTGAAGACTCCGCCTTTGCCTTTGACCAGTTTGTGCTTTAGGTATTCCTCGCGGCTGCAGTCGGCGACGTCCTCGCCGAAAATCACGATGCGCTCGTCTCGCTTCATCTCGTCGCGCAGCGTAGTGTTGATCAGGTCGGCCATGGTTTTGGCCGCAGGCTTCTTGCCGTCGGCGGAATCGGTCTGCGCAACCGGCTGGGTTTCATAGGCGGGAGCAGTTGGATCGATGTCAGGCGAATAAAGATACCGGGTGACGGTCTCAGGCGCGGCGGGCAACGCGGCCAGAGCCGTATCCACGGCGGATTGCAGGTCTTCTTCCACCTGCTTTTCCAAAGCGTTGATTCCTTTATCGTCGAGAATGCCTTCGCGCAGCAGGAACATCTGGGTGCGCGAAACCGGATCGCGCTGAGCATCCCGTTCGCGTTCGTTGTCCGGGCGATAGAGGCGCTCGTCATCGGAAAGCGAGTGCGAGTAGGGGCGAATCACGTGGGCATGTACAAACGCCGGGCCGTGGCCTTCGCGGCAGTATTGCGCGGCGCGCTGAAATGCTGCATAGCTGGCAATAGGATCGGTGCCGTCGACTTCCTCAAAATGGAAGTTGGGAAATCCCGAAACCAGGCGCGAGATGCTTCCTCCGGCGGTTTGCACCTCGACCGGAACCGAGATCGCATAGCCGTTATCTTCTACGCAAAAGATGATGGGAAGACTGTTGAGCGCGGCGGCGTTCATCGCCTCCCAGAACTCGCCTTCGCTGGTGGTGCCATCGCCCAGCGAGACGTAGGTGATTTCATCTTCATGGAAGCTGACGCGCTTGAACAGGCGATAATCGGCCGTAACAGCAGGTGCAGGAGTTTCGGCGGCTTTGGGATGGCGTGCGAAGTAGCGGCCAACCTCCGCGCAACCCACAGCTTGCAGAATCTGCGAGCCGGTTGGCGATGATTGAGTCACGATATTCAGCCCTGGGTAGCTCCAGTGCGAGGGCATCTGCCGCCCGCCGGAACTGGGATCGTCGGCAGCTCCTACCCCTTGCAAAAACATTTCGAGCGGCTTGACGCCCAGGGTCAGACATAGCGCGCGGTCGCGATAGTAAGGATAAAACCAGTCATAGCCCGGCTTGAGTACCATACCGGCGGCCACGCCGATGGCTTCGTGTCCTGCGCCCGACATCTGGAAAAAGATCTTCTGCTGCCGTTTGAGGAGAATCTCCCGATCGTCGATGCGCCGGGAGGTATACATGATGCGGTAGGCTTCGATGAGCTGATCGCGTGTGAGGCCTTCGTATTTGCCTCTTTTCTCGCCACTCGCCGCAAGGCTCAGTTTGGGATCGGTTTTTGTCGTCGCCATCCGCTACCCTGGTCCGTAATCGTCGCTACCGCATTAGATTCCTGCGGCTCACCACAGGTTCAGTTGAGAAACTCTATCGCTCAGCCGCGCACGGAAATCGCCTGAGGGCTGTAAACCTGTTGCATTGTAAATGCTGACTGCGGTTGGGCAAAAGACCGAAAGTTACCTGAGTTTCCGGCCACCAGCAGCGCTGTCGGCGTCATTTCCATACCCGTGTTAGAGCTGACTCCAGGTCCGCAATGAGATCACTGGTTTCCTCCAGCCCAATATTCAGCCGCACAATGCGATGCCCGTAGTTTGGGCGTCCTCTTGATCCGCTGAAGTCGTAGGCCACGGCAAGGCTGGCTACCCCGCCCCAGCTGTAGCCGATCTCGAACAGTTCCAGTTCATCGACGAAGCGCTCGACCTCTTTCTTGGTTGCCGACTGTCGCAGGACGATCGAAAAGACCCCTGCCGATCCGGTGAAGTCCCGCCTCCAAAGTTCGTGGCCAGGACAGCTCGGCAGGGCGGGATGCAGCACGCGCTCGATCTCCGGCCGCTGGGACAGCCATTGCGCAATTTCCAGCGCGGAGGCTTCGATATGCTTCAGGCGCACCGCCATGGTCCTCATCCCCCGAAGCGCGAGGCTGCAATCGTCGGGAGAGGCGGCGCAGCCCAGAAGCTGGTGCGTCGCTCCCAGCCGCTCGTAGAGCGCTTTCTCTTTCACGGTCACGGAACCCAGCAGCAGGTCGCTGTGCCCGCCGACATATTTGGTCAAGGCTTGCAACGTGATGTCGGCTCCCTGGGCGAAGGCATCGAAATACACGCCCGCCGACCAAGTATTGTCGAGCACGACCAGAACGCCACGTTCGTGCGTGGCTGCGGCGATGGCGGGGACATCCTGCACCTCCATGGTGATCGACCCTGGACTCTCGCACCACACCAGCCGCGTATTGGAACGGCACAATTCCCTGATTCCTCCAGCGATCTCCGGCGGATAAAAGGTCACTTCGACGCCGAACCGCCTGAGCACGTGATAGGCCAGCTTCCGGTTGGGCGTGTAAATGCTCTCCGGAATCAGAATGTGATCGCCGCTTTTCAGAAACGACAAATTGATCAGCGAGATCGCGCCTTGCCCGCCGGGCATAATGATCGTGCGGTAGCCTTTTTCCAGTTCACAGATTTTTCCTGCCAGCTCGAGCGTAGTTGGCGTGCCGTAAAGGCCATACGTGTAGCCCGCTTCGTACTGATCCCAGGTGTCAGTCACCGAAGCGGCGTCTGGAAACAGAGTGGTCGAGCCGCGAAAGACAGGGCTGGCCAGCGAACGATATCCCTCGGGAACCTTCACATCGGAGTGGATCAAGCGAGTCTTCCAGCTCTTCTTCCGGCTCTTGGCCATGGCGGAATTATACGAGCCGTCTTGATCCGCAGAGACGCTACAAAGGGTACGCGGTTTATCCGGCGCGGCTGGCAGTAGCGGGAACCAGCCAGCGGAACAACACCGTTGCCGCCAAAGCGCCGACCAGTTGCGCCGCGATGAATCCGGGTGCATCGGCGGGGCGAATCCCGGCGAAGGTATCGCTGGCGGCGCGAGCCAAGGTGACGGCGGGATTGGCAAACGAAGTCGAGGCAGTGAACCAGTATGCTGCCGTAATGTACGCGCCGACAGCGTAGGCGACGGAGGAGGGCCGAAATCGCGCGCAACCCCAGATGACAAACAGCAGTCCGAACGTGGCTACGGTCTCACTCCACAGTTGGGCCGCACCATGGCGGACGTGGCTTGAGGCAAAAAATAGAGGCAGTCCAAACATGAGATGGACCGAAGCCACACCGGCGAACGCTCCTGCGAGCTGCGCGCCGAGATAGGCTGCGGCATCCCGCCAGGGCAGATTCCCAGTGACGCTCATCGCAAGGGTAACCGCGGGATTGAAATGGGCGCCGGAAATCGGCTCCAGCACCAGAATAATGACCACCAGAATGGCCCCAGTGGCCAGAGTATTGGCGAGCAGCGCGATGGCCACATTGCCTCCGGCCAGGCGCTCGCCCATGATGCCCGAGCCCACGACTCCGGCCAGAAGGAATGCTGTGCCAAGAAATTCCGAAACCGCGCGAGAGCGAAGGTCGAAGGTCATGAGCGGCCGATGTTGTCGACTTCCCTTTTCAGCGCTATCGTGTCCAGGGCTGAAAGGGGCAGAGCCAGAAACAAGCTGATCCTGCGATCCAGAAGAAAAAGCGCATCGCGAAAGGCCTTTTCTATCTGCTCCTTCGTTCCCTGCGCGGCTGCAGGATCAGGCACACCCCAGTGGGCGGTCATCGGCTGGCCGGGCCACACTGGGCAGACTTCTTTGGCGGCATTGTCGCAAACGGTGAACACGAAATCGAGCTTGGGCGCGCCGGGTCTGGCGAATTCATCCCAGGTCTTGCTCCGCAGTTCCCCGGTAGGCACGTGAGCCACTTCGAGCTGCCGCAGGGCTTCCGGGCGAACCGCTCCCGTGGGGTGGCTGCCTGCGCTGTAGGCAGTAAAGGTCGGTTTGCCTTTCAGATTCAGAATGGCCTCGGCCATGATCGAGCGCGCCGAATTTCCCGTGCAGAGGAATAAAACGTTGTAGTGAGTTTGCATGGTGGCTCCTGCCATTCGCTCAGCCGCAGCAGCTGGGAGAACAGCATTCTTTCGACTGGACCGTTGCCGCTTTGTTTTTTTCGCCGGCCGAGGGCTTTACGGCGCGGATGAACGCGCTCATGAACTTGCCATCCACTTGAGGGGCGAGCGCCTCGACATCAATTCCCTGCCCGGCAAGAAATTCCCGCGCATCAACGGCGCGATAAATGCGCGTGGGTTCGATTTCGATTCGCTCGAATCCCGCAGCCGCCAGTTTGCTACGGTAGTCGTTCTCCTCCAGCGCACCGGCGATGCAACCCACCCAGGCCAGAATGCTCTGGCGAATCTCGGGCAGAATCTCACCGCGGGTGATGACGTCGGATACGGCCAGCCTTCCGCCCGGCTTGAGTACGCGAAACGCCTCCTGCAACACGCGATCCTTGTCGGCGGAAAGATTGATTACGCAGTTGGAGACAATCACGTCGACGGAATTACGGGGCAGCGGGATGTCTTCGATCTCGCCTTTCAGAAATTCCACGTTCTCCAGGCCGGCTTTGCGTTTGTTCTCATTGGCCAGGGCAAGCATTTCGTCAGTCATATCGAGGCCATAGGCTTTGCCGGTTGGGCCCACCCTTCGCGCGGAAAGCAGCACGTCGATACCCCCTCCGGAACCCAGATCGAGCACGACTTCGCCGGACTTCAACTCCGCCAGCGCGGTCGGATTGCCGCAGCCAAACGAAGCCAGCAAAGCTTCCTCCGGAATCTGCGACACCTGGGATGCGTCGTAAAGGTTGGCGGTGATCGGATCGGCGCAACCGGTTCCCGGGGTAGCTCCGCAACAGGAACTGCCGCCCGAGTGTACCCGCAGCGCAGCCTCCCCATACTTTTGCTTCACGACTTCTTTCACATTCGAAACATCGGGCGTGTGCATAAAAACGCTCCTATTTGCAGATTTGCAGGATGGCTTCCGGTTTCAGCGCTTTGTTACGGGTACAGCATTCGGCATAAAGAAACTGCAGCAACTCGCGTAAAACTCCCGTGTTCGCGGTGTAACGGAGAAACGTCCCTTCGCGTTGCACCTCCACCAGTTCCTCGTTCTTCAATTTGTCGAGATGATGAGAGAGGGTGGAATTCGGGATGGCAAGCTCATCCTGAATTTCCCCGACCACAAGGCCTTCGGGATGCGCCGAGAGCAACAGGCGCATGATTCGCAGTCTCGGCTCGGCCCCCATAGCGGAAAACATATCGGCGTAACTGGCCACGCGGTCGTTGCTTCTGACAACATGCGTCATGCTTCGATAATACTAGAAATATCGATAGAATCAAGAGTGATGATTGGGCCAGACTGCCGGCTGATAATCCGCCCAAGGCGCACCCCTTCCTGCCGATCGTTTATCCTGAAAATACATGATTCGCACTGTCCGCCCATTCGATCCGCACGCCATTAAGTTAGTCATCTTCGATCTCGACGGCACGCTGATCGATTCGCGCCGCGATCTTGTCCATTCGGTCAACGCCGCTCTCCGCCACATCGGACGGCCCGAATTGCCCGACGACGTCATCGCCGGCTACGTCGGCGACGGAGCGCCGGTGCTGATTCAACGCGCTCTAGGCGGCGAGAGGACCGATGATGCCCTGGTGCGCAAGGGCCTGGAATTTTTTCTCTCCTATTACCGGGAGCACAAGCTCGATCACACGACGGTTTATATGGGGATGGCCGAGGCCCTGGCCGCTATTCAGAAGGCCGTGCCCTCTGCGACTGGAAACGGACAGACCCGCAGAATGGCGGTTCTGAGCAACAAGCCGGTCAATCCTTCGCGGGCGATCGTGGAAGCTCTCGGGCTGGGGCCTTTTTTCAGCCAGGTCTATGGCGGCAACAGCTTTGCCACAAAGAAACCGGACCCCGAAGGCGCCCGGCGGCTGCTTGAAGAAAATGCCGCGAGTCCCAAGGAAACGGTGATTGTCGGCGACTCGCACGTCGATGTGGAGACCGGCCGCAACGCCGGTCTGTGGACAGTGGGTGTCACTTATGGTTTTTCTGCTCACACCTTGGACGATCCCAAGCCGGACGTAACAATCGATACGACCGCAGAACTCGCCGAGATTTTTTCCCGCTAACCTCTATCGACCTCGGTAATCCCAAAGTAACTTTTGCCCGTCCCTGCCAACCGGGTAAAAGAGAGGCATCGGGTCTTCCTATGGCTTGGCCACACCTTTTCCTCTTCATGCTGTTTTTCGTCAACGCATTCTCGGCATCTGCCGCCATGCAAGAGATGCCCGCGCTCGCCGTTTCTCCTGGAAAGGCCACCCTGTCGGTGGGTGAGACTCGCACCTTCCGCGCCGTCGGCAAAGATGGCAGACCGCTCCACGGCGTTTCCTGGAGCATCTCCCCCGAAGGCCCAGCCACGCTGGCAGTGAATGGAGACGAAGCCTCGATTCGGGCAGGGCAAGGAGCTACGAGTGTGATCCTGACGGCTCGCGCCGATGGCGATTCCGCCGAGGCTACAATTGAGATTCTCTCCGGCCCGCTGCCTACGGGAACAAGGATCTGGTCGGTCGACCACTTGCCGGGCTGTACGGTAAAAAGCATGACCCAGGCCGTACCAACCGCAAACGGCCCCGATCTGTATGTCCAGGAAGACTGTCCGAACGGTGCTTTTATTCGGGCAATGACCAGCGATGGGCGGGAGATGTGGCGCAAGCAGATCAGTGGCCCGGGGGCAAATCTTGCGGTTCGTCCCGTCCCGAAAGCAGAACCTGAGCCAGCCGCGCATCCTCTCGATTTCCACCCCAATTCCATATGCGATGGAATTTCTCCCGGGATGACCAAGAACCAGGTGGCAAAGCTAGCGAACGGCAGCAAACTGCAGCTGGGACGACAAGAGTTCCAGGGCAACAGCTGGTCGCTGGAAGAACGCGGCTCACGCTGCACGATTTCATTTGACGCCAAGACGGGGGCCGTGGTGAAAAAGAGGAAGATCATCGTCACCGACTAGCGAGGAACCAACAATTTGCCAGCCAACCGGAACGGTTCTGCTGACTCAAATTTCACTCCTGCGGAATTGCGCAAGCTGCGCAGCTTGAAAGATCCTTACGGCATTCAGAGATTTCTCGACGCGATGCCTTATCACCTCGAAGACACGGCCTGGTCGCCCAGACGAGTTCTGGCCGAGGAAACCGCACACTGCCTGGAAGGTGCAATCTTCGCCGCCGCGGCGCTACGCACCAACGGCTATCCCCCTTTGCTGCTGGATTTCGAAGCCGACCACGATACCGACCACGTGCTCGCCATCTTTCGTCAGAACGGCTGCTGGGGTGCGGTGGCCAAATCGAATTACACCGGATGCCGCTGGCGCGAACCGATCCACCGCACCCTGCGCGAACTGGCGCTGACCTATTTCAATATCTACTGCAACATGCGGGGCGAACGCACGCTGCGCCGCTTTTCCCGTCCGGTAAACCTCAAGCGCTTTGACCGTCAGAGCTGGATGACCACTGACAAACCCGTGTGGTTCATCGTTTATTATTTGTTCGACATCAAGCACTACTCTTTACTCTCGACCGCCCAGGCAAAACGCCTGCATCGCGTGGATCAGCGAACATTTCAGGCCGAGTGCCTGGGGAAGGCGCTAAAGGAGAGCGATTAGGCTGCTCCGGCCTCAGGGCGGTGCTTCTCCAGGGAACTTTGACCATCGGTAAGGCGTAAAGGAAGTTATGAGAAGTCTGGGTCTCGCTCTTCTGCTCGCTGGGATTGTTATCGGGCAGGGTCTTGCACAGGCGAATCAGCCGACTTCTCCTGCAGGCCGAGCCGCGTCCCCTTCATCGACTGCATCCGACAAGGTCGGTTCCGCCCGGCCGGATTTGACCCCTGACGCCAATGGCAACCTTTCTCAGGAGCAAATGCGGCAACTGTTTCGCGTCGTAACCGAGAACGACATGCGCAACGACAGACTCCTGCGCGACTACACCTACACCGAGCGCGATGTGGAGAACAAACTAAACAGCCAGGGCGAAGTAAAGTCGACAGAGACCAGGACTTACGATGTGATGGAGTTGTATGGCGAGCAGGTACAGCGGCTGATCACGAAAGATGACAAGCCACTCTCGGCCAAAGATGCCGCCAAAGAAGATGCGAAGATTCAGAAGCTCATCGACAAGCGCAAGAACGAATCCCCCGAGGACCGCAAGAAGCGGGAAGCAAAAGAAGAAAAAGAACGGGAGAATGACCGCAGATTCGTGACCGAGATCGCCGACGCCTATAACTTCAAGCTGGTGGGGACCGAATCTTTGGATGGCCGCGAGGCCTGGGTGATTGACGGCGAACCTCGTCCAGGATTCGATCCGCAGATGAAATATGCCAACATCCTGCCAAAATTTCATGGACGCGTCTGGATCGACAAAGACGACCTGCAATTGGCAAAGATGGATGTGGAATGTCTCGATACGGTCTCCTGGGGACTGTTTCTCGCCCGCTTTCATAAAGGTTCGCGCTTTATGCTGGAGCAGACGCGGGTCAATAACGAAGTCTGGCTGCCCCGGCACGTCACCGCCGAGATCGGCGTGCGTCTCGTGCTGCTGAAAAACGATAACGTCGATCTCGACCAGACCTACAGCGACTACAAAAAATTCCGCACCTCGGCGAAGATCATCAGTGTGGGCAAAGTGCAAAGCCCGAAGTGACCAGTGGGACACTTCCGCCCTTTTGTCTTCCCGAACGAGGCAAGGGCCTGGATCTTAGAGGCATTGACAAGAACCCAGGCCCGCTTCCCTCGCAATGAGAAAGTAACCGGCTACCCACGAAGTGGCCTGAGTTCGACGCTGCTTTATGGGCGTTATAATAAAAAGATTGCCGGTCGCCCGAATTGTGTCCTGTGAGGGCGGCGAAGAAGCCGATCCCTCGTTTCGCCCAAATGACAGGCTGTTCCGCTGTCATTGAGGTGTCTTGGCTGAAACCTGAAGGCCGACAACTGCTCTTATGGATTTCAAACTCGTCTCCGACTACAAGCCGCAAGGCGATCAAACATCCGCCATCGAAGCCCTCACCCGCGGGGTCTTCGACCGCGAGATGCACCAGGTTCTGCTCGGCGTCACCGGCTCAGGCAAGACGTTCACCATGGCCAAGGTGATTGAGGCAGTGAACCGTCCCACGCTGGTGATGGCGCACAACAAGACTCTGGCTGCCCAGCTTTATCACGAGTTCAAGAGTTTTTTCCCGCATAATGCCGTGGAGTACTTCGTTTCTTATTACGACTACTATCAGCCGGAAGCCTACGTTCCCGCCGCCGATCTTTACATCGAAAAAGAAGCCACCATCAATGATGAACTCGACAAGCTGCGCCTCTCAGCCACCCGGTCGCTGTTCGAGCGGCGCGACACGCTCATCGTTTCTTCGGTGAGCTGCATCTACGGCCTGGGATCACCCGAGGCCTATTACGGCATGATGCTGTTTCTCGAGCGCGGCCAGAAAGTGAAGCGCGAGGACATCACGCGCAAACTGGTCGACATCCTCTATGAGCGAACCAACGGCGAGTTTCGTCGCGGCACGTTTCGCGTCCGCGGCGATGTAATCGAAGTCTTCCCAACCTATGACGATATGGCGTATCGCATCGAACTCTGGGGCGACGAAGTCAGCGCACTCAGCCAGATCGACCCCCTATTCGGCACGGTCAAGCAAAAGTATGTTCGGCTGCCGATTTATCCCAAGACCCATTACGTCATGAAAGATGAAACGCGCGCCTCGGCGGTGGAGTCGATCAAGAAAGAACTGGCGTGGTGGGAAGTGGAGTTGGAAAAGCAAGGACGCTTGGTCGAGTCGCAGCGCATTCACCAGCGCACCATGTTCGATCTGGAAATGATCAAGGCCATGGGTTACTGCCACGGCATCGAAAATTATTCGCGGCATTTCACCGGACGCATGCCGGGCGAGCCTCCGCCCAACCTTTTGGATTATTTCCCGCGCGACTACCTGATGTTCATCGATGAATCGCACCAGACAGTTCCCCAGCTGCGCGGCATGTATCATGGCGATCGTTCACGAAAAGAAGTGCTGGTGGAGTATGGATTTCGCATGCCCTCGGCTCTGGATAACCGACCCCTGACGTTCGAGGAGTGGGAGCATCGCACGAATCAGCTTATCTACGTTTCCGCGACGCCCGGTCCATATGAATTGACAAAATCCGCCGGCGTGGTCATCGAGCAGATCATCCGCCCGACCGGCTTGATCGATCCCGAGGTTGAGGTTCGCCCGGTGAAGGGCCAGATCGACGATCTCTTACATGAGATTCGCGCCCGCGTGGAGAAAGGCGAGCGCGTGCTGGTCACCACCCTCACCAAGCGCATGGCGGAAGACCTGGCCGAATATTATGCCGAAGTGGGCGTCAAGTGCCGCTACATGCACTCGGAGATCGAAACCCTGGAGCGGGTGAAAATTCTTCGCGATTTGCGCAAGGGAGAGTTCGATGTATTGATCGGCATCAATCTGTTGCGCGAAGGGCTGGATTTGCCGGAAGTTTCCCTGGTTGCGGTGCTCGACGCCGACAAAGAAGGTTTTCTCCGCTCCCAGGGATCTCTGATTCAAACCATTGGCCGCTGCGCCCGTCATCTCAACGGCCGCGCGATCTTGTACGCCGACCGCATGACAGATTCCATGAAGCATGCGATGGACGAAACTTCGCGCCGCCGCGCGATTCAGACCGCATACAACGAAGCCCATGGGATTACGCCCGAGTCGATCGTTCGCCCGCTGGATATGACGCTGGCGGCCATCGTCGAGGCCGATTACACCGACCTCACCGCGGCCGAAAGCGAGGGCATGCCCGAATTCAGGTCGCAGGAAGAAGTCGATGCCTACATCGCGAAGCTGGAAAGCGACATGCGCGAGGCCGCAAAGCGATTCGAGTTCGAGAAGGCGGCCAAGCTAAGAGATACGATCAAAGAACTGAGGACGAAGGAGTTCTTGTTCGCGTGAGGACCCTTATGAACCCGCTTACACCATCCGCACGGGTCCGGGGTATTGCCCCACCACCGAGTCGGCGGTCAGAAGCGTGATCCCCTCCATCGTGGCCTGCGCCACCAGGAGTCGGTCGAAGGGGTCTTTGTGGAGAGGCGGCAAGCTTTCAAGGGCAACCACGTGATCGCTGAGAATCGGCAGCTCGCCGTATCCATTGTCGAGCAAACCGCGGCGAAGAAGCCGTGGATCGGCCTGAAAGTCACTTCGCCCAAGCCCGCGCTTGATCGCCACCTCCCACATGCTGGCGGCGCTGAATAACAGTTCGCTGCTGGTGTTGTCGATCCATCGCAACGCATTTGCGGACAGGCGATCCGGCTGTCCAGCAGCCCATAGCAGCAGGTGGGTATCAAGCAGAAATTTCATTTTCCGCCCGTAAACATGCGCACAATTTCCGCTTCGCCCATGCGGTCAAAGTCTTCTGGCACAGAAATCTGCCCGGCCATAAAACCGAGCCGTCGGACTCTTGCTCCAACCGGAGCGTCCAGGGCGGTGACCTTGACCATAGGTTTGCCAGCCTTCGCGATGACAAAAGGCTCACCCTTGGTGGCCTCCTCAACCAGCCTGGAAAGTTGGGTTTTGGCCTCGTGGATGTTCACCATCTTCATATTTTTATAAACTAAATCCAATTGGTTTAGTCTACATGAATACGACAGTCAAACACAAGATATAGATTGGGTTATCTTCCGTACGCCGCGCTTGCGGCGACAGGCTTCCGGTAGTAGGTGTAGCCGTCGAAGGTTTCGGGGCGAAAGTTCAGGTTGGGGGCGCAAAGCTTCTCGGTCTGGCTGAGAAAAAGATAGCCGCCGGGCTCCAGATAAAGATGCAGACGCTCCATAACCGCGATGCGCTGAGCGCGGGAAAAGTGAGGCAGCACGTCCATGCAGAAGATG
>DATKPV010000003.1:0-49366 GCA_035523915.1 Candidatus Aquilonibacter sp. | reverse complement strand
GTGCACCGAGCGAAACGAATCGCTCCTCGAGAGTGCGGATGGAAGCATGGCGACAGTGGCTACTCGGCGGGAAGAAATTTGTTGAACCAAGCCAGAGAAAAATCGACTTGACTCCGACCGGCCTTCTCATGGAAGGCGATTTCACGCTCTTAGCCGCAAAGCGGGGTTTCGAGCGCTATGGCGATGTTACGCCAACTTCCGAGAAAACACAGTCCAGCATCAGTCGTTGTCATTGGCTAGTGGGATGGTGGAATGAGACCCAGCATGACTTCGGGTCGCGTACACATTTATCGTTAGCCTTTCGGAGATTTCCTCCAAGGTCTTCAGCAAACAGCCTCTTGGCTTCCACTTGGCCGTATGACCGCACGATTGATAGGCCAGGCAAAGAAATCTCGCGCAACTCAAACACTCCCATGCTGTCGCAAACGCTGACGTGCGGAACTTGTACGGCAGTGAGCAGGTGCGAGGAGTCGAGCCACTTGACTGCCGCTGTTGAAGCCCATTGACGGGCGGTTGTTCCTTTTTCGCAACGAATGCGTCTGCCGAACCCGATCGTCAGAGGGTCTTTCACTTTCAGGTCGCGCACCCCTGACTCTGATACCTCGTATACATGCAAGAATGGTGAGAATCCCGAACAGCACCAAGTGTAGGTTACGGCCAGCCACTGCGAATCCGGCGACCACAGGATTTCCGCTCCCCTTCCTTTCGTTTTCAGAGTGAACTTGTGGCAGGAAACTGTGACTTCTATCCGCTGGATATAACCTTGGTCTGGGTCATCCAGCAACTTGGCAGTAACGAACTTTACGCCGTCCGGCGAAGCGATTCGCCTCGTGTATTTTTCGCCCTCCGGGATGATCGCCGAATGAACTGAGCTGTAAGAGGAATCGGCAGCTGCTGGCTTCTGTTGCGCGGATACGGCGACGAGCGGCAGCAGGAGCAACGCCGATAGGATAGACTTGCTCCTCACACCAGCACTTTACTCCGAACCCCGAATCGACGCTAGACACAACTGTCGAAACCAGGTGGTTTCACAAGCTTGCGCTGTGTTCGTTCTGCTGGTCTTTCCGACTGTGGCCGGGTGATGCGCAAATTCATCTGGAAACCTCGCGTGAAGAGAACCAGCCAAGCGGAAGGCGGCGTTCGGGGATGATGCCGCACAATGGCACACGCTGAAACCTAACGCTAGGCGCCGTGGCACTTCTTGTACTTCTTGCCTGAGCCGCAGGGGCAGGGATCGTTGCGCCCGACTTTTTCCTGGCCACGAACGACTTGCTGCACGGGCTGAGCGTCTCCGGCTCCGGCCATGCGCGATTGTTCGAGCTCGCGGCGTTTGCGGCGCATGAAGGCTTCTTCCAACTCGTCAGCTGAGGTCGAAACCAGGCGAGGTGGATGCTTTCCATTTCCGTCGCCACCATGCTGAGCCGGAACTCCTGAGTCCGGACCTTGCCCGGCGGATCCGCCAGCAGCCGTGCCGCCGGCGCCCACGTCAGGCGGCCGCTCCAGAATCTGCATGAGGTACAGGTAGCGGACCGTGTCTTCCTGGAAGCGCTGCATCATCGCTTCGAACATGTCGAACGATTCTTTTTTGTACTCGACCAGAGGATCGTGCTGGCCGTAGCCGCGAAGGCCGATGCCCTCTTTGAGGTGGTCCATGCTGAGCAGGTGATCTTTCCACTGCTGGTCGATCACGCTCAGCATGATCATGCGCTCGTGATGGCGCATGGCATCGGGCCCAATCAGCTTTTCTTTAGCCTCGTAGCGCTCTTTGAGCTTGTTGAAAATGGCATCGCCCAATTCCTGGCGGCTGAGCGTTTCCGGCTTGATGCCCTCGGCGAGAATATCCACGCCGAAGCGAGTGAAAATCGCATCCTTCAGGCCCTTGATGTCCCAATCATCGATGTGGCCCTTGGGCGGGCAATAGCGATCCAGCAAATCGCCGAGAATGCCGGAGACATAATCTTCGAGGATCAGATCTTTCTGCTCGACGCCTTCCAGCAGCTGGCGGCGCAGGCCGTAGACAGCCTCGCGCTGCTTGTTCATCACGTCGTCGTATTCGAGCAGGTGTTTGCGCGATTCGAAGTGCTGGGCTTCCACCGCCTCTTGAGCGGTTTCAATGCGGCGCGAGATCAGCTTGGACTCGATCGGCACGCCTTCTTCCATCCCCAGGCGCTGCAGCAGCTTGGAGACCCACTCCTTGGCGAAGATGCGCATGAGGTCATCTTCCAGGGCGAGATAGAAGCGGGAGGAACCGGGATCGCCCTGGCGGCCGGCGCGGCCACGCAGCTGGTTATCGATGCGGCGCGACTCGTGGCGCTCGGTGCCAAGAATGTGCAGGCCACCCACGGCGGTCACTTCGTCATGCTCTTTGTCGGTGTCAGCTTTGTGGCGGTTGAAAGCCTCGCTCCATTTATCGGTGGGAACCGTATACTCGTTGCCGTTGTAGTAAAAGACTGAGGTCTTGCCGTCTTCCTGCGGGCCTTCGATCTTGCCCTGCGCCACGCGCAGCTGCTGGGCGATTCCCTTCTTGACCAGTTCTTGCTTGGCCATGAATTCCGGGTTGCCGCCGAGAAGAATGTCGGTGCCGCGGCCGGCCATATTGGTGGCGATGGTGATTGCGCCCTTGCGGCCCGCCTGGGCTACGATTTCCGCCTCGCGCTCGTGGAACTTGGCGTTGAGCACGACGTGGCTCTTGATGCCCTTCTTTCTCAGCAGCTGGTCGATGCGCTCGGATTTCTCGACCGACGTCGTGCCGACCAGTACCGGTTGGCCTTTCTCGGCCAGCTTTTGAATTTCATCAGCAACGGCAAAATATTTTTCCTTCTCCGTGCGGTACACCACGTCGGGATTCTCGATGCGCAACAATACCCGGTTGGTGGGAATGGCGACGACTTCGAGATTGTAGATTTTGGCAAACTCGGTGGCTTCGGTTTCTGCCGTGCCGGTCATCCCTGCCAGTTTTTTGAACATGCGGAAATAGTTCTGGAAGGTGATGGTGGCCAGCGTCTGATTCTCGCGCTCGATCTTGACGTTTTCCTTGGCTTCGATCGCCTGGTGCAGGCCATCGGACCAGCGGCGGCCCGGCATCATGCGCCCGGTGAATTCGTCGACGATGACGACTTCGCCATCCTTGATCACGTACTCGACGTCGCGGCGGTAGAGGGCGTGGGCCTTGATGGCGGTTTCCACATGGTGCTTGAGCGGCCAGTTCTCCGGGTCCGCGATGTTGCCGATACCCAGCAGTTGCTCGACCTTCTCCCAGCCCTCATCGGTAACCGCGATATTCCGGTGCTTCTCATCGACTACGAAATCGCCGGTGAGCTGCGCCGGTTCGCCGGGAGGGCCTTCGATTTCCTCGCCCTTTTCCAGCTTGGGAATTATGCGGTTGACGCGATAGTACTTGTCGGTAGACTCTTCGCTGGCTCCCGAAATGATCAGCGGCGTGCGGGCTTCGTCGATCAGGATGGAGTCGACCTCGTCGACGATGGCGTAGTTATAACCGCGCTGCACGCAATCTTTCACATCGAACTTCATGTTGTCGCGCAGATAATCGAAGCCGAATTCGTTGTTGGTGCCGTAAGTGACGTCGGCGGCATACGCGGCGCGGCGCTCTTCGTCATCCAGATCGTGGACGATTACTCCGACGGTGAGGCCGAGAAAGCGATAGAGCTTGCCCATCCATTCGGAGTCGCGCTTGGCCAGATAGTCGTTGACCGTGACCACGTGGACGCCGAGTCCGCTGAGAGCATTGAGATAAACCGGCAAAGTGGCGACCAGGGTTTTGCCCTCGCCGGTCTTCATTTCGGCGATCCTGCCGGTGTGCAGGACCATGCCGCCGATCAGTTGCACGTCGAAGTGCCGCATGTTCAGGACGCGCCACCCGGCTTCGCGAACCACGGCAAAAGCTTCCACCAGAATTTCATCGAGCACCTCCTGCAGGGCGTCGTAGCGCTCTTTTTCGAGCTGCTTCTGGCGGTTGATGGAATCCAGGTCCTCTTCGGTTTCGGAAGGAGGCGCCGTCTCCGGAGCTTTCGCGAAGCGGCTCATGTGCTCCTGGATGCGGCGGCGGAAGTCCTCGGTTTTGGCGCGCAGTTCCGCGTCGCTGAGCTTCTGCATCTGGGGCTCGAGCGCATTGATGGCCGCGACTTTCGGCATCAAGCTCTTGATGACCCGTTCGTTCTTGGTCCCGAAGACCTTACCTATCAGCGTGTCAATCAAACCTGGAATCCTTCGGAGGGCGGTACAGCCCAAGCTTATCTTTAAAAGCCTAGCATATTTGGATGCTCGGAATGGGCGGGAGAAGCGACTCCAGAACCAGCGAGATACAAGGTAACCGACCTCGCCATATTGAGAGCATGTTAGACGCACGTTGCCGGGCGAGACACACCTTGAGAGATTCGCCTGGCAGCTTTCGGCGGCGATGCCGCTTCGTGTATATTCCCCACGACCCATGCCCACTTTCTATGATCGTTTCGTGGAGTGCGCGGAGCGCTGGCCGTCGAATCCGGCACTGCTTCTGCAACGCCACGATCAGATTGAAAGTTGCACTTATGCCGAGTTGCGCACCATGGCGGAGTCCGTCGGGCGCTGGATTACGGAGAAGCGTTTTCGGCGCGGCGACCGGCTGGCCATTCTGGCGGACAATCATCCGCGCTGGGTAGCGGCATACCTGGGAACCATCGCCGCCGGATGCACCGTGGTTCCGCTCGATACGGCGTTGCACGCCGATCAGATCGCCAAGCTGCTAAAAGATAGTGGCGCCTCCCTGCTTTTCTGCGACGCCAAACACCTTCCGGCGGCTCGGGAGGCGCTGGCTGCGGCTCCCATGGAGATCGCACTCATGGATCCGGAGCGTGTGGACAAGGGCTCGCCGCAGGAGGTTTGGAAGGCGGAGCTTCCAGCGATCTTTGCCGGCGGTCCGGGAGATTTTCGCGCCGTGCAATCTCCGCTGGATGACATCGCTTCCCTGCTCTATACGTCGGGCACAACCGCCGATCCCAAAGGAGTGATGCTGACGCACGGCAATTTCCTGGGAGAAGTTGAGGCGGTCTTCAACTGGGTCGATATTGGGCCTGCCGACGCTTTGCTGGGCGTTCTACCCATGTTTCACGTGCTCGCGCAAATGGCGAACCTGCTTCTGCCATTGGTGAAAGGCTCGCGGGTGGTGTACCTGGAAACACTCAACACGACCGAGCTATTGCGCGCACTGCAGGAACGGGACATCACCGCTTTTGCTGTCGTGCCGCAGTTTTTCTATCTGATTCATGACCGCATTTTTCAGGAGGTCGGCAAGCGCGGTGCGGTCACGCAGAACATTTTCAAAGCCCTGATGAAGCTCAACCGCGGGCTGCGCGCACTTGGGGTCAACGCCGGGCGAATCTTTTTCGGCAAGATTCACGCCACACTGGGAAAGAGGATGCGTTACCTGGTAACAGGCGGTTCGCGTTTCGATCCGGAAATTGCCCGCGATTTTCGCGACCTGGGCATCGACGTGCTGCAGGCTTACGGACTCACCGAAACCACGGCGGCGGTGTTCGCAAATTCTCCCAACAACAATGTGATTGGATCGGTGGGCAAGGCGATGAAGGGAGTAGACGCGAAGATTGTCGACGCGCAGCCGCAGGAAGTAGGCGGCCCGGCCGTGGGCGAGGTCGTGTTGCGCGGAGCGGTGGTGATGAAGGGATATTGGAAGCGTCCCGACGCCACCGCGGCGGTGCTGCGCGATGGCTGGTTTTATACGGGCGATTTGGGGTATTTCGATTCTCACGGCAACCTGTTTCTCACCGGGCGAAAGAAAGAAGTGATCGTGCTGAGCAATGGCAAGAATGTGTACCCCGAAGAGATCGAGGCGCACTATTTGAAGTCGCCGTTCATCAAGGAAATTGCGGTGATGGGGCTGGAGGGCAAGCCGGGCGCTGGCGGCGACCGGCTGCACGCCGTGATCGTGCCCAATTTTGACGTGTTGCGGCAGCGTAAGGTCGTGAATGCGAAAGAAGTCATCCGCTTCGATATTGAAGGGCTTTCCCAGCAAATCGCCTCCACCAAACGGATTGGCAGCTATGAAATCTGGCAGGATGATCTGCCGCGCACCACCACGCGCAAGATCAAGCGCTTCGAAGTCGAAAAGCGAGTAAAGGCGAATGGGGCGCGGCGGCTCGACGACGATGCCGAGTTGCCTGCGGAAAAACCCCTTAGGCCGGACGAACAGGCCTGGCTCGATCAGCCTGAGGTGCAGCGCGCGCTGAAGATCCTGCGGGAAGAGTCGCGCACGGCCCCGCCGGCCTTGCGGCCCGCACACAATCTTGAGCTCGACCTCGGGCTCGACTCCATGCAGCGGATCGAGTTGCTCAGCCGGATCGAAGATGAACTGGGCGGCAATGTGGAGGAATCACAGCTGGCGGGAATCTACACGGTACGCGACCTGGTGGATGCCGTTCTGCAGAGCGCAGCGAGTGGCGGCGGCAAGCGCGCGGCTTTTGCCGGATGGAAAGCGATCCTCGCTGAGGATCCGAGCGATCCTGACGTGCTGGCGCTGGCGCGCCCGCATTCGAGTAATGAAACGTTCTGGTTTCTCATATCGCGCGTGGTGCAGATGATTTCGCGTGATCGGTTCGATCTGCGGGTCACAGGACTGGAAAATCTGCCTGCTGAGGGTCCTTTCATTCTTTCTTCAAATCATCAGAGCTATATCGATCCGGTCGTAATGGTGAGCGTTTTGCCGGAGAAGCTTTTTCGCAACTGCTTTGCCGTGGGTACCAGCGAGATTTTTGGCGAAGGATTCATGCGCCGGCTGGCGCGCTGGCTGCGAGTGGTAGTGGTCGATCCCGACGCCAACCTGGTTCCGGCGATGCGAGCCGGAGCTTTCGGGCTGCGGCAGGGAAAAATTCTCATTCTCTATCCCGAGGGGGAGCGATCCATCGATGGCGCGCCGAAGATTTTCAAGAAAGGCGCGGCCATTCTCTCAATCCACATGCAGATCCCGATTGTTCCGGTGGCGATCGAGGGATTCTACGAAGCGTGGCCAAGGGGCAAGAAAGTCTTTCAAAAGTTCGCCCCGCTCAAAATGGAGTTCGGCCAGGCGATTCTTCCGCCGCCCGAAAGCGAGGCTTCGGAGGCGGCCTACGATGATCTCACGGCCAGGTTGAAAGGACGCGTGACGGGAATGTGGGAGAAGCTGAGGAAATGATCAGCTGGCAGAAAATTTGCCATCGCTTTCGCGAGCGCCTGCGCACGCCAAATGCATTCAGAGCCGTTTCTTCAAGTGCTCGACCAGTTGCGAGGCTACTGCATAAAGTTCGGTGAGCTGGCCTCGGCGAAACTCGATGTTTTCGTCGGCCAGATCTTCGCCGACTGAGCGGCAGACCTGATAGGCAGCGCGGACCCGCTCACAGGCCATCAGAGACGCCATTTTGACTCGATCATCGTCGGCAACTTTATTGGCGGCCGCCTGTTGTGCCGCCCAGGCAGTGTTCCGAACCCGGTTCAACGCGTCCCGAAAATCGCTCAGCATGTGGGGGTCGACGTCATCCCGCCGCAACAGCCGATGCAGTGTGCGTAATTCCCGGATCGCACTTCTCAGACGCGCGGAAACGGCCGTATTCTTTGCCAACCCGATTTGCTCTTTCGGAAAGCTTGCGCTAAACGTCCCAGACTAATCCGTTTCTAGCCGTACGGCGCGCACCCGAGGACAGCTTCCTTGGTAATGTTCAGGCTGGGCTCCCACAGCATTAAGAAATGCGAAGAATTCTGCGCTGCATCCGAATCTTGCCGGCATAAATTATTTCGCCCGCGGATGCGTCTGATCGTAGACGTGGAGCACGTGTTTCATGGAGAGCTGCGTGTAGCGCTGGGTGGTGGCAAGCCGTTCGTGGCCGAGCATTTCCTGGATGGCGCGAAGATCTGCGCCTTCTTCCAGCATGTGCGTGCCAAAAGCGTGGCGGAGCGTGTGCGGGTGGACGTCGGGGGAAAGCCCTTTGGCGATGGCGATTTTCTTGACGATGCGTCCCACGCTGCGTGAAGTAAGCCGGCCGCCGCGCCGATTGATCAATAAAGCCGCGGTGTTCTTGCGTGCCGCAGCCACGGTTTTCTGGCGCTCGGGGAGATATGCCGCGAGGGCGGCCCTTACAGCATCGCCGAATGGAACGTAGCGCTCCTTTCTTCCTTTACCACGAATCAGGATGGCTTCCGCGCTGAGGCGAATGTCATCGAGATTGATGCCGGTAAGCTCCGAATTGCGAATGCCGCACCCATACAGAAGTTCGAGCATCAGCCGGTCGCGCTGCAGAAAGGCTGCGCTCTCGGGCATTTGGCCGTCAAGCACCGAGTTCATTTCTTCAATTGTGGGTACGCGCGGAAGTTTTTTGGGAAGCCTCGGAGTAGCAACCAGCTTGGCCGGATTCTGTTCCACCACCCCTTCCGCTGCCAGCCAGCGATAAAGCGAGCGAACAGCCGCCAGCGAACGGGCAACCGAGGTTTTACTCAGCCCCTTTTCGTAGAGTTGCGTAAGAAAACCGCGAATGACGATGTGGTCGATTTGCTTCCACCCACGCGAGGCGGCGTAAGCGGCGAAAGCGGCCAGATCGCCGCTGTAGGCCTTGATGGTGTGTGGCGACGCGTTGCGCTCGCGCAAGTGACGCAGGAAGTCCACCACGGCCTTGCCCACGATCGTGCGCTCCCCCGTCGTATTCATCTTCATCTCTTGGCCCTCGGATGGTGTTTCTGATAGACAGTTCGCAGGCGATCGAGCGCCAGATGCGTGTAGACCTGTGTGGTTGAAATGTCGGCGTGGCCAAGGATGGTTTGCACGGTGCGCAGATCGGCGCCGTTTTCCACCATGTGCGTGGCGCAGGAGTGGCGCAGCATGTGCGGCGATGCGTGGCGTCCCGCCGCGGCCGAAGCCGCTCCCACCATTTGCCAGACCCGCTGCCGCGTGAGCTTGCGGCCGCCGCGGGCGATGAATAACAGGGGTGAACTGCCGGCGGAAGCGGAGCGGCGCTTCCCGGCAAACTTCCCTTCAGCCAAAACGGGGCGCGCCTCCGCGAGATAGCCTGTGAGCGCCTGCTGCGCCGATCGGCCGATCGGCACCACGCGCTCTTTGTCTCCTTTGCCGCGCACCAGCATGTAACCTGCCTCCAGCTTCAGATCTTCGAGTCTGGCGTTGGTGAGCTCCGACACCCGCAATGCCCCGGCGTAAAGCACCTCGAGCATGGCGCGATCGCGTAACGCAAGGGCCGCCGCATCTTTCCTGGGCACGGCCGAGTCAGATTTTGGCGGGGCGGCAAGTGTGGCCTCCATTTCGTCGCGGGCCAGTGATTTGGGCAGAACCTTCCACTGTTTCGGCGACTCGATGTTAAGTGTGGGATCGATCTCGATCTTTCTGTCGAGTAAAAGAAACCGATAGAGGTGACGTAACGCCGAGAGCTTCCTGCCCACGCTGCGCCCGTCGACCTGATGCGCGAAAAGATGTTGCAGAAAATCGCGCACGTTAATGCGGCGAGCGCTGAGCAGCGTGCGTTTGTGTTTCCCGAGAAAGTCGCCGAACTGTTGAATGTCGGTCGTATAAGCCGCCACTGAGAGCGGCGCCAGCCCTTTCTCGATTCTCAGGTAGTCGAGAAAGGCGACGAGGGTCTGCGTGTTGGTCTCGGAGGACATGGCAATGGAATCAACAGTATGTACGCTGGCCGTGACCGCGCAAAGTGCCGCGGAGGGTGCGGATAAAATCAGGAGGCGTGAGTACTGTTCAGCAGTTCGACCGCAGAAAGCGCGCCTTCCGGGGTTTCCTCGTGCTTGAAGTAAGCAAAAACATCGCGGCCCGCGCCCAGATGATCCTTAATGCGGGCGACCATGGAGCGGCGCTCTTCGTCGCTATAACTTGGCTTGCGAAAGCGGTAGTAGGCAAACGCTGCCGTGACGACATCGGGCGTGGTCCGCTCTTCGGTTTCGGCTACACATAGGGCAGCGTGGTGCGATCTGAGCAGCTCCCAGGTGGCTTCGTTGAACCAGGAATCGTGGCGGAATTCGAAAGCAGCAGGAAGCGTGCGTGGAAGAATCGCCAGAAACTCGCTGAGCAATTCCGCGTCCACCTTCAGATTTGGGGGAAGCTGGAACAGCACTGGGCCGAGCTTGCCCGCGCTCGCCAATGGCTCAATCGTCGCCAGAAATCGAGGTACAAAGTCTTCTGTGCCCTTCAGCCGCTTGATGTGGGTAATGACCTGGTGGGCTTTCACTCCGAAACGGAAGTGCGCCGGCGTTTCCTGCAACCAGTTCTGGATGGTCGTTTCCTTCACCAATTGGCGGAAGGTGAAGTTGACTTCGACCGTGTTGAGTTGGGTCGCATAGTAGCTGAGGAATTTCTTCTGAGCGAGCTTCGCAGCGTAAAACTCGGGCTTCCAGCTCGGGTAGGCCCATCCGGAAGTTCCGGCGAAAAGTTGCGGCATAAGAATATTCGAAATCTGCAGCGGCCGCGCGAATCTTGAGCGGAGCGGCGATTATACCTTGCGCCGCCGCTTGGCTGGGCTGCGCGGTTTGCGGGCTTTTGCTGTTGATGCGCGGGCGGCTTTCGGCTCATCGGCCTGGGCGGCGATTTCAATTTTCGGCGGTTCCACTCCGCTGGCTGCCACTCCCTTAAGGTTCGGCAGCTTTTGTTTCAACTCCAGGACAGGATGAAAAAGATCGCCCATTTTTTCGAACCGGGCCACGACTTGCGGAGCCTCAAACACGAGCAGGTTCGCGTCTTTCTTTTTGAGTGCCCGTTCGACCTCTTCCCAACTCACTGGGGTTGAAACTGTTGGATGCTCGCGGGCGCGCAGCGAATAAACCGCCACCGTGGTCTTGTGCTCGTCATTCTGGCTCCAGTCGACGAATACCTTGCCGGCACGCGCCTCGCGGCTCATCTCGGAAAGAACCTGTCCGCGATGATCGTGCTCCAGCAGTTGGGCCAGAGCATGAGCGAAAGTTTTGGTGGCGCCATAGTCAGTCGGAGTGTTGAGAGGAACATAGATCTGCAGGCCCTTGGAGCCCGACGTCTTGGGAAAACTCTGCAGCCCGAAATGCTGGAAAATTTCGCGCAGCCACAAACCGACCTGGCAACATTGGATGATATTCGCCGGCAAGCCGGGATCGAGGTCAAAAACCATCATCGTCGGGCAAGTGATGTCCGTCGCCAGCGAGAGCGAGGGGTGCAGCTCGATGGCGGCCAGGTTGGCGAGCCACACCAGCGTCGCAAGATCATCGGCGAGGATGTAATGAACCGTGCGGCGATTGCGGCCGCTCCATATCGGAGCCGTTTTCACCCAGTCCGGCCGGTGCATGGGAGCGTTTTTTTCGTAGAAAAACTCTTCTTCCACGCCGTTGGGATAGCGCTTGCGCGTAAGCGCCCGCCCCTTGAGGTGGGGCAGCAAGGCAGGCGCGATCCGGACGTAGTAATCGATCACTTGCTGCTTGGTGAAGCCGGTGGCCGGGTAGAGCACCTTCTCCAGATTCGACAGCTTGAGATGCTTTCCCTGGACCTCGATCGTCGAATCCATGTATCAGCGCTCCAGTCCGAACATTGTGCCTTAAGCAAGCGGAAGGACAAAATGCGGCCCCCGCTGCCACGGGAAACGCAGCGTTTGACAACTTCTCTTCCCGCCAAGTACTTTCAAACTTCTGCCCTGCTAATCCGTCCAATGTTTGTGTCCGCTGAACCGGAGGTCTGATGAAACATCGTGCATTGAGAATGGTTGCCCTTGTTCTGCTGCTTGCAGCCGTGGCGGCAGCACAGGATGTCGCATCTTTTGAGAAGCGAATCACGGTCAAGAAGCTTCCCAATGGACTCACGCTGCTGATCTGCGAGCGCTCCGAAGCTCCGGTGTTTTCGTTTTTCACGCTGGTAGACGCCGGTTCGGCGCAGGACCCGATGCGCGAGACCGGTCTGGCTCACATGTTCGAGCACATGGCCTTCAAGGGGACCGACAAGATCGGCACCACCGATTACGCCGCCGAAAGGCCCGCTCTGGCGAAAGTTGAAATCGCCTACGCGGCCTACATCGCCGAGCGGGACAAGCGAGTGGGGCGCGACGAAGCCAAGTTGCAGGAGCTCGAAAAAGCCTGGAAAGACGCCATAGCACAGGCCGACAGATACGTTGTGCCCAACCAGTTCGGCAAAATCGTCGAGCGCAATGGAGGCGAAGATCTCAATGCCTTCACCAACTACGACGAGACCGGCTATCACTATTCCCTGCCCGCGAACCGGCTTGAGCTGTGGGCTTATCTCGAGTCGGAACGGTTTTTGCATCCGGTAATGCGCGAGTTCTACAAGGAACGCAATGTAGTGATCGAAGAGCGCCGCATGCGCACCGATAGCAGCCCGGTTGGGCGGCTGCTGGAGCAGTTTGACGCGGCTGCTTTCGAAGCCCATCCCTACCACCGCCCCACGGTGGGATGGATGGCGGACTTGAATTCGTTTTCCGCCACCGACGCCAAAGAGTTTTTCGATAAATACTACGTGCCCTCGAACATGGTGGTCGCGGTGGTTGGCGATGTGAAAGCGGCGGAAGCCATGCCGATGCTGGAAAAGTACTTTGGCCGCCTGCCTCCCCGGCCTAAACCCGATGAAACCACCACGACCGAGCCGCCGCAGGATTCCGAGCGCACCGTGATCCTGAAAGAGACCACGCAGCCTTTTTACCTCGAAGGCTATCACCGCCCCGATTATCGGGACAAAGACGATGCGGTCTACGACGCGATCGCCGATCTCATGTCGGAAGGCCGGACCTCGCGCCTCTATCGCGCGCTGGTGCGCGACAAAAAGATTGCCGCCTTCGCCGCGGGATTTACCGGCCTGCCAGGCATTAAGTATCCGCATTTGTTCGCATTCTTCGCCGTGCCCCTGCCGGGCCATACACCGCAGGAGATGGGCGTAGCTATCCACGAGGAGATCGACCGCCTGAAAAAAGAAGACATCAGCGACGAAGAGCTGAAGATGATCAAGACTCGCGCCAAGGCCAACCTGATCCGCGGACTGGCCGACAATCAGGGATTAGCCATTCAACTGGCCACGTACCAAACCCGCTATGGCGACTGGCGCGAGCTTTTCGGCTCGGTGGACCGGATCGATAAAGTGACCAAGGCAGATATTCGTCGCGTGGCCAACGAGATTTTCGTCGATACCAACCGCACCGTGGGCATGATTGAGACGGAAAAGGCCGAGGGTGGGCAGGGCTCCGGAAAATCCGAGATAACACCCCCGCCACCGCCGGATTCGCGAGCTTCGAATCAAGCCCCGGGCGAAACTGCTCCCGGCCAGGGAGGTGCGCAATGAAGCGCCAGACGCTGACCGCGATTCTCCTGCTGGCTGCGGCCATTTCGCTTCCTTCGCCGCGTGCGCGGGCGCAAGCGGACAGCTGGCAGCGGGTTCCAATCCCTCCTCTGCCGGCTTTCCATCCTCCGCAGCCCAGGCGGATTGAACTTTCCAATGGCATGGTGATCTTCCTGCAGGAAGATCACGAGCTTCCTCTGATCGATGGCATGGCACGCATTCGCGGCGGATCGGTGGAGGAGCCGGCCGACAAGATCGGGCTGGCGGACATCTACGGCGAAGTCTGGCGCACCGGCGGAACGAAAACCCAGACGGGCGACCAGCTCGACGACTTCCTTGAAGTCCGCGCCGCGAAAGTCGAAACCGACGATGACTCGGACTCGACCTCGATCAGCCTCTCGTGCCTGAAAGGCGATTTCGATGATGTCTTCAAAATTTTTGTCGATCTCTTGCAGAACCCCGAGTTCCGCGCGGACAAGATCGACATCGCCAAGAAAGGCATGGACGACAGCATCGCCCGCCGCAATGACCAGATTTCCGGCATCGCGTCTCGCGAGGCCGACATGCTGGCTTACGGGGCGAACAATCCATACGCGCGAATTCCCGAGTACGCGACCGTAGCGGCGGTCACGCGCCAGGATCTGATCCACTGGCATGACACCTATGTTCATCCGAACAACATCATTCTCGGCATCACCGGTGACTTCGATTCAAGTGCGATGGAGGCCAAGCTGCGCGCGGCCTTCGACTCGTGGCCCAAGGGACCGACGACGCCGCAGAAAGAAATTCAATATCATCCGGCTGCGCCCGGTTACTACCTGATCCCGAAATCCGATGTCGATCAGAGCAACATCCGCCTGGTGACGCTGGGCACCACGCGCAACAATCCGGACTATTACGCCATCAGCGTGTTCAACGAGGCGTTTGGCGGAGGGTTTTCGTCGCGCCTGTTTAACGACATCCGCACCAAGCGCGGGCTGGCCTACAACGTTGGCGGAGGCATTGGCGCCAACTTCGGCCATCCTGGCGTTCTTCAATTCGTGATGGGCACCAAGAGCCAAAGCACCATCGAATCGGTGCAGGCGCTGTTTGCCGACATCGACGATCTCGCGACGCACCCGATCACGGAGCAGGAAATCAAGAACGCGAAGGATGCGATCCTCAACGCGTTCATCTTCCGCCTCGATTCACCTGACAAAGTGCTCAGCGAACGCATGACCTACGAGCTTTACGGATACCCGGCGGACTGGCTGGATAAATACCCTGCTGAAATCCAGAAGGTCACGGTGGCGGACGTGAATCGCGTGGCCGCTAAATATGTACATCGTGACCAGTTGGCCGTTTTGGTAGTAGGCAACACGAAGGAATTCGACAGGCCGCTCTCTTCGCTCGGACCGGTGAAGGAGATCGATATTTCCATTCCTCCACCGCCCGGAGCAAAGGAAGAAGAGGGTATGAAGCCGACGGCCTCCAACGCCGAAGGCAAGGCCATTGCTGCCAAGGTTGTTGAAGCCATGGGCGGCGAGGCCGCGCTGGCGGGAGTCAAATCGCTCGAAGCGAAACTGACCGTCACGCGCAAAACCTCGCAGGGCGATTTTGCCATTCCCATGGAAACCACGATCGTGTTTCCCGACCACCTGCGGGCGGAATTGCAGACCCCCAACGGAACCATGACCATTGTCGCCACACCCGACGCCGCCTTCGCCTCGGCGGGTGCGATGGGCACCCAACCCCTGCCTGCCGACCAGAAAGCCGAAACGCTGGAGCAAATCAAGCGTGACCCGATTTTTATTGGCGCGCACTGGAAAGACCCGGACGTTTTCTTTTTTGCCGAGGGCACAGAAAAAGTGGGTGACGCGGAGGCCCGTATCGTTGACGTGAACGCCGCCGGCGCGGCCATTCGCTGGTACGTCGATCCGCAAACCGGCCGGATTTTGAAGGAAACCTACCAGACGCTCGGGCGCGGAGGACCCGCAGCCGGCGAAACCACGCTGGAGAACTGGAAGACTTTCGATGGAGTGACCATCCCCACCCTGCGCAAGAGTAAACAGAACGGTGAAGACTCCAGCGTGTCGGAATACACAGAGCTAAAGATTAACCCGAATATTGATCCGAAAGTCTTTGAAAAAACGGACGTAAAGCAGGACCAACAGTGAGCACTTCCACCGGTTTCGAGGCGTACGAATTTTTCTGCCCGCACCGCCGGGAAGAGCGTAGACTTTGGACGATGGAGGCCGTTCCAGCGGACGGCCTGCTTCGTCCTCTATCGACGACGTTCCCCCGTTGAACCTCGCCTGCGACCCAGGAAGGGCGCGCCGCATGAACTTCGGACCCTCCTCACATTGTGCCCGCGTCCCGGCGCTCCCCGCAGCGTTGCTCGCCTTCGAGGGTCAGCCCGTTGAGCACGCGGCCTTCTTCTATCTGAACGAAGAGTCTCTGATATACACGTTGCGTGACGTCACCGTCGCCGCGCTGCGAAGCGACGGAGCGGCGGTCATCATGGCGGTTGGGCCACATCTCCGCGCTCTCGCGAGGCTGCTCACGGACCGCGGCGCGGATCTTCCGGCTCTGCGAACTCAGGGCCGCTACGCCGAGATCGACGTGGAAGAGGTTCTATCCACTTGCATGGAGGGTTCCACGCTGAACCTGCAGAAGCTCGGTTCGCAGCTGGGCGGGGCCATCGCGGCTGCGCGCCAGGAGCCGAATTCCAAGACTGCACCTCTCTTTGTTTTGGGAGAAACGGTCGCGCTTCTGTGGGCGAGACGGGACTTCAGGAATCTGCGCGCGCTTGAAGAACTTGGCGACAATCTTGGCCCGGCGGTCGCGACGCTCTGCGCCTATCCGATTGAAGAATTTGCCGAACCCGGAACTGAACGGACTTACCTTGAAATCTGCGCCATGCACTCCACCGTAATTCCTCCGGAAGGCTACCCCACGAACGAGATGGAACGGAGACTACGAGAAGCCACCGCACAAGCCTACGGGCAAGCTGCCGGGCCGCGGGATCTGTAGCGCCGCCGCGCTCACCGTGATGTTCTCCCGCCGCCGTGAGGAATCCTCCGTCGCGATTCTTTGTGCTAGCCGCTGCAAACACAGTCTGCCGCTAGCAGTGTCGTAAGGTTCGCGCTCCAGACAGTAAGTGGCGGATTACAATGGCTCCGCTTGGTGCAAAACGAGATTCCGGATTGCCCCTGCGGTTGGAAGCTAACGCGGTAAAGGAATGAGGAAATGCCACCTGAGCGATCTTTAGCACCATTGCCGTACTTTAGCTTCGCCAGCGCCCTGATCGCGATCTGGCCATTCCGTTACGTGTGGAATAACCCTCCGCGGTTTGTCGGAAACCACGCTTGGTTGGCGGTCCTTACCGCAATTACCGTTTACTTCATCGTCGCCATCGGGTTGATGAGTCTGATGATGATTTGCTGGAACTGGTGGAGGTCAAATTGACAGTTCCGAGTAAAGATTGACAGGGTAGTATCTATCGGGAAAAATTCGGCTACCCCCCCGAGCCCCCGGGCGTTGGTTTTTGCCCGCCCCCGCGCGGGATGCGTGCGACGCGAGGGATTTTTAGCGCAATCGAGATTTTACGCCAACCATCCGGCTACAGCACGGATTGCCTGAGTGCTGTCGCAGGCACACGGCGATTTGCCGCTCTTCTGGATTCAACTTCGTATGAGTACTCCGCAGCTTCTTGCCGTCGCGGAGCGAAAAATACGTGTAGGTGTTCGGCGAATCACAACCCCGAGTCAAGATTGACAGGTCTCATGTCCCGAGTTACCATAGGCGAACAAACGGCGAAGTACCATGCTTTCCCAGCCTCTGTTCCCTATGTCGAACCAGGCCCAGCTCGTGGGCATCGCGCGGCTCGCCTCCCAGGGCGATTCGCTGCGCGAGGGGCACAACGTGGAATATTTCACGCTGCCCGCCAAATCGCTGCTCAACCGCTGCATCAGCCGGCGCAATCTGCCGTTTACCTGGACCATCAATCCCTATCGCGGTTGCGAGTTCGGCTGCAAATACTGCTACGCGCGCTATACGCACGAGTTCATGGAGATGCGGGAGGGGGCGGACTTCGAGCAAAAGATTTACGTCAAGCAGCATGCCGCCGAGTTGCTGCGCCAGGAACTGAGGCAGGTAAAGAGTGGCGAATCGATCGCTCTGGGCACGGCCACCGATCCATACCAGCCGGCCGAGCGCCGCTACGAAGTCACACGCGCGATTCTCGAGGAATTCGCCCGCCACCGAGGTTTTGAGCTGGGCATCGTGACCAAATCCAACCTGGTGGTTCGCGATCTCGATCTTCTGCGGGAAGTTGCGCGCCACAACAAGCTATCCATCAACCTGACCGTGACGACCATCGACGTTGATCTGGCGCGAATTCTTGAGCCGCGCGCGCCGCGACCCGATCTTCGGCTGGAAGCCGTGCGCACGCTGGCCGCCGCCGGGCTCACGGTAGGCGTCAATTGCGCGCCGGTGCTGCCCGGCATCACGGATTCGCCGAAAAATCTTGAGGCGGTGGTGCGGGCCGCCGCCGATGCGGGAGTCCACCATCTATGGGCGGGGCCGCTGTTTCTGAAGCCTTGTTCGGCGGCGGTGTTTCTTCCCTTCCTCGCGGCGCAGTTCCCCCATCTCGTGGAAAACTACCGGCGCCGCTATCAGGACCGCGCCTTTCTTCCACCGGCGTACGGCAAGCGGCTCTCAGAGCTGATTCGCAGCCTTCGCCAGAAGCACGGGATCGGGCGCGACAAGCGGCGTGAGCCGCCGGCCTTCGCAACCAAGTGGCCGGTGCAGGCCTTCGAGGAGCAACTCGACCTGTTTTGAACGACCGCGAACTTACGCTTCAGCATCTATATAATTCTTTTCCGATGGCGACTCCCTCTTCCTCTGCCGGCCAGGCGACCACCCAACGCCCTTCGTTCGGCGTGCGTCTGCGCCAGTTCTGGCAGCGAGTGACGGAGGGACTTGAGGTCAGCCAGCTTTGGTCGCAGTTCGAAACCGAGGCGCGCGCCAGCTATCGGCTGTATTCCCGTGACGTCGAAGCGAAAACGCCGGAGGGCCTCACCACACGGGGCCGCCGCCTCCACATCGTCAAGGAATTTTTTTGGGCGGTGCTGGAAAAACTCTCGCCCGCGCGGCGAGTCCTGCTGCTGGCGGCTCTGATTCTGCTCGTGCTTCCCAGCGGCAGTTTTACCTATCAAGGCGCGAATAATGCCGTCCACGTGGGTGAATTCGACTTCCATTTCTGGGGCGGCCTTCTGCTGTTTGTCCTCCTCATACTCGAGATCGCCGATCGCGTTGTGATGAAGCGCGACTTGCAGATCGCGCGCGAGATTCAGACCTGGCTGCTGCCCGGCGCGCCGCCGCAGATTCCCGGGCTTTCTGTCGCCTACTCGACTCGTCCCGCGAACACAGTGGCCGGCGATTATTACGACGTTTTCCCACGCCCGGGCAAAACGAACGAAGAAAATCGCGTGGTGTTCTCCGTCGCCGATGTGGCGGGCAAGAGCATTCCGGCCGCCATGCTCATGGCAACCTTCCAGGCCAGCCTGAAAACGCTTTCCACCGCGCAGGTGGCGCTGCCCGAACTGGTGGCCAACATGAACAAGTATGCCTGCACCAACAGCCAGGGAGGATTGCGTTTCACCACGGCATTCTTTGCGGAATACGACGCGACAGGGCGCACCTTTGCCTACATCAACGCGGGGCACAACAATCCCATCCTGCGGCGCAGCAATGGTTCCATCGAGCGGCTCGACGTGGGCGGGCTCCCGCTGGGAATTGTTCAGGACGCGTCGTATCAGTCGGCGAACGTGGCAATTGCTCCCGGCGACTGGCTGATCATCTTCACCGACGGCCTGGTGGAAGCTGAAAACGCCCGCCAGGAACAGTACGGCGAAGCCCGGCTGCTGAACGTTCTCAATATGTGGGCGGGCGCAACACCGGCGGAAATGCTCAACCACCTGATGGCGGACGTGGATCTGTTCGTCGGCAACACGCCGCAGCATGACGATGTAACTTGCATGCTCCTGAAAGCGGAGTAGCGACCAGGGCTCGCCAGGATGCGGCGACGGCCTGGCTTGAACCGCGATTTTCAAGAGGCGACTCCTCACATGGATTCGGCCCGTTGGCACACAAGCATCCTATGGCTACTTCGCGGCGGACTTTCCTGGGCGTAACCGTTGGCGCGGCGGCGTCCACGATGGTTCCACATCTCGCGGATGCAGTCGTTCTGTCCGATCAAACGACTTCGGCTGCCCCGGCTCCCGTCGCCCGGGTGAAGGCCGCGCCCACCCAGGTGGTCAACTCCTTCGATCCCGATCAGGCCCTCGCGACATCGATGGACATTCTGTCTCGCGAGTCGATCAAGAAGATCTATACCCCCGAAAATGTAAGCCTGTGTTTGTCTGCGGGCTGGGGACCGATCAGCTATCGCCTGCACACTCCGGAAACCATCGATTACTGGCACTGGAATCCCACCGGACGCTGGACCGACGAAGCGAACCAGCGGGGATACTTCGTAGGCAGCTCAGAATTGGGTGAGCCCATTCGCGACTCATTCGGCTACAGTCTTCCCCATCGCGGCTGCACGCACAATGGCGGCACTGACCGCGGCTATTCCCGCCTCACCGACGGTGACCCCAACACTTTCTGGAAGAGCAATCCTTACCTGGCCAAAGCATTCTCCCACGAAGATGACTCTTTGCATCCTCAATGGATCATCGTTGACCTGGGCGAATACTACGACGTGAACGCGATCCGCATCGACTGGTGCGAACCGAGCGCACGCGAATACGAAGTGCAATATTGGGTCGGAGCCGATCCCATGAACTGGGAAGAGCCGGCCATGGATTCTACGGGACAAGGCGGTGATTACCTACCTGTCGCCAATCAGGCCATGGGGAACTGGCTCCGTTTCCCTCACGGCGCCGTCCATGGCGGCAAAGGTGGAAGCGTAACACTTAAACTCGCGGACGATCTGATTTCAACACGCTGGGTTCGCGTGGTGATGACGCAATCATCAAATCAGCCGGGTCCGCACGGAAACGACGACGTGCGCCACCGCGTGGGATATGCAATCCACGAAGTTTACCTGGGCAGATTGGAGGCCGATGGCAGGTTTGCGGATTTCGTGAAACACGCGCCGGACGGTGGCCAACAGACCGCTACGTACTGTTCTTCTACAGATCCATGGCACACCGCCGAAGATCTGAGTCCGCACGGAGACCAGACGGGTTGGGACCTCTTCTTTACCAGCGGCATTACCAACGGTCTACCCGCGTTGATCACTATTCCTCTGATCTACAGCATTCCGGAAGATGCGGCTGCTATGGTTGCCTATCTGAAAAAGCGCGGGTATCCCATCAGCTGGGTCGAAATGGATGAGGAAGCCGATGGGCAATACTACATGCCTGAGGACTACGCCACACTCTACATTCAATTTGCCGATGCCATTCACCAGGTCGATCCCACGCTGAAGCTGGGCGGGCCGGTGTTCCAGGGGATTAACCAGGACGTCTCGGTCTGGCCCGATGCGCGCGGAAACAAGTCGTGGTTTGGCCGTTTTTACGATTACCTGAAATCGCACAATCGTGACCGCGACTTATCGTTCGCTTCTTTTGAAATTTATCCCTACGATGCCTGCACCATGAAATGGGACGATTTGTACCGCTGCCGCGAGTTGACCCGCAAGACTCTGCAGGCCTTTCGCAATGACGGATTGCCGGCGGCAATTCCGCTCATGAACACTGAAAGCAATCTCTCCGGTTCGCTTTCCGTCTACATGTCCGATATTTTTTCCGCTCTGTGGCTTGCCGACAATGTCGGAAGTTTCTTCGCCGAGGGTGGCGCGCTTTACGTTCATTCCCCCATCGAACCCAGCTTTATCGAGCATGGCTGCCAGGGCTGGGCAATCTGGGGCAACGTCCTTTGGGACCGCGATGCAAAGATCATTGGCTACACTGCTTTCTATCACGCCAGCCGGATGATCAATAACGAGTGGGCGGCCCATCGCAGCGGCATGCATCATCTCTATTCCGTCGATCTCCGAATCGAAGACGCGGCCGGGAACGCTCTTGTCACCGGTTATGCCGTTCGACGTCCAGACGGCCTGTGGGCCTCGCTGCTGATCAACAAAGACAGAGACCGCGCGCATCCCATTCGAATCGCTTTTGAGAGTGACGGCGGGACCGCACATTTTTCCGGCACAATTCGCATGGTCACGTTTGGCAGCGAACAATACGTCTGGCACGGCGCGGACGCCACCGCCCACGCCGATCCAAACTTCCCGCCGGCGGTTTCGTCAATCGATGCCTCTTCACAAACCGTGTTCACGCTTCCCAAAGCTTCGGTCACGATCTTGCGCGGTGAAGTCGCAGGCCTCGAGGCGTAGGAACGCTCGAAAATGCCGCTGCTGCATCAATGCAGAAAACCAGCTCAGCTCTTCATCCACTCCGCATACATCCGGTGGAAGGCGTGCACGCCTTTTTCCTGCTTCACGCTGAAGCGTCCGCGACAATAGCTGCGCGAGCGCAGATTCTTCTGCACGGCTTCGCAGATGGCAACGTCCTCGACCTGAATCTGGTGGCTGAACCCCACGGAGGCTTTCGCGGCGGGAGTGCTGTGCTCGTGCTCGCGCAAGTACCATTCGAAAATCGCCAGGGAGCGCTCCGGCTCGAGCGGCAAAACAATATTCAGTGAAACATTGTCCGGATAGCAGTTCAGCATCCAGTTGGGAAAAATCCAGAAATAGTCGGTGGTCAGGTTCTCGCGCGCTTCCTGATATCGCCGCGGCGTGGCATCCCCGGGCTGCGCTCCCCGAATTGGGCTGAACTGGCGCACGTGACCTCGATAAGGCTCGACCACATAGGCGTTGAAATCCAGCTCGCGATTCAAAGCGGGGTGCACGCTGGGCAAGTGGTAGCCCTCAAGATAATTGTCGACATAAGTCTTCCAGTTACATTTCATGTCGTACGTGCGGCGCTCGAACAGCTTCATCCCGCTGAAGTGGAATTTCCCGGCCTGGCGCGGCAGTTCGCCGAGGCTCTCGCTCAAGGGCAGGGCCTCCGGATCGAGATTCACGAAAATCAGATTGAACCATTCTTCCGCGCGCACCGGCGCAAGCGAAAAATCTTCGGCGCGGAATCCCTCGACACCTTCGACTTCGGTGGCGCTGATCAGCGAGCCATCCAGAGCATAGGTCCAGCCGTGGTAACCGCAGCGGAAGAGCTTGCGCGAGCCGCATCCTTCGGCAGGGGGGCCGGCCCGGTGGCGGCACACGTTGTAAAAGCCGCGCAGCCTGCCCTCGTTGTCGCGCACGATCAACAGCGGCTCGCCGGACAACTCAACCGTAAAGAAATCGCCGGCACTGGCGACCTGGTCGTGGTGCCCCACAACCTGCCAGGTTCGGGAAAAAACTTTGTCCTTCTCGGCGTCAAAGGCTGCCCGATCGAAATACAGGTTCGCCGGAAGCGTCCAGGCACGGGAAATATCGGGTTCGACGTGGAGAGACTCAAGAGGGTTAGGCATAGGAGGAGCACGAACATTGTAAGCTGGAACCGCAGTCCGGAGCGGTGCGCTGGATGTGCGATTGCGCCTCGGCCGCAACCTGCCATGGGAAGCGACGACAAAACAGGCGTTGAACAGGGGGTGGCCACTGCCGCTTCCGCCGGCAACAAGCAAACGCCCGGGCGTTCGCTGACCCGTGGAGAATGGCTCGCGCTGGCCGGAGTCCTGATCGGCACCCTGCTGACTTTTGCCTCGACCTTCGCTTTTGGCTGGGTGTACGACGATCCGCCGCAGATTCCCCAGAACCAGAATCTGCAGTGGGGCAAGATCGGATTTCTCTTCAACCATCAGCTTTGGGCCTCGGTGACGGGAATCCAGGGGCGATTTTATCGTCCGCTGCTGACGCTCTGGTTCCTGGTGAACAAGAGCATGTTTGGGCTCAACCCTCATTGGTTCCACGTCACTTCCGTTCTGGCGCATGTGGCCGCGACGGCGCTGGCATTTCTGGTTGCCCGCGAACTATTGCGGAACGCTGAGGCCGCACTTTTTGCTGCCGCAACTTTTGGGCTTCATCCTTTGCAGGCCGAATCGGCCTCGTGGATTTCCTCGGCCAACGATCCCCTGGCCGCCATCTTCTGTTTCTCCAGTTTCCTGCTCTACCGAAGAGCGAAATCGTCCGAGGGCCATCGCGCCGGCTGGTGGGCGCTGGCGGGAATTCTGTTTCTGCTGGCATTGCTCACCAAGGAGGTGAGCGTGGTCCTGCCCGGGATTGTCCTCGTCGATCTATGGGCCGATTCGCGTCGCGACTTGGACTCGCGAGCCTTCGGGCGGCCGGCTGTGGCGGCAGTTGCTACCTATGGCGCAGCCGGAGCGGTCTGGTTCGTCTTCCGCTGGTGGGTGATGGGCGGAGCAGCCACGGCCCAACTGGCGCTGCCCTGGAGCACGGTCCTGCTCAGCGCTCCCAAAATTGTTCTCTTCAATCTTTATCGCGTTGTGTGGCCCACTGGTCTGAGCCCGCAGTACGATTTTCGCCTGATCGCAAGCCCTGGCCCGGAGTTCTTTCTGTTCCTGTTCATTCTTCTCGTTCTGGCCGGGCTTGCCCTCGTCGCCGCGCGACTCGATCGCCGGTTGTGGACCGCGTTCGCCTGGCTGGCGCTGCCCATGCTGCCCACGCTCAACCTGCGCTGGATGAATCAACACGACTTCATCCATGACCGCTACATGTATATGAGCATGCTGGGCGTGGGGTTGCTGGCGGGATCGGCCTATGCGTGGACAACAAAACGATGGCCTAGCATGCGAGTGGTTCGGCTGCTGGCGTGGGCGGTGGTTGTGATGCTGGCCTTTGCCAGCGCCATTCAATCCGAGTACTGGGCCAACGACGTGATCTTATTTGCGCGCGGGGTGCAGATTGCTCCGGCCAACGAGTGGGCGCAGCTAAACTACGGCTCGGCCCTGAGCGCCCGTGGCAAGTTCGCCGACGCTGCGCCTCACTTCGTGCAATCCTACGAACTGGCGCCCGGCTGGCGGGCTGCGGACTTTGCGGGATTTGCTTTTCAGCAAGCGGGCGACTTGCCGCGGGCCGAGCGCTGGTTCGCGACTGCTTTGCAACTAAACCCCACCCTGGCGAACGCCTGGTTCGGATTGGGGCAGATCAGCCTGGCGCAGCACAAAGCCGAAGATGCCATCACTTATTTCCAGAAAGCATTAACCATTCAGCCGGACGCCGAGGGTTATTACTACGCGCTGGGAAACGCCTTCGAGCAACTCTCCCGGCCGGCAGATGCGGTGAAAGAGTATCAGCGCGAGCTACAGCTCTACCCTTCCCAGATCGGAGCGCGGAGGGCGCTCGAAAGGCTGCAATCCGTCTCCTCGAAGTGAGTAAGGCAGCGTTACCCATGTAACCTTGTCCACCTGAAATCGCATCCCCGTGATTCCGGACCTTGCTAGAGTTGCGACAAGGACAAACCTGTCCGTTGGCTCGCACCATTAATCGCACAAACGATGAAAAGCTGATCTGGACACGGCGCAGAATGACCATGAATTTCAACAGCAAGGGCGCTCTCCAAATCGCCCTGACGATCCTTCTCTTGGCGACCGTCCTTGCGCTATCCCTGAGCGGCGACTTCTACACCTCATCGATGGTGAATCCCTACCTGTCGCTTGCGCTGTTCAGCTCGCTGATTGTTCTCGGAGTGCTACGCCGCTCGTGGCTCGACCTGCTATGGGTCGTCGCGGGTGGCCTCTCCCTCGCCTTTCTCGACTACCGCGTCATTCACTTCCAATTCATGCCGATGGCCTGCTTTTCGTTCACCGGCCTGGCTGCCTTTGCAAGGCTGGGCGCCTGTGCCATTTGGGCAAAAGGCGAGGACCGCAAGCTCTTGCTTTACGGGTTCTTGCCTATGGTCCTCTTCGTCGGCAGCGAATGGATGGCAAGCACCCTGCTCGATATTACCGAGCGTCTCCATCCCAAGACCTTCGACTTATTTCTTCTTTCCTTTGATTGCAGCTTGCGAGTCCAGATCAGTTTTCTCGTCGGGCAACTCCTGAGTAAATGGCATTGGCTGTGGTGGATGTGCATCGTCTTCTACACCGCTCTGCCGCTGCCCCTGGCCCTGGTTTATTCCGCCCAGCTCCGACGCGCCAAGAGTGATGCGATGGCCGCCATGTTGGCATTTCTCGTAACCGGGCCGATCGGAGTAATTTTCTACAACATATTGCCCGCCTGTGGGCCGGTTCACCTGTTTGGTCCGGCGTTTCCCTGGCATCCGCTTTCCGCCGCGGATTCCGCGCGGGTGTTGACCGTGCCCATCCTGCTGCGCGGCGCTCGCAATGCGATTCCCTCTTTGCACATGACGTGGGTGCTGCTGGTCTGGTGGAATTCCAAAGGCCTCGCGCGCTGGGTACGAGCCATCGCTGGGGCGTTCGTTTGGTTTACCGTGCTGGCGACTCTGGGAACCGGCGAGCACTATTTCATCGACCTGGTCGTGGCTTTTCCTTTTTCGCTCATGGTGCAGGCGCTGTGTTCGTATCCGCTGCCCTTCCGCGCCGGGGCACGCCGCGCGGCCTTTCTTTTTGGTATGTTCGCCACGCTGGTATGGTTCGCCGTGCTCAGCTTCGCCGTCCACATCTTCTGGATTTCGTCGCTTATCCCGTGGTCTACAATCGGCGTCACAGTCGCGGCGTCGGTCGTTCTTTGGCACCGCCTGCTACGCGCGGAGTCGCCTGCATCGGAGCCGGTCCGTAGCCAAGCCGCGGCGGCCGGCGCGACTGCCTAGCCTCCCCGACGGGGCGAGTCTTCTCCTGGTAAAGGGGCCATCCCGGCCGACATTTCCCGCAAGGACTATGGAGGGGTGCCGTTCTAATGAGAACGGCCCTGTGACACGATTTGTCATCTGGGGGACGGATTTTGGCAAGGAACAAACGGAAGGCTAAAGTCTAAAATGGAACTGAAGTTTGCCCCTGGATTGAAAAATAAAGCTCTTCCGGAAGCCTCGCAGGAACCAAGGTAACTGGCGACTTTGGCCCGGCAGGTGCGAACATCATGGCCGACTGGGTCATTCCAGACCAGAATTGAATTCAACGAACGACCAAAACGAGGGGAAAATCGAGATGCGGAAACAAAAGGGTTTCTCACTGATTGAGCTGCTGATCGTGGTGGCCATCATCCTGATCATTGCGGCTATCGCTATTCCGAACCTGATGCGCGCCAAGATGGCGGCCAACGATTCGTCCGCGGCTGCTTCCGAGCGCTCCATCGTCACTGCCGAGATTGGTTACTTCTCGGCGTATCCGACCATTGGTTACACCAGCTTGCTGGCTCTGGGCGGCGCCCTTGGCGCGCAGTGCGTACCCAGCACCACCACCGCCTGCATGCTCGATTCTAACCTGGCCAACAATGGTAACCCGGCGAACAGCGGCAAGAGCGGCTACAGCTTTGCCATCACCACGTCCACCGGCGCGGGCAGCGCGGTTCCGAACCAGTTCTATACGACTGGAATTCCGTTGGCTGCAACGACGGGATCAAAGTCCTATTGCTCGACCGATGACGGCGTGATCCGCACCGAGCCTGCCGGCACCATCACAGCCGCTGGCGGCTATGCGGCCTGCCAGGCTCTGGGTCCGCTGGCCAACTAATGTAAGTTAACTGGGCGAAGTACTCGGGGAGGGTACGAGCCAAGGGCGGCGAACGAAAGTTCGCCGCCCTTTTGTTTTTCTGTCCCTGAGAGAAAGAATGCCCCCGTCAAACCTCAATCGATGCTCGAAGCCAATCCGGGCTTCGATGTTCGCCAGCGGCCAAAGAAACCTTGGTAATCCCAGCCAGTCTGCGGCCCGGAAGTACAATGAGCGCACGCCGCTAGAGTGCGGACACGAGGCGAAGCAGGCATGGCGTGGGAAAAATTCACTGATCCGCGGCCGAATTCACGGCTTCCTCTTCTTGGCCTGTCGCTCGCGTGGATCGCTCTGGTGATCGCGGGAGCATGGCTGACCAATTTCGATGAACCCTATCTGCCCTTCGCCATCGCCGGCGGGCTGGTCTTCTTCCTTCGCGGAAAGCCCTCCCGCTGGGAAATCTACGCCTGGCTGCTGGGCGCAACCGCATTCGTGAAAATCATCCACTTGTCCCGGATTCCCTTCTGGGTGTTGCGAGTCGCGAGCGGCTTTGCCTGTTTGGGTTTTGCCGCCATCCTGTTGCTCGGTCTGCGGGCGCTATGGTCGGAGCGTGAGGAACGCGAAAGAGCCTGGGCGCTGCTGACCCCGGCGCTGATTCTCATTTTCTTCATTCTCGTCTCCGCCAACGTCTTGCGGTTTTCGGGTAGTCTCCATCCTCAAACCTGCGATGCCTGGCTTTATGCCTTCGACGGCAGTCTCGGTTTTCAACCCAGCTTTTTTCTGGGAAGGGTCATGTTCGGAAGCCTGGCGCTCACCCGAAGCGCGCTGTTGACTTATCTGGCGTTACCTTTCGCGATGGCTGTGGTCTGCGCCTGGAAAACGCCGCCGCAGTCAAGACGCGTCTCGTGGCACATGCTGATCGTGCTGATGTTGGCCGGCGTGGGCGGCTGGATCCTTTACAACGCCGTACCGGGCACGGGACCGATCTACGCTTTCGGGAAGGATTTTCCCTGGAGAAGCCTGCCCTATCGGGCTCTGCCAGAGTTCCCGCTGGCAAGAATGGCGATTCCTCCGTATATCCCTCGCAACGCCATGCCCTCTCTGCACATGGGGTGGGCGCTGCTGCTCTTCTGGAATTCGCGGGGCTTCCCGCGCGTGCTGCGCGTGGCGCTGTTCTTATTTCTCTTGCTCACTGTGGTCGCAACCATGGGCGGAGGGCAGCACTACTTTGTGGACCTGGTCGTCAGCCTGCCTTTCGCGCTGGCGGTGCAGGCGGCCGCGTCCCTGATGGGTCCAGGCAGGCGGCAACGCATAGCTATTCTGGCCACCGGCCTTGCAATTACGTTCTCCTGGCTGCTGTTGGTGCGCTTCGGTTTGCCGCTGATGCTGGGGTCGCCGGTGATTCCCTGGCTGCTGATTCTGACCACCGTGGGTGTCACGTTTTATCTCGAGAACAGGATCTCGCGGAACCGAACAAGCGATGCCCTGCCTGAGAAAGCGCGGGCGCGGCGCGGCGAATTAGTCGGGGGGCTTCGATAGCCTGGAGTGCACGGAACCAGGCCGGCGGGCTTCGCAGGGTAGCGATCTCGGTTGGCCGGCTGGTCGTTCAGCATGAATTTTACCGGGCGATCCGGCGGGAAAGCGCGGGAAGCTCAAGCCGAACGCGATGGCCCGTTAGGGCCACTCGCCGTTGACGAAATTTGTCATTGTGCGACCCGGGAAGGTCATGGGGCGATCTCCAGGCTCATTTGCGGCTTTTAGTAATCTCCCGCAACACAGTGAAAATACAGACTGTTTCCTTCTTTTGCGGAACCAGTAACCGGCCGCTTCAGCTTGGACCTTGGCGTGCCTTTACTTTAGCAGTCTTTGGGGGTGACGGTGAACTCGGAGGGGCCCTTCTTGGCAGCAGAAAGAAGGAACTCCGGAAAGGAGCTTGGGGAGCGCGAGATGAAGCAGAAAGGGTTTTCACTGATTGAGCTGCTGATCGTAGTGGCCATTATTCTGATTATCGCAGCCATCGCCATTCCGAACCTGATGCGCGCGCGCATGGCGGCCAACGATTCTTCGGCGGCGCAGTCAATCCGCCAGATCAGCACGGCAGAGATTGCTTATTTCGCTGCTTACCCCACGATCGGCTACCCGCTGAACCTGGCCACTTTGGGCGGTGCGGCTCCTTGCTCTCCGAGCATAGCTACGGCCTGTGCCATCGATAACTATCTGGCTACCAATGGCGGCGGAAACGGCAAGAGCGGGTACAGCTTCAATGCGACTGGTTCGGCCAGCGCCGGCAGCATCGTGAACGACCAGTTCTATTCCACGGGTGCTCCGCTCAGCACGTCATTCGGCTCGCGCTCGTATTGTTCAATCGAGGATGGCGTGATTCGCCTGCAGCCTGCGGGAACCATCACCACCGTGGCAAGCCACACCGCATGCGCAGCTTTGAAAGCGATGCCGTAAACCGAGGAAGCGTTGAGCTCCCGGCTGCTCCTGCCGCAACATTCATGACCACCGTAATGATCCACATTTGAATTGCCTGCTTATAATGGTGTCGAGTGAGCTTCTTTCTGCAGCGCCATGCCCGCGATTGAGATTCTGGGACTCGAAAAAACCTACATGGTGGGATTCCTGCGCAAGCGGCCCAAGGTCGCGCTGCGACCCTTGCATTTGACCGTCGAGGACGGAGAGATTTTCGGCTTCCTCGGCCCTAACGGCGCAGGCAAGACCACCACGCTCAAGCTGCTGATGGGTCTGATCTTTCCGACCGGCGGAGGGGCGCGCATCCTGGGCCGCGAATGGACCGATCCGGAAATCAAGGCTCAGATCGGCTTTCTGCCCGAGCAGCCCTATTTTTACGATCACCTGACCGCTCACGAATTGCTCGAGTACTACGGCCAGCTTTCCGGCGTCCCGGCGAAAGGACGCAGGCAACGCGTGCAGGAGGTGCTGCAGCAGGTCGGCCTGCACGATGTGAAGGGCGTCCAGTTGCGGAAGTTTTCCAAGGGCATGCTGCAGCGCGTAGGCATTGGCCAGGCGATTCTGCACGATCCCAAGGTCGTGTTTTTCGATGAACCCATGTCCGGGCTTGATCCGGTGGGCCGGCGTGAGGTTCGCGACTTGATGGAGCAGCTCAAGCAGGCCGGTACGACGGTGTTTTTTTCCACGCACATTCTTTCCGATGCCGAGGCCCTATGCGACCGGGTGGCGATCATCCATCGGGGGGAGCTGCGCGGAGTTGGAGCTGTGGAGGAATTGACCTCCAGTGTCCAGGGCAAGGTGGAAGTGATCTGGCAGGGGACGCAAATACCGGCCACGTTGAAGGCTCTTGGAGCCGACTGCCACGTGAGCGGGGATACGGTGCGCGCTGTTGTGCCCGAAAGCCAGCAGGATGCCGCCATTGACGCCCTGCGCCGCGAACGCCTTCGCCTCATCTCGATCGCTCCGGTGCGCACCTCGCTGGAAGATTACTTCGTGGAAAAATTGCGGCGCGCCGAGACCACCGCCGGGAGGACGGCGTGAGCGCCCGGATCATTCACATCGCTTCCAATACCTTTCGCGAAGCGGTGCGTGACCGCGTACTCTACAACCTGATCGCTTTTGCCTTGCTGCTCTCCGGCGCTGCGGTCTTAGTCGGACAGATTTCCATCGACATCGAAAAGCTGGTGGTGATCAATCTCGGCTTGACCGCGGTTTCGCTGTTTGGAATCGTCATCGCAATCTTCATCGGCATCGGCCTGGTCTCAAAGGAAATCGAGAAGCGTACGCTCTACACGATTCTTTCCCGTCCCGTCCGGCGCTGGGAATTTATTGTGGGCAAGTTCTTTGGGCTGGCGGGCACGCTGGTGGTAAATACGTTTTTCATGGCGATCGGTGTTTTCGCCGCTCTGCTCTATGTTGCCCACAAGTTCGTTGCTTCCGACGCATTGATTTTCGTCGCCCTGTACTTCATCATCCTGGAGTTTCTGATTATCTGCTCGCTGGCTTTGTTGTTCTCGTCGTTTTCCTCACCGCTGCTCTCGGCGGTTTTCGCTTTCTCGTTGTTCATCATCGGGAGCTTCGCCCAGGATCTGCGCGGATTCGCGGGTATGGCGCACGGCGTCACACGCTGGCTTGCGACCGGAGCGGCTTATCTCGTGCCCAATTTCTCGGCCTTCAACGTAATCAGCTCGATTGCCCATGGACAGCCGGTTTCAGGGCATCTCATTTTGTACAACACGGTCTATGCCTTGCTCTATGCAGCGGTTGCGCTCAGCGGGGCCGTGCTCATCTTCGAAAACCGGAATCTGAAATGAAGCAGCGTCGTCGAACCTCGTGGATCGCCGCAGCCCTGCTCGCCGGTTCGCTGGCCGCCAGCATGGCAACTCTTCACCATCTGGATCAGATGCGCCCCCAGGCCACGCTGGAAGACGTTCTTTACATTACCTCGCCAAGCGTTTTGAAGCGTGCCAGCCTCGGCTATGACGGGCTGCTGGCCGACATCTACTGGACGCGCACGGTTCAATATTTCGGCGCCCACCATCGCGGAGGCGGGCAAAGCTACGCCCTGCTGGCCCCGCTGCTGGAAATCACTACACATCTTGATCCTCACCTGCTTGTCGCCTATCAGTTCGGGGCCAGTTTTCTGGCGCCCGAGCCGCCGCAAGGCGCCGGCGTACCCGAACGCGCCATTCAGTTGATGGAATACGGCATCCAGAACAATCCAGACGACTGGCGCCTCTATTACAGCCTTGGCTTCGTGTACTACATGGAAGTCAAGGACTACAGCAAGGCGGCCGAAGTCTTCGCGCGCGGCTCCAAAGTCCCAGGGGCACATCCGTTCATGAAAGTGCTGGCCGCACAGCTGGCCCAACATGCGGGCGAGTTTGAAACCGCCCGCATGTTGTGGGACGCCACCTATCAGTCCACACACGACCGTCAGATTCGCAAGAACGCCATCGAGCACCTGCGATCCCTGCGGGTCGACGAGGATGTAATCCACCTGCAGCAAGCCGTGACCACTTTCGGCCAACGCACCGGCCGGGTACCTGCAAGCATGGCCGAGCTCGCCGAAAGCGAGGGATGGCGGGGAATACCCGTGGATCCCGACGGCCATCCTTACCGATTGACCCCCGACGGTCGCGTGGAAGTGTCCGATCCAGAAAACTTCGAATTCGTCACCCGCGGCCTCCCGCCGGGATACAAACCAACACCTACCATTCCGTGAAGGTGTCCTGGTCTTGAGGTCCACCTGACGACGCCGGTTCCTTTGTCTACTATCATGAGTGCCTGGGCAGCCATGAAATCTTCCTCGTCCCAATCGCCGGGCTTGCGCGACTCGGCCTGGCGCTGGTGGAGCGAAGCGGCTGCAGGGCAGGGCGCGGTTGCGGCCAGCCGGCGATTTCTGGCTGCTGCCTGGGAATTCCTGCGTGATTCCACTCCGCGGCGGCGGCGCCAGCGTTACGGCGATGCCGATTATGACTGGCAACACCGCGTCAACACGACCAGCGCAGCGCTGGGCTGGCGCGACCGACTTCTGGGAGTTTTTCACTCGCCCTATCAACCCACCGAGCCCGTGCTGTTTGCAGAGATGCTTGCGGCGCTGCGAACCCTGACCTCCATCGATTTTCGGGATTTTGTCTTTGTTGATCTCGGCTCGGGCAAAGGACGCGCGCTGTTGATGGCATCCGAGCATCCGTTTCACCGCATCATCGGCGTGGAGATTCTGCCCACGCTTCATCACATCGCACAGGAAAATCTGGCGAAGTATCGCAGCCCGACGCAAGCCTGCGCCAATCTGGAAACCATTTGTGCCGATGCGATCGAGTTCCCTCTTCCTCCGGAGCCTTTGCTGCTGTATCTGTTCAATCCGTTTCCGGAAGCGGGTCTGCGGCGAGTGGCCTCGCGCCTGGAACGGAGCTTGTGCGAATCCCCCCGGCAGGTGTTTGTGCTCTACCACAATCCCTTGCTGGAGCACGTACTCCGCGAAAGCGGAGGGCTGAAGCGGATCGGCGGAACTCATCAGTACACGATCTACGCCTCAGGCTAGAAATCTGGCTCAGCCTTTATAATGGTGGCGGCTGATAGCGCCTCTCCTTGCCGGTTTGCATCTTCCAGGAAGAAACAATGTATGCCGTCGAACCTCGCCGCGGGCGCTGCCCGTCCTCAACTGTTTCCTCGTGCGCCTCTTGCCTGGCTGCTCGCTTTCGCTGTTTTGCCGGGAGTTGCGTGGCTGATCATGCTTCCCGCCTGCTCGGGCAACCATGCCTCCACTCCGCCACCGTTGGTCACACCGCAAGTCATTGTCGGCGCCGTTATTCCCTGTCCCAGCGGCTTTTTCTCCGACAGCGCCACTCCGGCCGTGTGTCATTCCGCCAACCTTGCCGGGTGTCCGAACGCGGCCAACCTGAATTTCATTTACGGTTACGATAATCCCGGATCACCGAAAGGAACGATTGTTCTGCTTGGCGGCAGCGGCGGGGTCGATGTCTCCAGCGAGGCAGATTCTGCCGGATCTTATTTCGGTGATGGCTACGAGGTCGTTCAAATCCAGTGGACCTACGATTGGGAGGCCACCACGGTTCCGGTTCAATACACTGGCGGCACCGGCACCACCACCTATCCCGCGAGCATCGAGGTTGCGGCTTGCCGCCCGTCTACCTTTCTGAATTTCGTTTTCACGACGAACAACGCGAATCTTTACAGCGGAGGAGGACGGTGCGCGCAGGGCGTTAGCGCGGGATCGGCGGCCATCGCCTACTCTCTCGCCTACTACGCTGCGAAGAATTACCTGGATGCGGTGGAGATGGAATCGGGGCCGCCTTTGGCGGACGTCGAACAGGGATGCGAGGTGCCCAACGCCCCGCCCATCACCATTTGCGGAGATAACGACGGCGCGCAATTCGGCTGCATGCTGGGCGGAACCTCGCCCTGGCAACTGAGCCCGGTTTACACCGAACAGGCGCCCGACGTTCGAAAATGGACCAACGACAGCTCTTGCGCTAACGGCCAGACCACCTCGGCCGCCTCCGGACAAGCCTGGTTGCGGCAGAGCATCGTGAACGACGGCAGCAACAATCCGGTCTTCAGCTATCCCCATACCGCTATGAGCGCATGGCTTTGCCAGAGTGTGCACAACAGCGACCTTTGCGTGGGCGGTCAGGGAGGTTCTCCCACGGAAGACTGCCCAAATAACTCGAGTCCGCAGGCGCAGATCTATTATTCAAAACTCACCCGCGATCCCAACAATCTGCCGCAGTCCACTTATGCGATCTACGCGGTGCAGAACTGCGATGGCTCAGAAGGCGTGGACGGTGTCGATGCAACCGTCCCGGCGTTGGGCAACCAGAACGGAGAGGCTGCCATCGAGGCGGACATGATGGCGCAGTGCAAACAGCACTGATGAATCTTCGCTGCCGACATTCGCGAAAGCATGATGCTCGCGAAATAGATTAAAATGTTGGCAGGAGTTCCCCACAGGATAAGTTGATCCCGCTGTACTCCCGGTAGGAGCCAGGTAGAGTTACGATTCTGCTTGCTGAAAAGATTGGAGCAGGCGGGGAGAAGATGTGTCAGATGGCTCGCTTATCGCATCTCGTCCTCGCCTGCGTCATCTGCAGCGGTCTGGCCTCGGGTTCTGCGCCCGCGGATGTTTCGATTGATGTACGTTCCCTGGCTTCGGCTGTCGACTCACACTATGACCATATCAACAGCCTGCAGGCTGACTTTACCGAGATCTATAGCGGATCGGGCATCGAGCGGACCGAATCTGGAATCTTGTGGCTGAAGAAAGCTGGAGTAAAAAATCCTGGCAAGATGCGCTGGGAGTATCGTTCTCCCAGGGAGAAATTGTTTGTCAGCAATGGCAAAATTGCCTGGTTTTATGTTCCTGGGGATCAGCAGGCTCGCAAAACGCCGGTACGAAAGCTCGACGACCTTCGCTCCCCCCTGGCGTTTATGCTCGGTAAGACCAAGCTGGAAAAGGAGTTAGAGGGATTGTCGGTAGCTGTTGATGTGCCTCCCCTGAGCCCGGGTGATGTGGTGCTACGGGGCATTCCCAAAGGCTGGACCGACCAGATCAGCGAGATTCTGTTGGAAGTCACGCCGGAACACGAGATTGCACGCATTATCATCCACGGCGTGGATGGGGCGGTTACGGAATACCGCTTTAGTCAACAGAAGGAGAATGTGCCAATCGCCGATGGAGAGTTCCAGTTTGCACCGCCCCCGGGAACCGAAACGGTGGAGGGTAATCTGGCCCCGTAGAAGCGCTTGGAGAGTTTTCCGTATCGTACTGATAAGTAATAACTTATCAGATGTTGCGGAGCCGGCGATTCCCTGACCGGGGGGTGTTACTTGCGATACCGGCAACCACCGGAGCCGCTTAGATCGAGGGCCGGGAAGAGAAGTTCCAATGTTAGACTGAGCCAGTAGCAGGAATCACCGGCAAGAAGCGGAAAAAGCAGAAAAATGGCGGAATTTGTCATAAAAATCGCGGACGAACGGGGGCGTCAGCACCAGCAAGTCGAGCACGGTTACTCGGAAGCGGAAGTGCGTGACCGATTTGCAGCTCAGGGCTATCTGGTGTATTGGGTCAAGCCCCAAGGGCTTCTTTCGGGAGGCTTTTCGCAGCGCCGTTCGCGCGCCATCAAGCAGAGTTCTTTTCTGGTGTTCAACCAGCAGTTCCTGACTTTGATTCGAGCGGGACTGCCGATCCTGAACTCTCTGGATTTGCTCATCAAGCGGCAGAAGGACCTGCATCTGCGGCAGATTATTGAGAATGTCCGCGATCGCGTTAAGGGGGGCGAACTGCTTTCCGATGCCTTCGCCGCGCAACATGTGGTGCCGAAGATCTACACCACCACATTGATGGCTGGGGAAAAGAGCGGAAACATTGATGAGGTCCTCACCCGCTACATCAACTTCCAGCGGTTGGCCATGAGCTTTCGCAAGAAGCTCTTCGTCTCGCTGATCTATCCCACGCTGCTGGTGACGGTCGTGATCATCATGGTGATGTTCCTTTTCACCTGGGTCGTGCCCAAGTTCGCGATGCTGTTCAACAGCCTGGACGCCAAGCTGCCGGCCATGACTCTGTTCATGCTGGCGGTTGGACTGAATGCGCAGAAATATGCGCCCTTTGCCGCAGTTGGCTTTGTGGCGGCCGGCATTGCATTTTGGCAATGGAAGAAGACCGATCGCGGCGCCGACGCCCTCGACCGCTTGATTCTGGGTTTGCCGCTGCTGGGCGACATCCGTTTGAAACATCAGGTTGCGACCTTCTCGCGCATGCTGGCCACGCTTTTACAAGGCGGATTGCCGCTGGTACCCGCCATGGAAACGGCCGGTAGCTCGATGAGCAGCCGGCGCATTTTGAAGGGCGTGATGCACGCCAGCGACCGCGTGCGCGAAGGCCAGGGCCTGGCAGGAAGCCTGGACGAGCAGAAGATTTTTCCCGATCTCGCCGTGGAGATGCTGGAAGTAGGCGAGTCGACGGGAGCTCTGCCGGCCATGCTCAACTCGGTGGCCGAGTTCTACGAGGAAGACGTACAGACGGCGCTGAGCGCTTCCCTGGCCCTGATTGAGCCCTTGATTCTAATGATCATGGCAGTTTTTGTGGGAGGGGTACTGATCTCGCTGTATTTGCCGATCTTTACCCTGGGAGTTCACTGAGCGGGGAACGAGGACGGCAGTCGGATGCGGAACCATGGCGACGGCAGATAAAAAGACGATTCTGGTGAACAGCGGAAACGGCGGAAAGCACGCCGCCCGCGGCCCTGCCACGGATCTGGAGCAAGCGCAGGACATCGCGCGCCGCTATCGCTGCGAATTCGTCGATCTCACCAACTTCCAGCTACACCACGAACTATTCAAAAAGTTCGATCCGGGCTTGATGTTTCGCTACAAGTTTGTGCCTCTGGAGGAAACGGCCGACGGCCGCCTGGCCATCGCCATCGCCGATCCCAGCCAGCTGATGATGATTGACGAAATCAGCTTGCTTCTGCAGAAGCGCATCATCACCCGCGTTGCCACTCTGAAGCAGATTGACGATATCCTCAAAAAAACCGAGCAGTCGCAGCGCGTGCTGGAAGAAGCCAGCGAAGGCTTCACCATCATTCGCGAAGACGATGCCACCGGCGCCGAAGAGTCGCTGAGCATCGACAAGCTGACCGCGGACGGCGATACCAGCCCTATGATTCGGCTGGTCAACACCACGATTTTCACCGCTTTGCAGCGGCGCGCTTCCGATATTCACATCGAAACCCGCGACGATTCGGTCGCCATCAAATTCCGCATCGACGGCGTTCTCACCCCGGCCATGTCGCCCATCGGTAAGGAACATCACTCGACCGTGATATCTCGCATCAAGGTGATGAGCGAGCTGGATATTTCCGAGCGCCGCGTGCCCCAGGACGGGCGCTTCCGCGTGAAGTATAACGGTCGTGCCATCGACTTCCGCGTCTCGATCATGCCTTCGATTCACGGAGAGGATGCCGTGCTCCGCGTCCTCGACAAAGAGTCGATGAGCGAGAAGTTCCGCACCTTGACGCTCGAAGTTGTAGGTTTTGACGAAGACGATCTGCGCCGCTTCCGCCGCTACATCAAAGAACCCTATGGCATGGTACTGGTCACCGGTCCGACGGGCAGCGGCAAGACCACGACGCTCTACGCTGCAGTCAACGAGATCAAGACCGATGAAGACAAGATCATCACCATCGAAGACCCGGTGGAATACCAGATACGCGGCATCACCCAGATTCCAGTCAATGAAAAAAAGGGCTTGACCTTCGCCCGCGGCTTGCGGTCGATCTTGCGCCATGACCCCGACAAAATCATGGTTGGCGAAATTCGCGACTCCGAAACTGCGCAGATCGCCATTCAGTCCGCACTCACCGGTCACCTGGTGTTCACCACCGTGCACGCCAACAACGTGGTGGATGTGATCGGCCGCTTCCTCAACATGGGCGTGGAGCCTTACAACTTCGTTTCGGCGTTGAACTGTATTCTGGCGCAGCGGCTGGTTCGCCTGATCTGCGAATCTTGTCGCACCCCGGTCCACTACGCGCCCGAAGTTCTGGAAGCCAGCGGCCTCGACCCCAAACAATGGGCTGACGTGCCGCTCTACGAGGGCCCGGGTTGCATCGAGTGCACAGGCACCGGTTTCCGCGGGCGAACTGCGATTCACGAATTGCTGGAACTGAGTGACCGCATCCGGGAAATGATCCTGGCGAAAAAGCCGACCTCGGAAATTCGCCGCGCTGCGCGCGAGGAAGGCATGCGCTTTCTGCGCGAGTCGGCTCTGGACAAAGTGCGCCTCGGCTTGACTACCCTGAAGGAAATCAACAAGGTCACCTTCATCGAGGCCATGCGGTAACTGCGATACGAACCGCGCTATTCAGCCTGGAGCGATTCGCGCCGAGGCAATCGGCCAATGCCCCGAGTGCCCTTTCAGATATTGCATTTGGCGGAGTGCGGCGTTTGAATTATAGAAAGAGTAAATAGCGCACTGAGAAGCCGGTTAAGATGGGTTCTGGCCTGAAAAGCGCAAAACCAAAGCTGGCGTGCGAAATCGCCGCCGACCGGGTGCTGGCCGGGCGGCTGGGCGATGGTGGACATAATCTGGAGGCTTGCTCTGCCCGGGAATTGGCGCCCGGCAGCGTGGTAGCCGATCTGGTCGAGGCAAATCTTCGCCAGCGCGAAGCGGTGCGCGAGGCCATCGCGTCCGCGCTGGGCAGCATCGCCGGCCACGCGCACGATGTCATCGCCATCATCCCCGATGCCGCTGTCCGCGTGGCCCTTGTGGAATTCGACACGTTGCCTTCCGACCCGGAGGAAGCACTGGGCGTGGTGCGCTTCCGTCTGAAGAAGTCTCTGCCCTTCGACGTGGAAAAGGCGCGAGTTTCCTATCATGCGCAGAAATTTCCCGAGGGTATTCAGATCGTCGCGGCGGTGGCCTTGGCCAGTGTCGTCGAGGAGTACGAAGCAGCCTTTCGCGATGCCGAATTCAGCCCTGGGATCGTGGTGCCTTCCATGCTGGCCGCGCTCGGCTCTGCCGATGGCGAGCGTCCCACCCTGGTGGTGAAAGTCGACGCCCGCACCACCAGCATCGCCATTCTGAATGCCGGTCAGGTGCAGTTGTTCCGCACGCTGGAAAATTCGCGGGGCGTAACAATTACAGGAGAACAACTGGCGGAGGAAGTTTATCCCTCGGTTGTGTTCTTTCAGGACACCTATCACCTGAACATCGAAAAGATTTATGTGGCGGGGTTGTCCGAAGGCGGCACGGCTGCTCCCGCCTTGCGGGCGCAAACCGGCGCCGAGGTACAGGAATTGGTTGCGGCTTCGCAGCTCGGCACGAGCAGCGGAGGCGCGGTGCCGCGCTGGAGAATGGCAGGCGTGGTCGGAGCTTTGGTTTCCTAACATGCGTCTCGATATCAATCTTGCGACCCGGCCTTACGAGGACGCGCGGCAGTTCTGGCTGCGCTGGGGCACGGGTCTGGCGGTCGCGGGGATTTTGACTCTGGCCCTGATAGCACTGACATTCACCGGATGGTTCGACGCGCGCCGCGATCACACCCGCATCGCCGATCTGCGGGCGCAAATCGCTGAGCGCGATCAACGCAGAGCGCACGCCGAGGAGTTCCTCAGCCGGCCGGAAAACCGCGAAATCCGCGACGAATCCCAGTTCCTCAACGATCTGATCGACCGTAAGTCATTTTCCTGGACGCACGTGCTGGAGGATCTCGAGAAGGTCATGCCCCCTCACCTGCATGTGGTTTCGATTCACCCGGAGTTGGACGAGGACAACCAGCTCAAGCTGAAGATGACCGTCGCAGGCGATTCCCGCGACCGGGCCATCGAACTGGCGCGGCGCATGGAGGAGTCCCATCGCTTCTCGCAAACCTACATCTCGGCTGAGCACAGCCAGACCTCCCGGCCCGGCGATTCCGTAGAGGTGGGCATGGAGGCCACTTACGTTCCGCAGAGTGGCGCACCCTTATCCGGCTCCGCGACTCTTCCCGCCGCGGCCCCGGCGACCACGGAGATTTCCGAGCGAGGCAAGCCCTGATGCCGGACCTGCGCCAAACCCGCAAGAAGATCAAGATCGCGCTGGCGGCGATGCTGGGCGTCGATATTGTGGCCGTAGCTGTGTTGTTCTCGCCTCTGGTGGGATCCACTGCTTCGCGGCGCCAGGAGCTCAACCAATTGTGGGCTGAATTGCAGGCGAAAACCCGCGAGGTCAAGCCCCTCACCAACCTCGACCAGAAAGTGAAAATGGCAAATCAGCAGATCGCCGAGTTCTACCAGAAACGCTTTCCGGCACAGGATTCCGATATCGCCGCCGAGTTTGGCAAGCTGGCCGCCCAAAACGGCGTGACCATCGACGAAGCGCGCTACAAGGTCAGCGATGACGCCGAGCAGCATCTGTTGCCGGTAGAGATGGAAGCTAACCTCTCTGGGAACTATGTTTCTCTGGCCAAGTTTATTAACGCGCTCGAACGCGACGACATGGTTTTCATCATCAACGATTTGACCCTGGGTGGTGAACAGAATGGTCCGATCAAACTGCAGATGAAACTCGATACTTATCTCAGGGCGGGCGCATAGTGCAACTGGGTACGGAAAGCAAAAAGAAAGTCATCGTGGCCTCGGTGCTGGGGTGCATCGCGGTGCTCATCCTGGCCTACCAGCTGATCCCCTCGTCGTCCACTTCGGCTTCGGTTCCGGTGTCGAATTCAAACCAACTGCAAACGGCCGCTGCGCAGCCAGCCCGTTCGGGAGCGCGCCGGCACGGATCAACCGTCAAGACGGTCCGTCCGCCCAGCCTTGACCCCACGCTGCACCTGGCCGAACTCGCCGCCGCAGAACAAATCCAATACGAGGGTTCCGGCCGCAACATTTTCGTGTCGCAAGCCGATCCCGTGATTCCCCAGCCGGTAAAGAGCGGGGCTACGGACCACCCGAAGGAAACGCAAACGCCCGTCTATACGCCTCCTCCCGTCGCTCCTCCCCCGCCAATTCCTTTGAAGTTTTTTGGCTTCGCCAGCGGACCGGGCGAACCGAAGAAGATTTTTCTCTCCAAAGGGGACGATGTTTTTATCGCGGGCGAGGGTGAGATTGTCGATCGCCGGTACAAGGTGCTGCGCATCTCACCTACATCGGTCGAGATGCAGGATGTCATCGGCAGCGGACCTCCCCAGAACCTTCCGCTGATCCAGGGATAGGAAGTGTCCGTGAATGGTTGCCGGCCAAGCCGCTGCTCAATCGCTTCTTCTCGAAGGAAGCACGAAGAAGGCTATGTGCTTCTTACTCTGCTCCTGATTGCTGCCTTGCTCGCTATCGCGATTGCAATAATTCTCCCCGATACTGTCTTTGAGTTGAAACGTGACCGCGAGGAGGAGATGGTACATCGCGGGGTACAGTACACGCGCGCCATCCAGGCCTATTACAAGAAGTTTGGCCGCTATCCCACTCGGCTGGAAGATCTGGAAAACACCAACAACCTCCGCTTTTTGCGGCGGCCTTACAAGGACCCGGAAAATAAGAATCAGGATTTCCGGCTGCTGCACTTCGGAGAAGTGAAGCTGGCGTTAACCGGAGGAATCGCTGGGGGCGTGACTCCGGGCGCGACTACTGCGGGATCTGCCGGTGGACCGAATACCGCGCCCGGCGCCGTAACCAACGCCCTCGCCGCGGGTGAAAACGCCACTTCGGGTGGTTCCACGTTATCGACCTCCGGCCAGGATGCCTCGGCTTCGTCTGCGGGAGAGGATACATCCGGTTCCGCGCAGCCGGGGGACAGCAACACCGGCAATCAGGTTTTTGGTGGGGGCCCGATCATCGGCGTGGCCAGCAACAGCAAAGACGCCACGATTCGCAGATACAACGACAAGATGAAATACAACGAGTGGCAGTTTATTTACGATCCCTCCGCAGATCGCGGTGGCCTTATCACTACCCCGTATCAGCCTTTGGCAGCGTTGGCAAACCTGAACCAGTCCGGTCAAAACGGCCAACCGGGAACGACTGGCTCCAGCCCCTTCGGCCCAAGTCCCTTTGGAGCAAACCCGAACAGTGGGAACGCTGGTCCCGTGGCGCCGGGCGCTGCCCCGCCGCCCGGGACGTCTCAGCAACCGCAATGATTCCTCCGCAAAAACAGAAACGGCCTCAGTAGGTACCGAAGCCGTTGCACTCGTATCCTTCCTCTTCGCCGCTGCCTTACACGCTGAACGATGATCCGCAGCCGCAGGTGCTCTTCACGTTCGGGTTGTCGAACTTGAAGCCTGCGCCTTCCAGCGTCTCTACGTAATCTACGCGGCAGCCATTCAGGTACATCACCGAAGTGGCGTCGACGAACACTTTTAAGCCGTCCATGTCGAAGGTCTTGTCCATCATTCCGGCGGAATTCTCAAATTGCATGGAATAGGAGAATCCCGAGCAACCGCCGCCCACCACGCCAATCCGCAGGCCTGCCGGCACGGGATTCTGTTGCGCCATGATCTCTTTTACCTTGGCGATTGCATTTGGCGTGAGTGTGACAGGAGCTGGCTTTTTCACCTCCGGGACACTCTTCACTTCAGGGACGGACGTAGTTGCCATCTATATCTCCTTGGCCCTAAAGGCCCTGCCTGAATTATAGCAAAGCTCTCGAATTGGGCACGAAGAAACCTAACCACCTCGTAACTTTCGATGCTCGGCGCCTGGCGAAGTCGCAAATTCGCGCTTAGCTGCAGTGACCGCAGACCCGCTAAGCCAGGGTACCGGCCCCGCCACTATCAAAATCACAGATGAGGACCTTGCCAGCGGGTCTATAATGATTGGCGGTTAGGACAGTCCCCCGTCCGTCCCGTCGCATCGAAGTGGGAGTAAGCCTTAGGGATCAGGGTGGCTGCCCGAAGATGGCTCGCAATCGGTCGAGGTGGCATATGGCCATGACTCCGCTAATCACCGGGCTGCTCGTTGTGTGGGGAATTTTCACCGTCGGCCTGATCGTCCTGCTGATCTATCGCAGCACGCTGACCATGCACGAGGATGATCAGTTGTTTCTCGACGAAGCGAATTCCCACATGCAACAGGAGCAGACGGAACTGCTGGTCAAGGTGAACCGGCTTACTATCCCCGTCTGGGTCTTTGGCGCCGGTTCTGGTCTTCTGTTGCTGGTGCTGGCGGGGATGTTTATCTACCAGGGACTGAACGCGGTTCAGTAGCCCGGTGCCGCATGTGGGTAGTGCAGACCGTCGAGGGTAGTTTTACGCCCCGATTCGATTGCCCGCCGCCCCGCTGGTTGCGCTTTCTTAAGTCGCGACGCTTCTCAATTCTGAATTAGCACACCGCATGCTCATAGTTGCAGTAATCTGAACTATAGGCTAAAGCCAAGTCTGCCAGGTATAGCTCCAGATTGCTCGCCCCATGCTGCTGGGCAAACGGAATGAGCGTTGAGAGCGATCCCGTTTCCAGTTCTCCCGTGGGATCGCTCCACTGCAGGGTTTGCAGCGACCGGACGCCTCCCGGATACTGGCTGAATAACTGGCACCAGTTGGAATCGCAAGGCTGGCCACTTCCGAAGTTCGCAATATCGCTCTGCTGCAGGCCGTTGGTGCCGAAGCCAAAATTATCGGCCACCGCATCCGCCGCTTCGGTATTCGCATAGCCGTAAACCACCTGCCCCGCCGGTCCCACCGCGTGCAGATCCTCCAGGATGGTCATGGAAGGATTTTGTGCTTTCACGAAATCCGTCATGGTCTTGACATAATTCAGATATGCCGTCTGGGAATACCCCGGCCAGTACTGATTGCACTCGGGACTGTTCTCTCCGCCCTGAGAAAAGCCAAAGCGGATGTAGCCAATTCTCGGGGAAGTCGCCAGGTTGTAATGCTTGATCACCTGCACGATGAAGTTCTGATAGGCCACCATGAACGGCGCCTCGTAAGACACTGGCAGGCCACTGAGGTCACTGGCATTGCTCACACTCGAGTCGACATTCCACACTCCGCCGTTGCCCCCTTTCGCGGAGTTATAGTACGGATTACTCGAGTCGCCCTTGTAGGATTGGCAGACCGTCATATCTAACGGATTGGGGGCGCCCACCGTCGTCGACCAGGCCTGCGTGAACACGTAAGTGGGAGTCGAGCCTCCATGGCCGGGATCGTTGTTTCCACCCTCGGTAGCCGGCCAGACGATCAGGTTCACCTGCTTTCCTGTCGCTGCGTAAGGCTGCAATTCGGCATCAAAGGAGGAGAAATCGTAGCCGCCAGAACCCGTACCTTGGGCATTGCTTGACTCGATCTCATTCCATGACATCCCAATGCTCACGCCAGACACGTTGGGCAGAATGTTGTTGAGAAAATCGTCGTAGTTCACATCCCCCGGAACCAGAACGTGAAACATCAGCGCCTGCACCTCGCCCCCATTCTGCTGGAAGCCGTTGATAGCCTGCCGGTATGCAGCAATATTTTGCGGTGTATCGTACGGGCCGGAAGGATTGCGAAACATGGTGTGATTACTTGCTCCGCATCCGGCGATAATCAAGAGGCCGAGGAGCGCTGCAACCCGGACGAGAATGCGCGCGCCTTTCCACAAAAGCATGCTGGACGCTCCTTGCTGAATTGCGGGTATCCGGATTTCTACAGGGACGAAAGCCGGAATGGGCCTCCAGACTGTAACACCTGCCGCCGTCTAAAGTTGTCATTGCGCTCGCCTTCTGGGTCGATAGTGGCCAAAATGGGCCACTGTGCAGAATCGTGCCGACTCCATAGAGCGCCTGCATTTACAATGAAGATCGCGTATTGCGAAAGTGGCGGAATTGGCAGACGCACCAGACTTAGGATCTGGCGGGGAAACCCGTGGGGGTTCGAGTCCCCCCTTTCGCACCAACTTCCTGGGCAAATCAGAGCCTTCGCGCGTCGCTCAGGGTTTCCGCTGCGAGCCATGCAGCGTGAAATCTAGTTCACGTTCGTCGTCGCCGTTGCCTGATTGTTGCCCGCGACGGGGTCAAACGTAGCCGACGAGACAGAGACCGTATCGCTGATCACACTGCCCGAACCGGCCGTCACGTTCAACACCAGAGTGATCGAAAGGTGACTCCCACTGGGTACGCTGGTCACGGTGCATGTGACCGTTCCGGTTCCTCCTACAGAAGGGGCGGTGCATGTTCCCCCGTTCGTGGTCACGCTGTTGAACGTAGTTCCCGCTGGGGTTACGTCGCTGACGGCAACCGCTGAAGCCGGATCAGGCCCGTTGTTCTTGGCTGTGATCGAGTAGCGGATCGTTCGCCCGCTCGCCACCGACGCCGGCGCGTGATTGGAGACCGCCATATCGGCGGAAAAGATCACCTTGACCATAAACACGTCCGCCAATCCGCCGTTGCAGGTGCCATCGGTCCCGCATTTGGTTTGGGTAGCGTGCGCGGTGAGCTTGAAGTCCGTTGAGGTTGTGCCGCCGCCCACATAGACGTTGCCGGAAGGATCGGTCGCGGTGTGGTACCCGAAATCCCAGCCATTGCCGCCAAGATAGGTCGAGTAGGTAAAGGCGTCTCCGCTCGGGTTCACGGCCACGAGGAAAGCGTCGCCGGGCCCGCCTCCGAAAGCCTGCAGCGGGCGAATTTGCGGGAAGTCGGCGGAATCGGTGAAGCCGGTAACAAACGCATTGCCGCGGCTATCGATCGCCATCGAAAATCCCGGCGACTCGTCGCCGCTCCCGCCCAGATAGGTTGAGTAACCGAGCTTCGTACCCGTGGCATTCAGCTTGGAAATGGTCACGTCACCGCAAATGGTCGCACTCGAAGGCACACACCCGGGTGACGCTCCGCCGTAGGTTTTCTGCGGAGCCGATGCGCTCACGGGAAAATCGTTCGAAGTCGTGCCTCCTGCCACATACGCGTTGCCTCCCTTATCCACCGCGATGCCGCTTAGATAGTCGTATCCGCTGCCTCCCAGGAAAGTGGAATACACCAACCCGGTTCCTGCCGGATTCACCTTGGTGACGAAGCCATCGTAGCTGCCATTGCAGAGACCGTCGGTGCCGCACTTGGTTCGAAACGCACCCGTCGTGGTCGGAAAATTCGGGCTTCCGGTGATGCCCGCTACGTAGGCATTGTTATTGCTGTCGAGGGCTACGCCATAGGCCGCTTCACCCAGCCCGCCAGAACCGCCAAGATATGTCGAGTAGATGTAGCCCGTTCCGGGCGGCAGGCCAGGTTGATTGAGCACCGACAAGAATGCGGTGGAACAGTCGCCGCCAGCCGTCAGCCCGCATTTGGTTTGATACGAACCATTCTTGACAGGAAAATTCGTGGAGTTCGTCGCGCCCACAACATAGGCGTTGGCCGCCGCATCGAGCTGAATGCTATAGCCCACATCATCGCCCGAACCGCCCAAATAAGACGAGTACTGGAGATAGAATCCTGCCGATTCCACCTGCACAACGAAGGCGTCGCCGGTCACGCTTCCCCCGCCGAACGTTCTCTGCACTGCTCTGCCCACGATGGGGAAGTCGGTCGAGAGCGTGTATCCGGTCAGAAAAATGTCACCGGACGTATCCTGCGCCACCTGGTAGGTCACATCGTCGTTCGATCCGCCGATATAGGTCGAGAATGTCAACTTCGTGAGTAAGGGATTGAAGCGGGTCACGAAAAGATCCCTGCAGGGCCGCACTCCGCAGCTCCCGCCATGGAAGGAATAGATGGGATCGACAGTCGGGAAATCCGCCGAGCGCGTTGTGCCGGCCACGATCACCTGACCGTAGCGCACGCCGTAGGTGACGCCATACGCAATATCTTCGTCGCTGCCCCCAATGTAGGTGGAGTAGCTCAATACAGGGTCGATGATCAGTGCGCGTGTCCGGTCGTAGGACGAAAGTTCGAATCCGACTCGCCCATTGCCCTTCAGGACGAAGTTCCCCTCGATCTCTGTTTTCTGCTGCGCCTGCGTCGCCGGCTGGTAGACGACGGGCCTGCGAAGCAACACCTCATTGCTGTTGAGAGTGGCAATCAGGTTTCCTCGCCCGTCGATGCGCAGCGGAATCGCAACCTGCCCCTCCGGACCTGCGCCGAAACTTAGCTCGATGCTACGGGGATCGGCTTCAGGCTTCACCACGAAGTCATACTCCAGCTGCTTCTGGTTCCCGTAATAGACGAGGTCGATTCCCGGGTAAACTGCGGCATACCGTACCCTGGCGAAATTCGGGATGCGACGGTGCCACTTGCTGGGATCGTTGCCGATAAAGTAGTTGCTCTGCGCTTCCTGCTTGTCCACTCCCTCCACGCGCGACGAAGCACTCGCGCCAACCAATCGCATGTTCAACACAGATTCGGTTCGTTGCGAGGCCGTGGCTGCGATTTGTGGCTCTGGTGTTACCCGAGGCAGCGCGTACGGCGCCGGGGGAATCTGTGGCCTTGCAGCCGGCGCCTGGGTGGGTGGAAATGCCATCACGGCGCTGTTCCGGGTCAGAAAAAGCGCATAGCCTGCACCCCGCGCGAGAAATTTCACCCGCCTGTCGGTCTGGCCCCGGTTCGCCTCGAAGCTCATCGGCAGATTCGCCATGGCTTCATGTACCCGTCGCTGCAGGCTCTCGTCGGCGGTTCCGCTGGCTTGCGCCACCGTGGCGACGGTGCCGCGCTGCGCTGTTGCCATCGTCTGCACCGGCGTACGGGGCTGGACCGTCAGCGCCACCACTGCTATCACCGTCAAGAAAAGCGCTGCCATAGCGGTTGCCGGCCACTTGCTCATCTGGAAATTCCCCTTTCTGTTCAACATCTTCTCGGGCTTAGGGTTCGGGAATGGACCTTCTCTGAAGCTATGCGGAAATCGAGAGCGCAGGGAGAGGAATGAGATCGGTCCAAAGGGCCGATGAGTGGGGAGTGTGACTGAGGCGCAAAGAGTTGTCAAGATGAAGAATCTTGCAACACGAGGCCAGGTGCGTAGCGTGGATCCTCTTGGACTGAGAAGAATCCGGCACAATTACCGTGAATTTCAGGTCCGCCCGCCTGGAGAGTTTGCTTTTAGTTGGCCTCTAGCACCTGTGAAGAAGCCAGGACCCCGGCGGCCAGTTCCAGGTCGTGCAGATCTTCGCGGCTGAAATCGGGCGCGAAACGCGAATCCAGGGCCTTGCGCGAGATTTGCACCACTCCCAGCACGGTCGAGTTGCGATCCATGATCGGCACCGACATCAGCTTCTGGATGGGGGCAGGCTGCGCTTCGTCGCTGTCGCTGCCGATGGGCTTGATGGTTTCAAAGATGCTTGCGTGTTTGACGCGCGCAAAGTTGTTGAAGATTTCCGCTTTCTTGCTCAAGGCTGTGTGCGCCGCGACCGCTTTGCTGGAGATGGGAATCGCTCCCGTGGTCCGCAAATGCTCGGGAAAGAGGAAGCGTAAGAGTCCACCTTCCAGACGGAGCAGAGCGACCTCGTTGCACTGCACGTGAAAAACCTTCGCCAGCAGCATGCAAGCATCCAGCGGCGTAACTCCCTGGCTTAGCACCGATCCCAAGGGAAGGAGATTTTCGGGGAGAATGATCTCTTCAACCAATCCGGTTTCCGGTTGATGGGTCATATTCGCACTCTTTCCGTGGTCTTGACTCCCAACGTGGCTTTCCTCGCATTTTGAGCGCCAGTCGCCCTTTGCGGTGACCTTCGGCAAACGTCCCATTCTCAATAAGATCGCAACCGTTCATGACCTTTTGGGTGGATTTCCAAAGCTCTCCTCGGTCAGAAACTTGTTAGGCCAATGACACTTTTTGTCAGGAACGGCGGCTGTCACTTGTTGCAGGCTGGTCTTTATTCTGCCTCTTCCCTTCCCGGCCACAAAGTCATTACACTGCAGTGCTATGAATCTCCCACCGCAACCTAACGTCAAAGTCGTGAACGGCGCAGACTACCGGGAATCTTATGCCAACAGCGTGCAGATGCGGGTCAATGTCTGGGATTTCTTTCTGGCCTTTGGCACGCTGCAGCAGCAAAGCGAGGCCCAGGTCGAGATTCGCAATTTTCAGGGCATTTATCTGAGCCCGCAGCAGGCAAAAGCCCTGCTCGGGCTGCTGCAGCAAAACGTCTCCGGCTACGAAAACGCTTTTGGCGAAATCAAGCTCGACCCACGCATGGCCCCCACCGGCCCGGTGCACTGATCGCTTTGGCCTCTGATCCCGGCTGCTGCTCGTATCTGGCGCAGCTTTCATGGCGCTGGACACAATGTCATTCCGAATCCGCGCGCGGGTGACGAACCTCAACCTGCTCGCTCTCCATGCCTTGCCCTTGGGCCGGCTGTCAAAACGAGCCGCTTAGCCCCTCTTCCAACTCGCAACCGCCGCTCCCTCCTCATATAATCAACCGTTCAATTCCCGGAGAGCACTTTGCCCTACGACGACCTTCGCGCGTGGATCGCCGCCCTTGAGCGCGCCGGCGAGTTGCGCCGCATTCGAACCGAAGCTGACCCGATTCTGGAAATTGCCGAGATCACCGACCGCGTCACCAAGATGCCGGCCTGTGGCACAA
>DATKPV010000002.1:0-7949 GCA_035523915.1 Candidatus Aquilonibacter sp. | reverse complement strand
CCATCTTTGTCGAGCTTGCCGCAGATGGTTTCGACGGCCTTCTCGATGCCGCGCTTGAGCGCCATGGGATTGGCGCCGGCAGCAACGGTCTTGACGCCTTCGCGATAGATAGCCTGAGCGAGAACAGTAGCGGTGGTGGTGCCGTCGCCAGCGACGTCGGAAGTTTTCGACGCCACTTCGCGGACCATCTGCGCGCCCATGTTCTCGAGCGAGTCTTTCAGTTCGATTTCCTTTGCGACGGTGACGCCGTCCTTGGTGATGGTCGGCGAACCGAATTTCTTTTCGATGACTACGTTGCGGCCCTTGGGGCCGAGCGTGACTTTCACGGCGTCGGCCAGAAGGTTAACGCCGCGGAGGATCGCCTGGCGGGATTCCTCTCCGTGAACAATTTGTTTTGCCATTGGTTTCTCCTAAATTAGTTCAGTTGCGGGATTGGCCCGCGTGATTTCGTTTGGAGGCTGTCAGCTATCGGCCTTCAGCTATGAGCTGCGAGCCGCGAGCTTCGAGCAAACCTCTTGTCATCCTGAGGCGACGTGCTTTTCGTCGCCGAAGGACCTGAGGGAGCGACCGCGCGTCAGCCCGCGGAGCGGGGTGACAATAAAGCGCGACGCGACCTTCCTTACCGGCGCGAGCCGGCGGTTTCTTTCTTGGTGGCGCCGCTGAGGATGCCGAGCACTTCCTCTTCGCGCATGATGATGTAGTCTTCGCCGTCGAGCTTGATTTCAGTGCCCGAATACTTGCCGAACAGGATGCGGTCGCCCTCTTTCACATCGAGCGGGCGCACCTTGCCCTCTTCGTTGATCTTGCCTTTGCCGGCGGAAACGACTTCGCCCTCCTGGGGCTTTTCTTTAGCGCTGTCGGGGATGATAATGCCACCGCGGGTGGTTTCACCTTCCTCGATACGGCGGACCAAAATGCGGTCATGTAGCGGGGTAAATTTCGCCATGGGTTGCAACTCCTTTCCAGTAGTAGATGGATTGTGGTTGAGGTTGAATCTGTAAGCCTATGATTGTAATGGGCGTAAGCGGACTGCTAGCAGTTACGCCTACCGAGTGCTAATTGTAAAGAGGTGGGGGAGGGGTTGTCAAGGGGGCGAGGGCGGATGCTTCAGGGCAGGCTGTTTCGCGTTTGCAGAAGGGGTGGGCAGCACCCTCTGTCATCCCGAGCGGAGCGGGATGGTCCTTCGGACCATGCTGCGCAGTGGAGGGACCCCATGTCCGGCGAAGATCAGCAACGGCCCGGCGAGAAGTTCTCTGCTCGCAGCCACGCGAGCAAGGCCACTGGCGGAAACTCCTCAAAGGGTCCAGTTTAAGAGCAGGTAAACACGAGGTCCTTCGACTCGGCGAATGGTTCGCTTTCGACGAACCACTCGCTCCGCTCAGGATGACAGTCAAGAAAGAGCACCGAACGGCGCGGCTGAAGCCGCGCCCCTTCAAACCGGCCTCGAAAGGCAAACAGCAGGTTCCTCACCGAGTTTTCGACTCGGTTCGGAATGACATCATGATGACAAGAGTAAAGGAAACGGAGAAGGCGCGGCTGAAGCCGCGCCCCTTCAAACCGGCGTTGACATCTTTCGCGCGTGCGTAGCGGTAGGGATTCTTCGACTAGCATTCGCGTGCGCTCACGCTCGCTCAGAATGACAATGGACATGTGGGCGGACGAGTGGGTCCGCCCCTGCGCGTTCTTAGCGCTGAGCGCCGCCCGGCCGGACAGCCGAGGGGGCGATCCCTAGATGGCCTTTACTTTTGCTGGGAATCTTTTTCGGCTTTCTCTGCTTTCTTCTTCATGGTTAGGGCGGTCCAGGGCGGGACGATGCCGTTCTCTCGCGCGTAAGCGATAGCCTGGCCGAGATGCTCATGCGCGTCGGCGACAAGAATATAGACGACATCTCCCTCATTGGCCTGCGGGCCGAGCTTGGGCAGAAGACGGGCGAAGTCGGCATTGCTCATGCCGTTGATGGTTTTGCGGGTGAACTCCCAGGATTTGTTCAGCTCGGCGACGATTTGCGTTCTGTCGGTGCTGGATTTCTCGAATGTTTTGCCATTGAAGCCCGCGGGTTTGGCGGCTCCCATCAGGGAAAGAATTCCGTAGCGCTCGCCGGCGACGTGAAGAAAAACTTCGGCGAAGGAGCGCGAATCGGGTGAGGGACGCCACGTGAGTTTGTCGTCGGGAAGGGCGTTGGCGAGATCGACGAATTTTTTCTGCACGTTTTCGAGGTCGAGCAGTGACTGGGCTTTCAAGTCGTAGCTGGGAGCGGTGTGGTCGGCGGTATCGGGGCTGGCCCAGGCAGCGACGGAAGCGGCGACGAGGGTGACGAGAGCGACGGCTAAGGAACGGAACATGCGGTTCATGTTGAGCCCTCCAGGGATGGACGTTCGGCGCTTAGACGAGTCAGACGGAGGAAGGTTGCGTGTTGAGTGGATCGTGACCGTGAGGAAAACGAAACAACACAGAGGACACAGGGGAACACAGAGTGAGGGTTGCAGTAACGCTGAGAACTCGGCCCTTCAACAGGCTCAGGCGAGCTTCACGATGAGGCACCCGCGCAGAGATGCGAATATGGATGCGTTCCTTCGGCGCGGGTGGGGTTTCTCGCTGCGCTCGGGATTTCGGCGCGCGGCTCAGACGCCGCGCATGCGCCTCAACTCGCGCGCCACTCGGAACGCTCAGGTCCTTCGTTCGCGTGGGAGCGCGCTCTCTCGGGATGGCAAGACTATGGGGTCTTGCGTTTCGCGGGCAAGAGTGCCCGCGCCACGCGTTGCTCTATTGTTTCTGCTCGGTGTCGGGCTTTGGTTTCGACAATGAACGGACGTAGTTCACCAGATCCCAGCCGTCTTCGGCCTTGATACGGTCGCCTTCGCCCGGCATATCCTGGTGCCCGGTCTTGATGATGTAGAAAATCTCGCCGTCGGTGCGGTCTTTCAGCGTGGCGGGATTGGTCAAGTCGACGATGGGCAGCTTCTCGCTAGTGGCGACGTCGCCTTTACCATTGCCGTTGGCGCCGTGGCACATGGAGCAGTCCATCCCCCACCACTTCCTGGCCCGGGCCAGGGATTCGGGGGAAGACTTTACCGGATTGACCTGCTTAGCCGCCTCGGCGGGAATGGCTGAGTACGAGGGCGACGGCGCCGGTTTCTCGGGCGTCTGGGCCTGCTGGGCGGAAAGCGTGAGCAGCGAGAGGAGGGCGGCGGGAAGGATAATCAGATGACGTGTGGACATCGGAACCTCCGATGAACCGTTGTTCAATTTCATTGTAGTGCGTGCTTTCGGGAAGGCTGTGATTGAGATCACAGGGCGCAGAATGCAGGCGCACTCCAGGCGGGATCCCTCGGCCCGCTGGTGAAAGCGCGAACCGTCGGGATGACGCATTCCCAGTCGTCATGTAGGTTTGACGCGGTGTCTGATTCGGTCCGCTTGCAAATTCTGGGCGCGTCGGGCAGTCTCGAAGGGCATGGGGCGAGATACTACTTGGTTGTGTTGTTGTTTGCTGGTTTTGATCGCAGGGCGGTGCCTGGCACAAGCCGGGCCAGAGCGGGGCGGAGATGAAGTGCAGATTTGGGCTGGCGGCGGGCATTCAGTGGCAGGGGGAACGTCGCGCACGGGAATTTTGGATGCCGGATTGCGCTATGGATGGGTGCTAACCGGACCGCACTTGCCGGGATTTTTGCGCGGACGGTTCGAATATGCGGTGGACGCGGTTCCTCTCTACCTGATTTTTCAGCCGGCGAACACGGCCTACGGGGTGGGATTCAATCCGTTGGGGCTGAAGTGGAACTTTCAGCGGCGTGGCAGGTTCTCGCCGTACCTGGAGCTGAGCGGCGGAACCTTATTCAGCGACCACAACGTCCCCGTGGGCACGAACGATGTGAACTTCACCTCAGCGGCGGCGCTGGGTGCGCACGTGCTCAGCGCGAAATACAACTGGAGTGTCGAGGTGCGATATCTACACATTTCCAACGCCGGGCTGACGACGCCGAATCCGGGGATTAACACATTGCAGGTCCGGTTGGGCTTGGGCAGGTTTTTCAAGCCGAAGCATTAGCGGTGCCGAAAAAACTGCGTCCTGCCCCAAGAGTCCCGCAGCGCTAAAGCCGCATTGGTTTTGCAGTGCGGCGCGTGGCTTGAAGCCGCGACGGTCTCAAACGGCGTGGCGCGGGACGGTGAAACGTGCCCGCGCCAGACTGTGGATCGACAGAAAGCGGCTATGCGGACTTCTTCATGGTTGCGCCGGCGATGATGGTGACGGCCTTTTGCACCAGAGTGGTGCAGGTCTGAGTAACGTTGTAGGGGACGGTATCGCCGACCGATAGGCTACTGTTGACAAATATCTTTGTATTCCCAGGCAAAGGAAAGGGGCCAATGGGAGGGCCGAAGGACGATCCATCCGCATTGCAGAATGGCCAAACGCTTCCGACTTTTTCGATTTTGCAGCCTGCGGTGACGCTGGTGAAAGTGACCTCCGCTCCGGCTTCGGCTTCAAAACCATTGCAAATATTCGTACTGACCGGCGAGGGCGTGTCTTGAGCTTTATTGTCTTTTGTCATGATTTATCTCCATTCTGATTTCTTGTTGGCGGCGTAAACCGGATTGGGAGCGGCACGCCGCTGAGATAAGGGCCCATCCCAGCGCGATGTGCTGGAAGTTACTGCGACTTGATCAACTGCTGGTAACCCGGAGTACTCGCAAGGTTATCGAATTCGTGCATGCTATGGATCTTATCCGCGGCATAACCGGCACGCACGGCCTTGGTGAGCCATTCTACCGCCAAACCGCTCTGCGAGAGATGGTTATACACCGAGGCCGCCTCCAGCAGCACATCTTTGTCATCGTGTCCGTAGCGCAACGCCTGGCCAAGGTAGGAGAGTGCATTCTTCTGATCGCCCAGCTCAGAGTAGTAACTGGCCAAACTGCTGAGTACATCCGGATCGTGGGGATTGACTTTGGCCTCCGCGGTCGCCAGTTCGATGGCCTTGCGCAATGGAGCCACGGCCTCATCCCTCTTTCCCGACTGATAGACTGCGTCGCCCAAATTTCCCCAAGTCACATACTGCTGCGGATCGAGCTTGGCGGCCTCTTCGTAGGCGGCCGCTGCCTCGCTGAACTTCTGCAAACCGAAACAGGCTGCGCCCAGGTTCACATAGCCGGCGTAAGTGGGCCGAAGCGCAATCGAAGTCCTCGAGGCCTCCACGGTCTTGTCGTACTGGCCAAGATCATAGTAAAGCGATCCGATATTTACGTAGGCCACGTACCATTCGGGGGCAACTTGCGTGACTTTCTGATACATCTGCAACGCCTTCTGATGTTCATTTCTGCCTTGATAGAAGGCGCCGAAATCATTCAGGCTGATCCGACTGTTGGGGTGAGCCTGAATCGCTTGTTGAAAGGCGCTTTCAGCTTCGGTGAATCTGCCCTCTGCCGCGTAGGCGTGAGCCAGGCCGAGAGCGGCGCCTTCGTTGGTGGGGTCGAGTCCGAGAGCCAGCTGAAACTCCTCAGTGGCCTTTGCGTTGAGTCCGGTCCCGGAGGCGATCCGGCCAAGGCAGAGATGACCATCTGCGCCGGCGTTGCCCAGTTTAACGGCATCGTCGCAATTGGTTTTGGCCAGGCCAATCCATTGGGTCTGCTTCGTAGCGGCATACTTGAGCCAGTAGCTTTCTCCCAGTACGGCCTTGGACATGCCGAAGTTGGGATCGAGTTTTAGCGCTTCGCGCGCCATCAGGATTGCGCTGTCGAGATTTTCCGGCTTGGTGTGATCCAGCAGATAGCCTTGCGCCTGAAGGTAGTACTGATAAGCGGGGGGATTTTCGGTACCGTGATATTGCAGTGCGGCTTCTTCTTCTGGCCGCAGTTGCAGCTGCAGGTCCCTGGCTGCTCCTTGCGCGATCTTCTGTTCCAAAGAAAAAATGTCGGTCGTGGCGACGGTAACGGCATCGGTACCGAGCGTGGCGCCGTTCCGGGCGTCCTGCAGGGAATAAATCACTTTGATCAGCTCGTCAGACTGGGGCTGGAAGGTGACCGTCAGGCCGAGATTAGCGCCAAAGTTGCGGGCGGCGTCGGGCAAGGAGTTAATCTTGCGCTCCTGCAGGTTTTGTGGCGAGACGATTTCAAAGGTGCGATCCTCGCTGAGCTTGGCCAGCTTGGCAGCGACGCTGTCAACTACGCCTTGGCCGAGTGCTGTGAGATCGGGTTTGCCGTTGACCATTGCGAAAGGAAGGATAGCGAGAATTTTCGTCTGGGGCAGGGTCACGGCGGCTCCAGCGCTTCCCGTTACGATCCTGCTAAGCAGAGGGCGGACCCTGTGGCGCACGGGAGGAAGCGAGACCACAACCGCCAGAAGCGCAAGCGTAACTATCGTCCAGCCGACAATCTTGCGTTTGCGGAGGTCGCTCGCGGTAGCTAGAGCATGACGCGGATTTCGTCCTTGCTGGACCCGGCGAAGATCTTCCAGCACGGCTGAAGCAGTGGCGTAACGCTGATGGGGATCCTTGGCCAGCATGCGATTGATGATCGCGGCCAGGGGCGAGGGAACGTTCTTGAGCTCGGGCGGATTCTCGTGAACGATGCGAGCGACGGTGGTGGCGAGGCTGTCGCTGTGAAAAGGCTGCTCGCCGCCAAGCATCTCGTAGAAGACGAGCCCCAAAGAGAAAAGATCGGAACGGCCGTCATCGGGCCGTTGCAGAAGCACCTCAGGGGCCATATAGGCGGGCGTGCCACCGGCGACGGTCATGGTTTCGATGCTGCGGGTGGCCTCTTCGGGATTGGCGCTCCAGGCGCGGCGGGCGACGCCGAAATCGAGAATCTTCACCCGGTTGTTGGCGTCGAGCATGATGTTTTCCGGTTTGATGTCGCCGTGAATGATCTTTTTCTCATGCGCCGCCTGTAGCCCCTCGCAGCACTGCATGGCGATGGCGAAAAATTCGGCGTTGGAGATCGTCCGCTTGAGCCGGCGACGAAGGGTTTCGCCCTCGATGTATTCCATCACCAGCCACAACTCGCCGTTCTGCTCCACGACGTCGTACATGGAGCCCACATTGGGATGATTGAGGGCGGAGGCGCGCTGGGCTTCGCGGAGAAAACGCCGGCGGTCGGCAATCTCGGATTGCGATTTGGAGACGGCGCGCTTGAGGGCGACCGTGCGTTTGAGCGTGGGATCTTCCGCGCAGAACACCTGTCCCATGCCTCCTGCGCCCAACCGATGGCGCAGGAGGAACCGGCCCACGAGTTTCCCAGTGAGATCCTCGGGCGCAGAAGAAGGCGTCCGGTTGATCGGCGTCGTTACATCCAGCGGTTCGGCCATGAACGAAGTGCCCGCTCGATGCGGTTCATTCTAATCGTAGCTCGGAACGAAAGCCAAAATGAAAGGCGAAATTACACAAAACACATCCCGTATTGAGCCTGACCCAGAGCAATGAGCAGCGAGGTTGATCTGCGTGTGAACGATGCGACCTTGCCTGGCGATGCGGCGACCGTTATTCTTCTTCGTTATGTCTACGCTGGTAGAGTGTGTGCCGAATTTTTCGGAAGGACGCGATCAAGCGAAGGTCGATGCCATCATTGCGGCCATGAAGATGGACGGCGTGTATCTGCTCGATCGCGAGATGGATGCCGACCACAACCGATGCGTGATTACCCTGGTCGGCGAACGGGAGGCGGTTCAGGAAGCGGCGATTCGTGGCGTGGGAAAGGCGGCGGAATTAATCGATTTGAACGTGCATACGGGCGCGCATCCGCGAATGGGCGCAGCCGACGTGGTCCCCTTCATCCCCATCGACGGAGTGACCCTTGAAGATTGCGTGGCGATGGCGCGGCATGTGGGCGAGGAGATCTGGAAGCGATTTCAGATTCCGGTTTATCTATACGAAGCAGCGGCGGTCACGCCGGAGCGGCAGAATCTGGAGAACATCCGGCGCGGGCAGTTCGAGGGCATTCGAGCGGAGATTGCGACGAATCCG
>DATKPV010000001.1:0-44618 GCA_035523915.1 Candidatus Aquilonibacter sp. | reverse complement strand
TTCTCTGGCTACCGTGCACAAGCACATTTCCAATCTCGAAAAGAAGGGCCTGCTCACCCGCGATTACAACCGCAGCCGCTCGATTGATCTTCTGCCACCCAAAGGCCGCCTCAAACAAGCCATGAGCGTGAATACCGGCCTTGTGTTGCCCCTGCTCGGACGCATCGCCGCCGGCCAGCCGATCCAGGCCATCGAGAACCCCGAAACTATTTCTCTCGCCGACTTTGTGCGCTCGAAAGAAGTGTTCGTGCTGGAAGTGCGTGGAGAATCCATGCAGGATGAGCACATTCTCGACGGCGACTACGTTCTGGTGGAGAAAACGAAAACCGCGCACAACGGAGACATTGTGGTCGCGGTGGTCGATAAAGATGACGCCACACTCAAGCGGCTTTATCGCGAAGGTGAGAACATCCGCCTGCAACCTTCCAACGTGAATATGAAGCCGATCATTGTGCCGGCAGAGTCCGTGGAGGTGCAGGGTCGGGTGATTGGGGTGCTGCGGAAGTACTAGGGTTCGCCATCGCGGGAATCCGCTCGCAAGGGGTCCTGTAGGCCCTAATGGGAAACTGGCTTCTGCGCAGGAGCCGCCGCAGGGCCCACGTAGCTAAAGTTTAATCCGTACGTTCTGTCAGCCGGGTCGTAGTACAGGTCCCAAACAAACGCCCCTGGAGTTGCCAAGCTATCTAAGAGGCGCCCAATGGCAGCCCGAGCGGTTTGATGATCGACGGCCTGGTTTGTTGACGCTGTGGTAGTTGGGTCACTCGGCCCGACATCGATCTGGTAGCCAGTTTCCTTCTTAACCTCGTCGCATATCAATTGGAGAAGCTGGCTCGTGGTGCGTCGGCCAGAGGGGACACTTATAACGGTGTCGAGAATTGAGTCTTGCCGAACACGCTGCCCGGTGCTGTCAAACGTTTCAGAGGGAACGACGTGCAGGCGCATTCCGTCCTGCACTACAGCAAAAGTTAAGCCACCAGATGCCCCGTATTGACGCAGCATCCTAGCAACTGTCGCTTCAGTGTCGTATGGGGCGTGAAACTCTTCAGCTATGTAAGAGAACTCGGCAGGCTTCTCATCCATATCAGCTCTCTTGCTATAGCGTGGGTCCTCATACGTTACGGAAATACGCTCACGCTTTCGCAACTGATCCAACAGCGCGGAAACTGGGCGCGCGGTATCCTTGGGATTCGTCGTAAGGGTCGTTTGGTTTTGAGCCAGCCCAATCAGGCTTAACGAGCCGAGGACGATGCACAACCGGACGATGCGCATTCTAAACTCCTTATTTCCAAGTCGTGTTGGTGGCAACCTGCCCGTTACGTATGCTCGTCACCGTCGTGGCGGTGATGTCTCCACCTAGGCTGTTAACCTCGTAGGCCACACCGTAAAAGACAACACCATGATTATCGGTATATGGTCCGCTATAGCTCGATGGATTGTCCGGGCTATAAGCTGCATCAATTATCATTTGCTGGGAAAAGCGGGCGCCGCAGGGCACTTTGTTCTGAGCTCGATAATACTGAACCGTTTCTAGCTTCCATCCGATGAAGTCTGCACCCCAGAGATTCTTACCGTTAACGTCCCAACCGTATCCGGGTTTTGTTATTGCCGTGAAAGGTGCGTATTTGGAATTCGTAAACCAACATGAATCGGTGCCCGTGCCGCTAGCATACTCGTTGACCACGCGGCCCGAAAACTCTCCGGGAGGCGAGTTTGGCGCCAGCGTCTGGTGCCACGGGGCGCCCATGGTTGTGTTCCATGAACCCGACTGCACGGATTTCTCGCTGGTTGGCACATCGACCGGCCTCGTAAAATATGGGCCGCTCGTTGGATATGCGCTGTTTTGGCCAAAACCACCGGAGTTGCCGAGCCCATTCTTCCAACTGCCGTAGGCGTAGTTGCAACCGGGCTGGCCAAGGTAACCCGTAAAGGTTACATAGGTGTTGAGGGTACCAGGGCACGAGTTGACATTGTTGACGGTAAAACGCGTGTCAAGGGGTAACTGGTGATGCTTAGCGCTGATCGGACTGGCAAGAATCTGCGGAAGACAAAAGGCGCGCGACTTAAAGAACCCGCCTGCTCTCAGCACCTACCCAACGTGCTTGTCCAGCGCCTGCGCGATCGCCTCTTTCGGGCGATACCCGACCAACTGTTCCACCACCTGTCCGTTCTTGAAAACCAGAAGCGTGGGGATGCCGGTTACTTTGTAGCGCATGGGCGTGGCGTTGTTGGAGTCGACATCCATTTTGCCGACTTTGATCTTGCCCTGATAATCCCTGGCAAGCTCCTCAACGATGGGGGCAATGGCGCGGCAGGGGCCGCACCAGGTCGCCCAGAAATCCACCAGCACGGGCTTGTCCGACTTCAGAACGTCCGCGTCGAAGTTGGCGTCGGTGACTTCGACGATTCCATTTCCTGCCATGTTCTTTCTCCTCGTTGTAACGTCGCGCTGTCGGCCGACGCTTCAACGAACTTGCGTTGCCGGGGCCTGACGATCTGTGCTCCGTCCGCTCCGAACCGCACGGAGTGAACGGATTATTTTAGCACTCAGTTTGGATGCCGGGACCTCCTCGAAAGTCGCAAACCGACCGCGGGTCAGATGCCGCCCTCGGCGCCCATGAGCGCCCGCAATCTCTCTCTGGTAGTTGACTTCATTCGTTGGCTTTGGCAGGGTTTTTCGCCGGCGATCTCGTTCCACCATCCGGCGGCGTGCCAGCCGGGCTCAGCGATTTAATGTAACTCACCAGCTGCCAGCGTTGCGGCTCGGGAAGCTTCGACCAGTCCGGCATGCCACGGCGTACCACGCCGTTCGATAACAGCCAGAAGAGAGTGCCGGGCGTGGCCTGCTGCACAGGATCGGCCAGCAGACTCGGGGCTTTGCGTCCGCCTTCGGCCATTTCGCCGTGGCATTCGGCGCAGTGGTCACCGAAGAGCTTCCCGCCGGCAGCGACCGCCTGCGGATCATCCTGCAGTGGATTCGAGCGCCTTACGGCCTTTTTGGGAGCCTTGCCCAGCTCGGCGTAGACGTTCTCCTGTTTCTCGTGCTTTTCGCCTTTGGACCGCGCGAAGGCCAGAGCCGACCCGAGAATCAGGATCAATGAGATCCCAGATTTCTGAAGTTTGCGTACGCTGAGCAACCGTTTCTTTCGTGCAGACATTTCCATATCACGAAGCAGAGTCACTGCCCGCCTCCAAACCAGCGGGAGATCATCTCCCCCAATCCAGAAAATTCGCGTGAGACTCCCCAGCGCAGCAGAAAGCGATGGCTGTTGTCATTCAGGCCGAAACCCGGGGAAAGTCGAATGGTCCAATCTGACGGAAGATTCCAGGCCACCACCGGCGCCAGATAGTGGGAAGTATCATGCAGACCGAAGCTGTAACGGTCGCCCAGCCCGCCGTACATTTCAACTCCGGCGATAAAGTTCTCCGGGCAGAAGTTGCAGCGCTGGGCTGAAGCCTTCAGGCCAAGCGGGCGGCTGGCGCCGATAGCATAGCCGAACTCCCAGGGATTGCCCCCGGTCATGTTCTTGGTGGCGATGGTATTTTCCGCGACATTCCAGCCGTTAAAGTTCTTGGAAAGCAGCAGCTTGGTTTCCAGTTCGTGATCGTGTTCCTGGCGGGCGATGGCGTTGGGAACAGCATAATCGGATTCCACATCGTGGCCCTCGACTTCTTTGAGAATCTTGTCGGCGCCACTGGTTTGCTCGTATTCGACATACAGAACGGGATTAACGAAGTGCTCTTGTTGCAGCAGGCGGAAGCGATTTTCCCACCGGAAACCGGTAAAGATGGTGCTGTCGCCGAAGGTGGTCTGGCCGTCGAAGTAAGCCTCAGTCGTCCACCAGGCTGTGGCGCCATACTCGAACTCAATCCAGAAGGCATGAAAGTCGTTCCCGGCACGCTGCGTGCCGAAGGTCGAGAAGTACTCCAATTCGAGGTTCCCCGGCTCCTCCAGATAGTGATCGTAAGTCACGATGTAGGGGCTTTCCTGGGCGCGAACATCCGCAGCAAAGGCGAGCAAGAACAACAGCAGGCCGAAGTAAGCGGCATTGCCGAGGCAGCCGGATACCGACGCGGCGACCGCCTGCGCGATTTCTCTCCTATGCCGCGAAATCGCAGTCGATGAGGCGATGTTCAAGCTGTAATTCCGTCCTTTCTTCATCTCCGGCTTGCGAACCGGCGCAGGCCTGATAAAATAGCCCTTGCTATATGCGAATCAGTCGCAACTAGCAATGCGGCAACCTCTCCGGGCAACCGTTTTGAGAGGAAGGATCGTAACAATTACTTGCGATCCAGTCGCATCTAGCCGGACTCTTACGATCTTGCCGGAGACCGTCGTTACCGTCAAGGTCTGGCGCCAAATTTCGTTGCAACCCGTTTGCGACTACTTGCCACAATAGGAGAAGTTGCCATGCCTCTTCCTCAAACCGAAATACCAGGCCGGTTGCAGGCGCAACTGGCCGGGCGCGGCATTCGCATGACCGAGCAGCGCCGCGCCATCCTGAGCGTGATCGAAACCGCCCAGAAACATCTCGATGCCAGCCAGATCCTGCGCAAGGCGCAAAAAATCGACGCCAGCGTCGATCGCAGTACGGTCTATCGCACCCTGCAACTGCTCAAGCGGCAGGGCCTGGTCGATGAGCTGGATCTCATGCACATCCACGGCGAAGGCCATTACTACGAGCGCAAGCTCAGCCGCGATCACATCCACATGGCTTGCCTGCGCTGCGGCCGAATCACGGAATTCGTCAGCGACATGTTTGAGAGACTGAAGCAGCAGGTGGAGAAGGATTGCCGCTTTCGCGTGGTGGTTTCGCGCCTGGAAATCGGCGGCTACTGTGCCACGTGCCGGGGCGGAAAGCAGACGTTCGATTCGCCCACCAGCGAGTAAAGATGAAAATCAGGATTCTTACGGCAGAAGATGCAGCCTCCTACTGGGAACTCCGGCTCGAGGCTCTGGAGCGCGATCCCGAGGCTTTTGGAGCTTCGGCCGAAGAGCATCGCAGCATGAGCCGGCAGGACGTGATCGCACGGCTTTGCGCCGACCCGGTTAACAATTTTGTGTCCGGGGCTTTCGTAGACCGCCGTCTGGTAGGTACCGCCGGGGTTTACCGCGACAAGGGATTGAAGGAACGCCACAAGGGACACGTGTGGGGCGTATACGTCACCGGTGAGATGCGGAGCCGGGGCATTGGGAAGCGCTTGCTGGAATCCGTTCTGGACCGCGCCGCAACTGTGCCGGGCATCGAGCAGATTATGCTGGCGGTGGCCGCCACCCAGGACGCCGCCATAAGTCTCTACCGATCGCTTGGATTCGAAACCTACGGCTGCGAGCCTAGGGCTCTAAAGGTCGGCAGCCGCTACATTGACGAGGAACACATGGTGCTTACCGTCGACCGCTGGCTGAATCGCAAGGGCGCCGTCGAAGCAGAGTTCGCTTCAAAGCGCGGAAAAAACAAAAAGCGTCCTTGACTTTTCAGTCCAGGACGCCTCGGCAGCCCTCCCCCAGAACTGCCAAACCACGTTTCAGATCATAGGGCCGGCACTTTTCTCTGTAAATGTCACTTTGGTAATCGAGTTTGCATACCCTACCCGTTGACTTAGGTAATTGTGAAAAAGCGTTACAATCCGAAACTCGAGTGGGGTGTAAGCGATTGTCGGGCAATGACATTTGATCGGAGAAGGGTGCGTCAGGCAGAAATGTGACCTTTCCCCGCAGGACGGATTTTTGCACAGGAGGAGATGCGCCCGACGTTCCGGCTTTACCCGCGCTACTTCACTTTCCGCCAGGTCTGCCCACTGTCGGAAGTCGTCCAGAGTTCACCGGTCGAAGTCGAGATCTGCCCGTGCTGGGCGTCGGAGAATTGAATGCCGACAATGTCGCCGCCGAGAACAATTCCTTCATAGACAGGCTGCACTCGCGCCCAGCTGTTTCCAGCATCGACCGTGTGAAACAACACTCCGCCCGAACCGCCAGCCCAAACCTCCGCGCCGTTGGCGGCGACAGCCCGGAAGCCGCCAGCCGGGCCTGCGACCTTCTTGTCCAGACCCTTCCCGGCCCCCTTGGCGCTCTCTGCGGTCTGCTCGGCCAGCATGAGGTTCGCATTCGCCGAGTCGTTGCCGGGCACATTGACTACCTGCCAGCTTGCCCCACCATTGAAAGAACGCTGCAGCGTGCCGTCCGCGCCAATCGTCCAGCGCGGAACCGTCTTCGGTGAGGATACGGTTTGCGCCGTGGTCAGGTTCTGGATCAGCATCGTGTGCGGTATGGTTCCAGTAATAGTCTGCTGAGCTGGCGCCGGTTTCGCGCGGCTCACAACCTGCCTGTCCGAACCCATCTCATTTTGCGGGACATTCGCGGTTGCCACTTCCACCGTCTCTCGAGCGGAGGGCACTGCAGGACGAGGGGAGGGCGCCGGTTGATCCAGGACCCTTGAAGCGACCCTGGGAGCGGCGGAGGCCAGGTTGTCAGCCAGCTCCGTAGCACGGTCGCCGGCCAGCCCGGCGTCCCCGCTAATCTTCTCGACTTTCCTCGCCGCCAGTTTTTTCGACTCGGGCGACGGTGCGCTTGCCTCTGTGCGCACGTTCATTGCTGGCGGCGCCTGCAAAGCGGCCACAATTTCCGGATGAGAAGCTGCTTTGAAGCCGGCAATTTTCAACTTATTTCTGTGCTCCAGCGTTCCTACGGAAACTGCCACGGCAATACCAGCCGCCACCGCGGCCCAGCGCAGCGCCGGCAACTGAAACCAATGTCGACGAACTCCGCCTTTCCCGACCGCCGCCACTTCCGCTTCCGCAGGAAGAGCCAGGGCAACAATCTCGCGGCAATCTCCGCATTGGGCGAGATGCTGCATCACCCGGGCCCGGTCCGGTGCGGCGAGCGCCTGCTCGGCAAACGCTGTCAACAGGTCAGCATCAGGGTGTGAGGGCGCCGCAGCCGCCTCGCTCACCTTCAGCCGTTGCCGCACGATTTGGGAAATCTCAGTCATTCCAGCCTTACAATCTCAACCTCAAATCCACTCTTGTTGCACAAGCCTTCGGGCCTAGCTCGATCCCTCGCGAGCTCTGGCCTCAACCGCCTTCTCGGAGAACGCAGCTGGAGACGATTCTTGCGCCAGACTGCGCCGAATATCTACCTGCAGGTCGCGAACATCGATATCCAACGCCTCCTCGGCCTGCCGGCGCCCCATGCCACTCCGCACGAGGTTCGCTAAAATCTTCTTGCGCAAGGATTTAGCCAGCTTATCCACCTTGCGGCTGATGGTCGACTCGTGCACCCGCAGCATGCGCGCAATTTCTGCCAGAGTGCGTCCATCGAGGTAGTAGGCGCTCAGCACCAGACGATCCTCCGCCGCCAGATCAGAAAGGGCCAGATCGATGGCCGATTCGGTACGCGGATCGGCGCAAGGCACAGGCTCGGGATTCGCCGCCGCGAACTGCACTCCCTCTTCGCTCTCCTCGTCAAGGCTGACCAGCCGTTTGTGACGCCGATAGCGATTCACATACTCCTGCGCCAGCACCGTGCGCAGCCAGCCTTCGAGCGATCCGCGTCCCGTATACGAGGCTAGTTTGGAAATGCGCTCTCCCTCACGGATGGTTGTGCCGTAGAGGTCGGCGTAAAGAGTGTCCGCGAGTTCCCGCGCAGCGGAATCCTCTCGAGCAATGCGCAGCGCGGACTGATACAGCTTCTCGCGAAAACGTGTCAGAAAGATTTCCCATGCAGAATTGTCACCGGCCACGCAAGCGCGGGCCAGGGCGAGTTCATCCACCCGCAGTGTCAGAAGAAAAGTTCGGGCTTCGCCGTGGCTGTCGGGCGCCGGCAGACACTTGCCCCCGACCTCGCACAGAATCGCCGCCCATGCCTCAGGGCTGATCCCGACTTTCTCGCCTCCGCTTTTGACATACAGGTCCGCCTGCAGTTCGCTGACGGCCGACTGCCAGTGAGCGGAGATGGTCTTTGTGGCGCTCATGCCAAAGTCAAACAATTTGAGGCAATGGCTATGCCTCCCCTTGATGCTATCAATTCTTTAGACGCTTCCCATGTGAATTTTCGCCGCAAGCAGCAGCTTTTTTTTCGTTCTCCGCACAAGTCAGGAAGGGCGGTGCGCTCCGGACGAACTGCGAAGAATCCTCCTTGGAGCCGGAGCGCTCCGCCATTATGGGAGGAACTCTATGCGTTGCCATGACGTGTGGATGAAGCTGAGTCCTCAGCGGACAGCCATTGCAACTTTCACGTTGTTTCTAGCCGCGCTGGCCAGCGGGAATCTGCATCCGGCGCAGGCCGGCGAGGTTGCTTCGGATTCCGGCTATCGCGTGCTGGGGCCGCTCCGCCACGGCAACTTAACCGTGTTTCCCGTAATCTCCGCAAAATCGTACCCGACCGGCGAATTCCTGACCCTTGACGAGGGGCTTCGTTCCGGCGAGGTCGTGGTCACCGAGTATGGCAACGTGCGTGGACTGATTCGCCGCCATACCACGCCGGTTTTCCAGGATAGCGCCCGGGTAAACAATCTGGTGCTGATCAACAACGCCAAGCGCCCGCTCCTGCTGCTTGCCGGGGAAATTGTTACCGGCGGCAAACAGGATCGGGTCATCGGTGAAGATCGCATCGTGCCGCCCGAGAGCGATCCCGTAGATCTCAACGTTTTTTGCGTCGAACCCGGCCGTTGGGTTGCGACCAGCGAACAATTCAACACCTCCGGCGCAACCTACGCCGGAGGAGTGGCCGCGGGGACCGTGGCCGACATGGGGACCGTCATGGCGCAACCTTCGGTTCGCGCAAAGGCCATGGCTGACAAGGATCAGAATCAGGTATGGGCTGCGGTCAGAAGGCAGCAGCAATCCATAAGCACGAATCTCGAGGCGAAAGCTGCTCCTCGCGCCGTGCAAGTTGAAGTGGCCAATACCAGTTCCTATGCCCGCGTCATGGAAAACAAGGAAGTCAAAGCCCAGGTGGATGAAGTCGCCAAACCAATCGAACAGAACTATCAAAGCCTGATTGAGCAATTGCGCGACCGTAACGCTGTCGGAGTGGTGGTGGCTGTGGATGGGCGTATCATCTGGGCCGATATTTTTGCCAGCACTGAGTTGCTAGAAAAGTATTGGCCCAAGCTGGTGCGCTCATACGCTTCGGAAGCGGTGGTCGCGCGCGCCAAGGGTGGGGAAGTTACGGAAAAACAGGCACAGGCATTTCTTGAGGATATGTCAGGACGCCGGGAGACCATCGAAAACGAACCCGGCGTGTATCGGCACACAGAAGCCAGCGGCGATGGTTTCAAAGCTTTCCGGCTGACTTCGCTTCTGCCCAAAACCGGCTTCGATGTGCATATCGCAAAAATGGCAGACTGAGAACGGCGCCGTCACTTTGCCGACCTTTCGTACCAGCTGCGCCACGCGGCGGCATCGTTGGGCAGGTGCTGTCCGGTGATATCACCGAGCGCCTGAAAAGCCCATGCCTGAGTCTGCGCATCGAGAGATGGATCGTCGGTATAGCTCAACAACTGTGGTATGGCGGTAAGGCGTTGTTCGTGGGTAAACATTCCTGACTGGGCCACGCTGCAGGCGGCGCGCTCGCGGACTAGTGGAGAGGGATCGTCGTGCATGGTCTGCAGCAGCGGCGGCAGAGTCGAATCTGCACCCACCAGCGCAAGACCTTCCACTGCCCAGCGGCGCGAATCCTCATCGGAATCCTTTAAATGGGCCGCCAGCACATCGACCGCGCGCTGGGCGTCCACGCTCCGATTCCCCATCAGACCTATTGCCCATAAAGCCCAGATTTTGGTGGCGTGATCGGGAGAGTCCGCCTGCTCTATCAACCGCTCGAGGCTGAGTTCATTCTTGGCGAGACCATAGGCCGCGAGCTGCACCTCAACGCCCGAGGCGCGAACCTTCATATCGCTGGAATTGAGAGCGGCCGTAGTAAGCGCGCCGAGCTGCGAATCCCATCGCAGTCTGCCCCGCCAGTGGTCCACGCGCTGCGCAATCTCCTCATTCGCGCCTTGCGATCGGCTGACTGCCCTTTCCAGCAGGACTTCCGCCTGCTTCTGCGGTTTCTGGCGATCCAGGTCGCGTTCGGAGGCCGTGGCGGCCGAAGACTCTGAGGTTCCATGAGTAGCCAACAAATCGCCCAGCTTCCGCCAAAGCTGGCTTGACGGTCCCATGGCGGACGAGGCAATGGCCAATCCCGCTCCCGCCAGAATGGCGGCAAAGTGCAGAAGCCGCGCCTTCTTGCGCAAACCGGCCGCCGAATTCGGGCGCGCGGCCACTGTGGTCTTCTGCGATAAGCCATAGTTTTGCGCCGCGTCCGAGCCGGGCCCCAGGTTGCCGTAATCCGGCGTAGGCCGCAGGCGCGGGTCAGCGGGGGCATTTTCAGGAAACTCCGGCTGCCAGGAATTCATAATATTTTCAGAATCAGAAACAACAATAGAACAATAGAAAGTGTAGGAAGCAATCCCCGGTCCGGTAAAGTTACTTCTGGCACAAGCGGACGGAACAAATTATGCAGACGAACATGAAATGCAGATCCCGTTTATGCGCAGCAACGTTTCTTTTGCTGGCTCCGGTGGTTCTCTCCCCGCGGGCCCAGGCCGCGGCAAACCCCGGATACAAAGTGGTGAAGACCTACAAGCTGGGCGGCGAAGGAGGCTGGGATTATCTGACCGCCGATTCCGCGGCGCGCCGTCTCTACATTTCGCGCGCGACGCATGTCATCGTCATCGACCTCGATTCGGGCAAGCCGATCGGCGAGATCGCCGACACGCCGGGCGTGCATGGCATTGCTCTGGCTCCCGAACTGGGACGTGGTTTTGTCAGCAATGGACGCGAAGGCACGGTCACCATTTTCGATCTCGAGACCCTAAAGACGATCACCAAGGTCAAAGCCGGAGAGAATCCCGACGCAATCCTCTACGATTCGGCTACCAAACGCGTATTCACCTTCAACGGCCGCAGCCACGATTCGACCGTCATTGATGCCGCGAAGGGAATCGTGCTGGCGACCATCAAACTCGATGGCAAACCGGAATTCGCCGTCAGCGACGGCAAAGGCGAGCTGTTCGCAAATATCGAAGACAAGAGCGAACTGGTCGCGATCGATCCCAACAAGCTCGAGGTCAAGTCGCAATGGCCGCTGGCTCCTTGCGAAGAGCCGACCGGCCTCTCCATCGACCGCAAACGCCGCCGCCTGTTTGCGGGCTGCGGCAACAAGATGATGGCCGTGGTGAATGCCGATACGGGCAAGGTTGTAGCCACGCCTCCCATCGGCGACGGTGTCGATGCGACCCGATTCGATGAAGGAACGGACCTCGCTTTTGCCTCGTGCGGCGAGGGGGTGCTCACCGTCATACGGGAAGAATCTCCGGAAAAATTCAGCGTCGTGGAAAATGCTCCCACCGAGCCGGGAGCACGCACCATGGCGCTCGATAGCAAAATGCACAACGTGTATGTGGTGACCGCGAAGTTCGGCCCCCCAACCGCTCCCACGGCCGAAAATCCTCATCCCTGGCACACGATTCTCCCCGGTACATTCGTGCTGCTGGTACTAAGCAGGTAAGGGCCGCCTGCGCCTGGATTGAATCTGTGACAGTGGCTCAGTATGAGTTTCTCTGCATGACGTCGTCCAGAGGGCACGCGTTTTCGTCAGCGGGCCGAGGGATCTTGCGCGCAGCAGCTGAGTCACTCCGCTCGGAATGCGCCTCGACCGTCAGAAATTCAAATTGAGCCCCTAACGGATATGCCTGGGCCTTCCCAAAACCGGCGGTTTCAGGCTAGGATGTTCGGACCTCCCAGACCGACCGGTCGGTTTGCGTTGGTTCACCCTGGGGCAGGTCCCGAGAAAATGCCGGCTGCCGACGACAAGTTCTTTCACGCCCGCGTCACGCAACGCCGCGATGTCGCCCCGGACCTGTGGACGTTCCGTATCCGGCCTGACGGCGAGTTCAAATTTGTCGCGGGCCAGTACGCTACGCTGGGTCTCCAGGCGGAAGAAAAACGTATCGAGCGCCCGTATTCGATTGTCTCTGCCCCCGGCGAAGAGGAAATTGAATTCTTCTTCGAGCTGGTGCCTGAGGGTGCCCTGACTCCGCGGCTGCACAAACTGCAGCCCGGGGACGAAGTTCTGATGCGCAAGGCGCCCAAAGGAAAGTTCATCCTCGAAACCGGCAACGGGCGTACCAACCATCTGCTGATTTCGACCGTCACCGGCGTCGCCCCGTTTGTCAGTTTTGTGCGGACCTTGTACAACGACTGGAAGCAGGGCCGCTTCGCCGGGGAGCACCGGCTCTATCTGTTAAACGGTGCGAGCCGCCCGTGGGAGTTTGGCTACCGGGAGGAGTTGAATCATTTCGCGCAAGAAGTGCCGTGGTTCAAATATGTGCCCACGGTCAGCCGTCCTTGGGATCACGCCGACTGGCCCGGCGAAATCGGGCGTGCCGATGACGTACTGCGCAAATACGCTGACCACTGGGAACTCGACGCCAGCAACACTCATGCGTATTTATGCGGCCATCCCGACATGATTGCCAACAGCAAGGCGATCCTGAAGCGCCGCGGCTTCGCCGACCGCACTGACATCAAGGAAGAAATCTACTGGGTGCCGGCGAAGTGACACCATCGAGATCAGCTTTCCGCCGGCGCGAAGAAAACCAGCGCGGCTAATTCTTCCGTAACGTCATGGAAGCGATGTTCCACTTCGGCGCCGACAAAAATCACGCTTCCCGCCGAAACTTCACGGTCTTCTTCCCCCGCCTGGAAGCGGCTCCGGCCGCGCAATACGTAATAGATTTCGTCCTCGTGGTGCGGACGTTGACTATCGGTTGCGCCGGGGGTAAGAACGTAAAGGCCCGCGCTCATCGAGGGCACGCGGAGAAATTCGCAGTAAGCCTTCCCTTTTGATGACCTTGCCTTGTCGATTTCCGGCAGGCGGCTGAGTTGGAATTTTCCCTCGGTACTCACATCAGCAACCCTCCAAAAACCAGGTCGGTGAATTGCGGCACCAGGTTCTCCGTTTGCAGCTCGCCCTCGGGTTTGTACCACTGATAAATCCAATTAATCATGCCCAGCAAGGCAAAAGCGGCGGCGCGCGGGCTGACCCTGCCCGAAGCGCGGCGTGACTTCTGCACCTCGGCGATCAGGTTTTCCAGAAAGTGCACATAATCTTTTTTGCGGGCGTTGATGCGCTTGCGCAGCGAGGGCGGCAGGGGATGGTTTTCGTGCAGCATGACGGTGATTTCGCGGTCGCGCGGACTGAGCACAACTTCGATGTGCCTGCGGATTAGCGCGCGCAGGCGCTGTTCCGGGTCGGCGATGCCGCTGACCGCATTGATCACCCGCTCCTGGGTGATCTCCATGGCATGGTTCATGATCTCGAAGAGGATCTCGTCCTTGCTCTGGAAGTGATGATAGAGACCGCCTTTGCTGAGCTTGAGGGCGGCGGCGACGTCATTCATAGACGTGGCGTCATAGCCGCGCTGCTGAAACAGCCGGGCGGCCGTGCGCAGAATTTCCTGTCGGGAATCGACCAAAACTTCGCGAGGCATCGGGGGACATGGTACCGGGATGAGGGGAGAATTGCCAACCCGATCGTTCGCAAGCATTCGCTTGCAACGGCGTGTAGAATGGCCGCGATTTTGGAAATCAACGCTGAAGATTCAGGTCTAAACGAGGGAGAAAATGAAATGAGAACAACCAGATTGTTGTGCGCAATTGCTGTTCTGTTGTCCGCCGCACTCCCAGTTGTGGGCCAGGAAAAACCGGGAAACATTGATGCCTTCGAATTTCAGAAGCCCAAGAACGGCATGGTGAAAGAGTACGAGGAAGGCCGTAAACAAAAGGCAGCGTGGCACAAGCAACAACACGATGCGCAACCCTTACTGGTATGGCAAGTCCTCACTGGCATGGATACGGGGAGCTACATCGTTGGCCGCGTGGACCAGCACTGGGCCGATTTTGATAAACCATCAATTCCCGATCACGCAGATCTCGAGGAGTACCAGAAGTCGGTTGCTGGTTATGTGGAGTCGATGGTGGCGCGCTACTACGAATACTTGCCGAAGGTCAGCAATCCCGATGCGGAAAATACGACCCCCAAGTTCGACGAGATCATCACCTTCCATCTGCGCTATGGGAAGCGTGCGGACTTCATGAGCGCCGTAGGCGCCATACACCTGGCTGGGGTGAAGACAAATTGGCCTTCTCACTACGAGTGGTTTGCCCTGGTCGCCGGAGGAGATGCGGAGGAGGTGGTGCTGGCGATTCCGCACAGCAGTTGGGCCGACTTCGCAGACAAGCCTGATGTGAAACCTTTCCGCGAGATGTTGAGGGACGCATTTGGGCAGGTCGAAGAGGATTCCGTCATGGATCGGATCAATCGCTCCGTGGAGAGCGAGACGAGCGAAATTATTCAGTTTCGTCCGGACTTGAGCTACATGCCAGCAAAATGAAAGCGACATGAAACCTGAGAGCGGAGTGCCCACCCGTCGCAGCCGCGACGGGTGGAGCAGCCTCAGTCGTAATTAGGCCCCAAGACTGCCCGCGATTCCGGGCTGATCCGTACTATGAGGGTATCGGCGCGGCGCCGACTTCATCCCTCAGTTCACGATACTCGTGTCGAACTTTCGCGTATTCGACAGCATCCCCCACGGACTGCGAGAGGTTACTGCCCTCCGAATAAAGGTTGTTGGCGTACATCCGGTAGGTCGGGTTCATCAAATCCTGCTGGTGCCCGTTGACGTACAGGATTGCGTCCTGAGTGTTATCGGCCATGAACTGGAGGTTATCCGCAATCCGGTCGATGGTCTTTTGCTGCCAGGGCGAAACTACCCGGCGGATGATTTCCAGGCGGCACAGCTTCTTGCCCATGTCGTCGACTTCACTTTTTATCTGCGTCAACTGATTGGCGTCGAGTTGCCAGGTTATGTTGGAGTCGTACGCGAAACTCTGCAGCTTCGCCGCATGATTTGTGGCGTGTTGCGCATCGGTCTGTATTCCATCGAAAAGGGTGTTCGCCTCCCGATGGAAGTTCCAGGTGTAGGAAGCGGCAGTTGGTTTGCCGCACTTGCACCGATTGGCTGTGATTGCTCCAAGGGAAAGAGGGAAGGCGGTTAACGCGGCCGACACTCCTACGATCATCAGGCGTTTGATTGCCGTCATGTTTTACCTCCTCTTAATCACTTAGATGCGGCGCCGGGATGCCACAGATGTCATTGCAGCCAGTGGCGGGCGGCATCCGGAGAGCGGCGAGTGGCGCGGGAGCGCGACCGGTCACATCGTTTAGGGTTATCTTGACCGCTGGCAGGGAGGATGGTAGTCTCTGCGGGAAGGTGGGGCTACTTTTATTGCGATGACACGTTGCAGCCAGAGCGTTCGAATTAGCGTGGTCGTCGGCGTACGAATTACGCCGCCAATCTCTCTGGCTGGGTGGAAAATGGACTAAGTTCAACAGATTTGAGGATTTCCGAACCCACCGCCAGAGAACTGGCGGTGGGTTCTTGCTTTTGGAGCCGAAGCCATGGGGAAACGGGCCAGAAAGAGTTGCTTGACAGCCAAAAAGGAGGCCTGTAGGATAGAAAAATATACCGACCGACCGGTCGGTTTCTACGGCACTCGTAGATCAGCGGCCAAAGATAGACCTAGACCAGGAGCGGAGGAAGAACACAGTGGCTACGATTTTTTATGAACGCGACGCCAACCCCAATGCCCTGAAGGGCAAAACCATCGCCATCCTGGGCTACGGCAGCCAGGGACATGCTCAGGCTCAGAACCTCCGCGACAGCGGCTATAAGGTCATCGTAGGGCTTGAGCCGGCGCGGCCCAGCGCGCAGCAGGCGCGGGCCGATGGCATGGTGGTGGTGGCGCCGGATGAAGCCGCCAAGCGTGCCGACTGGATTCACGTCCTCACTCCTGACGAGACCCAGGCTGCGGTCTACGAGCAATACATCCAGCCCTACCTTCATCCCGGAAAAATTCTGGGATTTTCGCACGGCTTCAGCATTCACTTCAAAACCATTGTCCCACCGAACGACGTCGACATTGTGATGATCGCGCCCAAGAGTCCTGGACACCTGCTGCGAAGAGTTTACGCCGAGGGGCGGGGTGTTCCATCGCTGATTGCGATTCAGCAGGATGCCAGCAAGCGCGCTCACGAATACGCGCTGGCTTACGCCCACGGCATTGGCTCGACCCGCGCCGGCGTTCTGCAGACCACGTTCCGCGAGGAAACCGAGAGCGACCTGTTCGGCGAGCAGGCGGTGCTGTGCGGCGGGTTGACCTCGCTGATCAAGAAAGGCTTTGAGACGCTGGTGGAAGCGGGCTATGCGCCGGAGATTGCTTACTTCGAATGCCTGCACGAGATGAAGCTGATTGTAGATCTGATCTACGAAGGCGGGCTGGACCGCATGCGCTATTCGATTTCCAACACGGCCGAATATGGCGACCTGACTCGTGGAGAAAAAGTGGTGGGCGACGAAACCCGGGCGGCGATGAAGAAGATTCTGGCCGATATTCAGAATGGAACGTTCGCCAAAGAGTGGATCGAAGAAAACAAAAGCGGGGGAAAGAATTTTGCGGCGCTGCGGGCGAAGGAGAAGCAGCATCCGATCGAAATCGTTGGAGCGCAGTTGCGCGGCATGATGAGTTGGCTGCCGAAATCGGCGAACAAGCCGGCCCAAGCGTCGAAGGAACAAACCAAGCAGGTGGTGAATGCTTAGAGGAGCCGAAATCGCCCTGCAGTGCCTGCGGGCTGAGGGAGTCGATCTGGTGTTTGGCTACCCCGGCGGCGCGATCATGCCGCTCTACGACGCGCTGGATGGCAGCGGCGTGCGGCATGTTCTCACGAGGCACGAGCAGGGTGCGGTATTCGCAGCCGAAGGCTATGCGCGAGTGACCGGCAAGGTGGGTGTGGCGATCGCGACCAGCGGCCCGGGCGCGACCAATCTGGTTACCGGCATCGCCGACGCCAAGATGGACTCGGTTCCACTGGTCTGCATTACCGGCCAGGTGCGCAGCCCGCTGATCGGTACGGACGCGTTTCAGGAAACCGACGTTTTCGGCGTGACCCTGTCGCTCACCAAGTGGAGCCGGCTGGTACGCACACTGGACGAGTTGCCCGGGGTGATTGCCGAGGCGTTTCACTGGGCACGCAGCGGCCGTCCAGGCCCGGTGGTGATCGATATTCCCACGGACATTCTGAAGGCTACGCGCGAGTTTGCCGGGCCGGCGAAGTTCACGCCGCACGTGCGCCCTGCCGATGCAAAAGTAGAGGGCGGCTTCACCGACACAGTCGTGGCCATGTTGCAGCAGGCGCACCGTCCGGTAGCCCTTGTGGGAGCCGGCGCCAAACTTTCGGGAGCCGTTCCCGAACTGCAGGCACTGCTAGACGAGTTGAACATTCCGGCGTTCGCCACGGTGCACGGATTGGGCGCCGTGCAACAGGAATCTCCTTACTACCTGGGAATGGTTGGGATGCACGGCACACGAGCCGCCAACATGGCGCTGCACGAAACCGATTTACTGCTGGTTTTCGGGGCGCGTCTGGACGACCGCGTGACCGGCGATCCCAGCCGCTTCGCGCCCCACGCGCGCATTGTGCATTTCGAGATCGATCCGGCGCAGCTGGACCGCGTCCGCGCTTGCGATCTTCCGGTGATCGGCGATCTGGCGCAAACCATCCCGGCATTCCGGGAAGAGTTGCAACATCACTCACTGCCCGACTGGAGTCAATGGCGCGCCGTAGCCTGCGGAGCGGAGCGGGCGGAGACTGATCCGCGAGGCCTGGCACAGCCGACCATCCGTTTTCTCGACGAACTCTTCAGCCGCCTGCCGCAGGATAGCGTGGTGATCGCCGATGTGGGCCAGCACCAGATGTGGGCGGCGCAACGCTATCGCATGAATTCGCCCCGGGGATTCATCACCTCCGGTGGCCTGGGCGCAATGGGGTTCGCTTTGCCCGCGGCGGTGGGAGTGCAGTTGGCCAAGCCGGGAACTTGCGTGCTCTGCGTCTCGGGCGATGGCGGCTTTCAGATGAACATCCAGGAACTTGCGACGGTTCACCGGCTGGGCCTGCCGGTCAAAATGGTGATCATCGACAACAAGTATCTGGGGATGGTGCGGCAGTGGCAGCAGCTTTTTTACCAGCGCAACTATGCGGAGACCGATCTCAGCGACAACCCTGACTTTGTGGAGATCGCCAAAGCATACAAGATTCATGGCTGGCGGCTGAACGAGAGCGCCATGCTGGAATTTCCGGTGGCGAGCGAAACCGGAGACCTGATCGACAAGTTCCTGGGTTCCGCGAAACCGGAGTTGTTGGTATTTGATTGCCATCCCGAGGCCAACGTTTTCCCCATGGTGCCGGCGGGAGCCGCACTTTCGGAGATGGTGTTCGAGGAAGGCATTGAGTAACCGGCAGTAACCGCTCGTCGGTAATTTTGCGGTCGTGGGAAAGGGGACGTACTGTTCTGAGTAAGCGGGCAACGTCTCTTGTGCAGGGGTTCAAAACTTCGAATGTCTAACGAGGAAACGGCCATGCAGGTTTTTCACATTCGCTATCGCAACACACAAGGGACGTTAATGCGGATTCTGAATGCGGTTTCGCGCCGCGGGCTGGAGCTTGATTCGCTCCATGCCGGCGCAGCCGAGAGGGACCACCACGTCACGTTGCAGCTGGAAACCACCCCCAAACAGATGGGGCAACTGTTTCGGGAGTGGTATGCGATTGTGGATGTCACGGACGTGCGTCCCGGCGCTGCACACGAGCGCAATGATCAGGAAGCATGGGCCGCGCCGCATCCGCCAGCCTCGGCAAGCGTTTCCGGCCAGTCTGCGCAAGCCGCGCTGGCTTAGATCAGGAGTTTTCGGCGCAAGGGCGAGCATGGCGGTTTTGGGAAGCGTTGCGAAGCTGCCGCCAGGAAGGGCTTCGGAGATGCCTTTCGGTTGCAGGTTCCGCGTGTTTTCCTGGCGTCGCCAAAATTCAGTCCATCACCCGCATTTAGTGTTCGACTTCCCATCTCTGTTGTAATCTTTTCGACATGGATCTCAAGCATCGCAGCCGTGGTATCACGGACGGGCGCGAGCGTGCGGGAGCGCGCGCCATGTTCAAAGCGGTCGGCTTCAACGACGCCGACCTTAGCCGGCCGCTGATCGGCGTGGCCAACACCTGGATTGAAACTATGCCGTGCAACTTTCACCTGCGCCGCCTCTCGGCCAGGATGAAGGAGGGCATCCGCGCGGCCGGCGGGACGCCCATGGAGTTCAACACCATCGCCATCTCCGACGGCGAAACGATGGGCACGGAAGGTATGCGCGCTTCCCTGGTGAGCCGCGAGATCATCGCCGACTCGATCGAACTGGTCTGCCGGGGCCAGATGTTTGATGCCGTGGTTTGCCTGGTGGGCTGCGACAAAACCATTCCGGCCGCCGCGATGGCGCTGGCGCGCATGAATCTGCCCGGCATGGTGCTGTACGGCGGCACGATCGCAGCTGGCAGCTATCACGGAAAAGACATCACTCTGCAGGATGTGTTCGAAGGCATCGGCGCCAACGCCGCAGGAAAGATCTCCGATGATGATCTCCGCGAAATGGAAAACGCCGCGTGCCCGGGAGCGGGCGCCTGCGGCGGCCAGTTCACGGCCAACACGATGTCGACCGTAATGGAGATGATCGGGCTTTCGCCGGTGGGCTTCAACAGCGTTCCCGCCATGGACCCGCAAAAGGATCAGATCGCGTTTGATTGCGGCAAAGTTGCGATGAACGTGCTGGCGAAGGAGATCACGCCGCGGCAGATTCTGACGCGAGAGGCGTTTGAAAATGCGATCGCATCGGTGGCTGCAACCGGCGGTTCAACCAACGCCGTGTTGCACCTGCTGGCAATCGCACGCGAGGCTGGCGTGGACCTGCAGATCGATGACTTTCAAACCGTGAGCGAGCGCACCCCACTGCTGGCCGATCTCAAGCCTTCCGGGCGTTTTGTCGCTGCCGACATGCATCGTGCGGGCGGCGTAAGGCTGCTGGCGCGGCGGCTGCTACGCGGCAATCATCTGCGCCCAAAAGCCCTCACTGTCACCGGCCTCTCCATCAAAGCCGAGAGTGAGAGCGCCATCGAAACCCCCGGGCAGGAAGTGATTGCGCCGCTGGAAAGGCCGTTGAAGAAAACCGGCGGTCTGGTGATTCTGAAAGGCAACATTGCTCCGGAAGGCTGTGTAGCCAAGATCAGCGGGCATGAGCGGCTGGAGCAGCGTGGGCCGGCGCGCGTTTTTGAATCCGAAGAAGAGGCCATGGCCGCGGTGACGGGCAAGAGAATTAAACCCGGCGATGTGGTTGTTATTCGTAACGAAGGGCCAAAAGGCGGCCCGGGAATGCGCGAGATGCTCAGCGTCACAGGAGCGATTGTGGGCGAAGGGTTAGGCGACTCGGTTGCGCTGCTGACCGATGGCCGCTTCAGTGGCGCCACCCGCGGGCTGATGGCCGGCCATGTGTCGCCGGAAGCCGCGCTGGGCGGACCCATCGCCGCGGTGCGCGATGGCGATACCATTCGCTTCGATGTGCGCGAACGCGTGCTCGAAGTGGAGGTCAGTGACGAAGTCCTGAGCCAGCGCATGAAGGAGTGGAAATCACTACCACAACGCTATCCCACTGGAGTATTCGCCAAATATGCGGCGCTGGTCTCCTCGGCCTCGCAGGGCGCGATTACGCGGCCGCGTTCATAAAACGGTAACACTGGTGCGGTGTCAGGCAGTCACCGGTAATTCAGAAAATCGATTCGCGCCATGTGAGTAGCGTGGTAGGCTCGAATTGCTGCCATGGAACGCTCGCTCATCTGGATCGAGGGAGACACCAACGGTTGGGCCTGCTCGAACTGCGAATGGAGATTTCTCGTGCCCACGCTGCTCTCCGGAGAGGACGCCACGGCAGCGTACGATCGCCTGGCAGCGGCAAAGTTTCGTGAGCACAACTGCGAGGGGTTGTACGGCCCTCCTGCAGCGAAACAGGAGACCAAGCGCGAATTGGACAATAGTTTTGCGGAGCGGGCCCAGATGCTAATCAAGCATGGATACCGCCCCAAGGTGGCCGTGGAGCTCGTGTTGCAGGAGAAGGAACTGGAATACGGCAACAACCCGGCAAGAATGGAGCGGGCCCGCGCCGACGCCGAAGATTTCCTGCTAAGAATCCGCAAGGGTCTCATCTGAGAATTGTGTCGATCGAAGCCCACAAAATCCGCCGATGCATGTTGTGTTTGCTTGCGCTTCCGCTGATAACTGCCGGCAGCTGGGCGCAAATCACAGGGCAGACGGCGGAACTGCAAACCGCCGACACTCGAATCGTAGTTGAGGCTGAGGAGAATGCGCCGCGGCTGGTCCGGCTGGAAAGTCCGGGCTCGCCCGCGTGGCAAAACCGAAGCTCGGAGCAGCTGATCGAAGCTATCGAGACGGACGGCAAGAGCGTGCCCGTGCACTGGCAGTTCGATCGCAACGCAAGTCGTGCTGACTCACGCAATATCTCTTTTGTTTACGACTCGGCTCAACCGCATCTGCGCCTGATGTGGCTGTGGAGAGCACCAGCATCGTATGGCCCGATCGAGCATGAAATCCGCATCGAGAATCTGGGCTCTCAGGAAATCTGGATTCCGATGCAGGACAGCCTTGCTTTCGATTGGCAAATCGAGCCGCAAAGCCACCTGGAGCATCTTTACGTGGAAAAAGGCGCCAATACTCCGTCGCCAGTGGGCACGCATCAGGTCGTGATTACCGATGGATACACTTGGACAGGCACTTCCAGCACTTATGGAGATCTGCGCGAGGATCAGCCGCGCGAAATCATTCCCTGGACGCTGGTGCAACGAAAAGATTCGGCGCAAACCGGATGGTATGCCGGCATCGAGTTCAGCGGCCGGACTCGTATTCTCCTGGAGCGAAAGAAAGATTTACTGCATGGAGCATTGGGGCTGAATCCAGAACCGGCGCCGTTCCGCAGCCGGCTGACTCCGAATGAATCGTTTGAGGCGCCTGCCGTTTTTCTCGGCGGCTTCCGGGGAGGGCCGGACGGTGCTGGGAATGTTCTGCGGCCCTGGGTGAGGGCAGTGCTGGGCAATCCGGTCACGTGGGCGAATCCGAACTATCCCCTGGTGGTGAACAACAGCTGGGGCGGGGGAATGAACGTCAACGAAGAGATCGCGCTGCGCATGATTCGCAATGCCGCAGATCTCGGAATCGATATGTTCCATCTCGACGCGGGATGGTTTCGCGGCGTGGGCGACTGGTACCCGAATCCACAAAAGTTTCCCCACGGACTTGCCTTCATTGCCGACGCCGCGCACCAGCAAGGGCTCAAGTTCGGTCTCTGGGTGGATTGGACGCAGGCCGGCCTCAGCACCGAGCGCGGAGCGCTTAATGCTCGCGATCCGAAAGTCCGCGACTGGATGGTGACCGACGTTCCGAAAGACTGGCAGCCTGAACCCTTCAAAGGACAAACCATCGACCTCGGCGCGCCCCAAGCGAAACAGTGGGCGCAACATGAGGTGGAGCGCATCGTTACCGACTACCATCTCGACATGCTGGAGCACGACGGATATCTTGTAGCGCACGGATGTATTCGCACCGATCATCCTCACGCCGCGCCAGATCCTTTGAATATGTGTGTCTACAAATCCTGGGGATCGTACTGGGTCGACAGCTCCAATTCCACCGATGTGAGCTACCATGCGGTCCACGCTTACTACGACATTTATTCCAGGCTGCGGAAGGACCATCCGGGATTGTTGTTTGAGATCTGCGACGATGGCGGGCGAATGGTGGACTTCGGCAGCGCTGCTCACGGCGACTATTTTTCCATCACCGATACCTACGATCCGCTCTCCAACCGCAGGGCGTTTTACGATACCAGCCATGTCTTACCCCCCGCCATGCTGGAAAGCTACGTGGAGAAGTGGCCGGCGCCGCGCATGGAAGATTTCCGCTACATGCTCCGCAGCGGCATGATGGGGTGGCTCACCATCATGATCGACACTAGCAGCTGGTCGGCTGAACAAAAAACCGAAGCCAAGGCGGAAATCCAACTGTACAAGAAGGAGCTTCGCCCGCTGATTCGCGATGCCAATCTGTATCACATCTCTGCCCGCCCTGATGGCGTTCACTGGGATGGCATCGAATATTGGGATCCCGAAAAACAGCGAGGGGCAATTTACGCTTTCCGGGGAACAATTGAGCAGGAGAATGCGCACGTTTTTCCACTGCAAGGGCTACATGCATCCGGCCGTTACCGCGTCAGGTTTCACGATCACAGCAGTCCGGACCGGGAGACAAGCGGGCGCGAGCTGATGAGACCGGGCCTGAAGGTAACGCTGCCGCTGCAGGGCAGCTCGGAGATCATTCTTCTGGAACAGGAAGACAACTAAAGGCAGTTATCTCTTTCAAACGCACGCTCCCACCGCACACAGATAACCACTCACCCTATTTCTATTCGATGAAGCGATGATCTTTCCGGATGCAGCCTGGCGACAGGGTGCGCTCCCCTTATATCGTTACACGATATGCTCACCCGGAAGGCAACACAATTGCCGGTCTACGGATTCCTATTTATTGGTGAGATAAGAGGGGTGAGGAGACGAACTATGAATCTTCGCAACGTGTCAGTCATTTTGGCCGCGCTTATCCTGGCCTGTACAGTGTTTCTGCCAGCTGCCCGAGCCGACGAATGGAACCAGAAAACAAAGTTGACGTTCAGCCAACCGGTGGAGATTCCGGGACGCATTTTGCCCGCCGGCACCTACTGGTTCGTACTGCTGAACAACCAATCCAACCGCAACATCGTGGAGATCTTTAACGGTAACTGGTCAAAGCTGGAGGCAACTTTGATCACGGTGCCAACGGACCGGATGGAACCGAGAGGCGTAACGCAAATCCAGTTTGCGGAGCGTCGACATGATAAACCAGAGGCGCTGTTGAAATGGTATTACCCCGGCTTGCTGACGGGACATCAATTCCTATATCGCCCGCGGCATCAACGGGAATTCCAACGCGACGCCAAGCTGAATGAATTGGCACGGCCCGGTTCGAGCAGCAGCGAGGCAATGGCCGGTTGAACCGAAGTCCAGCGGCAAGGAGATGGTACAGCGGCCTCCGAAGCGCCGCTGCCATCTCCTGAAACCGACTCTTAATCTCTCCCCGATTGATTCAGCTCTGGTTCTTGCCGTTGGCCGTGGCGCGAAGGCCGGTCACTGAATCGATGTGGATGCGAAAGAACACAGGCGAAATCAGGCTATCGCCTGCTTTCAGCTGGCGCTCGGCGAAGGCCGTCTGCCACCATTGGGTACGCTTCTCCAACAGCTTTCGCGCATGGCTCCGCTCTTCGGAATATTGCGGCTCCTTTAACTCCTCATACTGACCGCTGACGACCACACTCGCCCACTCTGAGTTCGCACCGGTTTCATCAATCTCAACGCAGACCTTAGGATTGGCCCGCATCCATTGGATCTTCTGTCCGAAGGTGGAAAGAACGTAGATGTAATCGGACTCGCAGGCAACATGGATGGGCAGCACGTAGGGCTGATCGTTGAGCGAGCAGCCCAGTCTTCCCATCGAAGCGCGCGACAAAAGCGCGCGGCATTCGGTTTCGCTCATTGCATTGATTATCATGGCGACCGACCTATTCTTCCATTTCTTCTGATTTTCCACCAGTCTATGAAACGACGGCCGCTCGTCGTTTCGGGGATAGCGGAACTTTGGAAAGCAGCCCCTTTTCTCTGGTATCAAACACCCGGTAGGCCGCCAGTTTGATGAAGTCGTTGACCACGAACCAGGCCAGCGCATAACCCCAAATCAGCAAGGCCCAGCGCCAGCTGATGGGAGCCATGAAAACTCCGTATACAGCGGCCAGCGTCGCCAGAGCCTTGGTGCCAATTGCAGACCAAAGCAGAATGGGAGCGGGCCGAATCGACCAGAACGGGCCGCGGGTGCGCGTGAGAAAAATCGTGAGGTGTCCGGCGACCGCCAGCTTCAAAAACATGAACGTCTGGATTACTTCGCGATTGAGATGAAGGACCCGCTCTGCAATGTAAAACAGCAGAAACGTGGCAACCACACCCGCGATTCCCAGGACCGTCGAGACCCCCAGCACGACAGGCATATTCCACTCTTCCGGGCGATTGGCATAACGCACGCGGTCATAAGCGATGGCGAGAATCGGCCCATCGTTCAACAAGGCCAGCAATACGATCATCGCCGCCGTGACCGGATAGAAGTTGAAGATCAGAATGGAAAGCGTCATGAAAAGGAGCAGCCGGATGGTTTCCGCGATGCGATAGATGGCATAGCTGTTCATGCGCTGGAACATCTTGCGGCTCTCTTTGATGGCATCCACAATCACCGACAGTCCCGGATTCAGCAAAGAAATATCGGCCGCGGCGCGCGCGGCATCGGTTGCGCCCGAAACCGCGATACCTGCATCCGCCAGTTTGAGAGCCGGAGCGTCGTTGACGCCATCGCCGGTCATGCCGACGATATGCTTCCGCTTTTGCAGAACCTCGACGATATGAAATTTGTGTTCGGGGAAAACCTGGGCAAAACCATCGGCTTGCTCGATGGCCTGAGCCAGCTGCCCATCCTCGTAGTGCCGAGTTTGCTCCAGTATGGATGCATCGACAATGTTCGGGCCAAGACCGAGCTGACGGGCCATCTCTTTAGCGATGGCAATCTGATCGCCTGTGACCATCTTCACCTTGATTCCCATCTGAGAGGCTGTCGTGATTGTGCTCTTTGAATCTTCGCGTGGCGGATCGAATAACGGCAGAACCCCCAGAAAGCGCCATTGGCCGTGGTCGTCGGTGCGAGCTACTCCCAGGGAGCGAAAGCCACGAAGTGCGAATTCATCCACCGCTTTCTCGACTGCCGGACGGGCTTGCCCAGACTCGACGGCCAGGGCGAGGATCACTTGCGGCGCTCCTTTGGTTACTCGAAGCTCAACTTTTCCCGGCCCTTCGACGGTAGCCTCTGTGCGTTTGTGAACAGGATCGAAAGGTTGAAAGTGCGTAACCTGGTAGTGCTCGAGTGCATGCGGATCTTTTAGCCCGCCCAGGACAGCGAGATCGATTGGGTCCTGATCTTCAGCGCGGGAAGCCAGCGCAGCGTCAAGAATCACTTCCTCCGGCGAAACTCCGCTCACGCAGTACGGGTCCCCGAGAGTGAGCTTGTTCTGTGTCAGGGTACCGGTTTTGTCCGAACAGAGAACGTCGACGCCAGCCAGCTCTTCCATGGCCGCCAGCCGGGTCACGATAGCTTTTTTTTTCGCCAAGGTTCGCGCACCAACCGCCATCGTCACCGAGAGCACCGCCGGCATGGCCACGGGAACAGCGGCGACGGTCAGAACCAGCGCGAACTGGAGGGTGGTGAGCATCGGGTCACCACGGAACAAGGCTACGGCAAGGATCAGAGTGACCAGGCCGATGGCCACAACAATCAGGTAGTCGCCGATCTTCAGGACCGCCTGCTGAAAGTGACTGACGGTATGCGCGCTTTCCACCAGGTGCGCGGTTTTGCCGAAATAGGTGTTTTGCCCTGTGCCGGTAACGAGGGCATCGATCTCGCCCTGCTTGAGAATCGAACCGGAATAAACCGCATCGCCCGGCTTGCGCGCTACAGGGAGGGATTCCCCGGTCAGCGAGGATTGATCCACCTCCACCGGATCCCCCTGCAGAAGACGCGCGTCGGCGGGAATAATGTCGCCTATGCGAAGGCGCATCAGATCGCCGGGCACCAACTCGCGCGCAGGGACGGTGGTCCATTTTCCGTCGCGCTTCACCAGCGCCTGCAAGGCCAGCGTTGCCTTGAGAGCAGCGATGGCATTGCCCGCCTGAAATTCCTCCCAGAAACCGACGCCGGCATTCATCAACAGTAAAACCAGAATGACGGCAAAGTCCTCCCAGTGACGCACGACCCCAGAAAGTATGGCGGCGACTTCGATCATCCACGGAATCGGGCCCCAGAAATAAGAGAGAAACTTCAGAACGGGATTAACTTTTTCTTCGGGGAGTTCGTTGAATCCGTATTTCGCCAGCCGGGCCGTGGCTTCAGCTTGACCAAGGCCGTCGGCGGATGCACGGGCGGCGGATTTCACCAACCCAAAAGATGGGCTCGCGGTTTTAGCTTCAGGCGCGTGGGTCGGAACTTTCTGAGGTTCAGCCACGAGATCTGCCTCCCTTCCGCAGGCTGGGTTGATTGGGTGGCCGTTGATCTTCTGACGTTAGCGATGGTGGCAGTTGTGCAATGAGACTAGCGTTGACCGCCCATGGGCCATTCGGGAGTACCCTTCTCGTCGCGTAAGGTCAGCACCTTGTCGCCTTTCTTAATCTGGCGGGCAATTAACGCATCTTTATCGTGAAACTTCACCTTGGAGCCAGTGACTTCGATCTGGTCGCCCTTGGCGAATTCGAAATCTTTGTCCTTCACAAAACTTGACGGTCCGACCATCACTGGGTAGGTTGCGTCGTCGGTTTTCAGAAGCAGATGTATTCCCTGGTGATGCATGTGTCCCATGTGACCGGAGTTCGTTCCGCCTTCCTGCACATCCTGTACCGTGCCTTTCACAGTGGTCTCGGTTGACGGATCATACATAGGCATGTGCCTGCCCATACCTTGCCCCATACCGCCTCCCATGCCCTGCCCCATGCCCATCTGGGCGAAGGCAAGAGAAGCGACAAGCGCAACTGCAGCGGTCGCCATCCGCGACACCATGCTCCGAGTGGAATTCATGACTCTCCTCCTTGTTTGAAAAACGGATAGGAAGCTATCCAGGACTCCATATTAATACCGATGCGCAGAGCGAGCAGGAAGTTGACCAATTTCGTCACAAGCCCGGCCGACACAAGCGATAATTTCTGGCTTCGCTACGCTGCTTGCAAAAGCTCCGCCCTTCGCGCGTCCCACATTTGCGGCACAGATCGAGCTTGCAGCCGCCGACGGCTCGGTTTATGCGCTATGGCTTTTCTCCAGTCCGCTCTTTCCGTTTCCTTGCCCCAGGATCTCGGCTCTGGTTCGCGGCAAGCTCTGGGGATATTTCTGCTGAAGGAACTGAATGAGCTTCTCGCGCACGTAACACCGCAGATCCCATGCCTTCGAGGAATCCGAAGCGCTCATCAGAGCGCGTAGTTCCATGGAATGCTCGGAGGCGTTGGTGACTTGGATGCCCCATGTCTTTCCGTTCCACAGCTCCGAGGACTCCAGGATTCGATGCAGTTCCGCGCGCACTTCATCGACCGGCACCGTGTAGTCGGTGTAAACAAAAACTGTACCCAGCAGATCGGCAGTCTGCCGGGTCCAGTTCTGAAACGGCTTTTCGATAAAGTAGGAAAGCGGCACCACGAGCCGGCGCAGATCCCAGATGCGGACCACGACATAAGTCGTGCCGATTTCCTCGATCCAGCCCCATTCACCTTCGACGATGACAACGTCATCGAGCCGGATCGGCTGTGTAAGAGCGATCTGCACTCCTGCGATCAAGCTGGTAAGCGTTGATCTCGCCGCCAACCCGGCCACCAATGCAGCAACGCCGGCTGAAGCAAACAGACTTTCCCCAAGATGGCGAATGTCGGGAAAAGTCATGAGCATGATGGAAAGGGTCAGGGCGACGATGACTACGACTGCAATGCGGCGCAACACCTGCACCTGCGTCTGAATGGTTCGCGCTTGAAGATTGTCGGAGACTTGGAGGCTGTGGCGGGCCGAGATGATGTCGTCCAGGACATCGATGAGGGCGACCACCAGCCAGGCGATTGCGCCAATCAAAGCGATGCCGACGACGTGACGCGTAGGTGCGACCAGGTTGACGGGGAGCGGCAACAAAGGCAAAACCAACAAAACCGCCAGAAGCGGCAGGATGAGCTTGGCCGGTCTTTCTCCATGTCGCACAATCGAACTGTCGACCACGCTGACGGTTCTTCGGGAAATACGCCGCGCCACGGCAAAGAGAATGTAGTGGCCAATCAGAGCCAGAACCGTCGCGACGGCCAGAGCGCCGAGCGACCAAACCCATGCCTGCCAGTGCACGAAATATCTCTCCATGGTTCGGTTTCCTCCTCAGTTAAAGGTCAGGCCTCTTCTAAGCGTAAGGCTTTCACCGGCGAGCTCTTTCGGGATTTTCTTGCAAAAAGTTAAATAGCAGCGGGGCGCACCGCGCCCAGTACAAGCCGGCTTAGCCGATCGACGAAGTCGGGGGTCAACCTGTCATGGCGGATCAGAAAGCGCATGTAGATGGGACCATAGAGAGAATCGAGGAGCAGATCCAAGTCCACGTCCTGGCGCAATTCGCCCCGTTGAATTCCCCGGCGGAGGGTAGCGTAGGCCTCCTGGCGCCGGGGCTTTACGAAGCGTTCGCGGAAGGCGTCGATGAGTTCCTCGTCGCTCTGGCCGGCGGCAAGAATGGCAGAAAGGATGCGTCCACGCCGGCTGCGAAAGATCTTGATAACCTGCCGCATTTGCTGGCTCATGTCCCTAAGAACCGAGCCGGTATCGGGGAAGCGGAGTTTCCGTCTGGTGCTGCTGGCAAAGGCGTCGGCGATTAGAGCCGCCTTATTGGGCCACCAGCGGTAGACTGTGGCCTTGCCAACGTGGGCGTGAGCGGCGACGGATTCGATGGTGAGATCGGGAAAGCCGTTTTCTCCCAATAGCTTTAGCGTGCTGCGCAGAATCGCCACGCGGGCCTGTTCGCTGCGAGGACGGCCCGGAGGCCGCTTGCTGCGGGTTCCGTCGCGGTGCTCTCGAGCTGCAAGCTTCTGGCGCATAGCTCTGCGTTCACATATATAATCACGAAAGAACCTTGGAATCCAATACGCGCAGTATCGAATCTAAGGTTCGTGCGCCGGCTTTCCTTGCGTTTGTATAGGTAGCACACCCTCTTCCATCTGAACTCTGGAGCAGCGCGGAAGCGATGTGGATTGTTGCCCTGGCCCTGCGGCGTCCTTACACGTTTGTGGTGATGGCGCTCGTCATCATCATTCTGACGCCGATCACGATCCTGCGCACGCCAACCGACATCTTTCCGAATATCGATATCCCTGTCGTGTCGGTGGTTTGGTTTTATACGGGCATGTCGCCGGACGATATGGCTGACCGCATCGTGGCCAATTCCGAACGCGGTATTACCACAACGGTCAACGATATCGAACACATGGAGTCGCAGTCGGTCTATGGCCTGGGCATCATCAAGGTGTTTTTCCGGCCGGGCACCAACCTGGAGAAGGCCATCGCACAAATTACAGCGATCTGCCAGACCACGGTGCACTCGCTTCCTCCGGGTACAACTCCGCCGCTGATCATTTCCTACAGCGCTTCTACCACACCGATCATCCAGCTTGGACTGAGCAGCAAGACCCTGCCCGAGCAGGCGCTTTTCGACCTGGGCCAGAACTTTTTGCGCAACTTTCTGGCGACAGTGCCGGGCGCCGCAACCCCGTATCCCTACGGGGGCAAGATTCGCCAGATTCAAGTGGATCTGGATTTGCCGAAGCTTCAGGCGTACGGGCTTTCTCCCACGGATATCGTCAACGCGGTAAACGCGCAGAACCTGATTCTTCCCACCGGGACTATCAAGCTTGGCCCGCTGGAATACAGCGTGGAAATGAACGGGACCCCGCAGACCATTGCGGAGTTGAACGACCTCCCGGTGAAGACCACGAACGGATCCACTCTCTACATGCGAGATGTCGCCCATATCCGGGACGGCTTCGCGCCGCAAACCAACATTGTGCGCCAGGATGGAAGCCGCGGCGCCCTGATGTCGATCTACAAGAACGGCAACGCGTCGACGCTGCAGATCGTCGCCGGCGTCAAAAGCATTGTTCAGCAGGCGGCCCAGGCGCTCCCGCCGGCGTTGAAGATCACTTCTTTATTCGATCAGTCTTTATTCGTTCGCGCTTCCATCGAAGGAGTGTTGCGCGAAGGCTTGATCGCGGCAGCGCTTACCGCGGTCATGATCCTTATTTTTCTCGGCGACTGGCGCCCCACGATTGTCATTTCCATCTCCATCCCACTTTCCATATTTGTCTCGATCATCCTTCTCGGGGCTATCGGCCAGACCATCAACATCATGACGCTTGGGGGGTTGGCGCTCGCCGTGGGCATTCTGGTAGATGACGCCACCGTCGAAATCGAAAACATCGAGCGCAATCTGGCGATGGGCAAGGAAATGAAGCAGGCCATTCTCGATGGCGCTCAGCAAATTGCCGTGCCGGCCTTCGTTTCTACGCTCAGCATTTGTATCGTGTTCGTACCGATGTTCTTTCTGACCGGCGTTGCCCGCTTCCTGTTCGTGCCTTTGGCCGAAGCGGTGAGCTTCGCCATGCTGGCCAGTTACCTGCTCTCGCGCACCCTCATCCCCACACTGGTCATGTACATCATGCGCGGCCACGAACACCGCGCGGAAGCGCCAAAGTCCTGGCTCGGGCGATTCCAGCGGGGCTTCGAGCGCAAGTTCGAGGACTTTCGCCGCAGCTACGAAGCCCTGCTGGAAACCACTCTGCAGCATCGCGGCGTTTTCATCGTTTGCTTTTTGATTTTCTGCGTTCTCTCCCTGGGCCTGTACAACTTTCTGGGGGAGGACTTCTTTCCTCATGTGGACGCGGGATTGCTGCGCCTGCACGTACGGGCGCGTCCGGGCCTCCGCGTGGAAGAGACCGCCCGTTTGTGCGATGAGATCGAATCTGTTTTGCGCCAGGAGATTCCCCGGGGCCAGTTGCAGACGATTCTCGACAACATCGGCCTGCCGAACTCGGGCATCAACCAGTCCTACAGCTCCAACGGAACGATCGGCAGCAGCGACGCTGAGATACTCATCGCTCTCGATCCGGAGCATCACATGCCCACGGCCGGGCTGACGCGGCATTTGCGCGAAATATTGCCTCGTCGCTTCCCGGGAGTGGAGTTTTTCTTTCAGCCGGCTGACATCGTCACCCAGATTTTGAACTTCGGATTGCCCGCGCCTATCGATATCCAGGTGGTGGGCACGGACATGGAAAGCAACTACGCCATCGCCCAGCAGATTGCCAACAAGGTGCGCCATATTCCGGGCGCCGCCGATGTGCACGTACAACAGTTGCTCTCCCTGCCCACGCTGCATATGGACATAAAGCGCACACGGGTGACGCAAGTGGGGTTAACTGCTCGCGATGTGGCGCAGAGCGCTTTGATTTCGCTCAGCGGCAGCTTTCAGACCTCGCCGAATTTCTGGCTCAATCCGCGCAATGGCGTCACCTATTCGATGGCGGTGCAGTCGCCGCAGTATCGCATGACCAATCTGCAGGACCTGATGGATATTCCGGTCATTTCGCAGCAGGGGCCGCAACTGATGGGAAACCTGGTGCAGGTGTATCCGATCACGCGCCCGGCCACGGTGAACCATTACAACGTCCAACCGGTCATCGACGTCTACGCCAGCACGCAGGACCGCGATCTGGGGGCTGTCGCCGCCGACACGAACAAGGTGCTGGCAACCTTCGACGGCCACTTGCCGCGCGGTACGCACATTGTGGTGCGGGGCCAGGTCGCTACCATGCAATCGTCGTTCGTCGGGCTCGGGCTCGGATTGGCAGGCGCGATTTTGCTGGTCTATCTATTGATTGTGATCAATTTTCAGTCCTGGCTCGATCCCCTAATTATCATCGCAGCTTTGCCGGGCGCGCTGGCGGGAATTTGCTGGTTCCTGCTGCTGACGCGCACCACGTTGAGCGTGCCTTCTATGACCGGCGCGGTGATGTGCATGGGCGTAGCCACCGCCAACTCGATTCTTATGGTCAGCTTCGCGCGCGAACAGATGGACGAAGGAGTGCCGGCGGTACGGGCAGCGGTCGCCGCAGGATACACACGCATCCGCCCGGTTTTGATGACCGCACTGGCGATGATTATCGGCATGGTCCCGATGGCATTAGGCTTTGGCGAAGGCGGCGAGCAGAATGCGCCCCTGGGCCGCGCGGTCATCGGTGGACTGCTGTTCGCTACGGTGGCAACTTTGTTCTTTGTGCCCAGCGTGTTTGCCATGTTCCACGGCCGCCGCGAAGCCAAGCGGGCGCGTGAGCAGTCATAACATAAGCACCAGATATTCGGAGACCACATCGAGCATGAGTGCTGAAAACGAATCCGGACGGCCGCCCGAGGAAACCCCGCAGTCGGAGCCAGGCGGCGACGCGTTCACGCCCCAGGCCGCCGGCGATGAGCAGCATGCCGTCAGCCCCCAGGCGCGGCGCGACGAAGAAATCGAAGCCATTCGGCAGCATTCCAAGCACCAGCACCCCCACATCCAGAAGCCCCCCGAGCTTCCGCCCGCACCTCCACGCAAAGCGCTCACGATCGTAGCCATTGTCTTGCTGGTGCTGCTGTTGGCCGGTGCGCTGACACTGTGGAGCCATGCCACTCACGAACGCGCTCTGGCCAAGGAGACGGAACGGGAAACCATTCCCAGTGTGGCCGTGGTTCACCCTGTGGCGGAAGCTCCAGAGGAGGAACTCGTTCTGCCCGGTTCGCTGCTGGCGTACGAGGAATCCCCGATCTACGCCCGCACCAGCGGCTATCTGTTGCGTTGGTACAAAGACATTGGCAGCCGGATCACGAAGGGTGAACTGCTGGCCAAAATTGACACGCCGGAAGTGGATCAGGAATTGAATCAGAGCCGCGCCGCGCGGCTGCAAATTCTGGCGCAGATGGGATTGGCCAAGATCACAGCCGATCGCTGGGAGAACCTGCGCAAAACCGACTCGGTTTCCGCGCAGGAGGCCGATCAGTACGAGAGCGAATACAAGCAGAGCCAGGCCAATCTCGCTGCCGCCGATGCGAACGTGCGCCGCCTGGAACAGCTGGAGGGATTCAAGAATGTCTATGCTCCCTTCTCCGGCGTGCTGACCCAGCGCAATGTCGATCCCGGGACTCTGATTAACGCCGGCACTGGCGCAGCAGGTGGACGCGAGTTGTTTGACCTGGCCCGGGTCGATCCGCTGCGCGTCTACACCAGCGTGCCGCAGGCTTATGCGCCTTACATAAAAATTGGCGCCAAAGCTGCCGTAACCTTGCAGGAGTTTCCCGGACAGAAGTTTTACGGCACGATCGTGCGCAGCGCGGAGTCGATCGACCCCACGACGCGTACTCTGCTTACCGAGGTCGATGTCCCCAACAAGGATGCGCGCCTGTTGCCCGGCTCATTTGGAGAGGTGCATTTCGCCGTCGGCTCCAACGTGAACAAAGTCACGGTTCCCGTGAACGCGATGTTGTTTCGCGCTCAGGGTCCGCAGGTTGCGATCGTCGGCCCGGGGGGTAGGGTGCAGCTTCGTCACATCAACATTGGGCGCGATTACGGGACCACTCTGGAGATTCTCGGGGGGCTCTCCACCACCGAACAGGTCATCATCAATCCCTCCGATTCGCTGGAAGATGGACAACAGGTCAGCGTCGTGCGGGCGCCGCCCGGCGAATCGCCGGCTCAGCCTGCACAGCAGGGCCGGCAGAGCCTGCCGAAGGAAAATGCGCAATGAGGCGAGTTGCCATCTCGGGCCTGCTCGTATGGCTCGGGCTCGCGCTCGGCTGTACGGTCGGTCCGCGCTACAGCCGGCCGGCAGCCCCGATGCCGGCACCGGATGCTTGGAAGACGCAACCGCCCTGGCAGCAGGCCGCGCCAAAGGACTCAATCCCCAAGGGAGCCTGGTGGAAAATCTTCCACGATCCGGCGCTCGACGGCTACGAACAACAGTTGCTACAGGCCAACCAGTCTCTGGAAGCCGCGCGCGACCGGCTGGACCAGGCGCGCTCACTGGCGCGAATCGCCACAGCAGACATGTTTCCGCAACTTTCGACCGATCCCAGCGCGCTGCGCGAGCGCGGCTCGGGCAATCGGCCGCTGAATGGCGCGGCCCCGGTGAACGGTGTGGCGCAGCCCGTTCTGCCCTACACGCAGAACGTCTATACCATTCCTTTCTCTCTCACTTACGAAGCCGACGTCTTCGGAAGAGTGCGCCGCAACGTGGAAGCGGCCAACGCCTCCCTGCAAGCTACAGCCGCCGATCTCCAGAATGCGCAATTGGTACTGACAGCAGAACTCGCAGCCGACTATTTCACGCTGCGCGAGCTGGACTCCGAGGAGCAGGTGGTGCAGGAGTCCGTAGGCTACCAGCGCAAGGGACTGGATCTGGTGAAAAGCCGCCACGAAGGCGGCATTGCCAGCGGCCTCGAAGTCGCCCAACAGGCGGCGCTTCTCGATTCAACCGTGTCGCAGCTCGCCCTCGTCCAGCAATCGCGTGCGCAGTACGAGCATGCCATTGCAGCCTTGCTGGGCGAGCCTCCATCCAGTCTTAGCGTGACCGCGATGCCCTGGCGAGCCACACCGCCGTCGGTTCCCCTTGGCGTTCCCTCCGACATATTGGAGCGGCGGCCCGATATTGCCGGCGCCGAACGGCTGATGGCGTATCAAAACGCCGAGGTTGGCGTCGCACGGACCGCATTCTATCCCCACATCACGCTGAGCGGCTCAGGTGGATTACTGAGCCAGAACATTACAACGTTGTTCAATGCTCCCAGCTTCTTCTGGTCGGTCGGGGCCGACGCCCTGCAACCAATTGTGCAAGGTGGAAGGAACCGCGCGAACCTGGCCGCCGCGCGCGCCGCCTATAACGAGGCCCTAGCCAACTACCGCCAGACGGTGCTCACTGCTTTCCAGGAAGTCGAAGATGGCATCAGCAATCTGAGCACGCTTTCGCGGGCCTTGTCCACCCAAGGCGCGGCGGTTGACGATGCACGCCGCGCGCTGGCGATTGCCAACAATCGTTATATTGCCGGGGCTACAAGTTATCTTGACGTCATCACCGCGCAGACCACCCTGCTGAACAGCGAGCGTCTTGAAACGCAATTGCTCGGACAGCAGATGGTCAGCTCGGTGTATCTCGTGAAGGCGCTCGGCGGAGGTTGGGACTCCAGCCAGATCAGAAATGACCAGATTCATCCGCAGGCGGGCCAGGTTCTGCAACAATAATCGGGAAGATCTAGTTAAGACGACGCTCCACCAACAGTGCGAGCGAGCGCGGCCGCAGCGGATAGGTCATCCTGGCGTCGTATCGCTCGCTTGAAGATTGATCGGAAGTATCGAGCAGCATGATCCATGACATGCCGGAAGCAACCGTTGGCAAAGAAAATGGAACTTCTTCAAAGTGAGCGTTCATGAGAAGCAGAAAGTTTTCGTCGGTGAGTGGCCGGCCGCGTTCATCCACTTCTCCTACTGCCGATCCCGACAAAAACACTCCCAGGGTTCGGGCGTGCTCCTGGTTCCACTCGTCGTCGGTCATTTCTCCGCCGTCAGGCCCCAGCCAGAGAATATCTTTGACGCCGGCGCCTTTGATCGCCCGGCCTTGAAAGAAATTGCGCCGTTGAAATACCGGATGCTCGCGGCGCAGAGCAATCAACTGCTGGAGAAAGTTACTGAGCTCGCTGTTGGGCCGCGATTTCTCCCATTCGAGCCAGCTGATTTCATTATCCTGGCAGTAGGCATTATTGTTGCCGCCCTGCGTGTGGCCAATTTCATCGCCCGCTAACAACATGGGGACGCCTTGCGATAACAGTAATGTGGCCAGCAGGTTCTTCTTTTGCTTGGCTCGCAGCGCGTTGATGGCGGGATCGTCCGTCGGGCCTTCGGCTCCGCAATTCCAGCTTCGGTTGTTGTCCGTGCCGTCGCGGTTCCCTTCCCCATTTGCCTCATTGTGCTTGGAGTTGTAACTCACCAGATCCTGCAAGGTGAAGCCATCGTGCGCAGTCACGAAGTTGATGCTGGCGTAAGGCCGCCGTCCGCTGCGGGCATAGAGGTCGCTGGAGCCGGTGATTCGATACGCCAGTTCTCCAATCTGTCCTCCGTCGCCCTTCCAGTAACCTCGCAGAGCGTCCCGGTAACGGTCGTTCCACTCCGCCCAGCCCACAGGAAATTTGCCGACCTGATACCCGCCCTCGCCAAGGTCCCAGGGTTCTGCGATGAGCTTCACCTGCGACAGGACGGGATCCTGATGGATGATGTCGAGAAACGCCCCCAGTTTGTCCACTTCATGGAGTTCGCGGGCCAGCGTTGCCGCCAAATCAAAGCGGAATCCATCCACGTGCATCTCCAGCACCCAGTAACGCAGGCTGTCCATGATGAGCTGAAGGACCCGGGGATGCCGCATGTTCAGCGTGTTTCCGGTTCCGGTGTAATCCATGTAGTAGCGGGGATTGTCGGCGACCGTGCGGTAGTAGACCACGTTGTCGATGCCCCGGAACGAAAGAGTCGGACCGAGTTGATTGCCTTCGGCAGTATGGTTGTACACAACATCGAGAATCACCTCAATGCCCGCCGAGTGCATGGTCTTCACCATGGTTTTGAACTCGCTGATCGAACCGGTCGCCAGGTAGCGCGAAACCGGAGCGAAAAAGCCTATCGAATTGTATCCCCAGTAATTCCGCAATCCTTTTTCGATGAGTTGCCGGTCGTCGATGAAGTAGTGCACCGGCATCAGTTCAATGGCGGTTATCCCGAGCCTGAGAAGATGATCGATGACGGGCGCCGTCGCCAATCCTGCATAGGTTCCTCGAAGCGACTCGGGAACCTGGGGATGCCGAAAGGTGAAGCCTTTGACATGCAGTTCATAGATGATGCTTTTGTGCCAGAGCGTCCGCGGAGGCCGGTCCGTGCCCCAGGTAAACGCCGGGTCGATCACCATCGACCGCAGCATTCCCGGAGCGCTGTCGCGGCGGTCGAAAGAAAGGTCCTCCAGCCGATGCCCCACGCGGTAGCCGAAGTGCGCATCGCTCCACTTCAAATCGCCGACGATTCGCTTGGCATAAGGATCGAGCAGGAGCTTGTGATGGTTGAAGCGCAAACCCTTGGCTGGTTCGTAGGGCCCATGGACGCGGTAGCCATAAAGAAGTCCCGGCCGCGCCTCGGGCAGATAGCAGTGCCAGACCTGGTCGGTCTGCTCCATCACATTGATGCGCTCCAGTTCGCGCCGTCCCGTTTTGTCGAACAGGCACAGTTCCACCTTCTCGGCGTGCTCCGAGAAGAGGGCAAAGTTCACACCTTCGCCATCCCAGTTGGCGCCCAGCGGGTATGGCTTGCCCGGCCAAACGATGAGTTGAGTCTGGATTGCCATCGCTTCTCAGATTGTATTGTGAATTGAGAAGTTCCGGCATTCACGCGCCTGTGACAAACGATCTGCCAAGCGCGAAGCCCGTCCGCCTGCTTGCTGACGGGCCATCGCAGGGCAGAATCTCAGACTGTTGCCGGGGGAGAATCGAACCCCAACGTGCCCGGTACCGGCGGATTTTGAGTTCCGCAGTCGCTTCTGGCGGCTCAGAGATCCTTCTACTCTGCAATGCCGCGACATTCGCCATGAGCGGAGAATCCAATCCGGGGACCGGGTTGGGAATGCGATTCAGATATTTATTCAGCTCCCGCACCTGCGACTTGGCGCTCCGCGGCTGCAGCAGGCACGAGTTTGGCCCGCAATTCTCTAGCTTTTCGGGTGACCCTTTCTTATCGATGCGCCAGTTTGTTCAGTTCTTCATCAATCACGCGAGAGAACTCGCTTTCCGGCTGAGCTCCGGGGAAGGGGCGTCCATTGATGAAGAAAAAAGGAGTGCCCTGCACTCCCAGTCGGTCGCCTTCGTCCTCATCTTTTTGGACCGCAGCTTTGAATTTCCCGCTCTCCAGGCACGTCTTAAAAGCGATGGAATCAAGACCCAGCTGTGAGGCAAAGGTGGGCAACTGCTCGGGCGCAGCCGGGGCGTTTTTATAGAGCAGATCACGGTACTCCCAGAACTTCCCCTGCTCCGCCGCGCAGCGAGCGGCTTCGTGGGCCTTCCATGAAGCGGGATGCAACGGCTGCAAAGGAAAATCGCGATGCACGAATCGCACTGAATCTTTGTACTTAAGCAAAACCTGCTGCAACGTGTCCTGGGCTTTGCGGCAGAAGGGACACTGGAAGTCTTCAAATTCAACGATGGTCACCGGGGCGGAGGGCGCGCCGCGACTCGGGCCGTCCAGGCCTACGACGGCCCGATAGGGAGCGGGAGGGTCCAGATAAACCGTGACTTGTGCGCGAGCGCGCAGAGTGTTGGCAAATTCGTGGCGCCGCGTCGCCGTGTTTTGTTCGATCAGGACAGTGCGTAACTGGCCAGCCACCTCCGATTCCGGCCTCTGCAACTTGCTTTTGTTCAGTTCGTAAACCCGGTGGATTTCTTCCGAGGTTACTTCCTTCGCCTTGGCCGTAACCTCGGTGCGGATCAATTCGTCGAGCGGGATGCTGCGCCGTTTCGCCTCTTGCGACAGCAGGCGGTTGTCGATCAGTTCCTCCAATTTCTGTTGCTTCAGTCGATAAGCTTGCTCTTCCAGCGTTGCCAGATCTTCTCCGGAAGCCTCCTTCAGTTCCTGCGCCGAGATCCTTTCGCCGTCAACCTCCGCGACGGTCGCCGTCTGCCCGCTTTGGCTGAACGCGCTCTTGCAGAACAGCGGGGAAAAAAGCAGCGAAATGGTTAGTAGCAGAGCTGTCCGGCGATTCATTGTGGCTGGTCCCCCTTGATTTGTCGAAAAATATGTGCCGGGAACCTTGCGGCCCCGGCACATGGTTTTGGTCCAATCCTCGAAACAAGCGATTGGGGGCTTTAATACTTCCGTACGATCACAATCTGCCGGAACTGGCACTGAGCCAAGCGGAAATCCACCGGCGGATAATAGTGTGGATTATCCTTCACCAGAGCCCGATAGTAGGCATTCGGATTCGAACCTGTCGGATTCAGTGTCTCATTGTCCAGGTGGTAGTTGATGGTGTTGCCGCAAACATTCGCCGGCGGTTGCAATGGCGCCGGTTTCAGCGTCTCGTTGAAGGGCGGCGTGATGTTCGTGGTGGTAAGGAGGAGCTCCGTCACCGAGCTGATCGGATTATCCAGAGTATCCACCAGCAGTATTCGGGCGCCGCTGTGGTAGACGGGTTCACCGCACAGCGTGGCGGTGTTATCGCCCACCAATGGGTCGTTGCTCGTAATGTTGAGTGTTCCCGTCTGTTGGTCGGGAGCTGTGGGGTTCTGATCGGTCAGGATTTCCGGCTTGAAGCGAACCGTAATCGGAGTTGGTTTTGCTCCGGGCTTGAGCATGAATGGCAACGAGGTATTCACGATCGTGTATTCGAGCGGCGCAGGCGGTAAAGGCAGGCCCTTGCCGTCCAGTCCGTTCGCCGTTGCCACATTGGCAACGATCAACGGGCAGATTCCCGTGTTGCTCACCGTGATCTGCTTGTCGGTATGGCAACCCAGAGTTCCCGTTGGGTCGGACACCGTGGGCGGATAGTCGTTGGCGCCAGTCAAATTCAGCGGACCCAGCACCAGCGTCGGACAGCCTTCGATGCCCTGCACCGGCACAAGCAGAATCGGGTTGACCGGATCGTTGCTGACCAGCGTGATGTTGGAAGTTTCGGGTACCGTGTTGCTGCAGGTCACATATCCCGGACTTCCGTATTGGACCGGTTGGAAAGCGATCGGCAAGTCGACGTTGGCATCCGGACTCAACACCAGCGGCCCGGCAGGCAATGCGAATTGCGGATTGGTCGAGAAAATGGCACTGATGTTGAGGTTGCACTGTCCTTCGTTCAACACTTCCAGGTTGAGGTCGCCCACATGCCCGGAGCACACGTTGCCGAACTTCCCGCTGTTGGCAATGGTAGTGGCAATTTGCGGCGGTGGCGAGCTGCCGGTCACCTGGATCGTAGCCGACGGGTTCACCGTGTCGTTGGAGGCAACGGTGAGAGTGCCAAATATTGGCCCCGTCGTCGCTCCGGGCGAGAGCGTCACTTGCTCCGGGAAACAGGAATCGGGACTGACTATCAACGGAAACCCGGAGGTTGGAGTAGACACAGAGATATCAAAGTTGGAGGAACTGATGTTGTTGATCTGCAGGTCCGCCTTACCTGTATTGCACAGGTTCACGGTGGTGCTTGCGGTAGTCCCAGCGCAAGCCGTCAGCGAAATCTGGGGCGGCACCTGAATCTGTGGAACGCAGCACACCACTTTTTGCGAAAAGAAGACATTAATGTTCGTCGGTGGACTGCTAAATGGCTGTGCCGTCGCTGAACCCCACACGTTGTAGAGGCGCCCTGCGGCACAGGCGTTTCCGTTGTAGTCGCCGTATTTGGGTCCTCCGTCTCCGGTTTGGCAGGTTCCACAGCCGGCCGGGGGTGTGTTGTAATCGCAGCGGGTGGTGTTGTCTGAGGAGCAGGTGCCTGCCAGCTGCGGCTGTACGTAGCACGATGTGGCATAGGTCGACTTATCTGGACCGAAGACGCCGGCACCCGGATTGTTAGGCCAAAACCCTCCAGCCGGGACGCCGCACTGCGGATCGCTTGTGTTGGGGGCGTTGATCTGGAAGTCGGGGAATTGTGCGGTCAAAACCCCGCCCACCGGTGCCGCACTGCCCGCAAATAAGTCACTGGCATCGTTGGTGACAGGAGTCGCGTTGCGCCGATCGAACCAAGAGGCAAAGGCCGTCCCTCCCACCGAGCAAATCCACGGCAGATAGCGCCGACCGTTAATCGCTTCGTTCACCGGAATTGGAGTGGACCAGGTTTTGCCGTTATCATTCGAATCCGACACCACCACGTTTTCATTGACACCGCTGCCGGCCGGGTAGGTGGATGTGGTCGCGGTGTTCGTCGCATACACCGAATAGACGTGACTCGGATTGGTGTCGTCCACCGTGACCGTCGGGCCACGCAGGTCGTTGCGGAAGAATCCGTTCAGGCCGCCGCAGCGATCCAGTCCGGGCACTGGGCAGACAACCTCGTGCGTCGCAGTAGCAACCACTGCTCCGCTGGTCAGCTGCTTCAATCCGTTAGCGCAGGAGCTGAAACTATCTACCTCGATGTTGTCGCCCAATGTGTAGATGACATGCACCGTGCCATCTTCCCCCACGGCCACACGCGGGAAATCGGCACTGCTTTGGGGGAACTGAGCAGTACTCCAGGTATTTCCACTGTCGGTCGAACACACGATTCCGTAGCCGCTGTCGCGCCAGACAACGTAGACCTGATCGCCAGCCAGCGGTGCAGGTCCGGCATTGAAGCGATCGGCGGCTATGTGCTCCTGGTCGGGCACGCCGGGGGAGCCAAATCCACAACTGGTGCTCACGCCGCAGACAACCGGATTCGAGCGGAACAGAAAAGTCTGACCGTTGTTGGTGGACCAATCCATCACCTGGGAGTCGCACCCAGTGGTGGTCGTCCCGATCGATCCCTCATAAAAATTGCCGCTGCGGCCATAGGCTAGAGACGAATCGCCACACTGCGTATTCGGGAAGCTGAACGTGGCCCCGAAAGTTTGCCCTCCATTCTGCGAGCTGATGCCGCCGAACTGGGAGGCAATCACGATGTTCTGGCCGTTAGTGGAAACCGCAATCTCCGGCTCTGAGCTACTCCCGCCCAACGTCGTGTTGAAGGAGAGACCAACGGTTTGTGCAGCGGGTACGGTGGCGGGTGAGATGTTTTTCACAGTCGTAAGCGAGGAAGTCTTGGTCGCTTGCGCCTTGGAGGGCGCCGCTCCGGTCTCTGGCGGCTGCGCATTTGGCAGGCGAGGCGAAGGATTGCTTTGCAGTTTCTGCACGTCCTCTGCCGCCTGGGCGGCATTTCCAGGCTGCTGAAAGGCCAATCCCAGACCCATAGCTTTCATCTGGGCCGCGATCACATTTGCCGTCGGAGATTCGGCCGGGACCGTCCCATCTAAGCGAAACACGGAGTTGCCCACGGCAACGGCGGTTGTGACCAGCACCAACATCCTCCCTGTCCCGTTGCCAGACTCCGCCTCATCTTCCTGTTCGCCGAGTTCCGGTCTCGGAATCAAGGTCTGGCGTTGCAGGGCGGGCCATCCCGCAATCGTGAGGAACGTCGATGGAGTCGGGCGCTCGGCCGCGACAATGGTTAGGCGGTCTACGGCCTCGGAGTGGGACGCGAGTTGGAGATTTGCCATGTACATCTTGCCGATGCTGTCGGTGTCCACTGAAGCAATCGTCGCCATCTTGTTTGAAGGCACATTCAGCAGCTGATCCAGGTTGGCAAAATGACGATACGACCAGCCTGCCGCGACCTGAACGCTCACGCCATATCGGGCGAGCGAAACCGTTTGACCTTGCGCTGCGCTGTCAGCCGCCTGTGCCCGTGACCTAGGCACGGGCCCTGCCACTAGAAGCACGAGTGTGACGATGAAAATATACGGTTGATGTGTCAGTGAGGCAGGACGAAATAGTCGCGTCATACAAACCTCCAAAGCGAGCAGAGTCTTCGTAAACCCTTGGGAATAAGGCAAGAGGCCCCTACTACGGTTGATAGCAGAGACGGTCGATACATGGAGATATCCTCCAAAGCGGTCCCTGATGGCTTCTGACTGGTGCGAGTGGAAACCTAGAACGCTGGATTCGCGCTACAGGCTCGGCCCCAAACAAGAAAAGATCACGTCCCCAAGTCGGCCTATCCTTGAGCGGTTTCCTGGGGCTGTCTATTCCACAAATGGCGTAGTCTGACTGTCTAGCCAATCGTGGTTACTGCAACAGTAGGAGGAATGAAGCCCAACCGGCCTGCGGTTGGGCTTTCCTTGGCTTCAAGCCGTGACGCTAATCAGTCGCCTGTGCCACAACTGCAGCTGCCGTGGCCGCTGCCATCCAGCAGAAGGGCATAGCAATCAGTCAGGAGGAAGTCGTCCCATTGGCCCAGCGACCGGTCCGAGTATTCGCTCTCCGTAATCTGATAGCTGGATCCGTTCAGGTAGAGGTGTGTGCCCCAGGCGCGAATCGTCGGCGAGACGATGTTGTTCAGAGGACTGCAAGTCGTGTTGAAAGTCGGGCTGGTGTAACCCGAAACAATCAACACGGAACCAGTGGCCAACTTGACACCGGTCAGGGGATTTCCAGTCAAATCAGTGTTGACCGAAAGCGTACGCAGGCCGCCCGGGGTGACCGGGCACCCGCAACATTCTGAGAGTTCCTGATAGGCGTCGAATACATAAATCTGAGCGCAAAGGTTCCCGGTCGGCGAACCGGGGTTCACGATCTGCACGGTCCCGTCTTGCGCTCCGGCGGTGTTTGCGTTCGTAAAATAGTTCACTTTCAATAGGTCGGGCGCCCCGGAGGCTCCGATTACAGATTTTGAGCCTTGCGTGGTCCACTGCCTCTGGGCACTGGCGGTCTCCGTCCCAAGAACCAACACCGCCAAGACCGCAAGCGCGAGAACAGAGCGGAATTCTCTCATATGTGTTCTCCTGGAAGGCCTTTCACCGCGAGTGGGGGTCCAGCGGTCGTTTTTGTGCCCGTGTGATTGCGCTCGGGCACCCGAGCAGGGGCACTCTACAACAATTACAGGGAGATGGATACTAGCAGAAAGAACTAACTCCCCGGCCTAATCCCCCGGATTAAGGCCGCCGCCCGCGAGTTGGCGGTCGTGTAAGGGCGCCGGCCATTCAAGAAGTTCAGGAAAGTGCTGGTGCCGGGAGGGGGAGTCGAACCCCCAAGGTACCAAGTACCGGCGGATTTTGAGTCCGCTGCGTCTGCCAGTTCCGCCATCCCGGCTAAAGGGGTGGTATCCAAACCTCTAGCTTATTTCACTTTTCCGCATCTGT